>JAOTRV010000005.1 GCA_030247575.1 Sulfuritalea sp.
CAGGCTGAAGCTGACCCCGGCGCTGACGTCCAGGCTGTCGTCGGCCACCGCCGTGTAGATCGCCTGGCCCGCCCCGCTGTTCTCGGCGATGGCCGTGGCCACCGTGCCCGAGCTGATGGTCGGCGCCACTTCGTCGAGGTTGGTCACCGCAATAGTGAAGTCCGCGGTATTGGAACTACCGTCGCTCGAGGTTGCCTTCACCGTAATGACATAGCCGGCCGCGCTCTCGTAATCCAGCGCGCCCGCCACCGTCACCACCCCTGTCGTTGCGTTGATCGCAAAGCGGCCACCCGCGTCATTGGTCAAGCTGTACGTCACCGAGGTAACCGCATCCGCATCCTGGCCCAAAGCCGTGATACCCACGGTCGTGCCTACTGCGGCGCCTTCGGCCACGGCATTGACCGCGGTACTAGCGTCGGATAACAGCACCGGGTGTGTCTGAGCTAGTGGTTCATTCCCTGTGTCTTGCTCTGCATTTCGTTCTGTTTCTCCGCCAACTACATCGTCCTGTCGCGCTCCATCCCCGGATCCAAACGCATACCCCAACGGATCAATGGCCTCGGCAATACGCAGCAGTTGCACAAACGAATGGCCATCATCCGCTTTTCCGAGAATTGAGGAACGCCCAGCAGCTGTTTCTTCCAGCAGCCTGTCGAGGCTGCTGCCTTCTTCAATCGCACGGGCAATGTCATCCAGTTCGCCACCTCTTCCCGGCATTAGTGCGCCATCTCTGGCGTCTACCGTCCGACCACCGAAGACCATGCCATCCAGAGTGACGGTTTCCTTGTCACGAAGAAAATAGGCTGTGCCATCAGTAAACGCCAGTTCGACGCGGCCATTCGCAGGCGTTACGATCACCTCGCCTTCAAATACCGGATCACCCAGTTTGAGCCGGCGCATGGTTCCGTCCTGACCTTTCGCAACCACCGATCCTTCTACCAGAATGACCTTGCCGATAACATTGCCTGTTTCAGCGGCGCGGCTGCCAAAAAACATTCCGTCCAAAGTGACTGTTTCCTTGTCACGGACAAAATAGGCGCTCCCATCCCTAAAGGCGAGTTCGACATGGCCGCCGGCAGCAGTCTGAATCACCTCGCCTTCAAACACCAAATCGCCCACCTTGATCTGGTGCATGGCTCCGTCCGGTCCTTTCGCGAACGCCTGCCCTTGAACCGATGCGACCTTGCCAATGACGTTGCCTGTTTCAGCCATGATGCTTGCTCCGGACGAGACTATGGAATGCTCGCGACTCTACCCGCCGGCAGCAGCTACCGCTATTGGACCAAAGGACAGTATCGGGATGGGGTCAGACCGGCCGCTGGCCGTTGACGATCAGAGCAAGATGCAGGCGGTCACGGACTCTCAGTTTCTGAAAAACAGCGCCAACGTGGGCTTTAACAGTACGTTCCGTAATGGCCATCTGGCGGGCGATTTCCTTGTTGCTGGCCCCCCCGGCAACCGCCCGAGCAACCTCCACTTCGCGCCTGGTAAGCCCCGACAGACGGTCTGCAGCGGTACCGGAACCCTCATCCATCGCCGGCGCGGCAACCGGCATCCGCGACATGGCGGCCCGGGTCGATACCAGCAATCTCTGCATCAACGCCTCGCCAATCCAGAGCCCGCCGGCCTGCACGACGTTTGCGACCTGACGCAGGTTCGCCGCTGTGGCATGAGCGTTGCAGTAGCCGCGAACGCCGGCAGAAAAGAGCGCCAAGGCTTCTTCGTTATCGGGCTGATCTGAAAGGACAATAACGGAGACAGCTCCGACCGCCTCCCGCAGCGCCGCCAACTGATCAACTGCCGGACGTTTGTCATCAAGGCGCAGCCATACCAAGGCCTTGGCCGACGGGCGCTTGATCACAGAACCCGCTCGTGCGACCCTCGCCGCCGGAAATGCCTGCAACCAGCGAGGCAGCGCATCTCCCGATGAGGAGACGAACAGATGTTGAATGGATCGAAGCGGCTGAGACAACACTGCGCTCAACGCTCGGTCAACGCGTTCTGCTTGGCTCTGAGTACCGGCTTCAGCAAGTAGGAAAGAATGCTCTTCTGTCCGGTAATGATATCAACCTCGGCCACCATGCCTGGAATGATCGGCAAACCGGCACCAAGAGAGGATTTGACCGTACGCACCTTGACGAGGAAGAAGGTATTGCCGCGCTCATCAGTGATCGAGTCCGCACCGATGTTTTCAAGCCTCGCCTCCAAACCACCATAAGTGGAAAAGTCATAGGCGGTGAACTTGACCACCGCCGGCTGACCCGGACTCAAGAATGCGATGTCTTTCGGGGCTACCTTGGCCTCCAGAATCAAGGCGTCTTCAAGCGGAACTACCTCTACCAAATCTCTACCCGGCTGCACGACGCCACCCACGGTGTTCACAAGAAGTCGCTTGACCGTCCCCTTGACCGGCGAGCGGACCGAGGCGTGCTTCACCTTGTCCGCAAGAGCCACCCCGCCTTCGGTGAAGGCATTGAGTTTCGCCATGGTATCAGCCAATTCCTTGCGCACTTCGTTGCGTGCATTCAGTTCAACTTCTTCAATCTTGCGTGAAGCCTCCGACATCGCCGCTTGCGACCGCAAAATCTGCGCCGCCGCCATGTCGCGCTCGCCCCGGAACCGGGATGTGTCACGTTCCAGGCGCAACAACTCGACTTCGGACACGGCACCGGAGTTGATCAGGGGCTTGGTAACAGCCAATTCCCGCGCAGTCAGTTCGTACGCCTGCGAAGCCTGCTCGCGCTTTGCCCGCATTTCCGACAACTCCTGCTGGCGCTGCATTAGTTGTTCCCGAGCGATCGAAATCTGCGCCGCCAGGTTGGATCTGGCCGTTTCATAGAGCCGCTGCTCGTCCTGAACGGTCTTCGGATCTTCGATCAATACCTCCGGCGGAGGAACGAAGGGCAGACCTTCAGCCAGGGCACGCAGACGTGCTGCCTTGGTGGTTAATGCCAGATATTGTGAGCGATTCTCCCGCACCGATGACTCGAAACGAGTCGGATCCACGCGCAAGAGAACCTGCCCGGCGCCTACAACCTGTCCTTCCCTGACATTGATTTCCGCCACAATCCCGCCATCCAGGCTCTGCAATACCTGGATCTGGCTGGACGGAATCACCTTGCCTTCCCCTTTGGTCGTCTCATCGACCGTAGCAACCGCCATCCACATGATAAATAGAGCCATTGCGATCAGAATGGTGTTGGTCAACACGCGAGCCCGCAAAGGTTCCTGATGGATCATGAAATAGTCTGCGTCTTGAACAAAATCTTCCTCACGCGTTTCAGGATTCTCGGTCCAGTCAGCCAGCCAACGGTCGACAGTGGGCTGCACTCGCCGCCTGATCGCCTCGAGCCAACCCTGAATCCGGCCCAGCACGCCAAATAGTCGCTGTGAGGCGGCATGGAGGCTCATGTCGCTCTCCCCACCCGCCCTGCCTGGAGTGATTCGACCACTTGCTGCCGAGGGCCATCGGCAACCACCTTGCCGTCGTCGATGACGATCATCCGCTCGGCCAAATCAATTAGAGTTAAGCGATGAGTGACGATAACCAGCGTCTTGTTCTGCATGAAGTGACGCAGACTTTCCTTGAACTGGCTCTCGGAAGTGAAATCCATAGAACTGGTCGGTTCGTCTAGCAACAGCACCGGCGGATCGAGCAGCACCGCGCGCGCGATCGCGACTCCCTGACGCTGCCCGCCGGAAAGCGAGGCGCCTCTCTCTCCGATCACCATGTCATAGCCTTGGGGGTGTCGATTGACAAAATCGGACAGCCCGCCGATCTCGGCGGCGGCCACCACTGCCAGGTCGTCAGCGTAAGGTGCGCGCAGAGCAATGTTCTCCCGAAGACTGCCGTAGAACAGCAAGGTATCCTGCTCTACATAGCCGACGTTGCGCCTTAGATCCGCCGGATCAAGTTGTCTGAGATCCACCCCATCGAGGAAGATCGCCCCTTCGGTCGGCTGGTAGAGTCCAAGCATCAGTTTGTGCAGGGTGGTTTTACCTGATCCTACCCTGCCCAACACAACCACCCGTTCACCAGGCTTGATGCGAAACGAGACATCGCGCAAGACCTCCTGAGAGTGGCCCGGATAGGTGAAACTCACGTTGCGAAATTCGATTTCGCCGCGGATCTCCGGTCGATGGATGAACGAACTCTCTTCCGCGCGCTCGCCAGGCGTCGTCATGGTCGTCTCGAGGGATGCCAGAGCAGTCTTGGCATTCTCGAACTGCATCAGCAGGCCAACCACCTGACCCAGGGGTGCCATGGCACGCCCCCCCAGCATGGTGCACGCGATCAACCCCCCCATTGTGAGCAGACGCTCGTGTATCAGATAGACGCCGGCAATTATCATCAGCAGGTTGACCAGTTGCGCCAGGGTAGCGGCGCCGTTCATGGCGGACGAGGAGAGCAACCGCAGGCGGGCGCTGGCTCGCGCCAGAAATGCCGCCGTCTTTTCCCACTTGGCCTGCATCAGACCCTCAGCTCCGTTTGCCTTGATGGTCTCCAGCGCAGTCAGGCTCTCGACCAGGGTGGCGTTGCGCAACGCGGAAGCACGGAAGGTGGTTTCCGACAGCTCACGCATCTTGAATTGAATGACATAGCTGTAGATGACTACCCCGATAATGCCGAGAATGGGCAGGGTCACCAGCGGCCACGAGATCCAGAGTATGACCAGCAGGAAAAGTATGGCGAATGGCAGATCGATTACTGCGGTCACTGTCGCCGAGGCAATAAAATCCCGCACGGTTTCGAAGGAGCGCAGATTTGCGGCAAAAGAACCGACCGAGGCCGGGCGTGCAGCCAGCCGCATCCCCAGCACCCGCTCCATGATCTGTGCCGAGAGCTTCAGATCGATGCGTGCGCTCGCCAGATCGACGAAATGGCCACGCAACAGGCGGATGGCATAATCGACGACCAGCACCAGCAACAAACCACCCGCCAGCATCCACAATGTCGCGACCGCGTTGTTCGGCACGACCCGGTCGTATACGTTCATGGTGAATATGGGCATGGCCAGCGCAAAGACATTCACCAGCGCTGCTGCGCCGAGAATGTCGCGATAGACCGGCAACTGCTCCATGATGGCACCCCAGAACCAGTGGCGCTTGGCGACCTCAACCACTTGCGGCGTACGCTGATCGAAGCGGAAATGGGGTCGGGCGAAAATGGCGATGCCGGCATAGCGTGCCGCCAGAGCCTCTCGTGGCAGCGATACCGCACCTTGAGCGGTATCTGGGAACAGCAGCCTCGCATTGCTGCCGTCTTCATCCCAATCCAGCAGAATGCAGGCTTCGTTGCCGGCCAGCAGCAGGATAACCGGGAGCAAAGCTACATCAATCTTGTCCAGGGAACGCTTCACCACCTTGCTCGAGAACCCCGCGCGCTGAGCCGCCCGGACAAACAGCGATGGAGTCAAACCCTCCGCCGGCAGAGGCAAACCGGCCGCCAATGCCGCGTGTGTGCTAGGTCGCCCGTGGATCCTGGTCAATTGCACCAGACATTCGAGCAAGGGGTCGTGATGAAGAATATCCTCCCGGATTCCGTCAATTCGCGAAAGCCGCCCCCGCCGCTCCGGGCCGGTATGGGCAGGATCCTGTTGTCGACGACGCTCGACACCATCCCAGTCGGACGTCGGGCTCATGTCGTCCTTGCCTTTGCTCGGCCGTACACGCAGGCGAATTGATCCATGTCAGATTCTTGCCAATAGTCGGGAGGGAAGTGCGGATTATGCCCTTAAAGCGTTCTGCTGCAAGGCTTAACCGGCTGCGCGCGATCCATCCGGGAATGTCGGCACGCTGCTGCAGTTTCAAAATTCACGGAATCGGGTCACGCAATCTCGCAACCGACGCCGATGCGCCCATCGCGTGCGACGCATCGCTCGCTTCAAAAATGGGGGCGAGCGCCCCACAAGAAGCGCCCCCCTTTGCATGGCTCGTCAGCCCGCCAATGCCGCCTTGATCTGCTCGAGTGTGGACGGATCGTCGATGGTGGTCAGGTCGCCGGCATCGCGGCCTTCTGCAAGCGCTTGTATGGAACGCCTCAGCATTTTTCCCGATCGCGTCTTGGGCAGGCCGGTGACGAAATGAATACGCTTCGGCCGCGCAATGGCGCCCAAACTGTTGTCGACAGCCTTCTTGATCTCCGCCTCCAGCGCATCGCGCAATTCGGCGGTGGCAATCCGCGCAGGATCCTTGACCACGGCAAAGGCGACCGGCTCCTGTCCTTTCAGCTGATCATTGACGCCCACTACGGCGACTTCGGCAACCGCCGTGTGACCCTGCACGGCCTCTTCGATCTCGCGCGTACCCAATCGATGGCCGGCGACGTTGATGACATCGTCGGTGCGACCGAGAATGTAGTGATAGTTCTCTTCATCCCTGATGCCCCAATCAAAGGAGGAGTACACCATCGGCTCCTTGAACAGGCTGAAGTAGGTGCTGACGAAACGTTCGTCGTCACCCCACACGGTCGACAAGCAACCGGGCGGCAGCGGCGGCACGATGCCGACGATGCCTTTTTCGTTGGGATCGCATACCGTGCCGTCCTCGCGAAAGATACGCAGGTCGTAGCCATAGACCGGAAAGCTCGGCGTGCCGAACTTGATCCTGGTGTCTTCAACACCACGCACGGCGGACAGCATCGGCCAACCCGATTCGGTCTGCCAATAGTGGTCGATCACCGGCAGCTTCAGTTCGCCCATGATCCATTCGTGGGTCGGCTGGTCCAGCGGCTCACCGGCGAGGAACAAGTGCTTGAGCGATGACAGATCGTACTTGTGCAGCCAGCTGTTGTCGTGCTTCTTCAGCACGCGAATTGCGGTCGGCGCCGAGAACATCACGTTGACCTTGTATTTCTCGACGAGCTGCCACCAGATGCCCGGATCAGGGCGGATCGGCGTGCCTTCATACATTACCGTGCACATGCCGGCGATGAGCGGGCCATAAATGATATAGCTGTGGCCGACCACCCAGCCGATGTCCGACGTGGAGAACATCGTCTCGCCCTCAAAGCCGGTGAAAATATGCTTCATGGACGATGCCAGGGCAACGGCATAGCCGCCGGTATCACGCTGCACGCCCTTTGGCTTGCCGGTCGTGCCGGACGTGTAAAGGATGTAGGACGGTTCGGAGGATTCCATCCAGACGCAGTCCACCTGGGCATTCATGTGCTGCGCCCGCAGACTGGCATAGTCGACGTCGCGTCCCGCAACCTTGGAAAAGCCCTTGTCGAGTCCGCGGTCGACCATCAGCACCTGAGGCGGCGGAAATTCAGCTAGCCGACAAGCCTCATCGAGCAGATTTTTGTAGGGTACCGCCTTGCCGCCACGCATGCCGGCATCGCTCGATACGATCAGCTTCGGTTTGGCGTCGTCGATGCGGGTAGCCAGAGAACCGGAGGCGAAGCCGCCGAACACCACCGAGTGGATGGCGCCGATGCGCGCGCAGGCGAGAATGGCAAAGGTCGCCTCGGCGATCATCGGCATATAGATCAGAACACGGTCGCCCTTGCTCACGCCGAGCGACTGCATGATCGCCGCCATGCGCATCACTTCCGTCTGCAACTCGGCGAAGGTATAGATCTTCTCCTCGTTGGTCTCGGTCGAGACGTAGATCAGTGCGCGAGCATCAGGGCGTTTCGCGGCATGACGATCGACGGCGTTGTAGCAGAGGTTGATTTCACCGCCGGAGAACCACTTTACGAACGGCGGCCTGCTGTAATCGCGGATCGTCTGCGGCGGCTTGTGCCAATCGACAAGTTTTGCCTCATCGCTCCAGAACGCTTCGGGTTGTTCGATGGAACGCTTGTAGAACTCTGCATATTTTCCCATGACGATCCTTCTTCAATTGTGTTGCGATTGTAGTTGGTGATGGCCTCGATGCGTGCCTGCTCAGGCCCTGATATCGACCACGACGCGGCCCTTGACACGCCCTTGGATGTAGTCGTCGAATGCCGCCGGCAAATCGGCAAAGGCGATGTCGCGAATCATTCCGGCCGGACCCGACGCCAGATGGGCCGGACGCATGTCCGTCGCCAGATGACGCCAGACTTCAGCCCGCTGCGCCATCGGGCAGTTCACCGAATCGATTCCGAGCAAACTGACGCCGCGCAATATGAACGGCATGACGGTCGTGTTCAGACTGAAACTTGCCGCGAGGCCGATGGAAGCCAGTGCACCGCCTACCTTCATCGTGCTGGCCATCCAGGCCAGGACGTCGCCGCCCAGGTTATCCACGGCGCCGGCCCAGGTTTCCTTGCCCAGCGGCTTGATCTTCGCCAGATCGAGCGACTGCCGCAACAGGACTTCCCTTGCACCGAGGCCCATGAGATAGTCGGTCTCGGCTTCCTTGCCAGTCAAGGCAACGACGTGATAACCGCGTTTGGCAAGAATCTCGATCGCGATGCTGCCGACGCCGCCGGTAGCGCCTGAAACGATGACCGGTCCCTTGTCCGGTGTCAGGCCGTCGTGCTCCATGCGCATCACGGCAAGGCCGGCGGTGAAGCCGGCCGTTCCGAGCGCCATCGCGTCGTGCCGGGAAAGCCCTGCCGGCAGCCTGACCACCCAGTCGGCCGGCAGGCGCGCCAGCTCCGCATATCCGCCGTGATGTGCCACGCCGATGTCGTAACTTGTGGCGAGGATTTCGTCGCCCGCCTTGAAACGGGAATCCGAACTGGCAGTCACCCGTCCTGCCAGGTCGACGCCGCCGACACAGGGGAAGCGGCGAATGATGCGCCCGGCTCCCGTCGCCGCCAGGGCGTCCTTGTAGTTGATGCTGGAGTGGGTGACGGCGATGGTGACTTCGCCGGGGTCAAGCTGCGCCTCGTCCATAGCGACGAACCGACTTACCACCTTGCCTTCTTCTTGATTGATCAGGTAAGCCTTGAAACTCACGATAGCCTCCTAGAATTCACGCCCTGCCGGCCGCCAACCTGATGATCGGTAGCCTAGTGCAGCGGCCGATTATAGCCAGCCGATGCTTACAAGGCGCTGAATCGAAAAGCCTTAGGGGGTTTACAGCGGAAGCAGCCCGGGGCTATAGTCCGGCCCCATGCAAGCAACAACCACCCGCCTGGCGTGCATTCTTCTGCTCGCCGGCCTGTTTCTTTCCCCTTCTGCCCGCGCCGACGAACCCATTGTGGTCCCGCCGGCCTTGCAAGTATCCTTCGTCGATCGCGCCACGGCG
Organism: Sulfuritalea sp.; assembly: GCA_030247575.1. GTDB lineage: Bacteria > Pseudomonadota > Gammaproteobacteria > Burkholderiales > Rhodocyclaceae > Sulfuritalea. The sequence goes on from JAOTRV010000005.1 coordinate 9,184, forward strand.
ACGACGCAGGATGCCATCGATCATGCGATGGATCTGCTTGGCATCCGCTACCGTCGTGGCGGCAGTTCCCCCGAAAGCGGGTTCGACTGCTCCGGCTTCGTCAGCCATGTGTTTCGTGAGGGCCTCGGACTGATGCTGCCGCGCAGCTCCAGGGAAATGAGCAGGTCCGGACAGGAAGTCGATCGCGACGAACTGCGCCCGGGCGATCTGGTCTTCTTCAATACCATGCGCCACGCCTTCTCCCATGTCGGCATCTATCTCGGCGACAACCAGTTCGTCCATGCGCCGCGCAACGGCGGTCGCGTCCGCGTCGAGGATCTGCGCCAAGGGTACTGGATGAAGCGCTTTGACGGCGCCCGCCGCATCGCCCTCGAATAGCGACGCAACAGGCAAATCCAACACCAGCCGCGGGCTGGTTTTTTTGGCCTTGCTATTGCGAATGATTCTTAATACAATTCACCAATCTCCTAAACGGCCAGGAACTCCGCACCATGAAATCATCCCGCCTGCTGCTTGCCCTGCTTGCCTTTGGCGCCGTCACGGCCACGGCACAGGAAAAAGTGCTCAACCTTTACTCCGCCCGCCACTACCAGACCGACGAAGCGTTGTATGCCAATTTCACCCGCCAGACCGGGCTCAAGATCAACCGCATCGAAGCCAAGGAAGACGAACTTCTCGAACGCATCCGCAACGAGGGCGCCAACAGTCCGGCCGATGTATTTCTCACCGTGGACGCCGCGCGCCTGGCCAAGGCCGACGAACTGGGCCTGTTCGCTCCGGTAAAGTCGAAACTGCTCGAAGAACGCATTCCCGCGAACCTGCGCAGCCCGGACTGGTTCGCCTTCTCGACCCGCGCCCGCGTCATCGTCGCCAACAAGGACACGGTCAAGGCGGAACACGTGCAGGCCTACGAAGACCTGGCCGACCCAAAGCTAAAGGGCAAGGTCTGCTCGCGATCGGGCAGCCATCCCTACAACATCTCGCTGATGGCCGCGCTGATCGCCCATATCGGCGAAGCCAGGGCTGAGGAGTGGGCGCGCGGCGTAGTGGCCAATTTTGCCCGCACGCCCAAGGGTGGCGACACCGACCAGATCAAATCCGTGGCCGCCGGCGAATGCGGCGTGGCGGTTTCCAACACCTATTATCTCGCCCGCCTGCTGCGCTCAGAAAAGCCCGAAGATCGCCGCCTGATGAACCGCATCACCATCATCTGGCCCAACCAGAAAAGCTTCGGCACCCACATCAACATCTCCGGCGGCGGCATGCTGAAGACCGCGCCGAACAAGGAGGCCGCGGTCAGGTTCCTCGAATATCTCGCCAGCGACGACGCCCAGCGCTACTTCGCCGATGGCAACAATGAATGGCCGGCAGTCCCGAGTGTCGTGGTCAAGAACCCGGCACTGGAGGCCATGGGCAAGTTCAAGGCGGACAGCCTGCCGGTGGCCGCGCTGGCGAAAAACGCCGTCGCCGCGCAACGCATCTACGACCGCGCCGGCTGGAAATAGACACCAGCCGCATCACCGCAGGCGCCTGCGGCATCGAGGCGCCGTGTCGCCCGCGTCTACTCTTGGCGGCCATTGTTCGCCAAAGCAGAACAATCAGTTCCGGAACTGCCGTTTCGCGCCTGGAGAATTCGCCCTATAGTGCGCCTTCCCCAATACGACCACCGGAGCAGACCATGGCCAAGCCCGAAATCGCCTCTAAGACCCCCTTCGCCACCTCCGTCGAAAAAGGCAAGGACTACTACTGGTGCTCCTGCGGCAAGAGCAAGTCGCAGCCGTTTTGCGACGGCAGCCACAAAGGCTCCGAATTCACGCCCGTCAAGTACACCGCCGAGGAAAGCAAGACCGTGTATTTCTGCGGCTGCAAACAAGGCGGCAACGGCGCGCTGTGTGACGGCACGCACAAGAGCCTTTAACAGGAACTGACTTCGCTGCGCCCGGCGGCGATCTGCCTCGCCAGCAGGATGATGGGCAGCAGGCCGACCGCGACGATGGCCAGCGCCGCGCTTGACGCTTCAGCCAGACGCTCGTCGGCGGCCAGCGTATAAGTTTGTGTCGCCAGCGTGTCGAAGTTGAAGGGACGCATGACCAGGGTGGCCGGCAGTTCCTTCATCACGTCGACGAACACCAGCAGCGCGGCCGTCAACAGACTGCCGCGCATCAGCGGCAGATGCACGCAGCGCAAGGTTTCACCCGGGCTGCTGCCCAGGCTGCGCGCCGCCGCCTCCATGCTAGGCGTGATGCGGCCCAAGCCTGCCTCTACGGTCTGCAGCGCAATCGCAAGGAAGCGCGCGAGATAGGCATACACCAACGCGGCGATGCCTCCCGTCAGGATGAGCCCCGGATTGGCTCCCGTCATCTGCTGCCACATCGCCGCCAGCGCGTGATCGAGGCGGGTTACCGGAATCAGCACACCGACGGCGATGACCGACCCCGGCACTGCGTAGCCGAGGCCGACGACGCGATTCGCCAGGCGCGAGAATCTGTTTCCGTCGCGCGCCGCGAAGCCCAGCAGCAAGGCCAGCAGCGCCGCCAGAGCGGCGGCCAGGAGCGCCAGCGTCAGGCTGTTCCTGGCCAGCAACAAAAAGCGCCCGGCAAACCCGGCACCTTCTTCGCCGGCATCTCCGGTGGCAAGACGCAGCAGCAGCGCCGCCGGCAAGGCAAAGCCGATGACGACCGGAATCGCACAGCCAATCTGCGCCAGCAAGGCATGCCAGCCGGTGAGTACCTGTCGCGTGGCGCGCCGGCGGCCGCTGCTGTCGTGATAGCGCGCGCGGCCGCGGCTGACGCGCTCGAGCAGTATCAGCAGCGCGACGAACCCGAGCAAGGCGGCGGCCAACTGCGCCGCGGCAACACGATCACCGAGCGAGAACCATGCGCGGTAAATTCCGGTGGTGAAGGTCTGCACCGCGAAGTAAGCCACCGTGCCGTAGTCGGCCAGCGTCTCCATCAACGCCAGCGCCATGCCGGCGGCGATGGCCGGCCGCGCCAGCGGGATCGAGACACGCCAAAACCCCTGCCAGGGGTTGAGGCCAAGCGCACGTGCCGCCTCGATCATGCCGCCGGCGCGTTCGAGAAACGCGGTGCGCACCAGCAGGTAGACATAAGGGTAAAGCACACAGGAAAACAGCACGATCGCGCCGGAAATCGAGCGCACATCGGGAAACCAGTAGTCGCCCTTGCTCCAGCCGAAACTTTCGCGCAAGCCGGTCTGTACCGGACCGACGAACTGCAGGAAGTCCGTGTAGGTGTAGGCCAGGACGTAGGCGGGCATGGCCATCGGCAGCAGCAGCGCCCATTCCGCAATTCGCCGACCGGGAAAATCGTTCAGTGCCACCAGCCAGGCGGCCCCGGTGCCCATCGCCGCGACCCCGATGCCGACGCCAAGGCAGAGCCAGATCGAATTCGCCACATAATCGGGCAGCACCGTGGCCATCAGGTGGGCCCAGGTTTCACCCGTGCCGCCGGTCAGGAGATTGGCACCCACCGCAAGCACCGGCAGCGCGACCAGAACAGCGAGCGCGATGGAGAATGCGGTAAGCGGCGAGGGGTTATGGGAACGGGACACGGCCAGCCGATTATAATTGAGACTTATTCTCCACAAGCCTTCTCATCTGCGCAGCGATCATGCCATTGCTCGAAGTAGACCGCGTCAGTCATGCCTACGGCAAGCAAGCAGTGGTGCGCGACTTGTCGTTCGACCTGGCGCCGGGTGAAATCGCCTGCCTGCTGGGTTCCTCCGGCTGCGGCAAGACCACCATGCTGCGCCTGATCGCCGGATTCGAAATACCCGCGGCGGGCAGCATCCGCCTCAACGGCGTGACGATCGCCAGCGAAAAGACCCAGATGCCGGCCGAGGCGCGACGCATCGGCATGGTGTTCCAGGACTACGCGCTGTTCCCGCATCTTTCGGTGGGCGACAACATCGGCTTCGGCCTGCGCCAGGAGTCGACGCCGGCGCGACGGCGCCGCGTCGATGAAATGCTCGAACTGATCGGGCTGGCGAATCGCGGCGAGCGCTATCCGCACGAGCTTTCCGGCGGCCAGCAACAGCGCGTGGCGCTGGCCCGCGCACTGGCGCCGCAGCCGCACCTGCTTCTGCTGGACGAGCCCTTTTCCAATCTCGACGTCGAACTGCGCGAGCGCCTGTCGCTCGAAGTGCGTGACATCCTCAAGCGCGCGGGCATGGCGGCCATCCTGGTCACCCACGACCAGAACGAAGCTTTCGCCGTCGCCGACATGGTCGGCATCATGCGCGAAGGCCGCATCGAGCAGTGGGACACGCCCTACAACCTCTATCACCGGCCGGCCACGCGCCACGTTGCCGATTTCATCGGCCAGGGCGTGTTCCTGCCCGGCGAGGTCATGTCGCGCCAGATCGTGGAAGTGGAACTGGGCCGGCTCGATTCCGAGGTGCCGCTGGATTGCGCTTCGAGCTGCGCCGAATGCCAGCGCGGTTGCCGGCTGGACGTCCTGTTGCGCCCGGACGACGTGATCCACGACGATGCCAGCGAGGTGAAAGCGGAAGTCATCGCCAAGGCCTTTCGCGGCGCGGAGTTTCTCTATACCCTGCGCCTCGCTTCGGGCGCGCAGGTGTTGTCGCTGGTGCCTTCCCACCACAACCACGCGATCGGCGAGAAGATCGGCATCCGGCTCGATGTCGACCACGTCGTGACCTTCCAGCAGGGCAGATGATCCCCTGGCTTCCCGAAGAACCTGCATTTCCGCCGCTTGAGAAAGCGCTGGCCGAACCCAACGGTCTGCTCGCCGCCGGCGGCGACCTGAGCCCGCAGCGCCTGCTCGCCGCCTACCGGCGCGGCATCTTCCCCTGGTATTCGCGAGGCGAGCCGATCCTGTGGTGGAGCCCCGATCCGCGCATGGTGCTGTTTCCCGACGAATTCAAGCTATCCGCCTCGCTGGCGAAAACCCTGCGCAATGCGAAGTATGAAGTGCGACTCGACTCGGCCTTCGGCGACGTCGTTCGCGCCTGCGCCGGCAAGCCGCGTGAAGGCCAGGCCGGAACCTGGATCACCCGTGAAATGCAGGCCGCCTATTGCGAACTGCACCGGCTGGGCTACGCCCATAGCGCGGAGACATGGATCGACGGCAAACTCGCCGGCGGCCTTTACGGCGTGGCGATCGGCCGGGCCTTTTACGGCGAATCGATGTTCACCGATGTGCGTGACGCATCGAAAATTGCGCTGGCGCATTTGTGCGCTTACCTCAAACAGCGCGGATTCGGCATAATCGACTGCCAGATGGAAACCGCCCACCTCGCTTCTCTCGGTGCACGACCGATTCCCCGCCGCGACTTCGCGGCGCGGCTCGATGTTTTGTGCCCGCGTGACGACCGCCCGGGACGCTGGCCGGTGGCGGCGATCGACGGTCATTTCAGGCGGCGGTCATGACTCTCCCATGACTCACCTGCGCGATCTGCCGCCCTTTCCGCTGTTGCAGTTCTATGCCACGGCGCCCTACGGCTGCTCCTACCTGCCCGGCCGCATTGCCCGCTCCCAGGTCGCCACGCCGACGCACCTGATCGACAGCGCCACCTACAGCGAACTGGTGCGCGCCGGGTTCCGCCGCAGCGGCGTGTTCACCTATCGTCCGTATTGCGATGCCTGCCGCGAATGCCAGCCGGTGCGGCTCGACGTGGCGAAGTTCGTGCCCAATCGCAGCCAGCGCCGCGCCCTGACCCAGCACGCTGCACTCGCTGCACGCGAATGCAGCCTGACGTTTCGCGAGGAGCACTATCAGCTCTACCAGCGCTATCAGGCCGCGCGTCATTCCGGCGGCGGCATGGATCAGGACAGCCGCGACCAGTACGCCCATTTCCTGCTGCAAACCCACGTCGACAGCCGGCTGGTCGAGTTCCGCGAAGACGGCGAGCTGCGCGTCGTCAGCATCATCGACGTGCTGGCCGACGGGCTCTCGTCCGTCTATACCTTCTACGATCCGGACATGCCGAATGCCAGCTACGGCACCTTCGCCATCCTCTGGCAAATCGCCCAGTGCCAGCATGTCGGCCTGCCCTGGCTGTATCTCGGCTACTGGATTCGCGACAGCCGCAAGATGACCTACAAGTCGCGGTTCCGTCCGCTTGAAGCCTTGCGCCACGGCGCCTGGCAGCCGATCGGGGAATAAACGCGGTTCAGGAGTAGACGCCGGCGCTACGGCGCACAAGCCGGGGTTACCGTTACCGCGCCGTCGCCGTCTCCCGTCGCCGGTAGCCGCGCCAGGCCGGCCATATCGCTGCGCCGAGCACCAGCACCACCAGCAGCAGGGGCCACACCACCGGACGGTTCCACTCGGCGCGGCGCTGCTCGCGCAAGGCCGCGTCGACGCGCTGGTACTTGAGCGTGTTGTGGCCGACCTTGCTCGGCTTCCTGTTGGTCAGCCAGGCATGGCACAAGGTGTAGTCCTTCGGATGAAAGCCCCAGATCCAGGGGGCGTCCCTATGCAGGATGGCGGTCATGCGATCGATCAACAGCTGGCGCTGCGGGCCGCTTTCCATGGCTTTCATGCGCTCGAACAACTCGTCGTATTCCGGGTTCTGGTAGTTCGCCGCGTTCTCGCCGCTGTGCCTCACCTTGCCCTGCCTGCCGTGCAGCAGGAACATGAAATTTTCCGGGTCCGGATAGTCCGCATTCCAGCCGAGATAGAACAGCTGCACGGCGCCCTTGCGCAACTTTTCCTGGAAGCGGTTGTAGTCGGTGCTGCGCACCACCAGTTGAATGTCGATCTTGGCGAACTGCTTGTTGAGCCAGTCGATGCGCGCCTTGGCGCCGACGCCGGTGGCGGTGCTATCGAGATTGATCACCAGCGGCTCGCCTGTCCTGGCGTCGCGTCCGTTGGGCCAGCCGGCTTCGGCCAGCAGGCGCTTGGCCTCGGCGATCGACTTGCGCCGGGGATGGCCATCGACCCAGTCGTACATGTGACGATTGATACCTGCCGCACCTTCGCGGTAACCGAAGATGCCTGGCGGGATCGGGCCCTGCGCCGCGACGCCGCGTCCGTTCTGGAAAATCGAAATGAATTCCTCCTGGTCCATGGCGATGGAAATCGCCTGGCGCAGCTTGCGCGCACTTTCTGCCGTCTTCGGCTCGATGCCGCCGACCAGCGGATCGAGCCAGTTGAAACCCATGTACATGCTCGAGGTCGCCACCGAAGTGGTCAGCGAGATTCCTTGCGCACGCATGCCGTCGGACAGGGTGATCTCGCCGGCGGTCACCTGCACCGCCTGATCGAAGGCATCCGACGAAATGCCAGATGCATCGTAGTAGCCCTGCAGGAACTTGTTCCAGTAGGGTATCTGCTCCTTCTCGCGGGTGAACACGACCTTGTCGATGAAGGGCAGCGTCTGGCCGCAATCCTTGAGCAGGTCCGCCGCGGCGTCTTCCGCTTCGCCTTCGCAGGGATAGGTCTCCTGGCGGAAATTCGGGTTCCGCTCCAGCACCATGCGCGCATTGGGATTGTTCTCGGTCAGCATGTAGGGTCCGGTCCCGATCGGATACCAGTCCAGCGTCAAGTTCTTCTCCGCCATCCCCGGCTGACTGTGAAACTTGTCGGCTTCCCAGGGCATCGGCGCAAAAAACGGCATCGCCAGCCAGTAGAGGAACTGCGGATATTTGCCCTTGACCCGGATCCGGTAGCGGTAGCGATCGATGACCTCCGCGCCTTCGAGACGATGCTGCCGCAGATCGATCCACGGTTTGTCCTTCGCCGCCTTCAGGCGCTCGGCAAAATCGCCGAGACCGACAACATAGTCGCTCATCAAGCCGAAGATCGGCGAATGCAGCCGCGGGTGGGCGAGGCGTTTCAGCCCATAGACGTAGTCGTCGGCGGTCAACTCGCGCGTGTCGCGCAGCGTGAAATCACCCAGAGTATTGATGCGGTCCAATTCCGGCCGGGTCAGCGAGTGATAGACAAATTCACCCGCTGCACCGCCCGCCGTGCGGGCGAAAGCCGGATGCGGCTGATAGCGGATGCCCGGCTTGAGCGCAATCACATAGTCGGTGAAGGCGATCCGCGCCGGATCTGCGCCTGCCGGCAACGGACGCCCCCGTGCATCCAGGTAGCGGGGTTGCGGCACCGCCTCTGCCGTGGCGGCAATCAGCGCATAAGGCCGCTTGAGATAGTGATATTGCAGCGGCGGCTCGTAGATCTGTCCGGTAAAGATGATCTCGTCCTCACTGTATGACTGAACCGGATCGAGATGCTTGGGTCGCTCGGTGAAGGCGCTGTAGAGGATGTTCCTGCCCCTGTCCGCCGCGGGATAGGGGTCGTTCCAGGCGCTGCCGCAGGCGGTCAGCAACAGGAGGAAAAGGCAGGAGAATAGGCCGCGCATGACGGCGAGTTTAGCTGATCCGCTATAATCCACCGCTGGATTCAACCAAGGAAGAAGCGATGGGATTTCTCGCTGGCAAACGCATTTTGATCACCGGTCTGATCTCCAACCGGTCAATCGCCTACGGCATCGCCAAGGCTTGCCACCGCGAAGGCGCCGACCTCGCCTTCACCTACCAGAACGATCGTGTCCGCGATCGTATTGCCAAATTTGCCGACGAATTCGGCTCGCAGGCGATCTACCCCTGCGATGTCGCCGATGACGCGCAGATCGATGCTCTCTTCATCGAACTCGGAAAGCACTGGGACGGACTCGACGGCCTGGTGCACTCCATCGCCTTTGCCCCCAATGAAGCGATCGAGGGGGATTTTCTCGATGGCATCTCGCGCGAGTCTTTCCGAATCGCGCACGACGTGTCGTCCTACAGCTACCCCGCGCTGGCCAAGGCCGCCCGCCCCCTGCTGCTGAAAGGCAACAACCCGTCGCTGCTGGCACTGAGCTATCTCGGCGCGGTTCGCACCATGCCCAACTACAACACCATGGGGCTGGCCAAGGCCAGCCTCGAAGCGGCCACCCGCTATCTGGCCTTCTGCCTCGGCCCGCAGGGCATCCGCGCCAACGCGCTCTCTGCAGGTCCGATCAAGACACTGGCCGCCTCGGGCATCGGCAACTTCGGCAAGCTGCTGGCCTACAACGCCCATCACGCGCCGCTGCGCCGTAACGTGACCATCGACGAAGTAGGCAACGCCGCCGCCTTTCTGCTGTCCGATCTGGCCAGCGGCATCACCGGCGAGATCCTCTATGTCGATGGCGGCACGCATACCACCGCGATGGGAAATGCCGATCCTTTGCCCGGCTAACGCCCCCTCGCGTCCCAAAAAACAAAGCCCCGCGATGCGGGGCTTTGTTTTTTGGCTCGGAAGATCGGGAGCTCAGCGCTCCTTGGTCTCCAGCGCAGCCTTGTTGATCTCGACCGGGAACTTGTCCTTCAGCGTCGACATCCAGGCCGAGAACTCCTCCTCCGCCACGAAACGGGCATAGTTTTGTGCCAGGTTACGCCCCAGCGGATCGTCCTTGCCAAGCTCGCCGACACCCTTGACCGAGCTGATGCGATACAGAGCGTAACCACTGCCCGGCACGGCGAACCCCGCGTATGCCGGGAGTTTTGCGGTATCCGCCCTGAATATGGCCCGCAGGGCCTCGGGTGGCAGACCTTGCCCCGCCGTGCGGCTCACGCTGCGCGCAGGCGACCATTTGAGGTCGGCCGCTTCACCCTTTGCCAAACGGGCCAGTTTCGCCTCGCCGTCCTTCGTGGCAAGGCTGAGCGCTTTCTCGCGAATCAGGTGCTTCTCGATGTCGCCCTTGACCACTTCAAGCGATTGCAGGATCGCCGGCTTGTGCTCGAGCACCCGCGCCGATACCAAAGTGCCCGGGGCGACTTCAACCGCCTCGGTGTTGCGCTTGTTCTTCAAGCCATCGTCGCTGAACAGGGCGGCGGCCAGTTTCGCATTGTCGAAGGGCGCCGGCAGCTTGCCGCCCTTGGCGAACCAAGGCGTCTGACGAAGCTCGAGTTTCCATTTGTCGGCCGCCGGCTTCAGGCTGTCGGCCTGTTCGTACACCATGTTGCCAAACGCCTCGGCCGTTTCCGCGTACTTCTTCATCCCGGTTTCGCGCTTGATTTCGGCCACGATTTCCGCCTTGACCTCCTCCAGCGGCTTGACCCGCTCAGCGCGGACGCCCGTCACGCGAATGATGTGAAAGCCGAAATCGGAACGCACGACGTCCGAGATCTGCCCTTCCTTCAGCGCAAAGGCCGTGTCTTCGAACGCTTTCACCATCGCGCCACGACCGAACCAGTCGAGATCCCCGCCCTTCTCGGCCGATCCGGGATCCTGTGAATTCGCCTTGGCGAGCTTGGCAAAATCAGCGGGAGCCTTCTTTACCTGGGTCAGAAGCTCGTCGGCCTTGGCCTTTGCGGCCTTGGCTTCGACATCCGGCGCATCCTTGGCCGCACGGATCAGGATATGGCTGGCCCTTCGCGTCTCGCCGTCCTTGTAGCGATCCGTGTGCGATTGATAGTAGGCCCTGACCTCCTCGTCGCTGACCGTCGCCTGGGCCGTCAGCGCATCGCGGCTCAACACCAGAAACTCGGCACGCACCTGCTCCGGCATTTCGAACTTCTTGCGATTGGCTTCGTAGAACTTTTGCGCGGCATCGGCGGCCAGCTTCACCTGGCTGACGTAAGCCTCCGGCAGCAGCCGCAGTTCGCCGACCTCACGCTGTTCCAATTGTGCCGACAACCAGCGGCCGGCGGCGGCCTGACCGGTGATTCCGGCTTCGGTCACTGGCAACATCAGCTGTTGCATGGCCATGTCTTGTCGCAGTCGCGCTTCGAACATCTCCTTGCTCATGCCTTGCCCGGCGACGAGAGCCTCGTAGCGCTCCCTGGAGAACTTGCCGTTTTCCTGCAGCGAAGGCACGCTGGCGATGAACTGGACCAGTTGCTCGTTGCCCACGACCAGCTTGGCTTTCTGCGCCTGTTCGGCCAGCAAGCGCTGCGTGACCAGCGAATCAAGCACGGCGCGCCGCATCTGCGGCGTGTCGAACAATGCCGGATCGAGCTTGCCGCCCAACTGGGCGCGCATCCGATCCTGCTGTTCGCGCAAGGCGGAGTCCAATTCCTGCCGCGTGATCTTGCCGCTGCCCACCAAGGCGACACCGGCGCCGACGTCGGCATTGCGCACGTAGGAATCAACACCCCAGAAGGCGAACGGGAGCGTGATCAGTGCAAGAAAAATCTGGGTGATCTTCTTGTTGTTGCGAACGAAATCAAGCATGCGCGGAAAACCCTGAATGCGACAAAGGCGAACTGCAGTTCGCCTTTGTCAAAGGAAACAATTTTACCTGATTTTCCGTCGATCCCGAATCGCCGCCCGCAACCCGGATGGCGGCATTTGCACCCACGCGCAGGCTTCAGCCCTCGTTGAATCCGAACCGTTCGACGAAGCCTTTGGGGTCCAGCGCCGGCCCCTTGTAGTCGGCCTGCATGTAGTCGCAGCGAAGTTCCTTGAGCCGGCCAGCCGCTGCATCGTCGACGACACCCACGGCCACCACGTCGAGCCTCAGGTGGTGAGCGAGTTCGATGATCGACTGCAGGATGCGATCGGACTTCGGCACGCCAGCCAGGTCGCGCACCGACGAAACATCGATCTTGATTTCCTGGAACGGCATGGATGCCAGCCAGAACAGGGATGAAAGCGCCACGCCCGGATCGTCGATCGACAACTTTACGCCGAGCTCTTTCAGGCGCACCAGCGTTTCCCTCGCGACCGGCTCCGCAGCCAGCACTGAAGTCTCGCCGATCTCCAGAATGAGCAATCCTGCGCGCCGGCTCCAAGTGCCCAGCGCGCGCTGAACCACCTCCGGCAGCTCCGTGTGCAGCAGCGCACGCGCCGGGAGCTTGACCCCGATGCGCAAGTCCAGCCCGGCGCTGTAGCGAAACTCCGAAACATTGCGCAGCGCGCGATTGAGTATCGAGGAGACCAGCTCCGTAAACATGCCCGCCGATTCCGCCGCGGCAAACGCCTCCTCCACTGCAACCATGCCAAGCCCCGGATCACGCCAGCGCAGCAGGCTTTCGGCACCCATGACCTGGCCCAGGCGAAGATCGTATTGGGGCTGGAAAACCAGTTCGAGCGCGTCCTCGGCAACCGCCGTGCGCAGCCGGTTTTCATACAACAGCTTCGAGGCCGCCGGATTCTCGCGATCTTCCGCATGATCGGCGATTCGGTCGGGCAGTTCGCGAGCGAGGGCACAGGCGCCTTTTGCCCTTTGCAGCAGGGTTTCCGCCTGATCGCCGTGCGCCGGATACATCGCGATTCCAATCGCGGGATTGGCGAAAATCTCATCCTCGCCAACCCAGAACGGCGTATTCAACGCCCGCAGGGTTTTCTTTGCCGCCAGCAGTGCCACACCTGGCGCCTCGACGGTTGCCAGCAGGCAGGCAAAATCATCCCGGCCCATCTCGCCGACCAGATCACCCGGGCGCAGAACATCGGCCCGCAACGATGCGATCACGCGGTTGCGCACGGCATCGCCGATCTCGTAACCCCAGACCGCGTCGATGCGACTGATCACGCCACATTCAATGAGCAGGACGGCCAGATTTCCGCCTTCGGCCTTCCTTTCCTCGACGGTGCCGCGGAGCGCCTCGAGAAACCGCTTTGTGTCGGTTGCGGGAAGGCCCCCGGGCCCCGCCGCCGCGGCGGAGTCCGCTTCGCTCACAGGAAGAGCTCTCGCGGATCGATCTTGACCGAGTCGTACTCCAGGGAGCGCTGAATCCGATAGGGCTCGTCGGGCCTGACCTTGGGTTCCTTCATCAGGTCGAGCATCTTGTAGGGTGTCAGCGGGTTGCCCTTGGCATCCCTGACGACCATGATGCGCGGCTGCATGCGACGCACCATGTTCTGGGCAATCACGATCGCAACCTCGCCGCTGTTCAATTCGACCACGCTGCCTACGGGAAAAACACCGATGCACTGAATGAATTGTTCGACCAGGGCAGGATGAAACTGTTTGCCCCGCCCCTTGTAAATGACGCTCAGGGCGTTTGCCGGGGAGAGATTGCCCCCGAACGGCTTTGGCGCGGTGAGGGTATCGAAGGTATCGACGATGCCGGCAATCAGACCGGAAAAGGCGATTGCATCGCCGCGCAGCCCCCGCGGATAGCCGCTGCCGTCGAAACGCTCGTGATGCAGCGAGGCAAGTCCCGGAAGCTCGGGAGGGATGCCGGCCGTGCTGCTCAGGATTCGCACCGAATGGTTCACATGCGTCTGGTAGAGCTCCATTTCCGCTTCGTTGGTGGGCCCGCGCGCAGCCAACTCCGTGGGCAGCTTGAGCTTGCCCACGTCCTGCAGCAGTCCCAGCATGCCGAGGATTTCCAGGCGGTCTTGCGGCAGTTGAAGAAAACGCCCGAAGATGGTCATCATCACGGAAATCTCTACCGCCCGGCTGAGGGTCGCGCCGCTCTTCTCCTGCAGCTTGATCAGCAGAGCCATCGCATCCGGGTTGCGCACGACGCTCTCGGTAATTTGCGCAGCTGCCTCGTGCGCCCGCGAGCTGTCGATCGAGCTGCCGATTTCGACGGCTCGCGACAACTCCCGCACGACCACCGTGGTGTTGGTAAAGGCTTTCCGGGCGCCGGGCAACTCGACTTCGACGCTCGCCATCTCCTTATAGACCGTGGTGCCACGGACTTTGGCCACATCCTCCGCCGTGACCTTGCCGACTTCCTGAACGTCCTCTTTTTCCGGGTCGACGAAGACGTGTTTGCAGTACTTCTTCAGTACCTCGAGCTGCTTCTCCTTTTTCAGGACGAAACCCTGAAATGCGAAGGGCGTCTCCGTCCATGGCCTGTCCAGCTTGGAGATGAACATGCCGAAGGTCAGCTGTTCAACAGGAATTTCCCTGAGTTCCATACGTGTGCGTGATTGCCTGACTAAAACTCGAATTTCGTGTCTGTAACGATAACACCGCAAGCGAGATTCCAATGCGGACTTTGACCAGTTGGGCGCCTGCTCCAACTGTCCGAAGCTTACTCCGAATTCCCGCGACCCTCACCTCGATTCGGGTTCGGCCGCACCTGTCACCCGCTACCAGGCCGCGCGGGGCCGTGGCTGATTCGTGTTGAACGCTGCCCATCGCAGACATGACGGCAACACCTTCAGGCCATACTTGGAACAAGGGCCTGCATTGCTGCAAGCCCCTGGTATTTCTGGTGGGTGCTGACGGGGTCGAACCGCCGACATTCGCCTTGTAAGGGCGACGCTCTACCAACTGAGCTAAGCACCCGCTGAACGGCGGCTGCCCTTATCGGACAGCCGGCGATGATTCTATCAGTTCGCTGCCGCTCAGTGGGTGACCACCCCTGTCGCCGCGGCGTCGCCGACAACTGCCGCCACGGCGGGCGTTGCGGGTTGTTCAGGCAGCGGCTGGGGCATCCGTTCAAGGGCGAGTTCGAGTACCTTGTCGATCCACCGCACCGGCTGGATCTCGATCCGGTTCTTGATGGTCTCGGGAATCTCGGCCAGATCCTTGACGTTTTCCTCCGGAATCAGCGCCACGCGGATGCCGCCGCGCACGGCCGCCAGCAGCTTTTCCTTGAGGCCGCCGATCGGCAGCACTTCGCCGCGCAGGGTGATCTCGCCCGTCATCGCAACATCGGCGCGCACCGGGATCCCGGTCAGAACCGAGACCAGTGCGGTGCAGATCGCGATACCGGCGCTGGGACCATCCTTCGGCGTCGCCCCTTCCGGCAAGTGAATGTGGATGTCGTTCTTCTGGTAGAAATCATCCGCGATGCCCAAGGCCTGGCTGCGCTTGCGCACGACCGACAAGGCCGCCTGAATCGACTCCTGCATGACTTCGCCAAGCTTGCCGGTGGTCATGGTCTTGCCCTTGCCCGGCAAGGCAACGGTTTCGATGGTCAACAACTCGCCGCCGACTTCGGTCCACGCCAGACCGGTCACCTGGCCGACCTGGTTTTCCTTTTCCGCCATGCCGAAGCTGTAGCGGCGTACGCCGAGGAACTTGTCTAGATTCTTCGCATTCACCACGATCTTGTTCTTGCGCGCCTTCATCACCAGCGACTTCACCACCTTGCGGCAGATCTTCGAAATCTCGCGCTCGAGGGCACGCACGCCGGCCTCGCGGGAATAGTAGCGCACGATGTCGCGCAGGGCGTCCTCGGTGATCGAGAGTTCGTCACGCTTGATGCCATTGTTCTTCATCTGCTTCGGCACCAGATAGCGCAGGGCGATATTGATCTTTTCGTCCTCCGTATATCCGGCCAGGCGGATCACTTCCAGACGATCGAGCAATGCCGCCGGAATGTTCAGCGTATTGGCTGTGGCGACGAACATCACGTCGGACAGATCGAAATCGACTTCGATGTAGTGATCCTGAAAAGTGTGGTTCTGTTCCGGATCGAGCACTTCGAGCAAGGCCGACGAAGGATCGCCGCGGAAATCCTGACCCATCTTGTCGACTTCGTCGAGCAGGAACAGCGGATTCTTGACCCCGACCTTGCTCATGTTCTGCAGGATCTTGCCCGGCATCGAGCCGATGTAGGTGCGGCGGTGGCCGCGGATCTCGGCCTCGTCACGGACGCCGCCCAGGGCCATGCGCACGAACTTGCGATTGGTGGACTTGGCGATCGACTGGCCGAGGGACGTTTTGCCCACGCCGGGGGGGCCGACCAGACACAGGATCGGTGCCTTGACCTTGTCCACGCGTTGCTGCACGGCCAGGTATTCGACGATGCGCTCCTTGACCTTTTCCAGACCGTAGTGATCGCGGTCGAGAATCTTCTCGGCCGCCGACAGATCCTTGCTGATGCGCGATTTCTTCTTCCAGGGCAGCGCCAGCAGGGTTTCGATGTAGTTGCGGACCACGGTCGCCTCGGCCGACATGGGCGACATCAGCTTGAGCTTCTTCACCTCGGCATTGACCTTGGCCAAGGCTTCCTTGCTCATGCCGGAGGCCTTGATCTTCTTCTCCATCTCGTCGATGTCGGCGCCCTCTTCGCCTTCGCCGAGTTCCTTCTGGATGGCTTTGACCTGCTCGTTGAGGTAGTACTCGCGCTGGCTCTTCTCCATCTGGCGCTTGACGCGGCCGCGGATGCGCTTTTCGACCTGCAGGATGTCGAGTTCGGCTTCGAGCTGGCCAAGCAGCTTTTCCAGCCGCTCGGAAACGCCGAAGACTTCCAGAACCTCCTGCTTCTGTTCGAGTTTCAAGGGCAGATGGGCGGCGATGGTATCGGCGAGGCGACCGGCCTCCTCGATGCCGGCCAGCGAGGTCAGAACCTCGGGCGGAATCTTCTTGTTGAGTTTCACGTACTGATCGAACTGTGCCAGCACCGTGCGGCGCATGGCCTCGATCTCGTTGTCGGCGCGCTCCTCGATCGGGATCAGGCTGACATCGGCGACGAACATGGCGCGCTGGTCTTCGATGCGCAGCACCCGTGCGCGCTGCACGCCTTCGACCAGGACCTTGACGGTGCCGTCGGGCAACTTGAGCATCTGCAGGATATTGGCGAGGCAGCCGATCTCGTACATATCCTCCGGCACGGGCTCGTCCTTCGCGGCAGACTTCTGCGCCACGAGAAGGATGTTCTTGCCGGCCTCCATGGCCATCTCCAGCGCCTTGATGGACTTCGGGCGCCCGACGAACAGCGGGATCACCATGTGCGGAAATACCACCACATCGCGCAGGGGCAACAGCGGCAGGGATTGGGTTTCTACTGGGGAGGCGGGCAGGCCAGACATCATCGTGTCCTTCGGTTATGAGTCACGTCATCCAGATTGGGGCGCGTGACCGGTATTCAAGGCGACCACTGACAAACCCGGCCGCCGGATCAGTTCGAGCCGGAAACCTTCGGTTGGTCGGCGTAGATCATCAGCGGCTGGGCGCCGCTTTCGATGGTGGTCTCGTCGATCACAACCTTGCTCACGCTTTCCATGGTGGGCAGTTCATACATGGTGTCGAGCAGCACATTTTCGAGAATCGAACGCAGACCCCGTGCACCGGTCTTGCGCTTCAGCGCCTTCCTAGCGATCGCCTGAAGCGCCGAAGGACGCACTTCGAGTTCCACGCCTTCCATGGCAAAGAGCTTGTGATACTGCTTGATCAGGGCGTTCTTCGGTTCAACCAGAATTTCGACCAGGGCGGCTTCGTCGAGTTCCTGCAAGGTCGCGATCACCGGCAGGCGGCCGATCAACTCGGGAATCAGGCCGAACTTGATCATGTCCTCGGGCTCGACCTGCTTCAGCATCTCGCTGACGTTGCTGGCGTCGCGGCTTTTGACCTCGGCGCCAAAGCCGATGCCGCCCTTTTCCGAGCGGCTGCGAATCACCTTGTCCAGTCCGTCGAACGCGCCGCCGCAAATGAACAGGATGTTGGTGGTGTCGATCTGGATGAAATCCTGGTTCGGATGC
Source organism: Sulfuritalea sp. (assembly GCA_030247575.1). Classification (GTDB taxonomy): domain Bacteria; phylum Pseudomonadota; class Gammaproteobacteria; order Burkholderiales; family Rhodocyclaceae; genus Sulfuritalea. The sequence goes on from JAOTRV010000005.1 coordinate 26,526, forward strand.
TTGCGTCCGCCCTGCGGCGGAATGCTCGCCACGGTGCCTTCGATCAGCTTCAGCAAGGCCTGCTGCACGCCCTCGCCGGACACGTCGCGGGTGATCGACGGATTATCGGATTTGCGCGAAATCTTGTCGATTTCATCAATGTAGACAATGCCCTGCTGGGCCTTCTCGACTTCGTGATCGCACTTTTGCAGCAGCTTCTGGATGATGTTTTCGACGTCCTCGCCGACATAGCCCGCCTCGGTCAGCGTTGTCGCGTCGGCCATGACGAAGGGCACGTTGAGCGTGCGCGCCAGAGTCTGCGCCAACAGCGTCTTGCCGGAGCCGGTGGGACCGATCAGCAGGATGTTGCTCTTCGACAGTTCGATGCCGTCGCTGCCCTTTTCCTGATGGCGGATGCGCTTGTAGTGGTTGTAGACGGCCACGGCAAGGATCTTTTTCGCCGCATCCTGCCCGATCACGTACTGATCGAGCATCTCGCGGATTTCCTTCGGCGCCGGCAAGTCGCGCTTCGCGGCGCCCTCCGGCTCGGCGGCGATCTCGTCGCGAATGATGTCGTTGCAGAGCTCGATGCATTCGTCGCAGATGAAAACGGAAGGCCCGGCGATCAGTTTCTTGACTTCATGCTGGCTCTTGCCGCAGAAGGAGCAATACAACAACTTTTCGCCGCTACCCGATTTCTTGTCCGCCATCTCTGTCTCCGTGCGCGCGACCGATCAAGCCTTGGCAGGCTCGGTTGCTTCGTCGCGACTGGTCAGCACCTTGTCGACCAGACCATACTCCACCGCGGCCTCGGCCGAAAGGAAATTGTCCCGATCGGTATCGCGCTCGATCCGCTCGATCGACTGGCCGGTGTGGTGCGCCAGCATGCTGTTGAGCTTCTGCTTCAGAAACAGGATTTCCTTGGCGTGAATCTCGATGTCCGAGGCCTGGCCCTGGAAGCCGCCCATCGGCTGATGGATCATTACGCGTGAATTCGGCAGGCAGTAGCGTTTGCCCTTGTCGCCGGCGGCGAGAAGGAACGAACCCATGCTGCACGCCTGGCCGATGCACAGCGTCGATACGCTGGGCTTGATGAACTGCATGGTGTCGTAAATGGCCATCCCCGCCGTGACGGAACCGCCCGGCGAGTTGATGTAGAAGAAGATGTCCTTGTCCGGATTTTCCGATTCGAGGAACAACAGCTGCGCCACGATCAGATTGGCCGTTGCGTCGTTGACCGGACCGACCAGGAAGATCACCCGCTCGCGCAGCAGGCGCGAATAGATGTCATAGGCCCGCTCGCCGCGACCGCTGGTCTCGATGACCATGGGCACGAGACCCAGCGCCTGGGTGTCGGGGGCCGGTGCGTCGAAGGCACCACCATTCTGTCGCGAACCGTACATGGACATCTCCGGCAGGATCATGCTGCATTTCCCATCAGCTCGTCGAAGGCGATGGGAGTTTCGCTGACTTTGGTATTGGCGAGCACCCAATCCACGACGTTGTTCTCCAGTGCCAGCGCCTCCGCCTCGGCGAGCCGTTCCGGCTGGGAATAGTACCAGCGGACCACTTCCTTGGGGTCTTCGAAAGTTTCCGCAAATTCGTCGACGATGGCACGTACCTGCTCGGGCTTGACGTGCAAGTCCTTTTCCTTGACCAGTTCGGCCAGCAGCAGGCCGAGCTTCACGCGGCGCGTTGCCTGCTCGGTAAACCAGGAGGCCTCGACCGGAATGTTCTTCATGCCCATGCCGCGCGATTCCATGTCGCGGCGCGCCGCGTCGGCCATCTGCTGCGATTCGACCTCGACCAGCGCCTTGGGCACCTCGATCGGATTCACCGTCAGCATCGCCTCCATGACCTGTTCCTTGGTCTTCGCCAGCAGGCGCTTCTTGACTTCGCGTTCCAGATTCGAACGAACCTCGACGCGCATCTTGTCCACGTCGCCATCGGCGACACCGAGCTGTTTGGCGAAGTCGGCATCGATCTCCGGCAAGCGGGCGGACTCGACCTTCTTCACGGTCACTTCGAACTGAACCGTCTTGCCGGCGAGTTCCGCGGCCTGGTAGTCGGCAGGGAAGTTGACGTCAAAAACCTTCTTGTCGCCGGCCTTGACGCCTACGAGCTGGGCTTCGAAGTCCGGCAGCATCTGGCCGCCGCCCACCATCACCGCGAAGTCGCTGGCCTTGCCGCCGGCAAACTCCTCGCCATCCTTGCGGCCAACAAAATCGATCACCAGGCGATCATCATTCGCGGAAGGGCGATCGGTCTCGACATAGGTGGTGCGCTGCTTGCGCAGGACGTCGAGCGTCTTGGCCACTTCGGCATCGGTCACCGTCAGAATCGGCTTGGTGATCGCCTGGCCGGAGATGTCTGCCAGCGCGATGTCGGGATAGACCTCGAAAATCGCCGTGAAGCCCAGTAATCCCGGGCTGGCATCGGCCTTCGGCTCGATGCGCGGATAGCCCGCGACGCGCAGCTTCTGCTCGCGAATCTTCTCGCCATAGGCCTTTTCCACAGCCGCGCCGATCGCCTCCGAACGAGCCTGGGAGCCGTATTGCTGGGCAACCATCTTCATCGGCACTTTGCCCGGACGGAAACCCGCCATCTTCACGGTGCGCGACATCTGCTTCAGGCGCTGCTCGACATCCTTGTCGATCTCGGCCAGCGCCACCGTCATTTCGATGCGGCGTTCCAGCGCGCTGCTGGTGTCGGTTGCCACGTCCGTCGTTGCCTTGTCCGTCATCTCTCTATCCGTCATTGAAGAATTCATTGAAAAAAACCGCACTCACGCCAAGTCCGGACCCGCAGCCCGAAACGTGGTGCCCAGGAAGGGACTCGAACCCCCACGCCTCGCGGCGCCAGAACCTAAATCTGGTGCGTCTACCAATTCCGCCACCTGGGCCCGTGCCGCAAACGGCCGGTAATAAAAGCCAGAGCGACACGACGTGGATGGCGAATTTTACCCGCTTTCACCATTTGTTTCCGACTTGACACCATCCCGCCCGATGGCCTGATCGAGGTTCGTGCCGCAGCATCCGCGCCGGAATCGAGGGCCGGACCGGCCGCCCTGTATATACTCCTGCGGCACCATGGCCGTCGATCACTACGAAAACTTTCCCGTTGCCTCGATCCTCCTGCCGGCGCCTCTGCGCGAGCCGGTGGCGGCCATCTACGGATTTGCCCGCAGTGCCGATGACTTCGCCGACGAAGGAGACCTTTCGCCGCAGCAGCGCCATGCGCTGCTGGCCGGCTACCAGGCCGAACTCGATTCGATCGGGCAGGGCCGGCCGACGCAGCATCCGGTATTCCTGCGACTGAGGCCGGTGATTGCCCGTTACGACCTGCCGCTGCAACTGTTTCGCGACCTGCTCGACGCCTTCGTGCAGGACATCGGCAAGGATCGCTACGCCGACTTCGCCGAACTGATGGACTACTGCCGTCGCTCGGCCGATCCGGTCGGCCGCCTGTTGCTGCATCTTTTCGGCCACGCCACGGCGGAGAACCTGTCCCGCTCGGACGCCATCTGTTCGGCGCTGCAGCTGATCAACCATTGGCAGGATGTCGGCATCGACGCCGCCAAGGGCGCCAACGGCAGGATCTACCTGCCGCAGGACGAGATGGCGGCATTTGGCGTCAGCGCAGACGACGTTCTTCGCCGTGTCGCCAGCGTCGACTTCCGGTCTCTGCTGCGCTTTCAGGTCGACCGCGCCCGCACCCTGATGCTCTCCGGCGCGCCGCTGGGCTGGAGCCTCCCCGGACGCATCGGCCTCGAAATCCGCGCCATCGTGGCCGGCGGCCTGCGCATTCTGGATAAAATCGAGGCTGCCGACTACGATGTCTTCAAACGACGCCCCATGCTCCAGCCCCTCGACTGGCCATTGATTGCCTGGCGCTCGCTGGTCCGCCCGCTGGATACCCATCGGTAAATTCGCCGTGACTCCCGATCAGTATTGCCAGGAACGGGCCGCGCAAAGCGGCTCGAGCTTCTACTACAGTTTCCTGTTTCTCGAACCCTTGCGCCGCCAGGCGATCACCGCCTTGTATGCCTTCTGCCGCGAAGTCGACGATGTGGTCGACGAATGCCCCGATGCGCTGCTGGCGCGCGCGAAGCTGGCCTGGTGGCGCGGCGAAATAAGGGCGCTGTATGAAGGCCGTCCGACGCACCCGGTAACGCAGGCGCTGGCGGCGTCGCTGAAGAGCTTCTCGCTGCCGCAGGAGCAGTTGCTGGAAATCATCGATGGCATGGAAATGGATCTCGACCAGGTCCGCTACGCCGATTTCAAGGCGCTGCACCTGTATTGCTACCGCGTCGCCAGCGTGGTCGGCCTGCTCGCCGCGGAAATCTTCGGCTACAGCGACCGCCAGACGCTCAAGTACGCCCACGACCTCGGCCTCGCCTTTCAGTTCACCAACATCATCCGCGACGTCGGTGAAGATGCGCGGCGCGGCCGCATCTACCTGCCGCAGGACGAACTGGCCCGCTTCGGCATCGCCGAGGACGATCTGGTCGAGGCCCGCTACAGCGACAACTTCCGCCAGCTCATGGCGTTTCAGGTGGAGCGCGCCCGCACCACCTACCGGCAGGCCTTTGCCCAGCTCCCCGCCGCCGACCGCAAGGCGCAGCGCGCCGGGCTGATCATGGCCGCCATCTACCGGGCCACGCTCGACGAAATCGTGCGCGACGACTACCGCGTGCTGGATCAGCGCATCTCCCTGCCGCCGCTGCGCAAGCTGTGGCTGGCCGGCAAAACATGGATCAGAGCGTGAACCTTCCCCCCAGCCCCCTTCCCGCGGAAGGGGGGGACGCTGGTTCAGCCGCTGCCGCGGCTTCCGGGCCGAAATGCGCTCCGCCTTGGGGCAGCCCGGCGGCGGGCAAGATTGCCGTCATCGGCGCCGGATATGCCGGCATGGCCGCCGCCGTAGAACTCGCCGCCGCAGGGCACCAGGTCGAGGTATTCGAGGCCTCGCGCGTGCTTGGCGGCCGCGCCCGCGCCGTGCAGATCGAGGGCTTCGGCGTCGACAACGGTCAGCACATCCTGGTCGGCGCCTACACCGAAACCCTGCGCCTGATGCGCGCCGTGGGCGCCGATCCCGACGCGTTGCTCCGGCGCACGCCGCTGCGTTTCGAATTCCCCGGCGAATTCCTCATGAGCGCCCCACACCTGCCGGCGCCGCTGCACACCGCCGTTGCCCTGCTGTTCGCCAAAGGACTCGACTGGCGCGAAAAATGGGCGGCCATCGGCCTCATGCGGGGCCTGCAGGCGAACAAGTTCCGCATCGAGCCGGACCTCACGGTCACCGCATGGCTGGACAGCAACCAAACGCCGTCCCGCCAGCGTCGACTCCTGTGGGAGCCGCTGTGCATCGCCGCGCTGAACACCCCGGCCGACCGCGCCTCGGCCCGGGTGCTGGCCAACGTGCTGCGCGACAGCCTCGGCGGCCCGCGCGCCGCCAGCGACATGCTGCTGCCGCAAGTCGATCTCACCGCCCTGTTTCCGGAACCGGCGGCGGCGTTCGTCGCCGAACGCGGCGGCGCGGTGCACGCCGGGCGTCGCGTCGGCTCGCTCGAACGCGATGGCAACGCATGGCGCATCGACGGCGCGGGGCCGTACGCACAGGTCGTCGTCGCCGTCGCGCCCTATCATCTCGGTGGCCTCGTGCCGGAACTGGCATCCGCGGTGGCGCATCTCGACTGGGAACCCATCGTCACCAGCTACTTCAGCTACGAAGATTGGGTGCGCCTGCCGCAAGCCATGCTGGGCGTGGACGCCGGGCTCGCGCAATGGCTGTTCGACCGCGGCGCCTTGTGCGGGCAATACGGCCTGATCGCCGCCGTGATCAGCGCGCGCGGCCGCCATCTGGATCTGCCGACGGAGGAACTCGAACGCGGCATCCACCGGGAAATCGCCCGCCTCGTGCCCGATCTGCCCGAACCGCTGTCCGTGCAAACCATCACCGAAAAGCGGGCCACCTTCGCCTGCGTGCCCAACCTGCGCCGGCCGCCCGCGCGAACCGGCCTGCCCGGCCTGTGGCTGGCGGGAGACTATGTCGCCGGCGACTACCCGGCGACGCTCGAAGGCGCGGTCAGGAGCGGCGTCGCCGCCGCCAGGCAGATACTTGCCGCTTGAGCTGGCAGGCTCAGACTTCGAGCCGCCCCGCGGACAGCCGCAGCGTGCGTCCGCAGCGATGCGCCAACGCCTCGTCATGGGTCACCAGAATCAGCGTGGTGCCGGCCTCGGCATTCATGGCGAACATCAGGTCGATGACCTGCGCCCCGGTAGCGGCATCGAGATTGCCGGTCGGCTCGTCCGCCAGCAGGAGCTGCGGCCGCATGGCGAAGGCGCGCGCCAGCGCCACGCGCTGCTGCTCGCCGCCGGAAAGGTGCTTCGGGTAATGCCCCAGCCGCGCGCCGAGACCGACGCGATCCAGCATCGCCTCCGCCGTGGCGCGCGCATCGGGCCGCCCGGCCAGCTCCAGCGGCAGCATGGTGTTCTCCAGCGCCGTCAGCGCCGGCAGCAACTGAAAGGACTGGAAAACGAAGCCGAGCAGCCGGCCACGCAGCGCGGCGCGCGCATCTTCGTCCAGACTGCCGAGATCCTGTCCGCCCAGGCGCACGGCGCCCGACGACGGCAGATCGAGGCCGGCCATCAATCCGAGCAGCGTCGACTTGCCCGAGCCGGAGGCGCCGACGATGGCGACCGCCTCGCCGGACGTCACGGCAAAGGAAATCTCGTGCAGAATCGTGAGCATGCCGTCGCCGCTGGGCACGATCTTGCCTAATGCCGCCACCTCGATGACCGTGTCTGTCGTCAGACCATTTTCAATCATGTTCAAGAAACTTGCCTCCTGCCTGTTGATCCTGCTTTTCGGCAGCTTACCTGCCCTTGCGGCAGAAAAGCGCATTCTGGTCTATGGCGACAGCCTTTCCGCCGGTTTCGGCATTGCCGTCGCCCAGAGCTGGCCGGCTCTCCTCGGACAGCGCCTGCAGACGAACGGTTCCGGATTCAGCGTGACGAATGCCAGCATCAGCGGTGAAACCACGGCGGGCGGGCGGGCACGTCTTGGCGCCGCGCTGGCCCAGTTCAAGCCGCACATCGTGATTCTCGCACTGGGTGCCAACGACGGCCTGCGCGGCCTGCCGGTGGCGGCCATGAAGGACAATCTCGCCGCGATGCTGAAACTGGCGAAGCAGCGCGGCGCGCGGGTGCTGCTGGTCGGCATGCATCTGCCCCCCAATTACGGACAGAAATACACGCAGGAATTCGATGCCGCCTTCCGCGATCTCGCCCGGCGCGAGAAAGTCGCCCTGCTGCCCTTCCTGCTCGAACCGATCGCCCTCGACCAGGGCGCCTACCAGGCGGACGGCCTGCATCCCACCGCGGCGGCACAGCCAAGGATTCTCGATCACGTCTGGGCTGCGCTCAAGCCGCTGCTCTCCTGAACGCATGTCCGAAAAGCTTCCCAAGGGCGTGGCGACGGTAGCCCGGCTCGCCGAATTCGACGCCGTCATCGACGCCCGCTCGCCGGCCGAGTTCGCCGAAGACCACCTGCCCGGCGCGACCAGCATGCCGGTGCTGAACGACGAGGAACGCGCGCGGGTCGGAACGCTCTACAAGCAGGTCTCGGTGTTCGAAGCGAAGAAGCTCGGCGCCGCGCTGGTCTCGAAAAACATCGCGCGCCACATCGAACAGCACCTGCTCGACAAACCGAAGAACTGGCGGCCGCTGGTGTATTGCTGGCGCGGCGGCCAGCGCAGCGGCGCCTTCACCCATATCCTGCGCGAGATCGGCTGGGATGCGCATCGCATCCAGGGCGGCTACAAGAGCTGGCGCCACCACGTCATCGAGCAACTCGCCCTGCTGCCGCCGCGGGCGAAATTCCGCGTCGTCACCGGCGCCACCGGCAGCGGCAAGAGCCGCCTGCTGGAAGCCCTGGCGGCACGCGGGGGGCAGATATTGCATCTCGAAGAACTGGCAGCCCACAAGGGATCGGTGCTCGGCAACCTGCCCGGCCAGCCGCAGCCGGCGCAGAAGGGCTTCGAGTCGCAACTGCTGGCGGCGCTGTCCGCAGTCGACCTCGACCGCCCCGTGTTCGTCGAGGCCGAGAGCCGCAAGATCGGCCGCCTGCAGGTTCCCGATGCGCTGCTCGACGCGATCCGCGGCGCGCCCGGGCTGCGCATCGAAGCTTCGCTCGAGGCCCGGGTCGAATTCCTCCTGCGCGATTACGACTATGCGATCGCCGATCCGGCATGGCTGATCGAAAGGCTGGAGCATCTCAAGGGCCTGCAAAGCAACGAGACGCTCGATCGCTGGCGCGCGCTGATCGCGGCGCGGGATTTTCACGGCCTGGTGGCAGAACTGCTGACGCTGCATTACGACCCGCTCTACCAGCGTTCGCAGGCGTCGAACTACAACTCCTTCGAGGCCGCGACACGCTACGCCACGGATCGGCTCGATGCGGCCGCGCTCGACCGGCTGGCGGCGGAAATCCTCGCTACATCTGCCTGAACAGATGCGCGTGGCCGCGGCTGACGGCCACGGCCTCGGCACGGTCCCTCAATTTCAGCGTAACCCGGCCGAACGCATCATGGCCCGCCGAAACCACCTGCCGCACATTCACCAGCGTACCGCGATGCACTTGCCAGAACTGCTCGGGATCGAGCTGTTCCAGCAGCTCCTTGATCGGCGTGCGGATCAGCAGCTCGGCGTCGCGCGTGAACACCGCCGTGTATTTGTCGGCCGCCTGGAAGTAGCAGATCTCGTCGGTCGCCACCAGCCGAACGTCATTGCCGACGGAGGCGCGTACCCAGCGCAGATGCCCGGCGACCTTCGGCAGCAAGGCCTGCAAGCGCCGCAGAAGATCATCGGACTGCGCGCCGGCCGGAGCCGGCGGCGCCCGTTGCAGGCGTTCGATGGCCGTCGCCAGCCGGTCGTCGGCGACGGGCTTGAGCAGGTAGCCCACCGCTTCACGTTCGAAGGCCTGCACCGCAAATTCGTCGTAGGCGGTGACGAAGACCACGCGGCACGCCGCACGAACCTCCGGTGCCAGCGCCTGCACGACCTCCAGACCCGACAGGCCCGGCATGCGAATGTCGAGAAAAGCGATGTCCGGCCGCAGGTCCTCTATCATGTCGCGCGCTTCGATGCCGTTGCCCGCCACCCCCGCAATCTCGAGCTGCGGCCACAATTCGACCAGCCGCGCCGTGAGATGCCTTGCCAGCAGCGGCTCGTCGTCCGCGATGATCGCCTTCATGCCGGCACCCCGAGGGGCAGGCTCATCGTCGCCGTCACGCCGGCGTCTACTCCCGGGCTCAGTTCGAGGCTCGCTGACGCCCCGTAGAGCGCCGCGAGACGGGCCCGAATGTTGGCGACGCCGACGCCCTCACCCGGCGCAGCGGCAAATCCGAGCCCGTCGTCGGCGACGGAAATCCGCAGCCGGTGTCCCTGCCTGCAGGCGGACACCGTGATCTTGCCGCCGGCGACCTTCGGCTCCAGCCCGTGGCGAATCGCGTTTTCCACCAGCGGCTGCAGCAACATGGGCGGGAAGGCCTCGGCGAGCAGATCCGGCGCAATCTCGAAGGCATAGGCCAGACGCTCGCCCATGCGAATCCCGAGCACGTCGAGATAGGCGGTGAGCAGGGCCACTTCGTCACCCAGCGTGCCGCCTTCGGCGCGCGTGCGTGCCAGGCTGGAGCGCAAATAGCGAATCAGCGCATCCAGCAAGCGGCCTGCCAGCTTCGGGTCCGCCTCGATCAGGGCCGCGACGTTGGCCAGCGAATTGAACAGAAAGTGGGGCTCGATCTGCGCCTGGAGCATGCGCAACTGCGCGGCCAGGCTTTGCTTCTCGGCTTCCAGCCGCGCCAGTTCGCGCGCCCGCAAATCGCTCTCGAGTTGGGCGTTGCGCTGTCGCAACCAGAAAAATCCGGCGGCGATGGTGCCGAAGACCAGCCCGATCAACAAGGCCTGGGTTTCATGCGAGCCATCGGGCGACGCGCCGATCCCGGTCAGCAGCCGGCCCAGCACGCCGCCGGCCAGCGCACCGGCGACCACGGCCCCGCCCACGCCGACGCCGCGCAGCGCTCCGTTCAAGGGCAGCCACAGCACCAACTGGATCAGCGCCAGAATGCTCAGGCCCACACACTGCGAGAACACCAGGTTGATGGCGAAGCCGCCGCCGAACCCGAGCGCGGTAAGAAAGCCCGCGATCAGCGTGTTGAAGACGACGGTGGCGATCAGCGATCTCATCGGCGGATTATTCCACGCCGCGCCGGCAAGCCGCCATCCGGCTTGCGACAGGATGCCGGAACGGCGGCGCGAACGGCGGCCGGAGCCGACGAACGGCTTACGGCAGCACCGGCTCCCGGCGCCGGGTCGCGCACAGGCGCTGCATCACTGCCGGACGCGGGACAGCGACTGTTCCCTGCTCGAAGGCCACCACCGTCAAGTGCGGCCTGACCATATCCAGCAATTCGTCCGGCCGCAGCAGGAAAGCCGGATTGGAGGGCTTGCCGAAGCGCTCGTTGCCGGCCATGAAGGTTTCATAGATCAGGACGCCGTCCGCGTCCAACGCGTCGAGCAGTACCGGCAGCAACGGCCGATACAGGTAATTGGTGACCACGATTGCGTCGAACTGGCGCCCAGGGTACGGCCAGGGCTCGCCTTCGAGATCGGCCACCCGCGTCACGATGCCCGGAGTCCGGGCCGCAATTGCGGCCAACGCCGCGGCATCGCGGTCGACCGCCTCGACCCGGCAGCCGCATTGCGCCAGCAGCAGGGAATGCCGGCCCTGACCGCAGGCGAGGTCCAGAACCGAGCCGCCCGCCTTGATCAAGGGCAGGAAACGCTGCACCCATCGTGATGTTGTTCCGCTCATTTCGAATGACATGTCGGGTATCATTTTGCGTCTAAACCAAGCCGGAAGCCGTTTCCCGACGCTTTATACCCGATGTCCGCAAAATCCAGCATCCTGGCCGACCCCGCGCAGGACAATCCCGACGCCCTGCGCGAACGGCTGAGTACGACCACCGAAGCCTACAACCGCTTCGTGCCGCGCCAGTTTCTCCATCTGCTGGGCATCGACGACATCCGCAAGGTCGAACTCGGGCAGCAGGTCGAACGCAAGATGACCATCCTGTTCGCCGACATCCGCAACTTCACGTCGCTGTCGGAATCGATGAGTCCGCAGGAAAACTTCAATTTTCTCAATTCCTACCTGATTCAGATGGAACCGGTGATTGCCGCGCATGGCGGCTTCATCGACAAGTACATCGGCGACGGCATCATGGCGCTGTTCCCCGATTCGCCCGATTCGGCATTGCGCTGCAGCCTGGCGATGATGGAACGGCTAGAGGAATACAACGACGGCCGCGAGCGCGCCGGCTACCGCCGGATCAAGATCGGCATCGGCATCAACACCGGCATCGTCATCCTCGGCACCATAGGCGGTGCGGCGCGCATGGACGGCACGGTGATCGGCGACGCGGTCAACCTCGCGGCGCGAATGGAGCGCCTTACCAAGGACTACCGGGTATCGATCCTGATCAGCGAATACACCCTGTACTGCCTCGACCAGCCGAACCTCTGGTCGATACGCTTTCTCGATCGCACGCATGTCCGCGGCAAGCAGGGCACGCAATCCGTGTATGAGGTCTTCAACGGCGATCCTCCGGCCCTCAGGGAAGCCAAGACAAAGACCCTGACGGTGTTCGAAGAGGCCCTGGCCTACTTTCACCTCGACGACCTTCTCACCGCCCGGGATCGCCTCACCGTCTATCTCGCAACCGTGCCCGAAGACGATGCTGCCCACGTCTATTTCGAACGCTGCGAGGCTCCGGTGGCGGGACTCGGCGATCAGCGGGGCGAATTGCCATCGATCTGGCGCGATGAATACTCCTTCGGCGTGCAGACGGTGGACGCGGGGCACCGTGACCTTCTCGCCGACATGAACAGCCTGGCGAGGGCGGTCAACCACAGTTCATTGAATCAAACGACGCCACTGCTGGCACAGATCCAGTTCGCCGCGGCACGGGATTTCGCGATAGAAGAACAGTTGATGCAGGAAGATGAATACCCGTTCCTGGAACTTCATGCCCGCCAGCATCAGCGCTTCTTTGAGTTTTTCGGCGAGTTGCGGCGTGAAATCGAGCAGGGCGAGGAAAATCGCGTCTATCTGGCCTTTCGCGTCAAGCGCTACCTGACCGGCTGGCTGATCAACCACATTCTCAGCGCCGATCGCCATTACGGCCATTTCCGGAAGGGCAGGCGCGGCGAACCAGGCCTGCGAAAGGCGACCTGAACAGGCAAAAGCACAAGGAAGGTGCTATGCTGTTATTGCACTGCAGCATTTTGCTGGAGAAGCCCCCGAGAGACGCTGCTGAACGCCGACATGCACAACGAACGCCACTATCTGCACACGCTCTTCGAGCCCGAATCGATCGCCATCATCGGCGCCTCCGAGACGCCGAACTCGATCGGCGTCACGCTGGTGCGCAACATGCTCGACTCGGGCTACGGGGGGAGGTTGTTCTTCGTCAATCCCAAGCACGAAACGGTATTCGGCGAGCCGAGCTATTCCTCGGTGGACACCATTCCCCAGCGACTCGACATTGCCGTGATCTGCACCAAGGCGGCGACGGTGCCGGACATCGTCGATGCCTGCGGGCGCGCCGGCTGCAGAAACGCCATCGTGATCGGGGGCGGCTTCGCCGAGGCCGGAGCGCGCGGCGCCGCACTGGAACGCGCCGCGCTGGAAAATGCCCGGCGCCACGGCATGCGCCTGCTCGGCCCCAACTGCCTCGGCATCATGCGCCCCGGCAGCCAGATCAACCTGACCTTCGCCCACGGCTTCGCCCATGCCGGCACCATCGGCCTCATTTCGCAATCCGGCGCCCTGTGCACCGCGATCCTCGACTGGGCCTTGCCGAACAAGGTCGGGTTCTCGAACGTGGTCTCGCTCGGCGCCGAAAGCGACATCGACTTCGGCGAAGTGCTCGATTACATGGTCTCCGACCCGCGCACGGAGAACATCTTTCTCTACATCGAGGGCATCAAGAACGCCCGTCGCTTCATGAGCGCGCTGCGCGCGGCGGCGCGCTGCAAACCGGTGCTGCTGATCAAGGTGGGCAAGCACCCGGCCGGCGAGAAGGCCGCGCTCTCCCACACCGGCGCCCTGGTCGGCGCCGACGACGTATTCGACGCCGCGCTGCGGCGGGCCGGCGTCGTGCGGCTGGCCAACGTCGGCCAGATGTATGCCGCCGCCTCGGCCCTGTTCTCGCACTTCCGCCCGCGCGGCAAGCGCCTGGCGATCATCACCAATGGCGGCGGGCCCGGCGTCATGGCGGCCGACCACGCCGCGGACATCGACATCCCGCTGGCCCAGCTCGACCCGGCCACCTTCACCCGCCTCAACGAGGCCCTGCCCGCCAACTGGTCCAGGTCCAACCCGATCGACATCCTCGGCGACGCCGATCCGGCGCGTTATGGCGCAGCGCTCCAGGCCTGCATCGACGACGACCATGTGGACGGCATGCTGGTGATCCTGACCCCGCAGGCGATGACCGACCCGACCCAGGCGGCGCGCACGGTGATCGAGATCGCGCGGCAAAGCGACAAGCCCATGGTGACCTGCTGGATGGGCGAGGAGCAGGTCGGCGAGGCGCGCAAGCTGTTCCAGGGCGCAGCCATTCCCACCTTCCGTACCCCGGAACCGGCGGTCGACCTTTTCTCGCATATTTCGAACTACTACCGCAACCGGCAGCTGCTGATGCAAACGCCGCCCTCGATTTCCGAGCAGGCCCCGCCGCGACTGGAATCCGCGCGCCTGGTGATCGAAACGGCATTGATGGAAGGGCGCCGGGTACTCAACGAAATGGAATCGAAGGCCGTGCTTGCCGCCTTCAGGATTCCCATTGCGCAAACCGTGGTCGCGCGTTCCGCGTCGGAAGCCATGGTGCTCGCCGAAGAACTCGGGCTGCCGGTGGTGATGAAGGTCGATTCGCCGCAGATCGTGCACAAGAGCGACTCCGGAGGCGTGCGCCTGAATCTCCACAGCCTCGCCGCGGTGCGCGATTCCTGGCTGGAAATCATGGACGAAGTGAAGAAGAATCGTCCGGACGCCCAGATCAACGGCATTTCCATCGAACCGATGATCCAGAAGCCCAACGGCCGCGAGCTGGTGGTCGGCATGATGCGCGACAAGATCTTCGGCCCCACCATCGTTCTCGGCCCCGGCGGCACCAGCGTCGAGGCCTACAACAGCGACCGTGCCGTCGCCCTGCCGCCGCTCAACCCCGTCCTGGTGGCCGACATGCTGGCCTCGACCCGGACCACCGCGCGGCTCGGAGAATTCCGCAACATGCCGCCGGCCAACATGGAGGCGATCGAAACCGTCCTGCTGCGAGTTTCCGCCATGATCTGCGAACTGCCGTGGATCAGCGAACTGGACATCAATCCGCTAATCGTCGATGAACACGGCGCCGTGGCAGTGGACGCGCGAATCACGATCGAGAACATGCCGATCACCGCGGGTCGTTACGACCACATGGCGATCCACCCCTACCCGTCGCACCTGAAGACCAGCTACCAGGCCAAGGACGGCTCGCTGGTCACCATCCGCCCGATCCGGCCCGAAGATGTGCGCATGGAGCAGGAATTCGTCAGGAACCTGTCGCCCGAAGCCCGCTACATGCGCTTCATGAACACCATCCGCGAAGTCTCGCCGGCGCAGATGATCCGCCTCACCCAAATCGACTATGACCGCGAAATGGCCTTCGTCGCCACCATCGAGGCAGATGGCGCGGAGAAGGAAATCGGCGTGGTGCGCTACGCCACCAATCCGGACGGCGAATCCTGCGAATTCGCCATCGTCGTCGCCGACGACTGGCAAGGCAAGGGACTCGCGCGCCGCCTGATGGGCATCCTGATCGACACGGCGCGCGCCAGCGGGCTCAGGTACATGCACGGCGACTTCCTCGCCGAAAATTCCCGCATGCTGGCCTTCGTCGCCAGCCTGGGTTTCGTGCTCTCCGCGCATCCGGAGGACCACGGCCTCAAGCGCGGCGTGCTGGTGCTGAACTGAATGGCAAGAGTCGACGCTGGCGCCACGGCGCGCTGCCCCTGGTGCGGCGACGATCCGCTCTACGTCGCCTATCACGATACCGAATGGGGCGTGCCCTGCCATGACGAGCGCACCTTGTTCGAGTTCCTCATCCTCGAAGGGGCGCAGGCCGGACTGTCGTGGATCACGATACTGCGCAAGCGCGAGAACTATCGCCGCGCCTTCGACAACTTCGACCCGGAAAAAATCGCCCGCTACGGCGAGGCGGATGTTGCGCGGCTGCTGGGCGACGCCGGCATCGTTCGCAACCGGCTGAAGATTGCGGCCAGCATCGGCAACGCCCGCGCCACGCTGGAACTCCATGAACAGGGCGGTTCGCTCGACCAGCTGCTGTGGGCTTTCGTCGATGGCCGCCCACGCGTCAACCGCTGGCGTTCGCTGAGCGAAGTTCCGGCCGTCACGCCCGAAGCCGAGGCCCTGTCGAAGGAACTCAAGCGCCGCGGTTTCCGCTTCATCGGCCCCACGGTCATCTATGCCCACATGCAGGCGACCGGCATGGTCAACGATCACCTGGTTTCCTGTCCGCGCCACGCCCAAATCGGCGCCTGATTCCGGACCCTTTGACGACCGCCCGGCCGCGGCGACTGGCCGGATTCCAATTCTGGTTACAATACAAACGTTTACGGCCTGTCGGTGTGCCCCCCGAATTTCGTATGCAAATCGGCTTCGAAAACATTCGCGAGATTCTTGATCACCACCTCGATCAAGGGGATTTCGAGCGACTGCTGCAAGGACTCGACGAGACGGACAAGGCTCAGCTGTTCTTCCGCATGGCCGAGCTCCTGCGCCGCGACACGGCGCTGGTCGATATCGCCAACCGCGTCTCGGACAGCCTGTCGCTGGACGTTCTGTTTCCGCGCCTGATGGAAGTGGTGACCGAGGAACTCAAGGCCGACCGCAGTTCGCTGTTTCTCCACGATCCCGAGACCAACGAACTGTTTTCTCGCGTGATCCAGGGCGACGCCATCGGTGAAATCCGCTTCCCCTGCCACCTCGGCGTCGCCGGCTCGGTATTCACCAGCGGCCAGGCCGAGATCATCGCCGACGCCTATGCCGACCCGCGCTTCAACCAGGAAGTCGACCGCCGCACCGGCTACCACACGCGCAACATCCTCTGCGTTCCGATCCGCAACAAGAAGCGCGAGGTGATCGGCATCACCCAGGTGCTGAACAAACTCGACGGCGAGTTCGACGCCGAAGACCAGCGGCTGCTGGAAGGCTTGTCGCTGCAGGCCTCGGCGGCACTCGAGAATGCGCGCCTGTTCGAGAAGGTCGAGCGCCAGCAGCGCGAGGAAGCCATGCTGCTCGAGGTCAGCGCCTCGATCGTGTCGGAGATCCACCTCGACCCGCTGCTGATGAAAATCATGGCGGCTGCCACCTCGCTGCTCGACGCCGACCGCGGCACCCTGTTCCTCTACGATGCGGCGCGCGACGAGCTGTTTTCCCGCGTCGCCGGCGGCATCGGCGGCGCGGAGATCCGCTTTCCGGCCAACGCCGGCATCGCCGGCGAATGCTTCAGCAGCGGCCGCGTGATCAACATCGCCGAGGCTTACAACGATCCCCGCTTCAATCCGGAGGTCGACCGGCACACCGGCTACCATACCCACAACATGCTGTGCATGCCGATCGTCGCCCGCGGCGAGCGGAAGATCGGCGTCATGCAGATCCTGAATCGCAAGGGCGGCGCCTTCGGCGGCGCCGACGAGCGGCGGCTGCGGGCCTTCTCGGCCCAGGCTGCCGTCGCCATCGAAAACGCGCAGCTGTTCAAGGAAGTCAGCGCCGCGCGCAACTACAACGAGGCCATCCTGCACAGCATGAACAATGCGGTGCTGACGCTCGATGCCGACGGCATCGTGAGGAAGATCAACGAGGCGGCGCGCCGCATCCTGCGCCGCAGCGACCAACAGCTGCTGGGCAGCCGGCTGGATAAGCACTTCACCGGTCGCAACGGCTGGGTGGCGAAAAGCCTTGAAAAGGTCCGCCACTCGGGCACTACCGACATCACCGTCGACACCGACCTATTCATCGAGGGCGCCGAGCTGATCTCGGTCAACCTGACCACCGTGCCGCTGACCAGCCTCAAGCACGAACCGATCGGCTACATGCTGATGATGGAGGACATCACCCGCGAAAAGCGCCTGCGCAACACCATGTCGCGCTACATGAGCAAGACCGTGGTGGACCAGCTTCTGGCCAGCGGCGAAGCCGTGCTGGGCGGCACCGGGCGCGATGTCAGCGTGCTGTTCTCGGACATTCGCGGCTTCACCTCGATTTCGGAGCGGCTCGGCGCCAAGGAGACGGTGGCCCTGCTCAACGAGTACTTCACCGACATGGTGGATATCGTCTTCGCCCACAACGGCGTACTCGACAAGTACATCGGCGACATGATCATGGCCGTGTTCGGCTCGGTGATGCAGAGCGAAGAGGACGCGAGCAACGCGGTCGCGGTCGGCAACAAGATGCTGACCGGCCTGCACCAGCTCAACCGGCGGCGCATGGCGCGCGGCGCCGAAGAGATCCGGATCGGCGTGGGCATCAGCACCGGACACGTGGTCGCCGGCAACATCGGCTCGCTGAAGCGGATGGAATACACCGTCATCGGCGACCGGGTGAACCTCGCCGAGCGCCTGGAAGGTGCCAACAAGTTCTATGGCACCTCGATCCTGATTTGCGACGCCACCTACCAGGCGATCAGGGATCACGCCTCCGCCCGCGAAATCGACCTGATCCGCGTCCGCGGCCGGGAAACGCCGGTGGCGATCTACGAGGCGCTCGGCCATCACTCGGAAGACAGCTTCCCGCACCGGGCCGAAGTCCTGGAAGCATTCAACGAAGGGCTGACCCACTACCGCAGGCGGGAATGGACGGCGGCCGAACGCTGCTTTCATCAGGCCATCGCCGCCAACCCGGCCGACGGCCCGTCGCGAATCTACCTCGATCGTTGCGGCATCTACCACGACACGCCGCCTCCCGCCGATTGGGACGGCGTATGGACGGTGCCGCATGACTAGCATCGGGCCGCCCGTCGCCGGCCTCCGCAGCTCCGCTGCGCCCGAGCGCTGACCCGGCCGCGCAGGGAGAACCGGCGATGGAGCTTTCATCACTGCTGGAACACCATGCGCGGTATCGCCCGCACGCCACTGCAGTGGTGTTCGAGCAGCAGCGGCTGGATTACCGGCGCTTCGACGCCCGGGTCAACCGCGTCGCGCATCTGCTGAACGGGCTGGGCGTGAAGAAGACCGAACGTGTCGCCACGCTGCTGCCCAACACGCTGGAACTGCTGGAACTCTACTGGGCCTGCGCCAGGATCGGCGCCGTCGTGGTGCCCCTGTCGCCGCTACTGACCGGCGTCGGCTTGTCCAGCCTGATCAAGGACGCCGGAGCCGTGTGCCTCGTCACCCAGCAAAGCCTGCTGCCGGTGGTCGCCGCCGTGCTGCCGGAACTGGCGACGCTCGAACCATCGCGCGTGCTGCTGATCGACGGCGCGCAGGCGCCGTGGGGCGACTATGCCGCGCTCGCGGCGGCCGTGCCGGAAACCCCGCCGCCAGCGGCCGACGTCACGGGCGACGACCTCTTCAACATCATGTACACCTCGGGCACCACCGGCCTGCCCAAGGGCATCATGCACAGCCACCGCGTGCGCGCCATGTACGCGCTGCTGCTCGGTGCGGCCTGGCGCATGACGCCGGAATCGGTGGTGCTGCACACCGGTGCCATCGTCTTCAACGGCGCCTTCGTCACCCTGATGCCGGCCTTTCATCTCGGCGCCACCTACATCCTGCAGCGCCAATTCGATGCGGCGGCGATGATCGAAACCATTGCCCGCGAGAAAGTCACGCACATCATGCTGGTGCCGGCGCAGGTCATCGCCCTGCTCGATTCACCGGCTTTCGATCCCGGAGAACTTGCCTCGCTGCAGATGATCCTCTCGCTCGGCGCGCCGCTGGCGCAGCCGCGCAAGGACCAGCTGAACCAGTTGCTGCCCGGCCGCTTCCACGAACTCTACGGCCTGACCGAAGGCTTCCTGACCATCCTCGACAAGACCGATGCGGTGAAGAAGACCGGCTCGGTCGGCTGCCCGCCACCGTTCAGCGAAGTGCGCATCGTCGGTGAAGACGGCCGCGACCTGCCGCCGGGCCAGGTCGGAGAAATCGTCGGCCGCGGCCCTTTCGTCATGCAGGGCTACTGGGGCAAGCCGCAGCTCACGGCCGAAACCTTGCGCGACGGATGGATCTACAGCGGCGACATCGGTTATCTCGACGACGAAGGCTATCTGTACCTCGTCGATCGCAAGAAAGACATGATCGATTCGGGCGGGGTCAAGGTCTATCCGCGCGACATCGAGGAGATCGCCGCACGCCACCCGGCCATTGCCGAGGTCTCGGTATTCGGCATTCCGCACGAGACCTGGGGCGAAACCCCGCTCGCCGCCGTGGTTCTGAAAGTCGACACCAGCGCCACGGCGGACGAGTTGCGCGACTGGATCAACGAGCGCGTCGCGGCCCGCTATCAGCGCGTCCAGGCTGTCGTCATCATGCCTGCCTTCCCGCGCAATGCCGCCGGCAAGACGCTGAAGCGCGAGATGCGCGACCCTTACTGGGCCGGGCGGGCTAGCCGGATCTAGCCGGCAGCGGAACCGGCTTGCGGCGCATGGCGAGGACCGTCAGCACCGCCAGCACCTGCAGCAACGCCACGCCCGGCAACACGCCGTCGCGGCCGCCGGCATCCAGCAGCGCGCCGAAGGCCAGCGGCCCCAGGGCCAGGCCGACATCGATTCCCGAATAGACGAAACCATAGACGCGGCCGAAGGCCGGTGACGCGTTGCCGCCCGCCAGCGCGTCGGTGGCGACGCGCCGCACCAGCAGATCGCGCGACGGGCCGGCGAGGCCGACGCCCAGTCCGATGCCGACCATCAGCGGAAGCACGCTCCAGCCCGCCGGAAAACCGCTGGCCAGCACGGCGGCAAACATGGCCGCCGCGATCATGGCCGCGCCGACGGCCCGTTCATGCGAGTGCACGCGCGCGGCGACGAAGCCGCCGATCACCATACCTGCCGCCGAACCCAGCAGGTAGGCAGTCAATGCCGCCACCGCGGCCGCCGGCGAAATGCCGTAGATGCCGCCGAGCACGGGCGTCGAAAAATTCTGCAGGCCGCTGAAGGCAGCCGTGACCAGCAGGAAGAACAGGAAGGCCTTCCAGATCACGGTGACGCCGAGAAAGCCGAACGTCGCCGCCGCCGTACCGCCAGCGTCGACTCTTGCGCGCTCATCGTCGAGCAGCGGCCGCGCCATCTGCAATGCCGCGACCGAGCACAGGGCGATCAGCGCCGCGGCAAGACCCGCGCCGCGCCAGCCTGCCCATGCCAGTGCCGTACCGGAAATGGCGGCGCCAAGCGCCCAGCCGAGATTGCCCGACAGACCATGCACCGAAAACGCATGCCCGAGGCGCGAGGACGAAACCTTCCTGTTCAGCAGCGAGAAATCCGCCGGATGGAATACCGAATTGCCGCTGCCGGCAAGAGCCGCGGCGAGCAGCAGCATCGGGTAGTTGGCGGCTGCCGCGAGTGCCAGGCCGGATGCCGCCAGCAGACTCACCCCCGCCATCAGCACGCGGCGCGCACCGTAGCGATCCACCAGGATGCCGGCAAAGGCCTGGCCAAGACCCGAGATGGCGAAAAACACCGTCATCAGGAAACCGGCCTCGGTGTAGCTGAAGCCGAAGGCCGGCATCAGCAGCGGAAACAGCGGCGGCAGCAAAAGATGGAACAGGTGCGAGGTGGCATGGGCGACGCCCACCAGCGCAATCACCACCGCATCGGCGCGCACAGTCGTGTTCGGAGTCATCCGGCGATGCTAACCGAAATATGCGCCCGAAATAAACCCGCGCCGTCAGCAGTGTTGTTGCCTGTGCGGGCGGCCTGCGAGTGCGTGCAGGTCAGCGCGAAACGATGGCGCCGTTGGCCAGTCTGACCTTGTCGCCGATGCGCCACGACGGCAAGGCGTCGGCAGCGATGGTGCGGGTGCCGCCGTCTTCCATGCGCACCGAGACCTCGTAGCCGGTGGTCCGGCTGCGGGATTTCTCGATGGAGTTGCCGAGCATTCCGCCGCCGACCGCACCGGCGATGCTCGCCAGCGTGCGGGTATTGCCGCGCCCGATGTTGCTTCCCAGCACCGCGCCGGCCAGGCCGCCGATGACCGCGCCCGCGCCGGTCGCCGGCCCTTCGTGGGTGACTTCGCGCACATTGGCGATGACGCCGCAATCGACGCAAGGCGGCGGTGCGGAAGCCGCGACCGGCGACGGCACATAGTCGGGCGGAACGCCGCCGGCGACGGGGTGCGGCGTCGGATTCGCAGAAGTTCCTTCTTCCGTTTTCGCTTTGGCCGCCTTGCGCTGGCTTGCCGCGACAGCCTTGGCGGGAACAGTCGGCAGTACGGGGGTGACAGCGACGGCCTTGTCGCCGGCAGCCGGCGCCACGGGCGTTGCAGCGACAGGGGCGGCGGCGGCAACCGGCGCCGATGTGTTCGCCGGCACAGACGCAACGATCGCGGGCCGCTCCCCGGCCGGAGCCGTTCTTTCGGGCAGAAGCCCGGTCAGCGACGCGACGCCTGCCAGCGACAGCAGGGTCACCGAAATGCCGGCGATCCACAACACGGGATGCAGCGAGGAAGTCGAAGCAGCGGGCAACGTGGTTTCCATGTTTTGAGGCTCCTGGGTAATGGGTCAGTGAGGCACGGTTCCAGGCGGCGGAACCTGCCCCGGGGGAGGCGGCGGGTAGTAGGTGCCGGCCGGCGCGGCGGGTTGAGCCGGTGCCTGGGTACGGCTGCGTGCGGCGGCACCCGATACCGGCACCTGCTGTCCCTTGGCATACATGCACTGGACATAGGCATTGTCGTAGTGGCGCTGGGTGGCGTAAGCGGAACTCCGGGCCGCGCCGGTGCCGGCCATGCTGCCGACCAGCAATCCGGTGCCGGCGCCGACACCGGCACTGTCGCGGCCGCCGATGGCGGCGCCCGCAACGGCGCCGACCACCGTGCCCACAGCGGCGCTGCGCACGCCGGCATCGGTCGCCGCCTGATTCGCGTCGCTGCCGCCCGTCTGCTCCCGGGCATACCGGCGGCAGTCGGCGTCGTCGGCGCGGAACTGCTCGAAGTTCTTGCCGCTGCCGGGCAGCGCCATCACGCTCGGGCCGGCCGGTGCGACGGCGCATCCGGCGAGCAGCGCAACGGCGGACGCTGCGACGAGCAAAGGAATCGATGCGTTCATGACAGAGCTCCCGCGTCGCTCAAGGCTGGCCGGACGGCTGCGGCAACACCTTCTGCCATCCGCCCGGGCATTCCTTGACGTAGGGGTAATAGCCCCTCGCCGCCGCGCAGTAGTACCAGTAATTGGCCGGCGCCACGGCAACGGGCGCGGGTGGCGGCGCCGGCTGTTCGATATACACCTGCGGGGCCGGCGGCTGCACCACGACCTGCGGGTAGTAGCGCGGGTAATAGGGCGGCGGATAGTGCCACGGCCCGCCCCAGAAGGGACCGATCACCACGCCGAAGCGCACATGACCATGATTGTGGCCATGCCCGTGGCCATGGCCGCGGTCCGCCCACGCGTTGCCGGCTCCGCCCGCTGCGAGCAGCAGGAGCGCGATCATCAGTTTGATACTTTTCATGGCATCCGTCCTCTTGTGTGACGGTGCCTATTCGACTCCCGGCATGTAACAGAATTGCCCGAAAGCGGACGCGCTTTGTAAGCAATCGTTACGCTGAGGTATTCCTGCCCCCCCTCACTTGCGCCGCGCCGCGAGATGCGCACGAAGCGAAGCAGCGAACTCGGCTTCTTCGAGTTCGCCGGCGGCGAGGGACAAAACGGTTAGCACGCATTCGGCATCGTCGACGATCAGTTCGAATCCGTTCACCACCAGAAACAGTTCGGTCGCGATCAACGCGGCGCGCTTGTTGCCATCGACGAAAGGATGATTGCGAACGATGCCGAAGCCATATGCGGCAGCAGGCGCTGCGACGTCCGGATCGCCGCAGGTGGCAAGATTCTCGGCTCGTACGAGCGCGGAATCCAGCAAGCCCACATCGCGAATGCCGGCCGCCCCACCATGCTCGGCCGGTTGCTCATTGTGCGCAGCGATCACCACGCGGCGCACGATCCATACCCAATCGCTCACTTCGCCAATTCGCGCAGCGCGGCACGGCGCTTCTTCATGATGCGCTGCGCTTCGGTCATTTGCTGCTCGAATGCCGGATCATGGGGAGTAATGGCGTAACCGTCGGGAGTCTCGGTGATATAGATCGATTCGCCCTTCTCCACTTTCAGGTTCACAAGCACCTCCTTCGGCAGGATGACGCCGACGGAATTGCCGATCCGGGTAAGCTTGAGAACATGCATGGCGGACTCCAACGAAGTTATAACGCTTGTTATACAACGCTTGGATCCCGCCAGTTTCAAGCCTTGGCGGCGCCCTTGTCGAACGTGATCTGGCCCTTGCCGGCACCGACCTTGACATAATCCTTCGGCCCGAACTGCCGTCGAGGATCAGCGTCTACAGCGGATTCTCGATGCGTTCCTGGATCGCGCGCTTCAAGGGCCTTGCGCCGGAAACCGGGTCGAAGCCGGCCTCGGCCAGCGGCGCCAGCGCGGCATCGGACACCTCCAGCGTCATGTCCAGCTTCGCCATGCGCTTCTCCAGGTTCTTCAACCGAATGCGGGCGATGCCGTGAAATCGCGCGCCAGGCCTTGCGCAACCTTCGCGCTGGCCAGGACCAGGCCGCGCGCCATGCTGGCATCGAGCATCTGGCCCCGCGTCAAGGCCCCGAAGGCAAAGAGCCCGGTTACCGGCGCGGTTCCACCGTCGCTGCCGCGTCCGAGAATGGCATGGGTTTGCGGGTCGATCGCCAGGCCACGATAGGCGCCTTCAGTGAACGCCAACCAGTCGCTTCGACACAGCGACCTGGCCAGAGGCGCCGGGTTGCGCCGGTAATCCCCCTGCTGGCCCCGCGCATCCACCACGATGTCGAAAACCGCGTGCCGGGTTTCAGCGTGCTCGTTGCCATGCGTGAGGTGCCAGCGGCCCTCCCCCGCATCGCGTTCGAGGCGATAGGTGTCACCCAGCCTGATCACTTCCACCACGCCCGCCTCCATGAGGGCAAGCAGCTTCTCTGCATTGCGCACCGGTTGCGTGGCCGCATGCAGGAAAAAGAGCGTGGTGAACTCTCGATCGAAACGATCACGCTCGCCTTCTTGCAAGCGAAGATAGAGCCGGCTGGCCCAGGACAGGAGAGGTGCGAGGACAGTTTGCCAAAGCACCTCGCCCCCGGTGCCGTCCCCCTGGCGCGCTTCCTGCAAAAAGGCCGACAGCTGTTGACAGGGAGACCCGCCCGGCGCGACCACCCGCGCCCAATCGAAAGCGCCGCCATAAGCCAGCCGGAGTTCGGCGTCAAGCAAGCTCATCACCTCGGCGAGCTTCAATGAACCGGGGTCCTTCGCCGCCAGTCCCGCCAGAGCCGCTTCGGTCAAGACCTGGTTGGCGCGGCGGCCGCGCCGGCCGCGCACCCGCGGCAATTGACCGCTGCGCGAGCACAGGGAAAGGCGTCGCGGTTGCGGCGGCGACCGGAATTCGAGCCGCCCGTCGCTCGACCGCCGAAACACACCGTCGGCGCTGAGTGTCAATGCCGTCTCGATCGCCGACAGGCTGCTGCCCAGCACCAGCACGCGCGCCCCGTCGCGAATACCCTGCGCAAGCGCGGAGGCAGGCCATACCGTGGGGAAGAAATCGTCCAGCTCACGTTCGGGAAGCCAATGTCCGGTCGTCAGGAGCACCCGGGCGGAAGCGAATTCGCAGACCGCGTCTGCCTCGAGCCGCCGTGCCGTGATGCGAAAACCTCCGGCGGCGGGTTGCAAATCGAGTGCTTCGCACAGTGTTTGCACCTCGACCACGACGGCCATTTCACGCAAGCCTGCCAGCGTCTGCGCGCAGCGCGCCTTGAGATACTCACCCATGACGGCGCGGGGGAAATGGGCGCAATCGGCGGCGTCCGGTGCCATCGGTTCGAAATGAGCGGCCCATTCGGGGTGCTCGGCCACCAGATCCGCCTGGTGCTCGGCAATCCATTGCTGGAAATCCCCCGGCGCATCGGCGCACACGCTCATCTGCGCGGAGCACATGTTGGTGATGTGAAAGGGCAGCACGTAATCCGGATTGTGCGGCAGGCCCGGACCCATGCTGGCCTGTCGCTCGAGGACCAGCAGGCGCAGCCCGGCGGGACGGGAGCCGCCATGCCAACCGGCGGCCTTCAGCGCCTCAGCCAACTGCCACAGGAAAGCCGTGCCGGATAAACCGGCGCCGATTACCGCAAGGTCATAGGTGAGGGACATGCCGCGGCTTCCAAACCAGGAAACGCCTTGGCACCCGGTGCGCGCGCCCGCCATGCCAGCGCTCCAAGCTTTCGAGCGCATCGGGCGAATGGCGCATCAAGCCCACCCCTTGCGGAGCGTGCGAACGCTCCACATCGATGCCGCCCGCGAAAGGTTCGCAGAAGCATTCGGCTCGGGTACGCAGGGGCTTCAGGAGTTGCAGCATCTGGCGCGAAAGGGAAGCAGCGGAAAATTGCCGGGCGACGATATCCGCCGCTTTCGCTTTGGCCGCCGGGGCGATGCAAGCATGGGTAATTCAAACGCCATCGGAAAAGTATCTCCGCACCTGCAACCCCTCGTCAATCGAAAATTTGCCAGCGACACAGCTCCGGGAGTGGCGCCTGCCCGGCCTCACCGGGATTCGCCGCCCGGCGGGCGGAAAACCCGCCAGGACTCAGCCCTTCACGAAGCTGATCTGCCCCTTCTTCGCCTCGACCTTGACGCGATCCTTCGGCCCGAAGCTGCCGTCGAGGATCAGCCGCGACAGCGGATTCTCGATGCGCTCCTGGATCGCGCGCTTCAAGGGTCGCGCGCCGAACACCGGGTCGAAGCCGGCCTCGGCCAGCAGCGCCAGCGCGGCGTCGGAAACATCGAGTGCCATGTCGAGTTTCGCCATGCGCTTTTCCAGGTACTTGAGCTGGATCTTCGCGATGCCGGCGATGTTCTTTTCGTCAAGGGCGTGGAAGACCACGATCTCGTCGATGCGATTCACGAACTCGGGGCGGAAATGCATCTTGACTTCGCCCATCACCGCCAGCTTGATCACCTGGTAATCATCGCCGGCCATGTTCTGGATCATCTGGCTGCCGAGGTTGCTGGTCATCACGATCACGGTGTTCTTGAAATCCACGGTGCGGCCCTGGCCGTCGGTCATGCGCCCGTCGTCGAGCACCTGCAAGAGCACGTTGAATACGTCGGGGTGGGCCTTTTCCACTTCGTCGAAGAGGATCACCGAGTAGGGCTTGCGCCGCACCTGTTCGGTCAGGTGGCCGCCTTCTTCGTAGCCGACATAGCCCGGCGGCGCGCCGATCAGCCGCGCGACCGAGTGCTTCTCCATGAACTCGCTCATGTCGATGCGGATCAGGTGGTCTTCGGCATCGAAGAGGAATTCGGCCAGCGCCTTGCACAGTTCGGTCTTGCCCACGCCCGTGGGGCCGAGGAACAGGAAGGAACCGTAGGGCCGGCTTTCCTCGGAAAGGCCGGCGCGCGAGCGGCGGATCGCATCGGACACCAGGCGCACGGCCTCGTCCTGGCCGACCACGCGGCTGTGCAGCTTGTCTTCCATTTTCAAGAGCTTCTCGCGCTCGCCCTGCATCATCTTGCTCACCGGGATGCCGGTGGCACGCGAAACCACCTCGGCGATCTCCTCGGTGCCGACTTGCGTGCGCAGCAGCTTGTTCTTCGCCGTGTCACCGGCGCCGACTTTCTCGGCTTGCTTCAGTTGCGCTTCCAGCTTGGGCAGCGTGCCGTATTGCAGTTCGGCCAGCTTGTCGAAGGCGCCCTTGCGCTGCAGTTCGGCCATCTGCACCTTGAGCTTGTCGATCTCTTCCTTGACATGGGCCGAGCCCTGCACCTGGGCCTTTTCCGCGCGCCAGATCTCGTCGAGGTTGGCGTACTCGCGCTCGAGCTTGTCCATCTCGTCCTTGATCAGGATGAGGCGCTTCTGCGAGGCCTCGTCCTTTTCCTTCTTCACCGCCTCGGCCTCGATCTTGAGCTGGATCAGCCGGCGGTCGAGCTTGTCCATGACTTCCGGCTTGGAGTCGATTTCCATCTTGATCCGCGCCGCAGCCTCGTCGATCAGGTCGATGGCCTTGTCCGGCAGGAAGCGGTCGGTGATGTAGCGATGCGAGAGTTCCGCCGCGGCGACGATGGCCGGGTCGGTGATGTCCACGCCGTGATGCAGTTCATATTTCTCCTGCAGGCCGCGCAGGATGGCGATGGTCGCCTCGACGCTCGGCTCGTCCACCATCACCTTCTGGAAGCGGCGTTCGAGCGCGGCATCCTTTTCGATGTACTTGCGGTACTCGTCGAGCGTGGTGGCGCCGATGCAGTGCAGTTCGCCGCGAGCCAGCGCCGGCTTCAGCATGTTGCCGGCATCGATCGCGCCCTCGGCCTTGCCGGCGCCGACCATGGTGTGCATTTCGTCGATGAAGAGGATGATGCGGCCTTCGTCCTGCGCCACTTCCTTGAGCACGGCCTTCAGGCGTTCCTCGAACTCGCCGCGGTACTTGGCGCCGGCCAGCAGGCCCGCCATGTCGAGCACCAGCACGCGCTTGCCCTTCAGCGTTTCCGGCACCTCGTCATTGACGATGCGCTGCGCCAGGCCCTCGACGATCGCGGTCTTGCCGACGCCGGGCTCGCCGATCAGCACCGGATTGTTCTTGGTGCGACGTTGCAAAATCTGGATCGCGCGGCGGATCTCGTCATCGCGGCCGATCACCGGGTCGAGCTTGCCCTGGCGGGCGCGCTCGGTGAGGTCGAGGCAATACTTGTTGAGGGCTTCGCGCTGGCCTTCGGCGTCCTGCGAGCCGACGTTTTCGCCGCCGCGCACGGCCTTGACCGCGTCTTCCAGCGCCTTGCGATTGAGCCCGGCTTCCTTGAGCAGGCGTCCGCACTCGCCCTTGTCTTGAGTGAGCGCCAGCAAAAACATCTCGGAAGCGATGAACTGGTCGCCGGCCTTCTGCGCTTCCTTGTCCGTGACGTTGAGCAGATTGCCGAGGTCGCGGCCGATGCTGACCTCGCCGCCATGCCCCTCGACCTTGGGCAGGCGATCCATGGCCTTGCCCAGGGCCGCTTTCAGCCCGCCGACATTGACCCCGGCGCGCGCCAGCAGGGAGGCCGTGCCGCCGTCGTCCTGATTGAGCAGGGCCAGCAGCAGATGCTGCGGCTCGATGAACTGCTGGTCGTTGCCGACCGCCAGGCTCTGGGCGTCGGAAACGGCCTGCTGGAACTTGGTGGTGAATTTGTCGAAGCGCATGGGAGATGCCTCAAGAAGATGTCATTGGGCACAACATGGGGATTCCCGGACCGATTTCAATCCTCGGCCATGAGTATGCGCTTGGCCAGCCCTTAGGCCCGTCCCTGCTGGCTCTGGTAATAGACCACTTTCCGGGCGCGCATGACCTCGCCCAGCGGGCGATGGTCCATCAGCGCGCTCCAGGGATCGAAGGCCGCCGCCTCGATGACCGCCGCCAGTTCCTCGCCTGCCGCCGTTTGCGGGTCCTGCGCCGGCAGGGTCAGCACCGCCACGGTGACATAAGGCGCAACGTCTTCCGGCCAGTCCACCGAGGCGTCCTCGATCGGCGTGCGTGCTTCATCGACGAAAAATTGCAGTTGCAGCTCGAAACGCAGCGGGCCCTGCGCCAGATGGGAGCGGAAATCCCGGGCCCAATCCGCATCGGCCCCGGGCTTCACCTCGTCGCTGGCCGCCAACAGGCGCACCCGCGCCGCATAGGGGCCGCAGGCGATCGGCGCCGCGGAATAGAAGCGCTCGGTGGCGAAACCGCTGAAGGGCCGATTGAAGGTCCGGGCGAAGCGCTTCATCATTTTCAGCGCGCCGAGGAAACCATAGCGCGACACCAGGTAGCCGAGCAGCGCCCCCGGCCCCTTGACCAGGTTCTTCACCAGGCCGACGAATTCGTCGGCGCCGGCGAAGGCGAAGGCCGGATGGTTGATCAGCAGGAAATCCTGGCTCGCGGCGGGGCCCGAGCCCAGCGCGCCGGGGCCGTCGACGCCCCGGACCTTGATCGCAAAGCCGCGCACATCGGGCTTCCGGTCGGGATCACGATCGGTGCCGCCGTTCGACAGCCGGACCCAAGCCTCGTAGGTCCCGGGCGCGACGAACAACCCATGCCGCGCATGCCCGGGCAAGCCGGACAAGACTTCGAGCCGGCCCTGCAGCCCGAGATGCTGCTTGCGGTGCAAGGCGCGGCCCTTGCCGAATTTGGCCGACTTGGCGGCTTGAATCTGCTCGAAGTCGCGCGCATAGCCGACGTGGCGGGCGGCTTCGTCGGGGGCGATATTCTCTTTCCATTCGGTGCTGGGGATAGCCATCGCGTCTCTCCTCGGGAAGTCGCCGTGCCCGGCCTAGGCGGCAAGCACTGCCAGCAGGGCCAGCAGGGCCGGACCGCCCTGGACGTAGAGAATGGCCTTCTTCACCGTGATGCCGCCGTATACTCCGGCAACGATGACGCAGGCGAGGAAGAAGACCTGGATATGCACGCCCGCAGCGCCGGGATAGACCAGCCCCCAGACCAGCCCGGCGGCGAGAAAGCCGTTGTAGAGCCCCTGATTGGCCGCCAGCACCTTCGACGCCTCGGCACGCTCGACCGTATTGCCGAAAGTCTTGAGCCCCTTGGGCCGGGTCCAGAGAAACATCTCCAGGTAGAGGAAATACAGATGTTCCAGCGCCACCAGCAGGACCAGGACGATGCCAAGGATTTTCATGATTTTTCCTTTTTACCTAAAGCATTTCCCTGCAGTATGCTTCACCCGTGGGCCGAGGACAACTTTTCATGCTGAAACGATGCCGATTGATTTAGGTCACAATCCCGGAAATCATTGGTGGTAGTTTGTTTCTTTTGGATTATTCACAGGAGAAAAATCATGGCAGGCAAGACCGAACAATTCAGCGAATTGCACCGCAAGAACATGGAAGCCGCCATGCGCCTGGCGCAGCTTTCGATCGAGAATTCGCAGCGCATCATGGCCCTGCAGTCCGACCTGGCGAAGGAGATGTTCCAGAGCGGCGTCGAGAATGCCAAGGCCCAGACCGGCGCGCGCGATCCGCAGGCGATGATGCAGTTGCGCACCCAGTACGCGCAGGAAACCACGCAGCGCATGGTGGCCGCCGCCCAGCAGATCGCCGAGATCAGCAACTCCGCGCGGGCCGAGTTCGCCCGCCTGGTCACCGAACAACTGGCCTCCGGCAGCCAGGAAATGACCGAAGCCATGCAGTCGTTCATGAAGACCCTGCCCGGCCAGACGCCGAACATGATGGAGTCCTTCCAGCAGGCGATCGCCACCGCCAACCAGGCGTTCGAGCAGATTTCCAAGGCTTCGACCGCCGCCATGGCCAGCGTCGGCGAATCGGTGAAGAAGGCCGGCGGCAGCGCCAAACGCAAGTAGGCTGCGCAAAGCCCGACCGACGGCCGACCGCGCGAGCGGTCAGCCGTTGTTGTTTCCACATTGAATTGCCGCCAGCCCAACCCCAGGACAGGCTGGTTGCGCGCCACGACTCACACTTCGGGCAGGAACATGCTGAAGACATTACCGCATGAATGCCCGGATCGATCATGAAAACACAGGCGAACCCGCGATGACTCGATCCACAAAGTTGCCGCCGCCGACTCGACACGATGTACCGACTACGCCAGCGCTGGTTCAACAAGCCATCATTCTGCAGAGGCAAGGCAAGCTCGCCGAGGCTGAAGCCATCTACCACGTCATCCTGAGCGAACACCCGCGGCATTTCGATGCGCTCCATCTGCTGGGTGTGGCCGCCGCGCAAAGGAGCAATTTCGGGTCCGCAGTCGAACTCATCGGCCAAGCCATCGCCATCAAGCCAGACGACGCCTTCGCGCACGGCAATCTCGGCAATGCGCTAAGCAAGCTGAAGCGCCCCGAAGAAGCCCTCGTCGCCTACGACCGCGCCTTGGCCCTGAAGCCCGACTACCCCGAAGCACACAACAACCGGGGCAATGCCCTGCTGCAACTCAAGCGCCCCGAAGAAGCCTTCGTCGCCTACGACCGCGCCCTCGCCCTGAAGCCCGACTACCCCGAAGCACACAACAACCGAGGCAACGCCCTGCTTCAACTAGTGCACCCCGAAGAAGCGCTCGCCGCCTACGACCGCGCCCTAGCCTTGAAGCCCGATTATCCGGAAGCGCAGCTCAATCGCGGCAGCGCGCTCAAGAAACTCGGTCGGCCCGCAGAAGCCCTCGCCGCCTACAACCGCACTCTGGCCCTGAATCCAAATTCCCCCGAAGCACACAACAACCGGGGCAACGCCCTGCTTCAACTCAAGCGCCCCGAAGAAGCCCTCGCCGCCTACGATCGTACCCTGACCCTGAAGCCCGATAACCCCGAGGCGCACCTCAACCGCGGCAACGCCTTGGGGCAACTCAAGCGCCCCGAAGAAGCCCTCGCCGCCTACGAACGCACCCTGGCCTTGAAGCCCGATTATGCGGAAGCGCACCTCAATCACGGCAACGCGCTCAAGGAACTCGGCCGGTCCGGGGATGCCCTCGCCGCCTACGACCGCGCCCTGGCCCTGAAGCCCGATTATCCGGAAGCACACAATAACCGAGGCAACGCCCTGCTCGAACTCGAGCGCCCTCAAGAAGCCCTCACCGCCTACGACCGCGCCCTGGCCTTGAAGCCCGATTATCCGGAAGCGCACCTCAATCGCGGCAGCGCGCTCAAGAAACTCGGTCGGCCTGAAGAAGCCCTCGCTGCCTGCGACCGCGCCCTGACGCTGACGCCCGACTATGCCGGAGCGCACCTCAATCGCGGCAACGCGCTCAAGAAACTCGGTCGGCCCGAGGAAGCCCTCGCCGCCTGCGAGCGCGCCCTGACCCTGAAGCCTGAGTATCCCGACGCGCACTTCAACCGCGGCAACGCTCTTCTTCAACTCAAGCGTCCCGAAGAAGCCATCACGGCCTATGGCCGCGCCTTGACCCTGAAGTCTGACTATCCTGAGGCGTACAGCAATTTCGGCAACGCGCTGCTCGAACTCAAACGCCCAGAGGAAGCTCTTGCCGCCTACGGCCGCGCCCTGGCGCTGAAGCCCGACTATCCCGAGGCGCGAGGGAACGAAAGCCTTTGCCGCCTGCTGATGGGTGACTTTGCACGGGGCTGGCATGCATACGAATGGCGCTGGGAAAGCAGCGGGGAACTGTCTGGCGAAAAACGCAACTTCCCCCAGCCCCTTTGGCTGGGCAAGGAGTCGCTGGCCGGCACGACCATCCTGCTTCATGCCGAGCAGGGCTTCGGCGACAGCTTGCAGTTCTGCCGCTATGCAGGCATGGTGGCCGCTCTCGGCGCGCGGGTTATCCTCGAAGTGCAACCCGCCCTCAAGAACCTGCTCGCTAGGCTGGAAGGTCCGGCGCAGGTGCTCGCCAAGGGCGAGCAGTTGCCGGCCTTCGATTTCCAGACGCCGCTGCTCAGCCTGCCGCTTGCCTTTGGCACGCGGCTGGAGAGCATTCCGGCACGGACGCCTTATCTGCGCGCCGATCCCGCGCGCCTGGCTGTTTGGCGGGAGCGCCTGGGCGAGGATCGCCGCCCGCGCATCGGCATCGCCTGGAGCGGCCGACCGACGCACGGGAACGACCGTAACCGCTCGATTCCGCTGAGCCGCTTCTGCGCGCTGATCGATGACGATGCCCGCTTCGTCTGCCTGCAGAAGGAGATGAGCGAAGCGGATGCCGCGTTACTGGTACGACGCGGAGACATTCTCGACGCGCGAAGGCACTTGAAGGATTTTGCCGAGACCGCGGCCCTGGTCGAACTGATGGACCTCGTCGTCACCGTCGATACCAGCGTCGCGCATCTAGCCGGGGCACTGGGCAAGCCGACCTTCCTGCTGCTGCCCTTCGCTCCCGACTGGCGCTGGCTGCTCGGCCGCGACGACAGCCCCTGGTATCCTTCCCTGCGCCTGTTCCGCCAGACTCGTTACAACGACTGGGACGATGTCTTCGAGCGGGTGCGCCGGGCGAGATAGCCATCCGCCGACCGGCTGGGTTTCAAGCTTTCCAGCGCCCGGCGGATTGGTCGTCGCTTTCGCGGGCGTCGACCCAGCGGCCGCCTTGCGGGGTTTCTTCCTTCTTCCAGAACGGCGCCCGGGTCTTCAGGTAATCCATGATGAACTCGCAGGCGGCGAAGGCTTCGCCGCGATGCGCCGAGGCGACCGCGACGAAGACGATGCGATCGCCCGGCAGCAATTTGCCGACGCGATGGATCACCCGCACGCCGTAGATATCCCAACGTTCGCGCGCCTCCGTGACGATGGCTTCGAGCGCCTTCTCCGTCATGCCGGGGTAGTGTTCGAGGGTCATCGCCCGCACCGCCGCCGTGGCGCCGGCGTCTACTCCCGCAGCGGCCTTGTCGGCCCGCACCAGGCCGACGAAACTGGCTACGGCGCCGACGTCGTCGCGCCCGGCCGACAGCGCGGCGATCTCGGCGCCCGCATCGAAGTCCGCTTCCTGCACGCTGATGCTCATTGAACCACCCTCCCCCCGGCCCCCTGCCCGAGGCAGGGGGTGACGGGCGTTCGCCGCTGCGCGGCTCCGCATCGTGGCTTGCGCCCCTTCGGGCGGCCGTGCAGGGCGCTCATCTCAGCCTCCGGTGACGGGCGGGAAAAACGCCACTTCGTCACCCGCTTTGATGGGTGCGTCGGGCCCGACCATCTGCTGGTTCACCGCAGAGCGCAGATTCTTCGTCGTCGCCAGCGCCGACCAGGGCGCGCCGCGCGCGGCGAGATGATTTCGCAGCGCACCGACCGTACCGACGTCAGACGGCAAGGCAAGCGACTCCGACCCCGTACCCAAGGCCTCGCGCAAGCCGGCGAAGAAAAGCACTTTCACGTTCATCGACGGAATGGAACTCAAGGATTTCAAACTCGTCATTCCCGCGAACGCGGGAACCCGGGATTTCTGCAATCGCCGGATCCCGGTCTTCGCCGGGATGACCCCGCTGCGACTATAGCAGTTCGGAAAACGGCAGGAAACGCACCGTGTCGCCGCGCCGGATGGCCTGCCCCGGCGGATTGTCGATCAGCCCGTCGGCCCAGGTGCAGGACGTCAGCACGCCCGAACTCTGGTTGGCGAACAGGTCCAGCCCGCCTTCTGGATTGATGCGGGCGCGCAGGAACTCGCGGCGCGGATCGCCCTTGAACTCGCCATCGGCGCGCAGCGCCTGCGCGCGCGGCGTCACGCTCGATGCGCCCTGCGCCTTGAGGATGAAGGGCCGCACCAGCATGATGAAGGTAACGAAGCTGGAAACGGGATTGCCGGGCAGGCCGATGAAGGCCGCCGCACCCACCCTGCCGAACGCCAGCGGCTTGCCCGGCTTGATGGCGATCTTCCACAAGTCGAGCGAACCCTCGGCCTCGACCGCGGGCTTGACGTGGTCTTCCTCGCCGACCGAGACGCCGCCGCTGGTGAGGATCAGGTCGTTGGCGGCCGCCGCCTCGCGCAGCGCGGTACGCGTCGCATCGCGCGAGTCGGGCACGATGCCGAGATCGGCCACCTCGCAGCCGAGCCCTTCGAGCAGGGCGCGCAGCGTGTAGCGGTTGGAGTTGTAGATGCCGCCGGGCTTGAGCGGCTCGCCCGGCATCGCCAGTTCGTCGCCGGTCGAAAACAGCGCGACGCGCAGCCGGCGAAACACCGTGAGCTGCGCCGCGCCCACCGATGCGGCGACGCCGACATGCGCCGCCGACAAGCGCGTGCCCGCGGCCAGCACCTCGGCTCCGGCGGCGATGTCCTCGCCGCGGCGGCGGATCCACTCGCCGGGGCGCGGCAGATGATTCACCGTCACGCTGCCGCCCTCCAGCGCGCACAATTCCTGCATCACCACGGCATCGGCGCCGGCCGGCAGCGGCGCGCCGGTGAAGATCCGTGCCGCCGTTCCGGGCGCCAGCACATGGCCGACGCTGCCGGCGGGAATGCGCTGGGCCACGACGAGCCGCGTGCCGGCGGCGGGAACGTCGGCGCAGCGGACCGCGTAACCGTCCATCGAGGTGTTGTCCAGCGGCGGCACGTCGATGGTCGAGCGCAGGCCCTGCGCGAGGATGCGCCCCGCCGCGGCCTGCGTCGGCACGATCTCGGTCTCGGGCACGGCATTCGCGCCGGCCAGCAGGCGCGCCAGGGCTTCCTCGAAATCAATCATGTCTGAACCCCATGTGGCGAAGAATGAAATCGGCGATCGCATCGCGATCGTTGAGGTCGAGTATCGGCAACCCGGCCGGCAGCCCGGCCTGCGAAGCCACCGCGGCCGGCTCGTCGGTGGCCACGGCGACGATGGTTTCGACGCCGCTGCCGGCGATCAGCGGCTTGCCGAGCGACGGGCGATGCACTTCCAGTTTGGGTATCGGCGTGTGCTTGAAGCCCTCGACCAGCACCAGGTCGCAATCGGAAAAGCGCGCGATCTGCTCGTCCAGCGAAGGCTCCGGCGCGCCGCGCAGTTCATGCATCAGCACCCAGCGCTGCTCGGAAATCAGCAGCACCTCGGCGCAGCCTGCCTCGCGCAGGCGGTAGGAATCCTTGCCCGGATGGTCGATGTCGAAACGATGGTGCGCGTGCTTGATCAGCGAAACGCGCAAGCCCGTCGCCGTCAGGCGCGGAATCAGCGCCTCCAGCAGCGTGGTTTTCCCCGAGCCGGAATAGCCGGCAAGGCCGAAGATTTTCATGTCGAAGGTACGGTAAGCACCGGCGCGAAGCCGCCGCCGGGTGTGCGGAAATTGGTGGTCTGCCCCTGCCACAAGCGCGCGGCAATCAATTGGACATGCCCTGCATAGACATAGTTGCGCAGATCGAGCTTGAGCTCGACCGGCGTCTCGCCCACCCGCAGCGTGCGCGAAGAGGGCGGCACCAGCGCCTGCGCGATGTAGCTGCCGGCCAGCACTTCGTCGAATACCCGCTTGGTGATCTTGTCGCCGCGATAGGCGGCCTTGGAGCCGTAGCCGGCAGCGGGTTTGAAGAAGAGTTGCTTGCGCCGCGCCCACAAGTCGTCGGCATGCTCCGGCACCACCAGTTCGGTGCGCGGAATCTTGTTCGCCAGCGTGGCGCGGGTTTCGGCGTCGACGCCCCACCCGGCCAGCAGCGCGTCGTCGCACAAGGCCACCAGGTTGCGCTTGTCGGCGTACAGGGCATGCGCCTGTGGATGCGGCGTGATCAGCGCCGCATCGGTGAGCCACGCCTCGCGCAGGACCGCATTGGCCGGCGCGTCCAGCGCGAAGTCGGTGAGCCGGTTGTAGACCAGGTCGATGCGTGAATCGCCATGCCACAGTGCACCGTCGCGCAGGGCCAACTCCTGCGGATCGCAGATCACCGCGTCGATGCCGGCGTGCTCGAACAGGCGCTGAAACAGGACGAACTCGGGATAGAGGTATTGCGTCAGCGGCGCTTCGTCGACGATCGCGATGCGGGCGAGCGTGTCACCCCGTAGGAGCGAGCTTGCTCGCGATCCCGGCTCATCGCGAGCAAGCTCGCTCCTACGGAAGGCACGCCACTCGGCACGGAACATGTCGAGGAACAGCTGCTCGGGCGTTTCGGAGCCGAGGTCGCCCGGCAGCAGCGCTTCGACGTCGTCGCAGCAGGCCTTCTGCGCGCGCGCCAGCAGGGCGTTGAGCAGGCCGCCGCCGGCATTGGTGTTGATCTCGATGAGCTGCGGTCCGGTATTGCCCAGATGAAAGTCGTAACCGAGGAAGACCCCGGGCGCCGCCGACCGGTGCCGCGCGCTCTCTGGCGCCCAGGCCAGCACATGCGCAGCGTAGGCGGGCAGTGCGACGACGCGCTCGACGGCGGCGACCAGGCGCGCCATGCGCTGCACGTGCTCGGCGCTGACGAAGGCCACCGAATCCGAAAACAGGTGCGGCCGTCCCGCCATCACCTCGGCGTGAAAACCGGGGCTGACGCGCTCCAGCTCGGCCTCCAGCCCGGCGTGATCGAGCGAAACGCACTGGCAGCCGGCATTCAGCCGGTCGGCGAGCTCGATGCTGTGTTGGTTACTCATGGCTTGATTCTACCGGCAGCGCGCGCAGGAAGAAGTCTTCGACCTCGGCCGCGTCGCGCGTGCGCCGCATCGGCGGCAGCGAACGCCAGATGGCCTTGCCGTAGGGCTTGCCGGTCAGGCGCGGGTCGCAGATCATCAGCACGCCGCGGTCACTCTCGTCGCGGATCAGCCGCCCCGCGCCCTGCTTCATGTTGATCACCGCGCGCGGCAGCTGGTATTCCATGAAGGGGTTGCGCCCCGCCGCGCGCAGGCGGTCGATGCGCGCCGACAGCACCGGGTCGTCGGGCGGCGCGAAGGGCAGCTTGTCGATCACCACCAGCGACAAGGCCTCGCCGCGTACGTCGACGCCCTCCCAGAAGCTCTGGCTGGCGACCAGGATCGCGTTGCCGAGAAAGCGGAAGCGCTCCAGCAGTTCCGTGCGCGAGCCCTCGCCCTGCATCAGCAAGGGTAGATCGAGGCCTTCGGTGGCGAGCATTTCCTGCAGCAGTTCGCGGATGCGACGCATCGCGCGCAGCGAAGTGCACAGCACGAAGGCGCGCCCGCCGGACGCGCGGATCGCCGGCCAGGCGGCTTCCACCATGGCTTCCTGGTACATCGCACTGTTGGGATCGGGCATGCCCATCGGCGCATAGAGCAGCGCATTCTTCTCGTAGTCGAAGGGGCTGCCCCACACCGCGGTATCGGCTTCGGCCAGCCCGAGCTCGCCGCAGTAGTGCGAAAAGTTGCTGCCCACGGCCAGCGTCGCCGAGGTAAAAATCCAGGCGCGCGGATGGCCTTCCATCTGGCGCTGGAAGATCGGCGCGATGTCGAGCGGCGTCAGATTCAGCGACATCGCCTGCGAATAGACCTCGACCCATTTCACGACGTCCTCGTTTGGCAAACCCGCACCCGAGACTTCGAGATCCGCCGCGCCGCCGCGCCAGCGCCTGAGCGCCGCCGCCAGCTCCTGCGCGCGGCGCAGGCAGTTGGCCAGGCCCTCGCCGCGCTCGGCCTGGGTGTCGAGGTGGCGGCCGAGCTCCGCGATCGCGTCGGCCAGGCCCTGCAAGGCGGCTTTGAACTCCGCCTCGCCTTCCAGCTTCGCCGCCGGCAGGCGCAGGTTTTCGCCCTTCACCGCCAGGCGCAGGTCGCGCGCCGCCTTGTCCAGCGCCTGCGCGGCATCCTGCAGCGGCGCGTAGTCCTTCGCGGCGACGATGCCCTCGTTCTTCGTGTCGCGCGCCAGCTCGATGATCTGCGTGGTCGATACGCTCTCGCCGAAGAACAGCCCCGCCACCTCGGGCAACTGGTGCGCCTCGTCGAAGATGATCGTGTTGCAGGCCGGCAGCAGTTCGCCCATGCCCTCGTCCTTGAGCATCACGTCGGCGAAGAACAGGTGGTGATTGACCACCACCACGTCGGCCGCCAGCGCATCCTGCCGCGCCGCCAGCACGAAGCATTGCTTCGCGTACGGGCATTCCTGGCCGAGGCAGTTCTCGCGCGTCGAGGTCGCCACGCCCCAGGCCGCGGAATCCTCCGGCACGTCGATGCATTCGGCCTTGTCGCCGGTCTTGGTGCGCTCGGCGAAGCGCGCGATCTTGCGCAGGTGCGCCGCCTCTTCGCGCGAGGCCAGCCGCCCGGCGCTCATCGCGTGCTCCAGGTGATAGGGACAGACGTAGTTGGCGCGGCCCTTCAGCAGCGCGATCGAGGCGCCGACCTTGAGCGCGTCGCGCACCGTCGGCAGGTCGCGGTTGAAAAGCTGGTCCTGCAGAGTCTTGGTGCCGGTGGAAACGATCACCTTTCCGCCCGAAAGCAGCGCCGGCACGAGGTAGGCGAAGGTCTTGCCGGTGCCGGTGCCGGCCTCCGTCACCAGCGCCTTATTGCCCGCGATGGCCGCGGCAATGCGCTGCGCCATCTCCAACTGCTGCGGCCGTGGGCGAAAGCCTGGCACGGCGGCGGCGAGCGGCCCCTCGGGGGCGAAGATGCGCTTAATTTCGTGGATGGGATCGGACATGGCGGGCGCGGCATGGTAGCACGCGGCTGTCGGTACTCAGGTCTGGGCAAGAGTCGGCGCTGGCGACACGGCGAATCCTGCTTCGCAAGGCTCTGCTCATGAACCAAACCTTGCGGGTATCATATCGGCCATGAGTCCAACGATTTTTCGCGAAGGCGGGTTCCGTTTCTACTTCTTTTCGCGGGAAGAATCGAGAATGCACGTGCATGTTCAAGGTCAGAATGGCGAGGCAAAGTTCTGGCTTGAGCCGGCAATAGAGCTAGCCCAGCATGCCGGGCTTTCCCGACGCGAAATCAGTGAAGCAAGCCGCTTGGTTCAGGAGCATGAAAATGACATCCGTAGCGCTTGGCGCAAGCACTTCCCCGGTTGAGGTAACCAATATTTCGCAGAACGGCTTCTGGCTATTGCTGGCCGATGAAGAACTGTTTCTGCCGTTCTCCGAATTTCCGTGGTTTCGGGATGTCGCCGTCGGCAAAATACTGCACGTCGAACTCCCCTCGTCCAACCACCTCTACTGGCCCGATCTCGACGTCGACCTGGCAGTTGAATCGATTCGCAATCCCGAACGGTTTCCGCTTGTCAGCCAGGTAAGCGTTGAGGATTGACTGTCCAGCGAGTCAGTGCGCGCGAAACAATGCGATGCTGACTCAGGTCACTGAAGGATAATCCCTCCACCCTCGCAGACGGGTAGCTATGGGAGAGAGAGGGCGCAACGGTGATTGTAGCTATCCGGGGTGAGAGAGGGAGCTACAACCTCACAATCGAGGGACATGCCAGAGGCACGTATGTCCCTCGATTGTGAGGTTCTTGCTTCGCAAGGTCTTTAGCGAAGAACCCCTGCAAGAGTCGACGCTGGCGCCACGGCTCACGCCAGTTCGTAGCAGTCGCCCGCCTGCCGCACCAGACG
Organism: Sulfuritalea sp.; assembly: GCA_030247575.1. Lineage (GTDB taxonomy): Bacteria > Pseudomonadota > Gammaproteobacteria > Burkholderiales > Rhodocyclaceae > Sulfuritalea. The sequence continues at coordinate 66,659 of JAOTRV010000005.1, forward strand.
CTGCGCGACGAGTTCGTCGAGGTGCATGCGGATCGAGTTGAATTCGGCGCTCTCCACGTAGGGCAGGCTGAAGCCCTGCGGATAGAGCAGGCGGCGCGCCACCAGTTGATCCAGGGTCTGCGGGCCTTCCCGGAGGTAGCCGATCAGCCTGTCGGTACGCTCGTCGATCTTGGCGGCGAAGCGGGCGAGGTCGGCGAGGAACTGCGCGCGGTCGGTGATCGCGCCGCGGTGGTGGGAGGTTATCCATATCTCGGCATCGAGCTCGGCGACGTCGACCAGGCTCTTTCTGAAGGCGGCGAGGCTCGACGTGGCGTCGCCGTAGTAGGGGCCGAAGCCGGTCAGGTCGATGTCGCCGATGAAGGCGACGCCTTCGCTTTCCACCACAAGCGCGCAGTGGCCCGAAGTGTGGCCGGGCAGGTGGCGGGCGCGGATGCGCACCCCGCCGCCCGGCTCCCAGAGTTGATCGTGGGCGTAGCCCGTGGCGTCGGGCCGGGGGTGGTAATGAAAGTCGCGGTCGATCATGAGCTTGATCTCGGCCAGCACGTCGTCCGCATAGCCGTAGTGATCGCACAGGCCGGGCCACGACTGCACCGCGCGCAAGTCGGCCTCATGCGCCTGCACGCGGGCCCGCGGCACGCGGTGCAGCCCGGCCATGTGGTCTTCGTGGGCGTGGCCGAGGATGACCAGATCCACGTCGTCGAAATCGGGGCCGATGCGGTTCGATACCAGCGGCGTGTCGAAGGCCACGCGCATGTCCTTGCCGCGGACGACGATCTGGTTGCCGTCGGGATATTTGCCTGATTTCTCGCCGAGATAGACCGAAACCGAACCGAAACGCAGTGGACTCTCCAACGCCAATTCCTCCATCGATTGCACAAAAGGATAGCCGATTATCCGTGCCGTCGAGCGGATGGGGCCAGCGGCGCGACCGGTCGTCAATCCGTCCTTGGCCGGGCCGACGGTAGAATGTCTTTTCATCCTCTCCCGAAGCCGCGCGCCTGCCGATGACCTCTCCGAAAATCCTGCTGGCAAGGGCCTGGTCCCGCCTCGTTGCCGCCTTCGGGCGCGGCATGGTGATCTCGGTCGGCTCGATCGTGGCGGTGAGCCTCGTGGTGAGCGCCGCCGCCTTTTTCTTTCTCAACACCGCGGCGCCGCGCACGCTGACGATGACCAGCGGCCCGGCCGGCAGCACCTTTTATCGCACGGCCGAGAAATACCAGAAGATCCTCGCCCGCGAAGGCGTGACGCTGAAGATTCTGCCTTCCGACGGCTCGCCGGAGAATCTGCGACGGCTGGCGGACCCGAAGGCCAAGGTCGATATCGGTTTCGTGCTCGGCGGCGCCGCCGGCGACAAGAGCTTAGACCAGCTGATGTCGCTCGGCAGCGTCTCCTACCAGCCGCTGATGGTCTTCTACCGCGGCGAGAAGCGCGAGCTGCTGTCGCAGTTCAAGGGCAAGCGCCTGAACGTCGGTCCCGCCGGCAGCGGCCCGCACGACCTGGCGCTGGCGCTGCTCAAGGCCAACGGCATCGTCCCCGGCGAGGGCACGGTGCTCGACGAAACCGACTTCGAGGATCCGGGCAGGGAACTGCTCGCGGGACGCGTCGATGCCGTATTCCTGATGGGCGATTCCACGGCCGGCAGCGTGATGCGCAAGCTGTTGCGCGAGGGCGGCGTGCGTTTGTTCAGCTTCGTGCAGACCGATGCCTATGTCCGCCGCGTCAAGGTGCTCAACAAGCTGCTGCTGCCCCGCGGCGGCCTCGATCTCGGCGCCGACCTGCCGCCCGAGGACGTGCACCTGGTCGGCCCGACCGTGCAACTGATCGCCCGCGATTCGCTGCACCCGGCGCTGTCGGACCTGCTGCTGGAAGCGGCGCGCGAAATCCACGGCCCGGCGAGCATGTTTCGCAAAGCCGGTGAATTTCCGGTGGCGCGGGAAGGCGAATTCCGCATCAGTCCCGATGCGGCGCGCTACTACACGTCGGGCAAGAGCTTCCTCTACCGCAGCTTCCCCTTCTGGCTGGCGAGCCTGATCGCGCGCGTACTGGCCTTCCTGGTGCCGGTGGTGCTGCTGCTCCTGCCGGCGCTGAAGTTCGCGCCCATGATCTACCGCTGGCGCATCGAATCGCGCATCTATCGCTGGTACCAGGTGCTGCTGGAACTGGAACGCGAGGCCTTCAAGCCGGAGGTGGACGACGCGCGGCGCGAGGAGTTGCGGCGCCAGCTCGACCGCATCGAGGCCTCGGTCAATCGCATCGTCATTCCGGCCTCGTTCGGCGACCTGTTCTACGGCCTGCGCGGCCACATCGACTTCGTGCGCCAGCGCCTGCGGTCGCATGCCGCCGCGGCAGCGGAACCCGGCGCCGGGGCGGCGGAGTAGACGCCGGCGAGACGGCGTCGACGGCCCTGCGCTGTCGGCCGCGGCGTCGAGGGGGACACCGGAGTTTGGTCTAGGGCAGCTCCTCGACCTTGAGCAGGAGTCGGCGCTGGCGGGACGCCGATTGCGCGCCGACGCTGGCGATGCCGGCCGAGCTGCCGCTCCGGTCGCCGCTGGCACCGCCGAGTTCCAGCCACTCGTCGAGCCGGCCGCTGACCGTGGTCAGCAGGCGCTGCATATTCACCGAGCCCGGCAAGGGCCCCGGCGCATCGTCGCGCGGGCTGATTTCCAGCGTCACGCGATCGCCGGCGAGACGCGGCACGGCGATGAAGCCGGTGCCGAGCTCGCGCTGCACGAAGCTTTCCGAGACCACGACGCCGGCAGGCGTCATGACCACCTGACGGAAAGGCAGCATCAGCGATTCGCCGACCAGGATCGCGGCGCGCCCGCCGTCGATGGTCTGCACCTGCTGGCTGGTGTCGCGCCGGCTGCGGCTGTCGGACTGGTAGAGGTGCCTGCGGCCGCTGAGCGCCGTCCCGCCGGCGCCGACTTCGACGCGCACCGACACGCCGGCGCCGCGATCCGAACCGCTGTCCGTGCCTTCCTGCCGCACGCTGATCATCAGCCGGCGCACGGGGGTGTCGAGCGATGCGACGAGCGCCCTGATCTCGGCCTGGTTGCGGGCGGACGCGCGCAAGAAGAGCTTGCCGTCCGCCCCGCCGAGCGTGCCGCCGGGTTCGACGAAGGGCATCAGCTGCGGCAGGAGCTGCCCGGCGCTGCGGTGGCGCAGATCGATGATCTCCAGCCCCTGGGCCCAGGCCACGGAACTGAGCATAAGCAAAGCACAAAAGAGTCTACTCATAAGCATGCTCTATGAACCTATACTTGCAGCTTCTTACTGCCCCGAGAAAGTCCGCAAATGAAAATCGAAACCATCGCCGTGCATGGCGGCTACAGCCCCGACCCCACCACCAAGGCCGTCGCGGTGCCGATCTACCAGACCACATCCTACGCCTTCGACGACACCCAGCACGGCGCCGACCTGTTCGACCTCAAGGTCGCCGGCAACATCTACACGCGGATCATGAACCCGACCACCGACGTGCTGGAAAAGCGCATGGCGGAACTCGAAGGCGCGAATGTGGGTGCTGCGGGCGCGCTGGGCCTGGCTTCGGGCATGGCGGCAATCACCTACGCGATCCAGACGATTGCGGAGGCCGGCGACAACATCGTTTCGGTCGGCACGCTCTATGGCGGCACCTACAACCTGTTCGCCCACACCCTGCCGCAATACGGCATCGAGGTGCGCTTCGCCGACTACCGCGATCCGGAAAGTTTCAAGCCGCTGATCGACGGCCGCACCAAGGCGCTGTTCTGCGAATCGATCGGCAACCCGCTGGGCAACGTGGTCGACCTGGCCGCCTTGGCGAAGATCGCTCATGACGCCGGCGTGCCGCTGATCGTGGACAACACGGTGCCGACGCCCTACCTCTGCCGCCCCTTCGAGCACGGCGCCGACATCGTGGTGCATGCGCTGACCAAGTACCTCGGCGGCCACGGCAACAGCATCGGCGGCGTCATCGTCGATTCCGGCAAATTCCCCTGGGCCGAACACAAGGAGCGCTTCAAGCGCCTCAACACGCCGGACGTGTCCTACCACGGCGTGGTGTACACCGAAGCCTTGGGCCCCGCCGCCTACATCGGCCGCGCGCGCGTGGTGCCGCTGCGCAACATGGGTGCGGCGATCTCGCCCTTCAACTCCTTCCTGATTTTGCAGGGCATCGAAACCCTGGCGCTGCGCATGGACCGCATCTGCGAGAACGCGCTGGCCGTGGCGAACTACCTCAAGGGCCATGCCAAGGTGAAGTGGGTCAACTACGCCGGCCTGCCCGACCACACCGACCACGCGCTGATCCGGAAATACATGGGCGGCCGCGCCTCGGGCATCCTCACCTTCGGCGTCAACGGCGCAGGGGGTGGCATGGCCGCCGGCGCGCGCTTCCAGGATGCGCTGAAGCTGGTGACGCGACTGGTCAACATCGGCGATGCCAAGAGCCTGGCCTGCCATCCGGCGAGTACCACCCACCGCCAGCTCTCGCCGGAAGAGATGAAGAAGGCCGGCGTCTCGGAGGACATGGTGCGCCTGTCGATCGGGATCGAGCACATCGACGACATCAAAGCCGACCTGGAGCAGGCGCTGGCGGCGGTGTAGGGGTTCCGCTTCCCCCATCCCCTCCCCGACCCTCCCCTTGAAGGGGAGGGAGAAGGTCGTCACTTCGGCCCTGGACTCCTCCCCCTTCAAGGGGGAAGGTCGCATGCGACGTTTGCGATTGGAGGTTGGGCTGCGCGAACTGGATCAGGTTGCCTTGCGTGCCCTGGACCCCTCCCCCTTCAAGGGGGAGGTTGGGAGGGGGATGGGGTAGAAACCGGAGCCTCTTTCTGCAGCGCGTTCCAGATCACCTCGACCACCGCATCCATCTCCTGCAGCACCTGGTTGTTCCAGAAGCGCAGGATCGCAAATCCGGCTTCCTGCAAGTGCTTGTCGCGCACCTGGTCCCGTTCGCTGTCCAGATGTTGCCCGCCATCCACTTCCACGATCAACCGTTTCTCCAGGCAAACGAAGTCCAGCACGTAGTCGAGGAAAGGATGCTGGCGGCGGAACTTGCAGCCTGCAATCTGGCGGCCGCGCAGGCGTTGCCATAGCCGGGCTTCGGCATCGGTCATGTTGTTGCGCAGTTTGCGCTGGAGATGGCCGGCGATGATCGACTGGTTTGTCTGGGCTTTCATTTTTGCCTCCTCCCGGTCCCCCTCAGGTAATCACCGTCGGCCGCTCGCGTCCGCTGCGCTGCCTGAGCTGCGATATCTCATCGGCGATGGCGATCAGCGGCGCCAGGGCCTGCTGGGCGTCGGCCTTCTGCCGCGCCGGGTCGGCTTCGAAGGCTTCGAGGTAGATGCGCAGCGTGGCGCCTTCGGTGCCGGTGCCGGACAGGCGGAGAACGATGCGCGAGCCGTCCTCGAAGCCGATGCGCAGCCCCTGTCCGCTGCTGAGGCTGCCGTCGATCGGGTCGGTGTAGCTGAAGTCGTCGCAGAACTTCACCCGGTAGTCGCCGAAGCGCTGCCCCGGCAGATCGGCAAAACGTCCCCGCACCTGCGCCATGACGCCGGCGGCGACGTCGGAAGGCAGCGCTTCGTAGTCGTGGCGCGAATAGACGTTGCGGCCGTACTCGGCCCAGTGGCGATGCACGATCTCCTCCACCGACAAGCGGCGCCTGGCGAGGATGTTGAGCCAGAACAGCACGGCCCAGAGGCCGTCCTTTTCGCGCACGTGGCTGGAGCCGGTGCCGAAGCTTTCCTCGCCGCAGAGCGTGACCTTGCCGGCGTCCATCAGGTTGCCGAAGAACTTCCAGCCGGTCGGCGTCTCGTAACAGGGCACGCCGAGCTTTCCGGCGACGCGGTCGGCCGCGGCGCTGGTCGGCATCGAGCGCGCGATGCCGGCGATCCCATCCGCATAGCCCGGCGCCAGCGCAGCATTGGCGGCGATCACGGCCAGGCTGTCGGACGGGGTGACGAAGAAGCCGCGGCCGAGAATCATGTTGCGGTCGCCGTCGCCGTCGGAGGCCGCGCCGAAATCGGGCGCAGAATCCCCGTTCATGATCTCCACCAGCTCATGGGCGTAGGTCAGGTTGGGATCGGGATGGCCGCCGCCGAAATCGGGCAGCGGCACGCCGTTGATCACGGTGCCGGCGGGTGCGCCCAGCCGCCGTTCGATAATTTCCAAGGCATAGGGCCCGGTCACCGCATGCATCGCATCGAAGCACAGGCGAAAGCCGCCGTCGATCAGTTCGCGGATCGCGGAAAAATCGAACAGCGACTCCATGAGTTCGGCGTAGTCGGCAACCGGATCGATGATCTCCACCGCCATGTCGCCCAGCATCTGCCGGCCGATTCGGTCGAGGTCGACGCCGGCCGTGTCGAGGATGCGATAGCTGCTCAGCACCGCGCTGCGGGCGAAGATCGCGTCGGTGATTTTCTCCGGCGCCGGGCCGCCGTTGCCGGTGTTGTACTTGATGCCGAAATCGCCCTCGGGTCCGCCGGGGTTGTGGCTGGCGGAAAGGATGATGCCGCCGTGGGTGCCGTACTTGCGGATCACGCAGGACGCCGCCGGCGTGGACAGGATGCCGCCCTGCCCTACCAACACGCGGCCGAAACCATTGGCCGCGGCCATGCGCAGGATCACCTGGATCGCCTCGCGGTTGTGGTAGCGGCCGTCGCCTCCCAGCACCAGCGTGCTGCCGGCCGGCGCCGCCACGACATCGAACACGGACTGGACGAAGCTCTCCAGATAGTGCGGAACCTTGAATGCCGCAACCTTCTTGCGCAGGCCCGAGGTGCCCGGCTTCTGGTCGGCGAAAGGCTTGGTGGGGATGATGCGGACGTTCATTTCCTGTCTCCCTTTTTCGGTTTTGCCGCTTCCTGCATGGCGAGATTCTGGAGCCCCCTGTCCACGGCGGCGCGCAGCCGGCCGAGCGTTTCCTCGACAGGCGCCTTCGGCGAAACCTCCAGGCCCAGTTCACGCGCGATGCGGTTGATGCGCGCCGTGTCGAGCGGCAGGCCGCCGCTGTCAATCGCCGCGATCACGTCCCGCGCCGCCTGCAATTCCGGCGGCAGCCTAGGCCCGCGTCTGAGCCAGGCTTTCAGCGTCCGCAGCAGCCGGGCCGCCGGCATCCTACAGCCACTTCTGGATCGGGTAGCCGCCGACGATCGGCCGTTGCAGCGCGGCCGCGGCGATCTGGCGGCCCCACTTGAATTCCTTGAACAGCACGATGAAGTTCCACATGTCCCGCAGCACCAGGCCGCGCTCGCGCCACGACAGCTTCATCAGCGCCTCCGGAAAGTCCGCCTCGTGCGGACGGTCGAAGGCGATCTTCAGCGGGTTCCACTGGTCGCTGCAACGACGCACCTCGGAGGCGATCATCCTGCGATACATCTCCTGCACCGGCCGGTTGCGACGCTGCGCCTCGACGATGGCCTCGCCGGATATGGCACCCGAATGCAGCGCGCAGCTCATGCCTTCGCCGATCATGTTGAGGAAGCCGGCTGCCTGCCCGGTGACCAGCACGTTGCCCTTGCCGAAGACGTAGCGATTGATCAGCGAGGGGCCGAAGTTCTCGGCGCAGCCCTCGTGGTCGTCGTCCGCAGGCTTCAGTTGCACGCCATGCTTGTCCTTGAGGTATTGCTCGACGACCTGGTGCTTGCGGGCGAAATTGTCGCCGCGCTTGAAACCGACGCCGACGATCTGCCGTCCGTCGCGCGCATGGCTCCAGGTGTAGTGGCCGAGGCCGGGATGGAACCAGAAATGGAAATACTCCGGGGAGAGCGGGCAGTCGATGATCTCGTGGAATTTCTGGCCGACGAAGAACCAGGGAATCTGCTTGGTGTAGTCGGGATAGACGGCTCGCACCACCAGCGAACTGGGCCCGTCGGCGCCGATCACCTGGCGCGTCCGGTACGTCACCGGCTCGCCGTGCTTGCGAGCGTGCACCAGCACGTGGTCGCCCTTCTCCTCCAGCCCGGCGAAGGAGGTCTGGTCGTGCACCTCGGCGCCGCTGCGCTGGATCGCCCAATGATCGGAATACTTGCGATGCAGATGCGGCGTGGTGCCGTGGAAGAAATCCATCGGCATTTCGACGAGGCAGGGAAAGTGGAAGGTGACGCCGCGGCAGGACGTCGGCTCGTGCAGCACTTCGCGCGGCAGCGGACCGAAATTCTCCAGCAGGAAGCGGTGCCCGCGCGGCGAGAGGATGCCGCTGCAGATCTTGTGGCGCGGCAGCTCCTTGCGTTCCAGCACCACGGTTTCCAGCCCGGCATCGACCGTGCGCTTGGCTGCGGCGGCTGCCGCCAGGCTGGCGCCGACGATCACGACATCAACAGTACGCATGCGGTGTTTCCTTAATCAAGCCTCGGCCAGCTCGGCCAGATGCAGTACCGGCACGTCGGCCACGCGGCGCAGGATTTCGCGCTCGGCCGGGTTCTCGACGACGATGCGCGCGGGCCGGCGGCCTTGCAGCATCCAGCGCGCCTCCGCCTCATCGACGGCCGGAATCGCGATGCGCTGCAGGTCGAGGTTCATCGCGCAGCCGGTGTCGGCGCGCAGCCCATCGTAATGGCCGACCAGGCGCTCGTAATCGGCATGGTAGGCGCGCGCCTCGATGACATAGAAGTCGGCGCTGGCGAGACGGCGACGGATGACGCCGACATTGCCGAGCGCCTCGCCCAGGCCTTGCAGGCGTGCGGCGGGCAGCCAGCGGCGCAATTGGCGCAGCAGGAGCGCGTCGCCGACAACAAGAGTGCGACCATCGAGCCCGCGCAGAAATGCGCGTTGGCGCGGCGTGTCGATTGCACCGCCGGTTTCCAGCGCCTGCGCGATGTCGGCGCCGTCATCGGCGGCGACGGCGATGCCGAGCAAGCCTTTCACGCGTGTCAGCAGCGCCGGGTCGGCGCGCAGCGCAGCGCCGGGCAAGAGCAGCGCGCCGGCGGGCGCCGGGCCGGGCGGAACCGGCACGTTTACGGTTGTCGCACTCTGCGGCAACTGGCGGCGCAGTTCCATGATCATGCCGGTCAGGTCGATGCGCTCGGGACAGACCGGATCGCAGGCGCCGCAAAAGGAGCAGGCATCCAGCGGCGCCGCCAGTTCGGCCGCCGTGGCGCCGCACTGCAAGGCCTTGGCCAGACCTTCCGGGCTGAAGCGCGGATCGCGATGGCTGCGCCACATCGGGCACACCAGCCGGCACAGGCTGCAGCCGCTGCAGGCCGGGAATTCTCGGGAATGGGCGCTCGAATACATCAGAAAATCACGTCGCGGTTGAGGATCATGGCCGGATCGGCTTTGCGTTTCATGGCCAGGTGCCTGTCCACCAGCGCATCGCCGAAAACGCGGCGGATGTATCCCTTCATCATGCCGCCAAAGCGGTAATAGCTGGCGCCCAGGTCGACGCCGATGTCGTAGATCGCGTTCTTGAAAGCCTGGAAATGATCGCGGCTATAGACCTCGCCTTCGATCATCGGCTCGAATTCGCAGCCGTAGGCCCAGCCTTCCGCGCCGGGCGGGACGCAGGACATTTCGTAATGTGGCTTATGTTCCGGCCGCAGCTTGATGCCGACGCAATACAGCGTGTAATGCGGGAAATACTTGCGGCACACCGCGTTGCCGCGTTCCACGGCTTCGATGAACGTGTCCGCCGGCGTCGCCAGGTCGGGAATCACCATCTGCCGCGAGCCCCAGTGTTTCCACACCGCACGCGAGAACACCACGCTGCGGTCGTGCATCTTGCCGTCGCGATGGAACTCGGGCCTGCGGAACTCGGGAAAGACTGCCTGCTTGCGCTGCAGCAGGTACAGCGCTTCGCCGATCCGCCACGGCCGCAGCGCGTAGTGCCCGAGCATGCACAGCGCGAAACCGGCTTCGCCGAAACCGCGCAGGCGCGCTTCCCAGTTGGCCTTGAACGCCGCCTCGCGCTCGTCGGAATCGAAAGCCACCAGCAGGTTCACCGCGCAATCCATGATGGTGAGGATGCCCGAGTAATCGCTGGCATCGTTGCGGTCGAGCATCTGCAAATCCTCGATCGCGGTAGCGAGCGAGGAGTAATAGTAGTAGTGCATGGCCAGCGGCGTGTAGGGCCGGATGCGCAGCGTGGCTTCGGTGATGACGCCGAACTGGCCGTAGCCGAGGATCACGCGCTGGAACAGTTCGGCGTTCTCGTCGTCCGAGCATTCGACGATCTCGCCGGTCGGCGTCACCACTTGCAGCGACACGGCCTGATCGGCGCTGCAGCCGAGCCGCGCCGAATTGACGTCGATGCCGCCGACGCCGAGCGTGCCGCCCACCGAAGAGGTCAAGTTGAGCGGCGCCGAAAGGTAATCGAGATTTTCGCGGCGCAGTTCCTCGGCCAGGCTGTGCCAGTAGATGCCGGCCTCGGTGCGCACCGTCAGGTTCTGCGCATCGATATTCAGCACCCGGCTCATGCCGCTCATGTCGAGCAGCACGCCGCCGAAGGCCACCGATTCGCCCTCGGTGGTCAGGCCGCCGCCGCGCACCGTCACCGGCACGCGGTGCGCCTGCGCCGCGCGGAGCAAGGTCGAAACCTGGCCGGCATTGCGCGCCACCACCACGCCATGCGGCTGGCCGTAGGCCGTGCCGCCGGCATCGGTGGCATACATGCCGCAGGCCGTCGAGCCCTCGGCGAGCTCCACGCCCGCCGCACGCACCGCCGCGACGAAGTCCTGCCAGCCCGCGCCGTTCCAGCGCGCGGGATTGGTCTGCTGACGTTTGATGCCCTGCAGGGCATCGGGGGCTACCGGGCAAGGGCCGACGGTACCGGGTTCAACGGGCGGGATGTTCAACTGACGCGTCCTGTAAATGTCAGGGCGAATGATACCTCGCCACGACGCTCCCTCCTCTTCAAGGGGAAGGTCGCATGCGACGTTTGCGATTGGAGGGCTGGGGACGGGGAGGGGGAACGGTCCGGCTACCGATACACCTCATCGTGGCTGCCAACGTCGAGCAGAATGATCTCGCGCGCGGCGACCATCACGGTCAGCGTGATGCGATAACTCCGCGTAATGCTGATGGCCTGAACGCCCTTGAGTTTCCCGCCCAGGGAATGGTATTTCAAGTGCGGCTGGAAAGGGTCGCGCTCCAGATCGCGAAGGATATCGGCGAACCTGCTCCTCAGCTCGCCGTGATGCTTGATGAATTTCGCGGCGGCCCGCGCGAAGCTCGGCGTCCAGACCAGCGCATACATGCCTCAGTCGTCCAGCTCCAGTTCCCGGATCAGATCCTGCGCCGAACCTCGCTTTACCCGCCCGGCCTTGACGTCCAGCAGCGATGCACGCACCCGCGCGGCATACGCCTCATCCTGCGCCGCAATCAGTTCGCGATAGCGCGACTCGGAGACCACAACATATTGCGGCTGGTTGTTCCTGATGATGTGTACATCCCCGGCATCGATCATTTCGTCCACCGCAGCAATGCCGCGCCGCTTGATTTCCTGGGCCGGGATCGAATTCATGAGGGACTCCTTTTTGCATGATATTTAATACTAGTAATGATACCTTAATCGGTATCTTGAATCTATCGGCGCTGGTCGAAACCCCCTCCCCCTCCCAGCCTCCCCCTTGAAGGGGGAGGAGAAGACCCCACCCCGGAAGTCGCCGATCCGGCGTGCGGCCGGTCAGCGAAACCCGGTCTCGGCGTCCTCCATGTTTCCCTGTGCGTCGGCGAGCAAGGCCGAGTCGGTCCACAGGGTGAAATAGAAGGTCGCTCCCGCGCCGCGCTCCGCTTCGCCCCAGACCCGCCCGCCGTGGCGGGCGATGATGCGCTGCACTGTCGTCAGGCCTACGCCCTGTCCGGGGAACTCCTCCTCGCGGTGCAGGCGGTGGAAGATGCGGAACAACTTGTCGGCGAACCGCATGTCGAAGCCGGTACCGTTGTCGCGCAGGAAGTAAATCACCCGACCCTCTTCGTCCCGCTGCGCACCGAGAACGATGCGTGCCGGCGCCGTCTTCGCGGTGAACTTCCAGGCGTTGCCCAGCAGGTTGGCGAGCACGATACGCAGCAGGCGCGCATCGCCTTCGGCAAGAGGCGTTGCGGCGATTTCGAAAGCTACCTCACGCAACCGATCCTGCTCGCGCAATTCGGCGGCCAGCTCGCGCGCCATGGCGGAAAGATCGACCGGCCCCAGGCGCAGCGGCGCGCGCGCCATGCGCGACAGCTCGTAGAGCGCGTCGATCAGTTCGCCCATGCGCGCCGTGGACCTGCAAATGCGCGCCAGGTACTCGCGTCCCGTTGCGTCGAGACGCTCGTTGCAGTCCTCCAGCAGGGCCTGGCTGAAGCCCTCGATGGCGCGCAGCGGCGTGCGCAGATCGTGCGAAACGGAGAAGTTGAAGGCATCCAGCTCGCGATTGGCCTCCTCCAGTTCCGTCGTGCGCGCCTTGACGCGGGTTTCCAGCATGGCGGCGAGCTCGGTGATCTTCTGCTCCGCCTGCATCTGCCCGGTGACGTCGAGATGACAGCCGACAAAGGTGCGCCGTCCCGTCACAGGCTCGCTCATCACGTTGCCGCGCGAGAGCACCCAGCGCCAGGAACCGTCCTTGTGGCGGATGCGAAAGCGGGTTTCGTATTCGCGCTGCGGATTTGCCGCATAGGCATGGCCGGCGGCGTGGATGCGCGCCAGATCATCGGGATGCACCAGGCGGTCGAAGTCCTTGGTGGCGTTGCCTATCTCGTCCTCGGCGTAGCCGAACAGCGCCCTCCAGTTGTCCCTGAGGCTGAAGGTCCAGGTTTCGATATCGCGCTCCCAGAGGCCGATGCCGGCGGCGCGGATGGCCTGCTCCAGCCAGCGCAGGGCCTTGTCCAGCTTTTCCCGCGAGTTCACCTGCTCCGTGATGTCGCGGCCGGTGCCGCGATAGCCGACGACACGGCCCCGGTCGTCGAACAGCGGGCGCCCGCTGATTTCGACATGACGCACATCCTCGCCGTCGCGCCGCTGCAAGCGCATGCTGTTGAAAGGCCGGCCGGCTTCCAGCAGGCGCCGGTGCTCCTCCCAGAAACCTTCCGGCACATTGACATAGGCCAGATCCCAGCGGTGCCTGCCGACCGATTGCCCGCCGTAAAAGTGCGGCGTCATCGGGCGGATGCCCGAACCGTAGCTCACCTCGGTAAAGCGGAACCCGGCATCCTGCTCCCAGAACCAGTCGGCCGACATGGCGGCGTAATCGCGGAAACGCTGCTCGGAGATGAGCAACGCCGCCTCGGCACGCTTGCGTTCGCTGATGTCGCGGCCGATACCGCGATAGCCGACAAACGCGCCGTCGGAGGCGAACACCGGCTTGCCGCTCACCGAGTACCAGCGCAGGGAATCGTCGGCGGCACGGATGGTGTACGTGAAATCATGAAAGGCCTCGTGGCGTTCGAGCAATGCGCGATGCTCCGCCCACTGCGTTTCGCTCACGCCCGCGATGGGCAGTTCCCAGCGCGGCTTGCCCAGGCTGTCAGCCACGCGGAAGCCGCCCTTGTTGAAGGCGCCGCCGGACATAGCGGTAAAGCGGAAGCTCGCATCCTGCTCCCAGTACCAGTCGGCGGACAGCTCCGCGTAGTCGCGAAAGCGCTGCTCGGATTCGCGCAGCGCGATGGCCTTGCGTTCGTGAGCCAGCGCCAGGCGCGCCACCTGCACGGCGAACTCGATGGCGCGCCGGTCCTCGGCGTCCGGCACGCCCGGCATCGGCAGAAAGAGCGCCAGGGTGCCGAGGGTTTCCCCGTCCTGGACGACGGGATAGGACCAGACGGCGCCGAAACCGTAGTTGCGGCACTGCGCGGCATCGGCCTGCGCCGTATCGCCGACCACGACTTCACTTCCGCTGCGCACCGCTGCGGCGCAGGGCGTGGCGTCCTCGTCCAGTCGGACGACGGCGCGATCTTCGCGGAAGCGCGACGGCAGGCTCGGCGCAGCGACGCATTTCAGGGTATTGCCGTCAGCCAGCATCACCGCTGCCTGCAGCGGTCGCGGCGATATGGCTTCCAGCGTCAGGCACAGGTCTTCCAGCACGGATGCGAGCGGATAATTGCTGGCGATCTGGCGCAACAGGCGGCGCTCATGGGCGGAAAACTCCTCCTGTCTCTTGCGTTCATCGATGTCGGTGACGAAGCCGGCAATGCCGAGAAAATCGCCGCCGGCATCAAAAGTCGGCGCTGACGCGACGGCGACGCGCACCGCAGTGCCGTCTTTGCGACGCATGGAATATTCTTCGACGCCGCCGACGCCGAGCCGTCGTTGCTCGAATTTCTGCTGCGCCCGGGTCAGTTCCGATTCGAAAAACAACCCGACAAAATCGAGGCCCATCAACTCTTCCGGCACATAGCCGAGAATCTGCGCCGCGCGGTCATCGAGGTAGACTATCGTGCCGGCGCCGTCGACGCGAAACACCCCCTGCGTGCCACCCGTATCCATGCCGCTGCGCACGTCGCTCACGATGCGCTCCCGGCCGCTTCGCTCGGCAGATCGAGGCAGCGCTTGCCGTGCAGGAGGTCGGCGGCAGCCCCGGCCACCAGCGGACGGCTGAAAAGAAAGCCCTGGATGCGGTCGCAGCGATGCCGTGCCAGAAAGCCGAGCTGAACCTGCGTCTCCACGCCCTCGGCGACGACTTCGAGGGAAAGTGCTCCGGCCATGGCGATGATGGCTTCGCACAACGCGGCATCGCCGCCGCCGGCGGCGATTTCATTGACGAAGGAGCGGTCGATCTTCAGCACGTCGAGCGGGAAGCGGTTGAGGTAGCTCAGGCTGGAGTAGCCGGTGCCGAAATCGTCCATGGCGAGCGTGATGCCCATGGTCTTCAATTCGTGCAGAACGCCGGCCGATTTTTCCGGCTCCTGCATCACCAGGGATTCGGTCAGCTCCAGTTCAAGATTGGCCGCCGGCAAGCCGCTGTCCGCCAGCGCCGCGGCCACGCTCGCCACCAGCCCGGCATGGGCGAACTGGCGCGCCGAGAGGTTCACCGCCATGCGCAAAGCCGGGTTGAATTGCCCGATCCACACCTTGGCCTGGCGGCAGGCTTCGCGCAGGACCCATTCGCCGATCGGAACGATAAGGCCGGTTTCCTCCGCGAGGGGAATGAAATCCGCCGGCGACACCAGGCCGCGCTTGGGGTGGCGCCAGCGCAGCAGCGCCTCGAAGCCGCTTATGTTGCCGCCGCCGGCGAGGTCGACCTGCGGCTGGTAGTGCAGTTCCAGTTCGCCGCGCCCGAGTGCGCCGCGCAGCTCGTTTTCCAGGGCCAGCAAGCCGGCCGAGGCGGCATTCATCTGCGGTGTGTAGAAGCGCCAGGCGTCGCGGCCGGAACGCTTGGCGGCGTACATCGCGACATCGGCATTCTTCAGCAGCGTTGCGCCGTCGCCGCCATCGCGCGGATACAGCGCAACGCCGATGCTCGCGGTGGAATGGATGACGTGTTCGCCGATGGCGATGGCCGGCGCGATCGCGGCGGCGAGCTTGCCCAGCACGCCCTCCACCGCTCCTTCGTGGCGGATGTCGGGCAGAACCACCACGAATTCGTCGCCGCCGATGCGGGCGATGGTGTCCTCCTCGCGCAGGACGCCGCGCATGCGATCGGCCAGTTCGGCCAGCACGATGTCGCCGGCGTTGTGACCGAGGCTGTCGTTGATGGTCTTGATCCGGTCGAAGTCGACGAACAGCAGCGCCACCAGGCTGTCGCGTTCGCCGGCACGCGCCAGTTCCTGCTGCAGGCGCATTTCCATCAGCTTGCGATTGGGCAGGCCGGTCAGCGCGTCGTAATGGGCGGCGCGGTAGAGCTGCTCCTGGCTTTGCTTGTGCCGCGTAACGTCCGTCGCGACGCCGTCGATGCGCAGCGGACGCCCCGCCTCGTCCGTCACCAGGCGCGCGCGGTCGAACAGCCAGCGCACCTCGCCGTCCGGGCGCACGATGCGGAACTCCAGGCTGTCGGCGGCGCCGCGCTCGATGCCGCTGAAATAGTTGCGCAAGCGGTCGCGGTCGCCGGGATGGATGGTTTCGAACCAGTTTTCGTAGGGGCCGAGCAGCGTGTTCACCGGGCGGCCGAGAATGCCTTCCGCCGCGGCGTTGATGAAATCCAGGCGCAGCTCCGGCAGGCTGGCCGACCAGACGATGTCGCCGAGCGCCCCGAGGATGCTGTTCATGCGCTCCTGCTGGCTGAGCAGGGATCGTTCCGCATCGCGGCGACCGCGATGCACGGCGGCCTCTTCGAGTTCGCGAACGACTACCGGCCCCAGCCGCGCCAGGCTGTGTTTGAGCAGATAGTCCTGCGCGCCGGCGCGCATGGCGCCGACGGCCACCTCCTCGCCGATATTGCCGGAAACGATGATGAAGGGCAGGTCGGCGTCGTGCCGCCTGGCGATCTCCAGCGCCTGCAGGCCGCTGAACTGCGGCATGGTGTAGTCGGAGATGACGATGTCCCAGGCTTCGGCGGCCAGCGCATCGCTCATCTCGGCAGCGCTATCGACGCGCAGGTGCTCGGGCGCGAATCCGGCCTTGCGCAATACCCGGAGCAGCAGCAGCGCGTCGTCGGGCGTGTCCTCGACGATGAGTACGCGCAGGGGGCGCTGCGGCGATGCGATTTCGCTCATGCGTATTCCCTTCGAGGTTCCGGCGCGAGACTGGCGACGAGCTGCGGCAACTCGCTGCCCAGGGAATCTATCGCCAGACAGCCATCGGCCTCCGCCGCCAGACAACTGTTGCGATAGTCCGCCGCATTCTCGGTCAGCAGCAGAACCCGCGCCGCGGGCGCCAGTGCCTTGAAGCGATGCGCCGAACTTTCCGTGCCGGCGCGACGCAGCGAATAGGCGATCAGCACCAGATCCACCTCGCTCACCGCCGGCAACCCGAGCGCCTCGTCCGGCGAAGCGGCAGCAACGCATTCGCAGCGCGGCAGCGCGTCGATGAAGTTGCACGCCGCCCGCAGGAATATCTGACTCGGATCGATCACCAGAATTTTCATGGCCATGCCGGATTGTCGCCTGCAAGCATGCTGAGCCCGCGGCCGGGGAAAGGGAATCGGTATTTCCCTGACTTGCCATCAGGAAATTCCTGATGGCGCCCTCCCCTTCGAGGCGGAGACCCGCTGTAGCTCCTCCCCCTTCAAGGGGGAAGGTCGCATACGATGTTTGCGATTGGAGGCTGGGAGGGGAACGGGGTTTGGCGCAGCGCATCGCCTGCAGTTCCCATCTCCACCCCGACCCTCCCCTTGACGGGGAGGGAGTGTGACCCTACTCGGCGCTGACGATACCGTTGCGGATGGCGTAGCGCACCAGGCTGGCGATGTCGCGCAAGCCGAGACGCGCCATGATCTGGGCGCGGTAGGTTTCCACCGTCTTCGCCGAAAGCTGCAACTCGTGGGCGATTTCCTTGACGCTCCTGCCCAGCGCCAGCAGCCGCAGCACTTCGAGTTGCCGTGTCGTCAGCGCCGACTTTGGCGCCGGCTCGCCCGGGTGCGGTCGCGATCCGAACAACTGGCTGGTGAGCCGCGGCGACAGATAGGTCTGGCCGGCGGCCACCGCCTCCAGCGCAGCGCGCAGCTCGCGCGTGGCGGCGTCCTTCACCAGGTAGCCGGAGACGCCCAGCGCCAGTGCGCGATTCACATACTCCTCGCCCGAATGCATGGAGAGAATGACGATGCGCGTATCCGGCAAAGCTGCCAGGATGCGCTCGGCCGCCTGCAGGCCGTTGATGCCGGGCATGGTAATGTCGAGCAGCGCCACGTCGGGCTTGTGTTCCAGCGCCAGCGCCACGGCCTGCTCGCCGTTGTCGGCCTCGGCCACCACCGTGACGCCGTCCATCCCGTCGAGCAGCGCGCGCAGCCCGGCGCGCACCAGGGTGTGGTCGTCGGCGAGCAGCAGGCGCAGAGGTCTCACGGTTCAGACAGCTTTCAATTCGGCGACAGGCAGCGGCAGGCGGACGCTCAGCCGCGTGCCGCTGCCCGCATGGCTGGCAATGCCCATCTCGCCTCCGGCCAGGGCCACGCGCTCGTTCATGCCGACGAGGCCGAGGCTGGTGCCCAGCAGCGCTCGCGCCCGCGCCGCCGCCACGTCGAAGCCGCGACCGTCGTCGCCGACATCGAGGCAGAACATGTCCTCTTCCAGTTTCAACTCGATGCGCACCTGCGTCGCGCCGGCATGGCGCAGGGCATTGGTGAGCGCCTCCTGGGCGACGCGAAAGCAGGCCGTCTCGGCCTGGGCGCCCAGGCGCGGAAGCTCCTGCGGCGCCTCCAGCACGATGGCCGGACCGCCTTCGCGCGTATGGCGTTTGACCAGCCAGTGCAGGGCGGCGCTGAGGCCGAGGTCGTCGAGCTGCGGCGGGCGCAAATCGAGCGAAAGGCGGCGCACCTGCTCGAGCACCTCGCCGGCGACGCCGGCGATCTCGTCGGCGAGGCGGCGCGCCGCTTCATCGGCGCTGCGCAGCGCCAGCGCCTCCAGGTTGAGCTTGATGGCAGTGAGCGACTGGCCGATCTCGTCGTGCAGCTCGCGCGCGATGTGGCGGCGCTCGGCCTCCTGCATTTCCAGCATGCGATTGGACAGCGCCTGCAGGCGCAGCCGGGCGTGGCGCAGGGCTTCCTCGTCGCGGCGACGGGCGCGGCGCATCTCGGCCTCGCGCAGTTCGCGCTCGACGGCAGCGCCGAGGCGCGTCAAATTTCCCTTGATCAGGTAGTCGTGGGCGCCGGCCTTCATCGCCGCCACGGCGACATCCTCGCCGATATTGCCGGAGACGATGATGAAAGGCATGTCGGGATCGTAGGCGCCGACCTGCGCCAGCGCCAGCAGGCCGGAGAAATCGGGCAGGCTGTAATCCGCCAGTACGACGTCCCACTGCCCGGTGCGCAGCGCCGCGTCCAGTTCCTCGGCCGTCTGCGCATGCGCATGGTCCGTCGCGTAGCCCGCGCGGCGCAGCGCCAGCAGCAGCAGGGCGATGTCATCAGGCGTGTCTTCGACGATGATCGCCCGCAGCGGCCTGCCCGCCGGCGGATGTTTCGCGGCTTCCGTCATGAGCTTGTTCCGGAACTCTGAGTGCAGGCAGGATACACAAATACACCGCCGCAAAGGGCGCCGGCCCCGCGAAGCCGCGGTATCGGGAATTTCCCGATGGCCCATCAGGAAATTCCCGATACGGAACCTTCCGGAAAACGGGGATACTCCCATATCATTATTGTGGTCATTCAGGCTAGGAAAGTCGGCGCTGGCGGGACGGCGCGACATTCGTGCCACGAGGAATCGGCATACCCATGAATCCCCCGCTTCCGGCGAAATACCGCCTGAGTATAGGCAGAAAAATCGCTCTGGTATTTCTGATCCTGGCGCTGGCCGGCGGCAGCAGCATGCTGCTGGTGTTCTGGGCCCAGCAACAGAACAAGGGCGTCGCCAGCGAAGTCAACATCTATGGCAGCCTGCGCTATCGCAACCAGCAAATCCAGTTGGCGCTGTACGAGTTGGGCCACGGCGGCAATGCCGGCAAGGTCGAGAGCCTGATCGGTGAATACGAACAGGCTCTCAAAAGTCTGCAGTCGGGCTCGCCGCTGTCGCAAACCAGTGCCGACGTCCAGCAACATCTCGCCGCCGTGAATGCCGAATGGCCGGCCTACCGCGATGCCGGGCGCAAGTACGTGCGAACCCACACCCTGGGCGTCGATCGCCACACCGAGCTGCGCCAGCTCGCGGAACAGGCGGAGAAACTGCTCGAGCACGCCAACGGCGCCACCCAGGCGCTGAGCGACAGCAGCACGCGCCTGCAGGCACAGATGCGTGAGTACCTGCAGCGCATCCTCCTGGCCGCCGCCGCCACCCTCGTCTTCGCCTATCTCTACACGCGTCGACGCATCATCGTGCCGCTGCACGAACTGTCCGCCGTCGCCCTGCGCTTCGCCGGCGGCGACTACGGCGTACGCAGCGGCTTCCGCTCGCGCGACGAGATCGGCCGCCTGGCGGAGACCTTCGACCACATGGCGGCGGAAACCGAAAATCACATCACCCTCATCGCCGCCGATCTCGCCGACATCCGGCGCAAGGAAGCCGAGTTGCGCAAGCTGACCGAAGCCATCGAGCACAGTCCGGCTGCGGTGCTGATCACCGACGCCGCCGGCACCATCGAATACATCAACCCACGCTTCACCGAGATCACCGGCTATACCCCGGACGAAGTGTGCGGGCGCAAACCCAGCCTGCTGAAATCCGGCCAGACCCTGCAGGAAACCTATCGGGAGATGTGGCGAAGCCTGCGCGCCGGCCAGGTCTGGCGCGGCGAGCTGCTCAACCGCAAAAAGAACGGCGAGCTGTTCTGGGAAAACACCCAGATTTCGCCTGTTCTGGACGCGGCCGGGCTGACGACTCACTACGTTGCCGTCAAGGAAGACGTGACGGCCCGGAAACAGGCCGAGCAGGCGCTGGCCATGCTCAACCTCGACCTCGAGCGGCGCGTCGCCGCCCGCACACAGCAGATCGAAGCGGCCAATCACGAACTGCAGGCCTTCAGCCATTCGGTCTCGCACGATTTGCGCACGCCGCTGCGCGCCATCCTCGGTTTTGCCCAAGCCATCGAGGAAGACGCCGGCGACCGCCTGACGGGCGAGCTGCCCGACTACCTGCGACGCATCCAGGCCGCCGCGGTGCGCATGGGCGAACTGATCGACAACCTGCTCGAACTGGGTCGCATCGGCCAGGTGGAGCTCATGGCGCAGCCGGTGCATCTCGGACGCATGGCGCGCGAGATTCTCGACGGCATGGCGCGCCGCGAGCCCGGCCGCCGCGTCGACACCGAGGTGGATGAAAGCATCGTGGTCGACGGCGATCCGCGATTGCTGCGCATCGCGCTGGAATGCCTGCTCGGCAACGCCTGGAAGTTCAGCGCCGGCCGCGATCCGGCGCGCATCGTCTTCGGCTGGGCCGGACAGGACGGCGAAGATCGCACGAACGCAGTGCTGATGATCGGCGACAACGGCGCCGGCTTCAACATGGACTATGCCGACAAGCTGTTCCGCCCCTTCCAGAGCCTGCACGCGGCCGATCGCTTCGCCGGCCGAGGCATCGGTCTGGCCACGGCCAAGCGCGTCATCGACCTGCACGGCGGGCACATCTGGGCCGAGGGTGAGCCGGAACGGGGAGCGCGATTCTATTTCGAGTTGCCCGAATCGCCTCCCGCCGCCACGCGTTCTCCTTTCGCGGAAAATGGCAGCATGAACGAAACGCAGGGGGTGCCATGACATTCGAGCAAATCAGGGGACTGACCCGGCGCATGCTGCTTCTCGCGGCGGCGGCGCTGCTGCCGGTGCTGCTGCTGATGGTCTACATCGGCTGGCTCAACACCGAGGAGAAGATCGCGCAGGAACGCACCCGCGCGACGCACCTCACCGAGCTGCTGGCGCGCGAGCAGGCACTGCCCTTCACCCTCGGCCGGCAACTGCTGCAAAGCCTGGCGGCAACGCACGCCGTCATCGAGCGGGACGACGCGGCGAGCTGCAATGCGGCGCTGAAGCAAGCCGCCGCGGACAATCCCTACGTGACGACCATCAACGTCTATTCGAACGCCGGCGATCTTCTCCACTCCTCCTCCGCGGCGCCGCCGGCGTCGGCGGCCGACCGCGACTGGTTCCGCGAGGCTTTGTCCAATGGACGCATCGTGGTCAGCGACTATCTGATCGGCAAGACCAGCGGCAAGCCGGCGATCGCCATGGCCCTGCCGCTACGCGACAAAAGCGGCAAAACGCGCGCGGTGCTGGCGCTGGGGATCGATCTGTCCTGGATGGGCCGTGCGCTGGCCGAGGTGCCGGTGGCCGAGGGCACCAACATCGTCGTGGTGGATGGCAGCGGCACGGCGCTGGCGCCCGAGCGCTGGATCGGCCGCTCGGTGGCCGATCACCCGGTTTTCAAGCGCATCTCCGGCATCAAGGAGCCGACGAGCTTCGAGGCCGTCGGCATCGACGGCATTGATCGCATTTTCGTCGCCCGCCCGCTGAATCCCGATCTGGGCGGGCGCAGCTACCTCTGGGTGGCGACGCCGAAGAGCTCGGCCAGCGAAGCGGCGCTGCGCGATTTCCTCGGCGGCACGCTGCTGGTTTTTGCCACCGTGCTGGCGCTGTTCGCCGCCATCTGGTGGGAAGGCAGCCGCATCGTGCTGCGGCCGGTGCGCGAACTGCGCGAGGTCGCCCGGCGCCTGGGCGGGACGGAGCTTTCGGCGCGTACCAACCTGCCGCACGGCAGCGACGAGATCGGCCAGCTCGCCACCAGCTTCGACGAAATGGCGGAAAGGATAGAAACGCGCGAACACGAGCTGGAACTGTCGCGCGAATCGCTGCTGCGCGCCAACCGCACCCTGCGCGTACTGGGCGCGGTCAAGGATGTGATCGCCGGCGCCAGGGACAAGCAGATGTTCTGCGGCGAGTTGTGCCGCACCATCGCGGCCATCGGCGGCTATCCCATTGTTTATCTCGCACGGGCGGAACAAGACGCGGAGAAGACGGTGGCCGTGCTTGCCGCCGAAGGCCTGTCGCCGGAATTCCGCGGACAACTGCGAATCACCTGGGACGATGGCGAACTCGGACGCGGCGCGGCCGGCACCGCCATCCGCGAGAATCGCACGGTGGTCATTCACGATGTGCGCGACGATCCACGCTTCACGCCCTGGCACGATCTGGCGATCGAGCGGGATATCGATACGGTGATCGCCCTGCCGGTGCGAGTCGAGGGGCGCGTCTGGGGCGTGCTGGCGCTGTCGGCCACTTCCACCCAGTCCGGCGTCTTCGATGCGGACGAAGTCAACCTGCTGGAGGAACTGGCGGGCGACGTCGGCCGCGGCATCGAGACGCTGCGCCTGCGCGCGGAAAAGCAGGCCGCCGAAGAGGCGCTGCTGCGCATGATGGACGGTCTGGAGCGGCGCGTCGAAGAGCGCACTCGCGACCTGGAAGCCGCCAACCGCGATCTGCAGAGCTTCAGCTATTCCGTTTCGCACGACCTGCGCGCGCCGCTGCGCTCCGTCGAAGGCTTCGCCCAGGCGCTGGACGAGGAATGCGGCTCCGTGCTGAACGAAGACTGCCGCGGCTACCTGGAGCGCATCCGCGGCGCAGCGCAGCGCATGGGCAGCCTGATCGAGGACATGATCCGCCTGGCGCAGATTTCGAATCTGGACATGAGGACCACCACCGTAGATCTCACTGCCCTCGCCACCGGGATCGGCGCCGAGCTGGCGGCGACGGAGCCGCAACGGCAGGTGCAACTGACGGTGGCGCCGGGACTGACCGCCCGTGGCGATCCGGGCCTGCTGCGGGTGCTGATGCAGAACCTGGTGGCAAACGCCTGGAAATACTCCGCGCGCACACCGGGGGCGGAAATCGAGTTCGGCCTGATACCGCTGCCCTCGAACGAGCCGGCGTATTTCGTCCGCGACAACGGCGCCGGTTTCGACATGGCCTTCGCCGATCGCTTGTTCCGTCCCTTCAACCGCCTGCATCACGCCGAAGAGTACCCCGGTACCGGCATCGGTCTGGCTACCGTGGCGCGCATCGTCGCCCGCCATGGCGGCCGCGTCTGGGCGGAGGCTGAAAAGGGCAAGGGCGCGACCTTCTATTTTGTGCTCTGATGGACACCTGACCATCGTCAGGATCAAATTCGATGAACACCACCCCACCCTTCCCTCCTGAACCGGAAACCGTCGCCGCCCTGGACCGCGAGAAATGGCTTGAGGCAATTCTCGATAGCACCGTCGATGCCATGATCAACATCGGCGAGCGCGGCGTGATCCTCGCCCTCAATCCGGCGGCGGAACGGATGTTCGGCTATACGCGTGACCAAATGGTCGGCCAGAATGTCACGATGCTGATGCCCGAGCCGCACCGCTCCGCGCACGACGGCTATCTCGCGCGCTACCGCGAAACGCGGCTGGCGCGGGTCATCGGCAAGCGCCGCGAGGTAACCGGCCTGCGCCAGGACGGCACGACGTTTCCGCTGGAGCTGGCGGTGAGCGAAACCGTGGTCGCCGGCAGCAGCAGCTTCACCGGCATCCTGCGCGACCTCACCGAACGCAATGCCGCCAGGAAGCAGTTGCACCTGCTGGAGAAAGCCCTGCAAAGCGCGCACAACGCCGTGGTCATTTCCAACTCCGAGGGCCGCATCGAATGGGTGAATGACGCCTTCACCACGCTCACCGGCTATTCGTGCGCGGAGGCGATCGGCGCCCGCACCAACATCCTGAAATCCAACCGCCAGGCCCAGCCTTTCTATGCCCGCCTGTGGCAGACCATCCAGGCCGGGCAGGTATGGTGCGGCGAGCTGGAAAACCGGCGCAAGGATGGCACGATCTATCCGGAGGAAATGACCATCACGCCGGTGCGCGACGACTCCGGCGCCGTCACGCATTTCATCGCCATCAAGCAGGACATCAGCGAACGCAAGCGCCTGGAGCGCATGAAGAGCGAATTCGTATCCACCGTCTCGCACGAGTTGCGCACGCCGCTGACTTCGATTCGCGGCTCGCTCGGCCTGCTTGCCGGCGGTGCCGCCGGCGTGCTGCCGGCGCAGGCACAGTCGCTGGCGCAGATCGCCAGCAACAATTCGGAGCGCCTGGTGCGCCTGATCAATGACATCCTCGATATTGAAAGGATCGAATCCGGCCGCATGAACTTCAGCCTGCGCCCGGTGCCGCTGGCCGGCATCCTGCAGGACGTCGTGGCCGCCAACCAGGGCTTCGCCGCCGGCCACGGCGCAAGCATCGTGCTGCAAAACGCGCTGACCGACGCCAAGGTGCTGGCCGATCCCGACCGGCTCAACCAGGTCGTCACCAATCTTGTCTCCAATGCGGCCAAGTTCTCGCCGCAAGGCGGGACGGTGCTGGTCTCGGTGGCGACGCATCCGCGCGGCGTGCGCATTTCCGTCGCCGACAGCGGCCAGGGCATTCCGGATGAATTTCGCGCCCGCATCTTCGGCAAATTTTCCCAGGCCGACTCGTCCGATGCGCGCAAGGTTGGCGGCAGCGGCCTCGGCCTGTCGATCAGCAAAGTCATCGTCGAGCGCCTTGGCGGCGAAATCAGCTTCGACAGCGAGCGCGGTCGGGGCACGGCGTTTCACGTCGATCTGCCCTTGTGGACCGACGCGCCGATTCTCGCCGGTGCCGCCGGCGATGCTCCGTGCGTGCTGATCTGCGAGGACGACACCGATACGGCGCGCATCATCGCCGCCTTGCTGGAGAGTCGCGGCCTGCGCGCCGATCTGGCCTTGAGCGCCGAGGAAGCCTGGCAGAAGCTCGGCGCCAATCGCTACGCCGCGATGACGCTCGACCTCAAGCTGCCCGGCCAGGACGGCCTCTCGCTGCTGCGGCAGATACGCGGCGAACCGCGCACCGCCGATCTGCCCGTGGTGGTGGTGTCGGGCAGGTCACGAACGGAGGCCAGCGGCGGTGAAGTCGCCGCGCTGGATGTCGCCGACTGGCTGCTCAAGCCGATCGACGGCGACAGGCTGGCGAACGCCGTACGCCGTGTCGCCAGCGCCGACTTTCAGGAGATGCCGCGTGTGCTGCATGTCGAGGATGACCCCGATATCGTCCGGGTCGTGGCCGGCATGCTGGCCGGCGTCGCCCGGGCGCTGACCGCGCCCACGCTGGCCGACGCGCGACGGCAACTGGCGCAGGAGGCGCCGCCCGATCTGATCCTGCTCGACATCGGCCTGCCCGACGGCTGCGGCCTCGACCTGCTGCCGGAGGCCGCGGCGCGCGGCATTCCGGTGGTGATCTTTTCCGCCCAGGAGCCGGACGCCGACACCGCCGGCAGCGTGGCGGCGGTGCTGGTGAAATCGAAGACGGACAACGCCGGGCTGGTCGCCATCGTCGAAAAATGCGCCCGCCATGCGGGCAAGGGAGACGGATCATGACGCTGCAAAAAATTCTTCTGGTCGAGGATGAACCGGACATCCGCGCCGTGGCGCAACTGGCGCTGGAAGCCGTCGGCGGCTTCACGGTACGGCAGTGCGAAAGCGGCGAGGCGGCGCTGGCGGCGCTGGCGGAATTCGCGCCCGACCTGGTGCTGCTCGACGTGATGATGCCGGGCATGGACGGTCCGACCACGCTGGCGGCGCTGCGCGCGCTGCCGCAAGGCGGCGCGGTGCCGGTGATGTTCATGACCGCCAAGGTGCAGCCGGCGGAAATCGAAGGCTATCGCCGGCTCGGCGCCATCGGCGTGATTTCCAAACCTTTCGATCCGATGACGCTGGCGGATACGCTGCGCGGCCTGTGGTCTGCGGCACAGCCTTGAAGTCGCCGTGAATTCCGCACTGGAAGCCGCCCTCGCCGCATTGCGGCAGCGCTTTATCGACGAACTGCCGACGCGCCTTGACGGCATGCACCAGGCACTGGCAGCGATGGGCGCGGCGGCGCACGACGGACCGGCACGACTGGCGGCGCGGCGCGCGGCGCACAGCCTGGCCGGCGCCGGCGGCACCTTCGGCTTTCCGGCGCTGGGCGCGGCCGCACGCAGCCTCGAACTGTTCCTTGACGCCGAGGCCGGAACGCCGGCAGAGCTGGCGACCCTGTTCGCGGCGCTGGAAACCGAGGCGACGCGCGCTGTCAGCGGCCCGCCACCGGCTTCGTCCGCCGCGCCCGCCGCCCCGGCGGGCGAGAAAAGGCAGCGGCCGACACGCTCGATCAGCCTGGTCGACGACGACCAAAGCTTCGGCGCCCATCTGGCGGTACAGATCGGCCGCTTTGGCTACGACGTTACGCATTACCCGAGTCTCGAGGCCTTTCTCGCGGCACTGGAGGACACCCCGCCGCCTGATGCGGTGATCATGGATTTGAGCTTTCCCGAAGGCGACCTGGCCGGCGCCGAGGCACTGCTCGCGCAACGGCTGGGCCGTCTTGCCGAAACGCCGGCGGTGATGATCTCCTCGCGCGGCGACTTCGCCGCGCGCCTCGCCGCCGTACGCGCCGGCGCACGCGCTTTCGTGACCAAGCCGCCCGACCTTGGCGTGCTGATCAATACCCTCGACGGTCTGACCGGCGACGAGCCGCCGCAACCCTATCGCATCCTCGTAGTGGACGACGACGCCCTGCTCGCCGAACATTACTGCCGGCTGCTGGAAGCCGACGGCATGGAAACCATGGCGCTGGGCGACCCGACGCGCGCGCTGGAGGCGGCTGCCGACTTCAACCCCGACCTGCTGCTCACCGATCTCGACATGCCGGGTTGCTCCGGCATCGAACTGGCCGCGGTGATCCGCCAGCTCGAAGCCTGGGTCAGCCTGCCCATCGTCTTTCTTTCCGCCGAAACCGACCTCGATCGCCGCGCGCTGGCCATGCAGCATGGCGGCGATGACTTCCTTTCCAAGCCGGTGACGGCGCAAGGCCTGATCGCCTCGGTGCGCCAGCGCGCCCAGCGCCACCGCGTCCTGCGCACCCACATGGAGCATGACGGCCTGACCGGCCTGCTCAACCACTCGGCGCTGAAGGAAAGACTGGTGCTGGAGCTGGCACGCGCCGAGCGTCTGGCAAGCCCGCTGGCGCTGGTGATGATCGACCTGGATCATTTCAAGCAGGTCAACGACAGCCACGGCCATGCCGCCGGCGACCGCGTGTTGCGCGCGCTGGCGCGACTATTGCGCGACCGCCTGCGCCGTACCGACATCATCGGCCGTTATGGCGGCGAGGAGTTCGGCGCTCTGCTGCCGGATACCGACGCCGCAACCGCCGCACAGGTGGTCGAGAAGCTGCGTGCGGCCTTCGCCGCCATCGAGCACGGCGCCGGCGAGCAGCGTTTCCGGGTCACGCTTTCCGCCGGCATCGCCGCCAGCCCGCCCATCAAGGACAGCGAAACCCTCGCCGCCGCCGCCGACGCGGCGCTCTACCGCAGCAAACTCGACGGCCGCAACCGCGTCAGCCTGCACCAGGAAGCAGACCCTCCTGATTAGCCACAATGTTCAGCTCGTCATTCCGGCGAAGGCCGGAATCCAGTCGGCTGCCTTACTGGACACCGGCTTTCGCCGGTGTGACGGAGGCAAAAGTGTCGGAATACGCAGATTGGGGTGGTCGGCTGAACTTCATGGCTAATCAAGCAGACCCTTGATTGACGCTATCATTAGACTTAAAATGCAAGCATTGACAGCACAAAGCGAAGGAGACCGACATGGCGACAGTGACCGTTAGAAACCTGCCCGACGAGGTGCATCGTGCGCTTCGTGTGCGTGCGGCCACGCATGCCCGCAGTACCGAGGCCGAAATCCGCGACATTCTCGAAATGACCGTTCGCCCGCCGGAGCGGCTGCGCCTGGGTACGGCCCTGGCCGAGTTGGGTCGCCGCGCAGGGCTGACCGATGACGACATCGCCGCCCTTGAGCAGGTGCGCGACAAGACCCCGTCCGAGCCCGTGAGGTTTGAATGATCGTTCTGGATACCAACGTCGTCTCCGAGGCGATGAAGGCGGAGCCGAATCCAGCCGTGCGGACGTGGCTGGATGAGCAGGCGGCCGAAACCCTTTATCTGACCAGCGTCACGCTTGCCGAACTGCTGTTTGGTATCGGCGCTCTGCCTACCGGTCGGCGCAAGGAGGTACTGGCTCAAACGCTGGATGGTTTGTTGGCACTGTTCGGGGATCGCGTACTTGCGTTCGATACCGACGCGGCCCGGCATTATGCCGAGCTGGCCGTTACTGCCCGAGCCGCAGGCAAGGGTTTCCCCACACCGGACGGCTACATCGCCGCCATTGCGACCGCTCACGGCTTCACCGTAGCCACGCGCGATGCTGCGCCGTTTAAGGTGGTAGGCATCAATGTCATCAACCCGTGGCAGGCGAGGTGACGAGTTTGAACTATATCTGCCCGACATAAAGGTATTCATCATGAACTCGCCTGAATTTCCAAACCCCACCCGTCTGCGCGCGCTGATCGTCGAGGACGACGAAGCGCAGCGCGAGTTGCTGCAAACCTTTCTCGAACATCTCGGTCACCAGGTGGTCTGCGCCGAAAGCGGCAGCGACGCCGTGCTGCTGTTCGAGGAGACGAAGCCGGACTACGTTCTGATGGACATCCTGATGCCGGGCATGGACGGCTTCGAGGCGACCGCCCGCATGCAGTCGGCGGCCGGGAACGACTGGGTACCGGTAATCTATATCACCGGCATGAAGCAGCGCGCCAGCCTGATCGCCGGGCTGGAGGCCGGCGGTCACGACTACATCGTGAAGCCGATCGACCTCGACATCCTGGAAGCCAAGCTGCGCGCATTGACCAAGGCGATCGAGAGCCACATCCGCCTGCGCTCGATCGAGGCGCTGCTGGACATGGTGTTCGATCCCTGCCGGGACGCCGCACTCGGCTTCACCGGCGACGGCATGATCATCGCCGCCAACGACGGCGCCGAACGCCTGCTGGGCCACAAGCGCAAGGCACTGCGCGGCCGCAATGTGGCGGAGCTGTTCGGCCCCGGCCAGGACGTGCCGCAAACCCCGGAGGAATGGGCCCGGCGCGCCGATGGCGAATCGCGGCCGGTGGTAATGCGCGGCGTGGGAGGAACGCGCATCGAATCCCTGATACAGCTGTATTCGCGCCCCGTCAGGTCACGCCGGATGTTTCTGGCGGTGCTCGACGCGGCAGCGCAAAGCTGAAGCAGGAGCCCTCGCCGACGCAGCTCTCGACACCGATGCGGCCGCCGTGTCCTTCGACGATGCGGCGCGTGATGGCAAGGCCGAGACCGGTGCTTTTCTCGCCGCCGGTCGACTTCACCGAGGTCTTCGAGAAGGGCAGGAACAGACGGGAAAGTTCCGCCGCGGGAATGCCCTGCCCCTGATCGCGCACTCGCACCGTCACTTCCCCGGCATCGGCATCGAGCGTGACGCCGACCGTAGTGCCTGGCGGCGAATACTTCACGGCATTGCTGATCAGGTTGTTGAGCACTTGCTCGATTTTCGTCGCGTCGGCCTCTACCCATAGCGGCGCCGCCGGCCTTTGCAGCTCGATGGCGATGTTCTTGGCGCCGGCCAGCAGGCGGTTGAGTTCGACATTGCCGGCCACCGTCGCGGCGAGGTCGAGCGGCGCCAAAGCCAGTTGCAGCTTGCCGGATTCGATCTGCGAAACATCGAGCAGGTCTTCCAGCAGGCGCAGCATGAACTGGCTCGACCTGGCGATCTGGGCGAGGAACTGCCGCTCCTGGTCGTCGAGCTTGACGCCGGCGATGCGGTCGAGGAATTTGGCGTAGCTCATGATGACGCCCAGCGGGTTGCGCAAGTCGTGCGCCGCCATGCCGAGCAACTGGTTCTTCTGTTCGTTGAGCCGCGCCAGTTCGATGTTGGCCTTGGCCATCTCGCGTTGCAAATTGGCCAGTTCGTTGTTGACCCGGCTGAGCTCGTCGAACATCGCGTCGTCGGCGCTGCCGCCCCGGCGCACATGCAGCGACAGTTCCTTGACCGCCGCGCGCAGGCTGTTCATCTGCTCGTTGTTGATGCGCAGCAGTTCTTCGCCGAGGCCGCCCAGCTCATCGCGCGTGCGCGCGACGATGACCAGGTAGCCGCCCTCGATGCGCCCGCCGGCGAAATGCAGCGGTTCGAGCCGGCCGCCCAGATCCACGGTGATTTCCCAGTCGAAAGCGGCCTGTCGGCTTTGCAGCATGGCGAGGAAGTTCCGCGCCTTCTCGGCATCCACCGCATCGGCCAGTTGCAGCAGGCTGGCGCCCGGCGCGAGGCGCGCGCCCAAGCCCAGGCTGTCGTGGATCACGGTTTGCACCCGGCCCCGCGCGTCACACAGCAGGGCAATGCCTTGCTCGTCCATGCGGGAAGGCTTCACCCGCCCCGCCGGCGCGCGGCCAGCGTGGCGGCCAGCTCGATGGCGCCGGCGGCGTCCTGCGACCAGCCGTCGGCGCCGATCGAGCGCCACAATCCGGGTGACAGATTGAACGGATAGCCGCCGACCAGGATCACGGTGTCGGCGCAGGCCGGTGTGGCGCGCACGGTTTCGATCAGCTGCTGCACGCCGTGCAGGTGGTAGGTGATGGTGGCCGAGATGCCGAGCGCGACGGCCTTGCGCTCGATCAGGGTCTGTACCACGCTGGCATCGGGAGTGCTGGCGCCGAGGTAAAACGTGTCCCAGCCGGACATCTCGAAGAAGTCGGCAACCATGCGGATGCCGATTTCATGCAGGTCGCCGGCGACGCAGGTGGCGACGAAGGCGCCCGCGGTCTTCTCGCCGCTGAAGATATAGGGATAGAGCTGCGACATGATGAGTTGCGTGGCGGCGGTGCAATAGTGTTCCTGCGCCACGCTGATCTGGTTCACCTGCCAGAGCCGGCCGATCTCGCGCTGGGCGCGCTGGAACACGTTGAGGTAGATTTCCTTGACCGGAATGCCGCGCCGGGCGGCGTCGAGAATCAGCGTACTGGCGACATGGCGCTCGCCGCGCAGCAGGGCTTGCAGATACTGCTGGGCCAGCAGGGCGTGCGGCTGGTCCGGGGCGAGCAGGCTGTCGAGCTGTTCCGGCATCTCCGGCAGGCGCTGCAGGGCGTGGTCGATCATGTCCCGCGCCGGCGAACAGAGTTCGGCGGGCAGGATTTCGGCCAGCGCGTCGCGCATGCATTCGAGATGAAAGGCCAGGTCCGTGGCCAGCACGCCGCGACGGGCGAGCATGACCTTGGCCCAGGCGACATAGTCGGCGAACAGCAGCGGGTCGTCATTGCCCACCGCTTCGGCCAGATAGGCGAGGTGGTAGCCGGCATCTTGCAGCGACTTGGCGCGGGCGATGGCGCCATAGCGCTGTTCGAGTTCGGGATGGGCGGCGAATTCTAGTGCGACGAGCGCGGCGGCGAGCGCGTCGCGTCGTTCGAGAATGGCCGCGCCGGCCCGCTGGCCTAGGATTTCAGGCGCAGACATGTTCGAACTCGCGCAGTTTCTGTTCGCCGGGCGCCAGCTTCAGGCCCTTGGGAATGCCCTTGTGCGCGTCATGGAAAACGTGGCTGCGATGCCAGAGGCGATAGCTTTCGGTATCGGTCCAGTAGGTCATGATCCAGATCTCGCCGGGCGCATCGAGCGGACTGAGAACATCCATGCGCAGGAAGCCCGGCGCCTGATCGACCAGGCCCGGCCGGCCGCGAAAGGCGGCTTTGACTTCGTCTTCCATGCCGTTGGCAATGACGAAGCGACTCATCGCGACAAACTCCGGCTTGGCCGTCGCAACCGTTGCGCTGCGTTGAATTTCCTGCTCCGTGCTCATGCGTTTCCCTCCGCCAAGTTTCGGGTCGGGACCGGATTTATTCTTCTTCACCCGACCTTGCCGAGTATAGCGAATGCCCTGCTGCGCCGGCATCCGGGCAGGTACAAGAGAAAGTCGGCGCTGGCGACACGGCGATTGCCCCGATAACGCCCGCTACAGTAGGCACATGCCCTCGAAGTTTAGGCACGACGGGTGTGAAAACGTGGGGGGCAAGCGAAAAACCCGCAAAGCCAGCGGCAGTGCGGGTTTTCGTTGAATCGGTGGCGGAGTGGACGGGACTCGAACCCGCGACCCCCGGCGTGACAGGCCGGTATTCTAACCAACTGAACTACCACTCCGCGTTGGAAGGCGCGCATTGTGCCACAGGCGACCGGACCGCGCAATGAATTATCGGGAAATCTTCGTGCCCCCACGAAAATAGCCGGGCATGGCGAAGCCGGGTACGGGTACCCTTGACTTCATCGCCGCATCACGCTGCAATGCCGTTCCTTCACCCCTAAAGCACAGAGACTGCCATGAACCTCCAATTCATCAATGCCGCCGACTTGATCGGCCACTGGATCAACGGCCATGCCGACGCCGGTTCCGGCACGCGCCAGGGCGAGGTCTTCAATCCGGCGCAAGGCCGCGTCGCACGCCAGGTCGCGCTGGCCTCGCGCGCCGACGTCGATCGCGCCGTGACCGCCGCCCGCGCCGCCTTCACCGACTGGGGCTCCGCCGCGCCGCAGCGCCGCGCCCGCGTCATGTTCAAGTTCCGCGACCTCGTTGACCAGTACTCGACCGACATCGCCAGGCTGCTCTCCGCCGAGCACGGCAAGACCCTGCCCGACGCGCTGGGCGAGGTGCAGCGCGGACTCGAAGTCATCGAGTTTGCCTGCGGCATCCCGCAGCTCTTGAAGGGCCAGCATTCGCACGGCATCGGCGGCGGTATCGACCACTGGAACCAGCGCATGCCGCTGGGCGTCACGGCCGGCATCACACCCTTCAACTTCCCGTTCATGGTGCCGATGTGGATGGCGCCGATGGCGCTGGCTTGCGGCAATACCTTCATCCTCAAGCCTTCGGAGCGCGATCCCTCGCCCTCGCTGTTCGCCGCCGAATTGCTGCGTGAAGCCGGGCTGCCGGACGGCGCCTTCAACGTGGTGCAGGGCGACAAGGAAGCGGTGGACGCGCTGCTCGAACATCCGGACGTTTCCGCGGTGTCCTTCGTCGGCTCGACGCCGATCGCGAAATACATCCAGGCCCACGGCGTTGCCCACGGCAAGCGCGTGCAGGCCCTGGGCGGGGCAAAGAACCACATGGTGGTGATGCCCGACGCCGACCTCGACGGCGCGGCCGATGCGCTGATCGGCGCCGCCTACGGCTCGGCCGGCGAGCGCTGCATGGCGATTTCGGTCGCCGTCGCGGTGGGCAGTTGCGCCGATGCACTGGTGGCGCGCGTGCTCGAACGCGCGAAGAAGCTGAAAGTCGGCGCTGGCGATACGGCGAATGTCGAGATGGGGCCGCTGGTGACCGGCGCCCATCGCGACAAGGTGGCCGGCTACATCGCGGCCGGCGTGCAGCAAGGCGCCACACTGGTACTCGACGGCCGCGAAGGCCTGACCGGCGAGCTGGCGCAGGGCTTCTTCATCAACCCGACGCTGTTCGACAATGTCACGCCTTCGATGAGCATCTATCAGGAGGAAATCTTCGGCCCGGTGCTGTGCGTGGTGCGCGTGCCGACCTTCGCCGCGGCCGTGGAACTGATCAACCGCCACGCCTTCGCCAACGGCGTCGCCTGCTTCACCCGCGACGGCGGCACGGCGCAGGCCTTCATCCAGAAGATCGAGGTCGGCATGGTCGGCATCAACGTGCCGATCCCGGTGCCGATGGCCTGGCATTCCTTCGGCGGCTGGAAGGCCAGCCTGTTCGGCGACCACCACATCTACGGCGAGGAAGGCGTGCGCTTCTACACGCGCTACAAGGCCATCATGCAGCGCTGGCCGGGGTCGGAGTCCAAGGGACCCGAATTTGTCATGCCGGTGAACAAATAGGTTCTTGAACCACAGAGACACAGAGGCACAGAGAACAACACCGAGCAAATTCGTGAATTTCTCT
The DNA here is from genome assembly GCA_030247575.1 of Sulfuritalea sp. Taxonomy (GTDB): domain Bacteria; phylum Pseudomonadota; class Gammaproteobacteria; order Burkholderiales; family Rhodocyclaceae; genus Sulfuritalea. The sequence continues at coordinate 100,886 of JAOTRV010000005.1, forward strand.
ATCCTTGATTTTCTCTGTGTCTCTGTGGTGAAGGATTTTGAATGAATGATTTCGGCGAGTTCGACTACGTCATCGCCGGCGGCGGCACGGCCGGCTGCGTGCTGGCCAACCGGCTGTCGGCCGATCCTGACGTGACAGTGTTGCTGCTGGAAGCCGGCGGCAAGGACGACTGGATCTGGATCCACATCCCGATCGGCTACCTGAAGTGCATCAACAATCCGCGTACCGACTGGTGCTACAAGACCGAGGCCGAGCCGGGCCTCAACGGCCGCTCGATCATCTATGCGCGGGGCCGCGTGCTGGGCGGCTGCTCCTCGATCAACGGCATGCTCTACCTGCGCGGCCAGGTGGGCGACTACGAGGAGTGGGCGCGGATCACCGGTGACTCGCGCTGGAACTGGGACAGCGTGCTGCCCATCTTCATACAGAGCGAGGACTACTGGGGCGGCGCCGACGAGATGCACGGCAGCAAGGGAGAATGGCGCGTCGAGAAGCAGCGCCTGCACTGGGATATCCTCGACCGTTATACCGAAGCGGCCAAGCAGGCCGGCATCCCGTTCAAACAGGACTACAACCGCGGCGACAATTTCGGCATCGGCCACTTCGAGGTGAACCAGAAGAAAGGCGTACGCTGGAATGCCTCGAAGGCCATGTTGCGCCCGGTGCTGCACCGGCCCAACCTCAAGGTCGTGACCGGCGCGCTGATCGACAGGCTGGTCATGGTCGGCAAGGAGGCGCGCGGTGTCGAATTCAGCCTCGGCGGGGTTCCGCATCGCGTCACGGCGCGCATCGAAACCCTGCTCACGGCCGGCGCCATCGGTTCGCCGACCATCCTGCAGCGCTCCGGCATCGGCCCCGCCAAAGTGCTGCAGAACCGCGGCGTGCCGCTGCTGCATGAGCTGCCCGGCGTCGGCGGCAACCTGCAGGACCACCTGCAACTGCGCATGATATTCAAGGTGCATGGCATCACCACGCTCAACCAGCGCGCCAACAGCCTGTGGGGCAAGGCGATGATGGGCCTCGAATACGCGCTGTTCCGCTCCGGGCCCTTGTCGATGGCACCCAGCCAGCTCGGCGGCTTCTTCCATTCCTCACCCGAGGTGGCCACGCCCGACCTCGAATTTCATGTCCAGCCGCTGTCGCTGGACAAGTTCGGCGACCCGCTGCATCCCTTCCCCGCCTTTACCGCGAGCGTGTGCAACCTGCGACCGACCTCGCGTGGCATCGTGCATATCCGCGACCGTGATCCGGCCACGGCGCCGATCATCGCGCCAAATTATCTATCGACCGACAACGACCGCCAGGTCGCGGCCCGCGCGCTGCGCCTGACACGGCGCGTCGTCGAACAGCCCGCCATGACGCCCTATCGACCGCAGGAACACCAGCCCGGCGCGCAAGTGCAGAGCGACGCGGAACTGGCGAAGGCCGCCGGCGACATCGGCACCACGATCTTCCACCCGACTTGCACCTGCGCCATGGGTCGTGCCGACGATGCGCAGGCCGTGGTCGATCCGGAACTGCGCGTGCGCGGGCTCGGCCGCCTGCGCGTGATCGATGCCTCGATCATGCCGACGATTACTTCCGGCAACACCAACGCGCCGACGGTGATGATCGCCGAGCGCGGCGCTCAGTTGGTTCGCGCTGCGCGCCGCGGCTGATCATGTCCGGTCCGCTGATCGACTATCACAACGGCATCTACGCCTTCGACGCCGGCTACATCCGGCCGCTGCTGGCCGCCATCCACCTGATCGAAAGCGACGGCCGGGCCGCCTTTGTGGACACCGCGAATTTCGAAGTCATGCCGCAGGCGCTGGCCGCGCTGGAAGCACGCGGTCTGGGGCCGGACAGCGTGGATTACGTGATCCTGACCCACATCCACCTCGACCATGCCGGCGGCGCCGGCGTGATGATGGAAGCCTTCCCCAACGCCAGGCTGGTGGTGCATCCGCGCGGCGCGCGGCACATGATCGAACCGTCGAAGCTGATGGCCGGCGTCGAAGGCGTTTATGGCAGGGAACGCGCTCGGCGCATGTACGGCGACCTGCTGCCGATCGCGGCAGATCGCATCATCGAGGCCCACGACAACACGGTGCTCAAGCTGGGCTCGCGCGAACTGCTCTGCATCGATGCGCCGGGCCATGCGAAGCACCACATCGCCATCGTCGATCGTCGATCGAGCGGAATTTTCACCGGCGACACCTTCGGCATTTCCTATCGCGAACTGGATGTCGATGGCAGGCCCCTGATCTTTCCGTCCTCGACACCGATCCAGTTCGACCCGGACGAGATGCGCAGTTCCATCGAGCGCATGCTCTCCTTCAATCCCGACGCGGTATATCTGACGCACTTCAGCCGCCTCGCTCCCCCGGCCGAACTCGGCCGCGAAGTGCTGCGCCTGCTCGACCGCTATGTCGAGATCGCGCTTGCCGCCAGCGCCGAGGAAGACAAGAATGCCGCAATCCGCGACGGGCTGACCGCCCTGCTGCTCGACGAGGCGCACCGCCACGGGTGCCGCCAGAGCGACGAAGAAATTCTGGAAATCTGGCATCTCGACCTGGAACTCAACGCGCAAGGCCTGGCCTTCTGGCTCGAAGCGCAGGACGCTGCCTGATCCCCCTTCAAATCCCTCCGGCAATGTCCTGATCCGATGGATTTCCCACAATTCGATAGTGGGTAATTCGATGTGGCGTTTTGTCGCAGCGCAGCATGAAGACTGTTGTCAATACTGGGTTTTCTTGTCCTGGATCAAATACCGTACTGCCACGCTCGGGCTATCCTCGCGCCCACTTGTACTAGTTTCCGGAAGTTCGTTTCAACCGTGCGCCGCAGGCGCCAACGTGAGAGGGAAGAAACATGGCGAATAACAATGACGACGATGTTCCATTCATGCAAAAGTTGCTGGATAACCACTTCCTGCTCCTGTTCCTGGGAGTAGCTTCTCCCGGTGTCCTTTACATCTTGTGGGGTGTCGTGGACATCATGAGTGTCCCCCTCGCCAAGTAAGCAATCCAGTCAATCAGGGAGAATCATATGAGTGCAATCCTGCCGCCCTCAGAGCGGTTGTGGTGGAAAACACCGATCTCGGGGCAAGAATGGGCCTGGATCGGCATCGCCTTCGTCTGGGCCATGGTCATGTTCGTCATGATGGTCTATTGGCATATCAACGGCAAGCAGAACCTCTCGAACGAGGTCTACAAGACCACCACCGAGATGTTCCAGGCCAAGACGGATGCCTTCGTCAAGGAAAACACCATCCGCACCGAAGACAGCCTGGCCAATCCGGACCTGAAGATGCCCGTGGTCAAGCCGAACGACAAGGGTGAAGCCTTCCTGCTGGGCCGTCTGTGGTCCTGGTATCCGATCCTGGAACTCGAAGCCGGCAAGACCTACAAGATTCACTTGTCCTCGGTCGACTACAACCACGGCTTTTCGCTGCAACCGACCAACATCAATATCCAGGTCATCCCCGGCTATGAGCATGTGGTCAAGATGACACCGACCAAGGCCGGCACCTACGCCATCGTCTGCAATGAATACTGCGGCATCGGGCACCACACGATGCTTGGCCGTATTTACGTGAAATAAGGGGGGACCATAGATGGCAACTACTTACCGTACCTGTCCGCGCACCGGGCTGCAGTTCGACCTCGATGCCGACAAACTGATGCGCTGGAACGCCGTAGCCGGCGTGCTCTGGCTGCTGGTGGGCGGCATCACCGCCCTCCTGGTGATCCTGACCCGCTGGCCGGCCATCAAGCTGCTGCCGGCAGACCAGTTCTACCTGATCCTGACGGCGCACGGCATCGACATGCTGATCCTCTGGATCATCTTCTTCGAAATGGCGGTGCTCTACTTCGCTTCATCGACCCTGCTGCGATGCCGGATTGCCACGCCGTGGTTGGGCTGGGTACAGTTCTGGCTGATGGTGGTCGGCGGCATCATGACCAACGTCGCGATCTTCCAGGGCGGCTCCAGCGTCATGTTCACCTCCTACGTGCCGATGCAGGCCGCGCCGCACTTCTACCTCGGCATCATCCTGTTCGCGGTGGGCGCCTTGATCGGCTGCGGCGTGTTCTTCGGCACGCTGGTAGTGGCCAAGCGGGAGAAGACCTATACCGGCTCGCTGCCGCTGGTGACCTTCGGCGCCATGACGGCGGCGATCATCGCGGTGTTCACCATCGCGTCGGGCGCCGCCATCCTGATCCCGACCTTCCTCTGGTCGATGGGCTGGATCAAGGAAATCGACGCGCAGCTGTATCGCATGGTCTGGTGGGCGCTGGGTCACTCCTCGCAACAGATCAACGTCGCCGCTCACGTCTCGATCTGGTACCTGATTGCCGCCGTGGCCTTCGGCGCCAAGCCGCTGTCCGAGAAGGTCTCGCGCTTCGCCTTCCTGCTCTACATCCTGTTCCTGCAACTGGCCAGCGCGCACCACCTGCTGTCCGACCCGGGCATGAGCGCCGAGTGGAAGGTGCTGAACACCTCCTACTTCATGTACTTCGCGGTACTGGCCTCGATGATCCACGGCTTCACGGTTCCGGGCGCGGTCGAAGCGGCTCAACGCAAGAAGGGCTATACCAACGGCCTGTTCGAGTGGCTGCGCAAGGCGCCATGGGGCAACCCGGTGTTCTCGGGGATGTTCATCTCGCTGGTCGGCTTCGGCTTCCTCGGCGGCATCTCCGGCGTCGTGCTGGGCACCGAACAGATCAACATGCTGATGCACAACACCTTCTACGTGCCGGGCCACTTCCATACCACGGTCGTCGTCGGCACCACGCTGGCCTTCATGTCGATCACCTACTTGCTGGTTCCCGCGTTGTTCAGGCGCGAAATGATGTTCCCGAAGCTGTGCCAGATCCAGCCCTACCTCTACGGTATCAGCATGTCGGTTCTCGGCCTGGTGATGATGGGCGCCGGCACGCTGGGCGTCTCGCGTCGCCACTGGGACATGGCCTTCTCGGGGGCACCGTTCCAGTATGAGTGGCCGGGTGCCGCCTACCTGATGATGGGTCTTACCGGCGTCTTCGGCGTGATCGCGGTTATCGGCGGCGGCCTGTGGATCTTCGTCGTGGTGTGGTCCCTGCTGTTCGGCAAGAAGCTCGACGGCGGTGCGACCCACGACAAGCCGGTGCCGATTCCGGACCAGAGCGCCGCAGCCAGCGCCTCCCACACCGGCAGCGAGGAAGAGCACACCAGCGTACCGGGTACCGTGGTCCTGGCAATCACCTTGCTGGTCTGCTTCGTCCTCTACTACTTCGTGAACTGGAAGTACCTGTCCGAAGTCTGGGGTCTCAGCTAAGCAGGCTCGGGCAAAGGGTTCCCCGCACCTGGTGCGGGGAACCTGCCTGAATCGGGCCTGGCCGACAGGCTCGATTCACGCAGGTATAAACGACGAAAAATATTGCAACGACTCCCCCCTACACACTCAATGGAATCGACGCTGCCCACGACAAGATCGACCGCCTTTTCCATACGGGCAATCCTGGGATTGTTCAAGCTGCGAATCGGCGTCGTCATCACCTTTACCGCCCTGGCCGGTTTGTCGGTCAGCTCCGGTCCCAGTCTGAGCCTGGTGCAGTTGCTCACACTGACACTCGCGGTCCTCGTCTCCTCCGCCAGCGCGGGTGCCTTCAACCAGTATTACGAACACGACATCGATCCGCTGATGTCGCGCACCCGTCAGCGGCCGTTCGCCACCGGCGAAATCAAGCACGGACCGGTCTGGCTGCTGGTCATCTTCGGCCTGATGGCGGTTTCCGTCGCGGCGGCCTGGCTCGCGCTCAATGCCTGGGCGGCGCTATTCACCTTCCTCGGCGCCTTTTTCTATGCCATCGTCTATACGGTCTGGCTCAAGCGCCGCACCTGGCTCAACATCGTGTTCGGCGGACTGGCCGGCAGCTGGGCGGTGCTGGCGGGCGCAACGGCAGTCGACCCGCAGGTTGGCGCGGTGCCGCTGATCCTGGCCTTCGTGCTCTTCCTGTGGACGCCGCCGCACTTCTGGAGCCTGGCCATCGCCTATCGCGAGGACTACGCGGCGGCTGGCGTGCCGATGCTCCCCGTGGTGGTCGGCGATCAACGCGCGGCCAAGGCGATATTCGGCAGCACCCTGCTGCTGGTCGCCACGTCGCTGCTGCCGCTGGCGTTCGGCCTCGGCGCGATCTATTTCGCCGGAGCGGGCATCGGCGGCTTCCTGTTCATCCAGAAGGCCTGGCGCCTGGTACAGAACACCAACCGCCAAACCGCCATGACCTGCTTCCATGCTTCGCTGGCTCAGTTGACTCTGGTACTCACTGCTGCAATCATCGACGCTCGTTTCTAGCCTGGCGTCCATCCCTGTGATCCGTTTCCCGTTTCGTGCTGCAGTCGCGGCAGCCCTGATCTTTGCGGCGAGCTGCGCCCAGTCCGCAGAAAAGGCGCCGGAGCCCAGGCTGGTCGAACGGCCCCAGGGTGCACGGACCGGCCTGACGCTCACCACGCTCGACGAAAAGGCGGCGCTGCAATTGTCGCAGAGCGTGATCGGCAAGCCGCTCGGCGATCATGTCCTGCTCGATCGCGAGGGTCGGCCGACTCCGCTTGCCAGGTATCGCGGCAAGCCGCTGCTGGTCAACTTCATCTATACCGCGTGCTTCAACGTCTGCCCCACCACCACGAAGAACCTGCAAAAAGCCGTGGAGACCACGGTCAGCGTCCTCGGCGCCGACCGTTTCAACATCGTCAGCATCGGCTTCAACCAACCCTTCGATTCACCCCAGGCAATGAAGATATTTGCCACCCAGTACGGCATCCATCTGCCGAACTGGGAATTTCTCAGCCCTGCCGCGGCCATCGTCGGCGAGCTCACGCAGAACTTCGGTTTCAGCTACGTCGCCACCAGCGCCGGCTTCGACCACATGAACCAGGTCACCATCGTCGATGCCGAAGGCAAGATATTCAGGCAGGTGTATGGCGAGAAATTTACCGCCGAAGATCTGGCGGAGCCGCTCAAGGCCATGATTACCGGTGCCCCCATTCCGCCGCAAACCGGCACATTGGAGGAGATCGCGGACCGGATCAGGATCCTCTGCTCGGTCTACGACCCGGTCACCGGGAAATACCGCACCAACTACGCGCTGTATTTCGAGATCGCCGGCTTCATCAGTTTCATGATCTTCATGATCTATGTGGCCTGGAGTTTCACGAGAAAGCGCAAAGGCGACAAGATTCAATCGGGTTGATGCGAGTCAAGTCGGATGACGCCCGGCTCGTATATCATTATTCGCTAATAATCTCCCCAGTAGCCAAGTGGTTAACTGGTGCCGGTGCTACGGACCCCTCCCAACGTGAGCTTGCACGCAGTCTTGCGCGGCAACGCGCAAACCCTATTCGAAAGCATCGAGAATCTGCTCGATGGGTTCTTCGGCGGCGCCGACAATCCCTTGCGCCATCTTGGCGCGCTCGGCCTGTTTTTCCTCTGGATACTGGTGGCCACCGGGCTTTATCTCTACACGGTGCTGGATACCAGCATCGAGGGTGTCTACAACTCGATCGGCTACCTGTCGCAGGAACAGTGGTATCTCGGCGGCATCCTGCGCAGCCTGCATCGTTACGCTTCCAATGCCTTCGTGCTGGTCATGATGCTGCACCTGCTGCGGGAATGGGCCTACGGTCGCTACCACGGCTTCCGTCTCTACTCATGGGTGACCGGGGTGCCATTGATCTGGCTGGCTTATATCTCGGGCATCGGCGGCTACTGGATCGTCTGGGATCGTCTGGCGCAGTTTTCCGCCATCGCCACCACGGAGCTGCTTGACTGGCTTCCGTTCTTCAACGAGCCGACGGCACGCAATTTCCTCATGCCCGACTCGATCAACGATCGATTCTTCACGGTGCTGGTGTTCATCCACATCGGTATTCCGCTGATGCTGATCCTCGGTCTCTGGGCTCACGTCAATCGCATCAGCCGGGTGGATTACCTGCCGTCTCGGCGCGTGATGCTGGCGACCCTGGCCAGCCTTCTGGCGCTGGCCCTGCTCATTCCGGCGCAGAGCCAAGCGCCAGCGAATCTGGCCGAGATCGCCACCGATCTGCCGCTGAACTGGTTCATCCTCTTCATCCATCCGCTGACCGACATCACGTCTCCGGCGGCAGTCTGGGCACTGGTCTTCGGCGCGACGATCCTGCTCTTTGCCCTGCCCTTCCTGCCCCACCCGGCCGCACGGCCGATTGCCGTGGTCGACCCCGCCAACTGCAACGGCTGCAGCCGCTGCCACGTCGATTGTCCCTACGAGGCGATCACCATGGCAGTCCATCCCGACAAAGCGGGCCACAAGATCGCCATCGTCGATGCCGACAACTGTGCCGGCTGCGGCATTTGCGCCGGAGCCTGCCCCTCGTCGACACCGTTCCGCAGTCAGGAAAGACTGGTGACCGGCATCGACATGCCGCAGCAACCGGTCGATGCGATGCGCCACCAGCTGGAAGCCGAAGTGGCGCAGCTTTTCGGTAATACCAAGCTACTTGTCTTCGGCTGCGAAAAAGGCGCCGATATAAGTGCCCTGGCCGCCAGGGACACCGCCGCCATCAGTTTGCTGTGCACCGGCATGCTGCCGCCTTCATTCATCGAATACGCGCTACGCAGCGGCGTCGATGGCGTCGTCGTCACCGGCTGCCGGGACGGCGGCTGCGATTTCCGCCTCGGCATGCAATGGACACGGGAGCGTCTCGCCCACCAGCGCGAACCTTACTTGCGCAGCCTCGTACCCATGGATCGACTGCACGTGATCCCCGCGTCGCGCGGCGAAGGCATGCAACTCGCCGCCGCCGTGCAAGAATTCAGAACCCAGCTTGAAAACCAGACGGTCACCAGCAGCAGACCCCCCGCCTATTCCCGGAGAAGAATATGACGACATTCCCCCCGGCCCTCTTGCCAAGCAAGGGAGTGACGATTTTTCGCGGGCAGTGCCCGCTCCACGCAACTGGCTGCTCCTTCCCGGGGCGGCCCTACGAAGGAACTCATCATGGCTAAACCCGCCGCCATCATCGGCCAGATCATCCTGTATGGCGCGTTTGCCGCCTTCATCGGCTACTTCGCCACCTCGCCCACCTACAAGCAGATTCCGGACGATGTCGCCCTGATCAAGCTCTCGATGAGCCATCTGGGCGGCCGCGAGTGCCGCAAGCGCACGCCCGAGGAGCTGGCCAAGATGCCGCCCAACATGCGCGCGCCGCTGGATTGTCCGCGCGGACGTTCCGACATCAAGCTGGTCCTGGAACTCGACGGCAAGCCGATGTATGAGACCATCATGCAACCCACCGGACTGTCCAAGGATGGCGTGTCGACGGTCTACAAGCGCTTCGAAGTGAAGGCCGGCACCTATCGCCTCTCCGCCAAGATGAACGACAACCTGGTCAATCCCGGTTTCAATTTCGTCAAGGAAGCCGAAGTCACCCTGCAACCGGCGCAAGTGCTGGTGATCGACTTCAATCCGGACAAGGGCGGCCTGTTCTTCCAGCAAGGCCGCAAGGGCTGAGCCAACGAACGCCTCGCCACCGACATTCCAATATTTTCGCGCGGACAAAACCATGCTGAATCTCATCCAAAAACTCGTGCGCTGGTTCTTCATGCGCGCCGAGAACATCTTCAATCTGGCCTTCGGCGAAAAGCTGAACCCGTTCTACCATCTGGGCACCATCAGCTTCTGGCAGTTCTGGCTGCTGATCGGCACCGGGGTCTATCTCTACATCTTCGCCGACACCGGCGTGCACGACGCCTTCGAGTCGGTCGAGCGCATCACCCACAACCAGTGGTGGGCCGGCGGCATCATGCGCAGCATCCATCGCTACGCCACCGACGGCATGATCCTGACCATGCTGCTGCACATGCTGCGCCACTTCGCCTACGACCGCTATCGCGGCTTCCGCTGGTTTTCCTGGGCCATCGGCGTCGCCCTGATCTGGCTGGTCTACATCTCGGGTCTCAACGGCTTCATGCTGGTGTGGGACCAGCTGGCCCAGTTCGTGGTGGTCGCCACCGCCGAGTGGTTCGACGTGCTGCCGATGTTCAACGGCACCCTGATCCGCAACTTCATCTACCAGGAAAACGTCAACAGCCGCCTGTTCACCCTGCTCGCCTTCATCCACCTGGGCGCGCCGCTGATCGCCGGCGTGCTGGCCTGGGTGCACGTGCAGCGCGTGCCGCGCGCCCATGTGAACCCGCCGCGCGAAATCGCCATCGCCTTCACCCTGATGTTCGTCGTGCTGGCGCTGGTCAAGCCCGTGGTCAGCCAGGGCGGCGAGGCCGACCTCTCGGTGGTGCCGACCAACATCGACATCGACTGGTTCCAGATGCCTGTGCTGGCGCTGGTGTATGTCGTCGATCCGCTGTATCTCTGGTACGGCGTTGTCGCCTTTTCGGCCCTGCTTTTCCTCGCCCCGTGGCTGCCGCCCAAGCGCATGGGCGCGACCCCGGCCGAAGCCGTCGTCACCTTCCACCCCGACCACAGGACCGTCGCCATTCGCTTCGACGAAACCCTGCTCGACGCCGGCCTGCGCCATGACGTCAACCTGCCTTACGAGTGCCGCAATGGCGGCTGCGGTCATTGCAAGTGCACGGTGCTGAGCGGCAATGTCGATCCCGGCCTGTATCAGCCGAGTGCGTTGTCCGCCGAGGAACGTGCCGCGGGCAAGGTTCTGCTGTGCTGCGCCACCGCACTGGGCGACGTCGAAATCGAATACGAAGCATCGACGGTGCCCAGCGCCATCCGCCAGTACACCGCCCGCGTGGTGAACATGGAAAAGCTGACCCACGACGTCATGCGCGTCATGCTCAAGCTGCCGCACGGGCAACAGATTCCATTCAAGGCCGGACAGTACATCAACGTCATTCTCGACGACGGCCAGCGCCGCGCCTTCTCCTTCGCCAATCCGCCGCATCAGCCCGACCTGATCGAACTGCAGATTCGCCTGATGCCGGGTGGCCGCTATACCACGCATGTGTTCGAACACATGAAGGAGGACGATGCCGTGCAGTTCGAAGGCCCGCTGGGTGATTTTTCGCTGCGCGAATCCGAGCGTCCGATCGTGTTCGTTGCCGGCGCCACCGGCTTCGCGCCGGTCAAGAGCATGGTCGAGGATGCCTTCCATCGCGGTCTCAAGCGCCCCATCCATCTTTACTGGGGCGTGCGCAAGCTGGCCGACCTCTACCTGCCGGACCTGCCGCAACGATGGGCGCGGGATCACGCGAACTTCCATTTCATCCCCGTGCTCTCCGATGCCGCACCAGAAGACAACTGGAGCGGCCGCACGGGCCTGGTGCACGAAGCCATCCTGGAAGATTTCCCCGACCTCAAGGGCCACGAAATCTACGCCTGCGGCTCGGTGAAGATGGTCGAGGCGATCTTCCCGACCCTGAAGAACCAGGGCGCCGAAGAAGGCATGTGCTTCTCCGATGCCTTCAACATCTCGGCGCGCTCGATGGCCATCCAGCCGAAGTAGCGCACCGGCAAAGGCACACGACGGGCCCGGTTCGCCGCACGACGGCCGGGCGCTTCGGCATCCGACAGGCATGGCGCGGAGGCCCGGGCCGCCGTCGCGCCAGCGTCGACTCTCCGCGCGGCCGGGCACTTGACCGGGATCAAGGTGAGCCCGCGGCACCCAAAGTAGCGTAAGCCCCTTTCTGCTGCGGTGCCTCGCGCCCCGCGGCAATCAGCGGCCGCCAAGAGACCGCGAGAATCCGGAGAGACGCATGCCGTCGGACAACGACATTGCCCGCAAGAACATACTGAAGACGCTTCCCCTGTTTGCCGGACTCGCCCAGGAGTGCCTTGGCGAACTGGTGCGCGGATCGCGCAGTGCCGCGTATCAGCGCGGCCAGGTCATCTACCGGCCCGGCGACCCCGCCAGCGAGATTTATGTCGTGCTGGCGGGCCAGGTCAAACTGGCCCTGTCATCCAATCGGGGACAGGAGAAGGTCATCGATGTCATGGACGCCGGACGATCCTTCGGCGAGGCGGAGCTCTTTGGCACTCACTCCCATCTCGCGGGTGCCCAGGCCGTAAAGCCGACACAACTGCTGTGCATTGCCGGGGAGTGCGTTCGCCGCGTCATGGCGCTGGACCCGCGCGTCGCCGAGCGCATCATCAATGCGCTGGCGCATCGCCAGATTCAGATGGAGGCCGAACTTGCCGCAGGCCATTTCTGTTCGGGCAGCCAGCGGCTGCTGGAATTCCTTCTCTGGCTCGCGGGTCCGGATCGTCCCCCTTCCGGCGAAACGCAGATGACTCTGAACATCAGCAAACGCCTGCTGGCGTCGCGCCTGGACATGCAGCCGGAAACGCTGTCGCGCGCCTTGCGCGATCTCGCCGAAGCGGGCCTGATCGCCGTCGACAAATACCACATCAGCCTGCGAAACACCAAAATCGCGCGCTATCTCGCCGATGAGCCTACGGCACGCTCGATCATCCTGCCGGAGCGCCTGCACCTGCCGCATGCCAAAGGCGATGGCTATGCGGTGGTGAGCTCCGCTCCCGGCGCCGTCAAGCGGAGTGGCGACATCAGGCCGTTTTGCGACGCGATCAACAAGGCCGGCCGCCAGCGCATGCTGTCGCAGCGCATGGCAAAGTCATGGTTGATGCTGGAGCGGGGCGTCATGTCGCGACGGGCCCGCTTGATCCTGCGGCAATCGGCGGACATGTTCGACAGCCAGATGGCGGAGCTCGACGCGCTGCCCGGCAGCGCCGAGAGCCGCGCGGCATACAGCGAACTGCGCGAGCTCTGGCGCCCCTATCGGGCATTGCTGGATTCGCAGCCCCGCCGGGACACCGCGCACGAGCTGTTCGACATGAACGAGAGCGTGCTGGCGGCGGCAGACAAACTGACCCTCGGCTTCGAAAAGGCCGAGGGCACGCTGCAAGGCCGGCTGGTCAATCTCGCCGGGCGCGAGCGCATGCTGTCGCAGCGCGCGGCCAAATTCTTCATGTTCCGCAACATGGGCATCCAGGTGTCCAGATCGCGGGCCGAACTGCAACGTACCGATGAAGAATTCTCGACCGCCCTGGCCGAGCTTGCGGCGGCGACACGGGGCCAGCCAAAGATCAGCGACGAACTGCAGAAGGTGGCGCAGCACTGGAATAACTTGCAGTCCGCGATGACAAGCCACGATCGCCTGTCCTTCGCCCCCACCGCGCGCAAGGTATTTGCCACCAGCGAAAACCTGCTGCAGCGCATGGATGCCGCCGTGAACCTGTATGCGGGGCTGCCCGGCTGAGCGCTACCCCGCGCCAGGACCAACACGCGCTGCCGAGGCTCAGGTAAGGGCGTCCTTCTGCTGCGTGCGCTTCCACCGCGTCATCGCCTTGAGGCAGACCAGCACGAACATGATGCCGCCGATCACCGCGATCAGGCCGCCCAGGCCCATCATGCCCATGCCGATTTTCTGCGGCAGCGTGGTCAGCGCCTGCTCGGCGCCCGCCACCTTGCGCTGCACGCCGTAGCCGCCGGACCAGGCCAGGCCGAGGACGTGAATCAGCTGGCCGCCGCCATACACGTAGGGCTGCCAGCGCGCCATTTCCCCCTCGACTTCGCCGAAACCCAGTTGCGGCAACAGCACATAGGCCAGCCCCATGAAAGCCAGCGTCACACCGACCGTGGAGCCATGGTAGTGCGCCGGGATCACCACGTTCACGCCCTGGATCATGTAGGCCAGCACGCCGCCCACGGCGAACAGCGAAAACGAGGCGATGAAGGCCGACTTGGCGGCATGGGCCTCCACCGTGCGCATGGCCCACAGGCTGAGGAAGCCGACCAGGATCAACGGCGCCATGTAGGGATGGCCCCAGATCATCAGCTTGGCGAACAACTCCATGTGCGGCAGTTCGCCGGCCGGGATCGTGAAATAGATTGCCGGCACCACCAGCAGCGGCAGCGCGGCGATCCAGAACATTGTCGAAAGCACACGCGGCGATGCCGCCGAGGGCCGGCCCAGATGCGCGGCAATCCACAGCCAGGCCACCACCATCAGCAGGGCGTGCTGGAACTGCAGGGTGTGGCCGCCGCCCCAGAACAGCACTTCGAAATAAATCTTTTCCTCGATCCGCGGCACCACGACCCACGACCAGACGAAGGCCGCCAGCGCGAGAAAGCCCGCCACCGCGCCGACGAAAGCGCCGGTTTGCAAAGGCGTGCCGAGAAAGGGGCGCGGCCAGGTGGTGATCAGCGCGCGCAGCACGGCGAGGCCGAAACCCGCGCCGCACATCCACAGCGAGGCGTAGAAGGTGTTCTGCTGCAGCACAGGGATGTAGTTGTTGAGCACCGGCACGGCGCCCGGCAGGAAGGGCGAAACCGTCATCACCGCGGTGCCGACCGCCGCCAGCGCGAAGCCGCCCCAGCCCAGCCACGCCATGCCGCCGCGACCCAGCGCGCTCCAGATCACCGCGGCGAAGGCCATGAACCAGACCGCCACCGAGAGGTCGACGTGAACCACCAGCGCCGAGCGGAAGAAATCCTTCAGCGGGAAGACATCCTGAATGCCCGGCGTGCGCGACAGCACCAGCAGGATGGCCAGCAGACCGGACCCGATCAGCGCCATCAGGCCCAGCCACAACCATGCGCGGGCAAGGGTTTTGGGCGCCCCTTCGGCAACCGTGACGATATGCGAATTCACTATGACCCCGAAAAAAATGTGGAAGTGTGCGGCAAGGCCGAATGGTACACTGAACGCCCTTCCGACACCCCTCCATCAGGCCTTCCATGAAACTGCTGCCGGCGCTTTTTTTATGCATTGCCACGCTGCTGGCAGGGTGTTCCGAACCCAGGCATTTCGTTTCGACCGATCTTTCGGCGGTCGAGTGGGGCAAGGATTTCCAGCTCACGGATCACAACGGCAAGGCGCGCCGGCTCGCCGATTTTCAGGGCAAGGCCGTGGTGCTGTTCTTCGGCTATACCCAGTGCCCCGATGTCTGCCCCACCACGCTGTCGATCATGCGCGAGACGATGAAACTGCTGGGCGAGGACGCCAAACGGGTGCAGGTGCTGTTCGCCACCGTGGACCCGGCGCGCGACACGCCGCAACTGCTGGCCCAATACGTACCCGCGTTCGACCCGAGCTTCCTCGGCCTGTATGGCGATGAAAAAACCATTGCGGCGCTGGCGAAGGACTTCAAGGTCTTCTATGCCAAACAACCGGGATCGACGCCCGGCAGCTACAGCGTCGACCACTCCACCGGCAGCTATGCCTTCGACCCGCAGGGCAAGCTGCGCCTGCTGGTGCGGCACGGCGAAGCACCGGCCAACGTCGCCGCGGATCTGAAGCTGCTGCTGGCCGGCAAATGAACCCCAAGGAAACCCGATGAAACGATTCGTACTTCTGCTGGCCTGTCTCGCGCTGCCCGTCGCGGCGGCGGAGTCTGTCAAAGACGCGGCCAAAGACGCCGCCAAGCCGGCCATCAACCTCGACATCGGCACGCCGCCGGTGATTGTCGTCAAGCATTCCCTCGCCCAGCGCAGCTCGCGCCTGATCCGCTTCTACGAAGCCGGCGAAATCGGCCTCGGACACGACGGCTTCATCTACCTGCGCGACAACTCCAGGATGACCCTGGCCAAGCGCCAGATCGCGGAAAAGCTGATCGACGCGGAAAACCCCGAGCGCAAGGCCCTGATCCAGGCCCTCGCCGACAGCAACGGCCGGCGCGACGCCGAACCGGAAATATTGGGCCTGATGCGCGAACGCTGGCATCAGCAGTGGAAGTCCGGCTGGTGGCTGCGCGATGCCGAAGGCAAGTGGAGCCGCAAGCCCTGAAACACCACGGCGACGCGGATCTTCCCGGCCGTCGCCGGCGCTGCCAGGGTCGGTGACAGGCCGCCCGGAATTCGAGGTCGCCGGGCGGCTGTTGGTCGGCCACAACGGGCGTACCGCCCAATACTGAAAGTCGACGCTGGCGATACGGTGGCTATTCGGCCATTGCGATCAGTCATGTTCTGCGGACCGATGTCCTTCAAAACCGCAACTTGAGTGTCGGGTTCTTAAAATGGTTGAGTGATCGAGATTAGCCAGCTACTGAGGCTCAACAGTCCCCGCGAGTTCATTTGAGTCCGACAAACCGCCCCATTTCTCTGCTGATGTATCATGCCGTCTGTCCTGCCAATGACAGGAGCAAATGAGAAAAACAGGTGCTGTAGGGAGGGCTTCTGAGCAATTCCGACTACCAAAGCACGCTCGAACTCAACGAGGCACAGTCTCGTTACATTCTCATCGACCCGGAATTGAGGCGAGCAGGCTGGAAGCTTGACGATCACACCCAGGTGCTGCGAGAAGTGCCGGTGGACGGCTACGACGCCACGCCCTGGAACGGCGTCACCGACTATTGCCTCTACGACCCAGCCGGCAATGTGATCGCCGTCGTCGAAGCCAAGCGTACCTGCCGCAATCCGCGCGAAGGCGAAGAACAGCTTCGCCACTATGTGGCCGAAATCGCCAGGCGCCAGATGTTCGCGCCATTCGGCTTCCTCACCAATGGCCTGCTGACTTATTTTTGGGATGTCGGCGCGACAAATCCTCGCCTCGTTGCCGGCATGTTTTCGCCGGACGACCTGGAGCGTTTGCGCTTCATTCGGGAAAACGGCAAGCCGCCGGCCCTGGAACCCATCGACAACGCGATCGTCAACCGCGCCTATCAACACGAAGCGATCAGGCGCGCCGCCGAAGCCTTCGCTGCTGGCCGGCGACGTGCGCTGTTGATCATGGCTACCGGCACCGGCAAGACGCGAACCACCATGGGCCTGATCGACGTCTTCCTGCGCAGTTCCTCGGCCCAGAAGGTGCTGTTTCTGGCGGATCGTGATGCCCTCGTGGAACAGGCGCTGAACGACGGCTTCAAGGCGCATCTGCCGCATGAACCGCGCGTGCGCATCCACACCGCCAACATCGACCGCGACAAGCGGCTGTATGTCGCGACCCTGCTGCACCAGGCCTTCAGTCCGGCCTCCTGACATGGCGACCCGCTACGACATCGACCATCTCGCCGAGGCGCAATTCGAGCCGGATTCGCGCGGCCGGGTGCTCAGGAATCTCCTCGGCATACGCGGCAAGCGGCAGATGGATGCGCAGGAAGCGGTACGTCTCGAAGCGGCAACCGATTGGGCCATCCGCCACGTCGCTGCCGACCAGCGCTTCACCGCCGCCGACATCTGCCTGTGGCACAAGCAATGGCTGGGCGAGCTGTATCCCTGGGCGGGCGACTACCGGCAGGTGAATATCAGCAAGGGCAGCTTCGTCTTCGCCATGGCGGCGCAGGTGCCGCGCCTGATGCGGGAGTTCGAGCGGGAGGTGCTGGCGCGCCATACGCCTTGCACGTTCGGCAATCCCGACGAGGTGCTGGCAGCGCTGGCGATCACGCATTGCGAACTGGTGCTGATCCATCCCTTCCGCGAAGGCAACGGCCGCGTGTCGCGTTTGCTCTCGACGCTGATGGCCTTGCAGGCCGGTTTGCCGCTGCTGAATTTTTCCGGCATCAAGGGGAAGCGGCGTGCGGCCTACTTCGCCGCCGTGCAGGCCGGAATGAGCCGCGATTACGCGCCGATGACGGAAATCTTCAGGAAGGTGCTTGCCGCCAGCGTCTAACGCTTCTTGGCGGGCCGCTTGTCGGGAACCGGGGCGAGCGCTCGCTCGGCCGCCTTTCTTACGCCCTCGATCCCGGTCGAGGAAAGCACGTTGGCGCGCAGGGCACGCTGGTAGTCCTGCGCATTGCGCAAGTGCGGGTTTTGCTGGATCAGCGCTTTCGGTGCCATGGGCGAACTATAAAAGAACTGCCTGGTTTGTTCAACCGCATGCCGGCCATGCTCTTGCAGGCAAAAGCATTGAAGCAGCACCATGCTCAGCTACTCCGGTAATTCGGGCCTCATCGTTGGCCCCGTCGCCTTGGCAATTCTCGTATTGGGAGATGTGCAGGCAGGCGGCAGGTCGGATGCATGTGCTGGACTCTGCTTCCCCAAAGCAGACAGACTCAAGCCACCTGCGCTTTTCTGGCGAACGGCGGCAATCGCCGAATAACCGCCGTATCGCCAGCGTCGACTCTCAGTGTCGGACAGTACGACCGTCGTCACCGGTAACCCGACGCTCGCACTGCCCCGCTTCGCTGGCCTCGCTCCTGGCCGCAGGCCGGCTTACTTGTTCTGCTCGTCGTAGCTCGACAAGCTGACTCCGGCGGCGGCGAGGCATTCGCGCAAGTGCTTGATGTCGGTCTTGCCGAATTCGTTGCCGTGATGGGGATGGTGCACCGTGAACTCGTGCCGGTTCAGGGTGACGCGGAAGCGCGCGCCGTGGCCCGGCTCGATAGTGGCGCCGAGATGGTGGAGCAGCGATTCGACTTCGCGCCATTGAACATTGCTGCTCAGCGGATCATGAAAAATCGCCTGCAGGACATTCCGGTGCTTGTGACTCATGGCCGGGCTCTTCGACTATCGACACCCTGCAACGATACATCAGCATGGCCTCTCAGTGGCTGGTGCCTTCCGAGCGGGTGATCTTGTTGTAGAGGTTGTACTTGCCGACCGGCTTGTCCATCGGGATGCGCTTGACTTCCTTGAAGGTGGCGGCGTCGAACACGATCAGCGCGCCGCCGTCGGCCTTGCGCTCCCACAGGCTGGCCAGCACGTACTTGCCGTCGCGGGTGAATTCGACATGGGCCAGGGTCTTGCCCGGATCGGTCTTCACCTCGGCGACCTTCTGCAGTGTACGCTTGTCGATCACCTGCAGCGTGTCCTTGCCTTTCGACATCATCGAATCGGTCCAAGCATAGGGCGTGTTCTCGTGGCTTCGCATGAAGAAGCCGGGGCCGAGGGTCGGGATGGTCTTCAGCGTGTTCCAGTCCTTCATGTCGATCACCGTGATCAGGCCTTCCTTCAGATTGGGCGTGGCCATCACGCGCCGGCCGTTCCAGTCCCAGGTGATGCCGGAACCCAGGTGCGGCATGCCGGGCAGCTTGAGGTCGGCGATCTTCTTGCGCACGTCGAGGTTGACCACCTGGCCCTTGCCGGCTTCACGGCTGGAGCCCATCAGCTCGGCGTAGTTCTGGGTGAAAAAGAAATCGTCGAGCGGTTCGGAAAGAAAGCTGCGGCGCGGGTTGAGGAAGCCGGGGATAAAGCTGCCTTCCTTGTACTTGTAGTCGTGCACCATGCCGACCGCGATATCGTCGGCCTTCGGGTTGTAGCTGATCTCCCACAGCTCGGGCACGTCCTTCAGCGCGGCGACGAAGCTCTGGCGCGGCGCGGCGTCATACACCGCCGAGACGCGCGAGCTTTCCTTGCCGTCCTTGCCGACGACCGGCAATACCTTGAGCAGATTGAGGTCGGCGTCGAGCAGCACCAGCGTGTGCGGCAGGTAATTGGCCACCGCGAGGTATTTGCCGTCGCCGGAAACGGCGACGTTGCGCGTGTTGATGCCGGCGCGGATCTCGGCCACCACCTTGAGGTTCCAGATGTCGAACTTGGTGATCCAGCCGTCGCGCGAGGCGAAGAACACGTAGCGCCCGTCGGGCGTGAACTTCGGCCCGCCGTGCAGTGCGTAGCGGCTGGGGAAGCGGTGGATCGGCTCCAGCTTGTCGCCGTCGAGCACGGTGACGTGATGGTCGCCGGTCTCGACCACGATGAACAGGTTCATCATGTCCACGCCCTTGAACACCTCGGCCGGTTTTGCCGGCAGGCTGCCGCTGGCGAAAGAAACGATGCGCGAGGCCTTGATGTCGGCTTCGCTGAGAGTCGGCGCCGGCGACACGGCGGTGTAGATGTAATCGGCCAGCGCGGCGATCTCCTGCTTGCTCAGGCGATCGGCGAAGCCCAGCATCTGGGTCGCGGCGCGGCCTTCGGTGATGGTCTTGACCGCTTCCGGCTTGCGCAGGCGGGCCAGGCTTTCCGGCAACAGCGCCGGGCCGGTCACGCCGAGCCGGCCGGGGCCATGGCAGACGGCGCAATGCTGCTGGTAGACCGGCGCGGGGTCTGCCGCGATCGACGACGCGGCAACCGCGGCGAGGCCGCACGCCAGGCCCAGATGCCGCGTCAGGCTGCGGAACGCCAGCCGGGTGCCGAAGCCCGGCCCGATCGAAAACCCGACGGTGTATGTGCTCTTCATTCTGGGTTCAGCCCTCTTGCGCGATTTTTTCCAGCGCGGCGATGTCGCCGCGAAAATATTTGGTGCCCTTGCTGCCGTAAATGTACTGCAGGATGCCGAGCCGCTTGAACTCGGAGACCAGACGGCTGACGGTCTCGAAGGTGATGCCGAGAATCGCCGCCATGTCCTCGCCGGTGAAGCGGATGATGCGGTCGCTGTTTCCGGTTCGCAGCTTCAGCAGCAGGCGCGCCAGGCGGGTGCGCGCCGGAATGTTGCCGCCGACGATCTGCGCCAGCCAGTTCTGCGCCTCGTTCAAGGCCGCCTGCGATGTCTCCATCAGGCGCATCTGCAGGCTGCCGTGGCTCTCGATGAACTTGTGGAAGTACGTCATCGGAATGCGGCAGGCACGCACCTTGTCGACCGCAATCGCCGAATAATCGTGACGCTTGCGGAAAGTCGCTTCGAGCCCGGCGACGTCGCCGGTCTTCAGCACGCGCACGATGCGGACCACGCCGCTGGGTTCGTAATGCACCATCTTCACCGCGCCGGCGCGGATGCAATACACCGCGTCGGCCGGCGTGTCCATGGCGAACAGGGTGGTGCCCGGCGCGAAATCGAAATCGTCGATCCCGGCATGGAAATCGATCAGGTCTTCCAGCGTGACGTCGCCGCACACCATCTCGCGGCGTAGCGCGCAGGCGTTGCAATTGCTGCGCCCCTGGCAGCTTCTGTGGTGGTTTGTCCTGGTCATGGAGGTTGGAAGCCGGATTCAATCGAATCCGGCGTGGTGTCGCGAATTATAAGTCGGCGCCGGCGACACGGCGGTAGCCCCGACGAACGCTCAGAACTTGCCGTCGTCGAGTTTCAGCGGCAGATCCTTCGTCACCTGATCGAAAGTCAGGATGCGCTTGCCCTTGTGGTCCTTGAGGAAATCCGCCGCGTCTTCCTTGCTGACCAGCGGCACGAACTCGTGCCCCATCGGGCCGAGCACGTCGGAACCGATGACGTACAGGGCCTTGCGCGCATCCACCGCTTGCAGGTTGTAGAAATCCGTGACCCGGATCGCCGCCATGTCCTCGCGCTTGTGGCCCGCCGCATACTTCGCCGGCTCGAACCAGAACTTGAACATGTCCTTGGCCCCGTCGAAATGGTGGGCGTGGCCATCCTTGTAGACGATGGTCGCGACCCAGTTGGGGTACTTCGAAACGAGCATGCCGCACACCGGGCATAGATCCTTCGGCCCCGGCTTCGGCACCGGTTTTGGCACCGCCTTCGGCGGATTTGCCGCGCCCTGCGCCAGCGCCGCCACGGGCAGCAGCGACGCGAGCAGGAACAGGAGCAGTGCGCGGCGATTCACGGCGAGATCAACCCGGCTTCTGCATCATCATTTTCTTGCGGCGCTCTTCGCGGTTCTTGCGAATCTGCGCGACGTCTTCCGCCATGCCGAGGTAGGACTGTTTCATGGCCTCGTTGAAGTCGCCGAGTTCGCCGCCGTGCTTGGCCTGGTGAGCCTTGGCGACATCCGCCGCAGCGAAGGAATGCTTGCTCTTCTTGGTCATCACATGCTTGATGTCGGCGCCGATCAGGTAAGTCAGCTTCTCCACCGGCAGCAACGGACTCGGCTCGGAAGCGCTGGCGAAATCCGGCCCCCAGATCGCCTTCGGCTCGCGGTCGACATTGACGCCGAGGCTCAGGGCCAGGCAATGGATCGAGCAGGTGCCGTCGGCCAGATCGTCGCTGTATTGAACCAGCATGCGGGTGCGGTGATGCTGCTTGCGGTCCATGCCGCAGTAGGGGCACTTCGGATACTTCTCGAATTCGTTCTCCAGCGGCTTGGCGTCGGCCGGCTTCTTCGGCGTGAATTGCGCCGGCGTGCCGTCCGTGGCGCAGGCCTGCTGCGCCTGTGCGCCGCCGGCCGCCAGGCCGACACCGGCGAGCAGGGAAAGTTTGAGGGCTTCGCGTCTGTCCATGATGAACTCCTTCGATAGTGGGAAATGTGCACTGCAATATTAGGCGTTGCGAATGCACCCTCCGTGCGGCATTTTGCCGCAGCGACGCGTCCTGACGGCGACATTCGAACGCGTCTTTGATCCCGATCAAAAACAGGGGCATCAATGTCCCGACGCGACATCATGCCGCGCGGCGAATCGTCACATGCGGCGCTGTGTCGCACGACTTTCGGTTGGGGCAGCAGCAGAATGCGCCACCCGATTCACAGCCCGACCCGCACTTGCCATGATCATCCGTCATCCCGCAACGACCCTGTTGCGCTGAACGTCGTCGATGGGACTCTTCTTTCCTCGCCTGCCCGACGTCGGCCAACCCGAACGTCCGCTCTTCTCTCTGACCGGAGCCGCCGCCGCGCATGCGGCGCTGATCGTCCTGGTTGCCGTGGCGGTGCCGGCCGCCGATCTGAAGCAGGCATTGCGCCCGCTGGCCGTGCGCGTGGTCGAAGTATTGCCGGAGCTGCCGAAGCAACAACCGGTCAAACAGCCCGAAGCGCCCAAGCCGCAAAGAATGCCTCCGCCACCGGAGAACCTGCTCAAATCGAACACCGTCAGCGAATCGCCGCCCGCCTTTACCGCTCCGCCGCCGCCATCGCCTGCGCCGGCCGCGCCGGTCAACGTCACACCGGTGCCGGAGGCGATCACGGCGCCGCGTTTCGACGCCAGCTATCTGGACAACCCGAAGCCGGCCTATCCCGCAACGTCGCGCCGCCTGGGCGAACAGGGCAAGGTGCTGCTGCGCGTGCTGGTCAGCGCCGCCGGCCTCGCCGAGAAGGTCGAGCTCAAGACCAGCAGCAGCTTCGCGCGACTCGACCAGGCCGCGCAGGAAGCCGTCAGCCGCTGGCGCTTCGTTCCCGCGCGGCGCGGCGAGCAGGCGATCGCGGCCTGGGTCCAGGTTCCCGTCACATTTCAACTCGAAAACTGATCCGCCAATGCCAACCCAATTCGGTCTGCTTCATTTCTGGCAGCAGGGCGACAGCGTCATCCACGTCACGGCCCTGATTCTGCTTCTACTCTCCGTCCTCAGCTGGGCCTTGATCGTCGGCCGCTTCACCCGCCAGTTGCGCATCAATCTTGCAAGCGATCGGGCTCCCGCTGCCTTCTGGCAGGCCAGGACGCTGGCCGAGGCACTCGCGGCCATCGAAGCCGCCGACCGTACCGGTCTGTATGCCGGCATGGCGCGCGCCGGCGCCCGTGAATCACAGGCCTACGGTTGCCCGATCATTGGCGACAAGGCGCCCATCAACCCCGCCGATTTCACGAATTGCTCGCTCTGCGACGATCCGACCCGCGACCGCTGCCACGCCTCGCGCAGCATCGGCGCCGGCGTCAGCCTGTCCGAATCCGTCACCCGCGCCCTGCGCAATCAAATGCTGTCGGCACAGGCCAGCCTCGAAACGGGCCTGACCTTCCTCGCCTCGGTGGGTTCGACCGCGCCCTTCATCGGCCTCTTCGGCACGGTATGGGGCATCTACCACGCGCTGGTTGCGCTTTCCGGCTCCACCAGCGTGGTGCTGGACAAGGTGGCCGGCCCGGTCGGCGAGGCGCTGATCATGACCGCCGCCGGCCTCTTCGTCGCCATTCCCGCCGTGCTCGCCTACAACGCGCTGACGCGTGCCAACCGGCTGACGCTGGCGCAGCTCGACGGTTTCGCCCACGATCTGCACGCCTTCTTCACCACCGGCGCCCGCCGTCCCGCCAGCGTCGACTATTCCACGCCGCGCGCCGTGCCGGAAATGGCGCCGCAGCCGGCGCGCCGGGCCACCTGAGGCACTCGCCATGTCATTCGGTTCCTTCAGCGAGGGCGGCATCACCCAACCCATGGCCGAGATCAACACCACGCCCATGGTGGACGTGATGCTGGTGCTGCTGATCATTTTCATCATCACCATTCCGGTGCTGCACCAGGCGGTGCCCATCGACCTGCCCCAGGTCAGCGCGCAGAAAGTCGAGGACAAGCCGGTCGTGATCCAGCTCGCGCTCGACGCCGGCGGCCTCTACTACCTCGACGGCGCCCCGGCGCACCGCAGCGAAGTGGAGAGCCGCTTCGCCGCCACCGCCGGCCGCAACCCGGAACTGCATCTGCGCGCCGATCGCGGCACGCGCTACGACAAAGTGGCCGAAATTCTTGCCATGGCGCAGAAGGCCGGCATCAACCGCATCGCCTTCGTCACCGAGCCGAAGAGCTAAGTCGGGCGGCATTTCATACGCATATCAATTCATATCACCTTCACGAGGCGCGCCTTCATGCTTTGCAAATTCGGATTCGATACACACACCCCCGCCAGACGACCGTCGGTCGTGGCGGTCGTCGCGGCCCTCGGCGCTCTCGCCGCAAGCGCGGTCCTTGCGCAGGAGGCCCAACTGGGTGAAGTCAAGGTGACCTCGACCACCATCGACGACCGCTTTACCTCGAAGCGTTTCGATCCATCGAGCATCCACGACATCAGCGGCAAGACCGTCGACGAAAAGCGGCCGCAGAACATGGTCCAGATACTCAACGCAATTCCCGGCATCACGGCCGACCTGTCGTCCGGCGACGAGATCAAGATCAAGCTGCGCGGCGTCGAAAACCAGCGCTACATGGGCGAGAAGCCCGGCGTGGCGATCGTCATCGACGGCGTTCCGGTGTTCGAGCGCACCGGCAAGGTCAATGTCGACCTCGACAACATCGAGTCGATTCGCGTGATCAAGGGCGGCGCCTCCTATCTTTTCGGCGAGGACGCCCTGTCCGGGGCCGTGATCATCACCACCAAGCGCGGCGCCAAGTATGCCGGCTTCACCGCGGCCGCCGACGAAGGCTCCTGGGGCTACAACCGCCAGCAATTGCGCGCCGGCTTCGCCGCCGACTGGGGCAGCGGCCATCTCCAGACCACCCATCGCTCCAGCCAGGACTATTACTGGCAATCGGCCTACAAGACCGACTACATCGACGGCAACTTTCGGCTGTTCCTGACCGACCGGTCCGACCTGACGGTCGGCTTCGAGCGCTCCGACCGGATGAAGGACAAGCACGGCTCGGTGGCCGGAGTGAATCAGGCCGAGGTGGATCCCCGTGGCGTGCTCGGCCGCGACTACACCCGCAAATACGACGTCAACCTTGAAAAGCTCAATGTCACCTATTCCAACGACTACAGCGACAAGGGCAACGTGATGCTGCTTGCCTATCAGTACAAGGATCGCACCTACTACTGGTCGGCGCCGCAGCGCTATACCAGCACGGGCGCGGCGGTAACGGCGCAGGATGCCTACCAGTACGGCAACGCCTACGACCAGACCCAGCGCGGGGTCAAGGGCGAGTGGCGCACCAGCGCCGGCAATCTGGGCTGGCTCGCCGGCCTCGACCTGCGCGCCAACGAATACATCAACCTGGTCAAGGCGATCACCAGCTTCAAAAACTCGCCATTCAGCGCCACGGTTCCCCTGGGCAGCGTGACCAGCGACGATTTCACGAAGGAAGACATGGCGGCGGTCTATGGCGAGCTCAAGTGGGCGGCGACAAACAAGCTCACTGTCACGACCAATGCGCGCTACGACCATTCGGCACTCGATTACCGGGGAAACCCCCTCTACAACCGGGCCACTACGGTAAACAAGTCGAAGGCCTTCAACGTCTCGTCGTGGCGACTCGGCGGCACCTACGCCGTCGAGCCGCAAAGCGACGTGTTCTCGAACCTTTCCACCGGATTCCGCACGCCGACGGCGGAACAGCTCTACTCCGGCAGCGTTTCACCGACCGGCGGCACGGCAAACAATGAAGACCTGAAACCGGAAAAATCGCTGACCTTCGAAATCGGCCTGCGTCGGCGCGCCAATCTGTTCGGCATCAACACCGAGATCGAGGCGGCCGTGTTCCAGATCGAGCGCAAGGATTTCATCCTCGCTTCCAGCGGCCAGTACAGCGCATCGGGCAGCGCCACCGCGCTGGCCAGCCGCTACGACAACATCGGCGGCGCGCGCAATCGCGGTTTCGAACTGTCGCTCAAGACCGACCCGAAGAAGTCCGTCTGGCTCGATGCCGCCTACAGCCTGATCGATGCACGCTTCACCCGCTACGACAACTTCCTGCTGGCGCTGGGCAACTCGAACGGCACCTACAACGCCGCCTGCTCGATGACCGGCGTCGGCGCGGCGAACATGGCGAACGGCACCTGCTACAAGACCATCGCCTACAACAACACCGGGAAATCCCTGCCGCGCGTGCCGCGTCACCAGCTATTCACGACATTCGGCTGGCAAGCCGCCGCCGACTGGATCGTGCGGCTGGAAATGGATGCCAAGGCGTGGTCCTGGGCCGATGAAATCAATCAGGAAAAGATGCCTGGACGCACGCTGTTCAACCTGCACACCACCTACGATTTCAGGATGCCGGGAACCGCCTCAAACTCGAAGTGGCAAGTATTCGCCCGCGTGGACAACCTGCTCGACCGCAAGTACTTCACCATCGTGCGCGGCACCAACGACACCAAGAGCAACCTCACCAACGCCTACAACGGCGTTTATGACAGCAACGACCCTTCGATGACCGTCGGCAAGCCGCGCGCGTGGACGCTCGGCCTGACCGCTTCCTTCTGAGCGCCGATCATGAAACCACATCCGCTGTTGATCGCCGTTATCGCGCTGGGCGCCCATGCCCAGTCCCATGACCATGGCCCTGCCCGTCCGGCGCCGGGCGGCCAGGCAGCGGCGCCTTCCGCCGCGCCATCGGCCGGGCGCCCTGGCGCCGTGCGCGAATGGACGCGTCAGCCGCTGCTGCTTGCCGGCAGGGGCGCGCGCGGCGAGCGGACGGCAGCCATGCTGCGGCCGCAGGGCATCGCCGCCGCCACCGTCACGGTGTTTGCGGCGGAAGGGCCGGAAAGTCGTCTCAAGGTGGAATATCCGGTCACGGCCGACGGCGCGAAGATCGAAGCCGCGGCACCGAAGACCGGCAACTATCACTGGGTCACGGCACGCGAGGAAAGCGACGTTGAAGTACGCACGGCCTCGACCGCCTGGTATTTCGGCAATCCGGGGCCGTCGCCGAAGGACCTGCTGAAGCGGCCCAGGCATGAACTGGAAATCGTCCCCGATCCGCTGCCGCGCGAACACGCCAGCTACCGGGAAAGCGAAAAATGGCGCTTTCTGGTGCGCTGGAACGGCCAGGCGCTTGCCGGCCAGACGATCCAGCTGGAAACCGAGTTCGGCAGCCGCGGCAGCTTCCTGACCGATGCCGCCGGCTTCGCCACGGTGCTCTTCCCGCGCGATTTCAAGCCTTCGGAAGCGCCGGCGGACGGTGGACACGGCCCGCGTCGCGCCGCCTTTGTTCTATCGACTCTAAAGGAAGCGGAAGGCCGCCGCTATTTGACCGCCTTCAACTACAACTATGGTCAGGACGGCGACAGGGACAAGAGCCTGGGCTGGGGCGCGGCTTTCGGCCTGGTCGGCATGATCGCGGCGGCACCGCTTCTGCGGCGCCGGAAAACCGGAGACAACACCCATGCTTAAGTCGATTTTTCCAACGCTGGCGCGCTTTCGCCTTGCGGTGCAGATACTCATGCTGTTCGTCACCGTCTATGGCAGCGTGATCGTCGGCAACTACATGGCCGACAAGATATCCAGCGCCCTGCCGGCGCTATCCTGCGCCTACGACCAGGCCAACGGCGGCTACTGCGTGCTGGTGCCGACGCAGCACATCATCCATCACCGCATCGGCGAAGCCATGGTGCGCGCGCAGCAGCTCACGACGCAGATGGTGCTGCCGCTGCTGATGACCTTCGTGTCGTTCTTCGCCTTCTTCTTCGTGCTCGGCAAGATGTTCTGCGGCTGGGTCTGCCCGCTCGGCACGCTGCAGGAACTGGTCGGCAAGATCGGCCGCCGCTTCGGCATCGGCCTGCGCCGCGTCGAGTCGGGCGACCTGGGCGATGTCAAGCGAGTGCGGCCGGTGAAATGGCTGTTGCTGCTCGGCCTGGTATTCGTCCTGCCGCTCCTGACCGGCCTCGGCGTGACGCCGCACACCTTGGGCAACCCCTACTGCGACATCTGCCCCTCGCGCATCGCGACCACGCTGCTCACCGGCAACACCGAGCAACTCGCGCTGCGACTGGGCGACAACGTCAGCTTCACGCTCGGCGCCATCGCCAATCTGCTGATCGGCTTCACCGTGATCGGCGCACTGGCGGTGCGCCAGCCGTTTTGCCGCATCTGTCCGCTGCTGGCGCTCAACTCGGTGTTCCAGCGCCTGTCGCCGATGCGCCTGTCGAAACCGGCGATGCACGAAAGTTGCGCCAAGTGCGGCATCTGCACCGAGGCCTGCCCGATGGACATCCCGGAAATCGCCCGGCAGAGCGGGCGCAAGGCCTATCACGAGGATTGCACACTGTGCGGCCGCTGCGCGGAGTACTGCCCGCAGGACGGCATCATCAAGCTGAAATGGGGGCCGTTCGCGCTGTTCTCGTCGAGCCGCGACTACTACAAGGACAAGGTGAAACGCGAACTGCCGGACGGCACCGTGAAGCCCTTGAAGTTCGTCAGGAACGCCGCCAAGCCCGCAGCAGGCACCGCCGATGCTTGAGCAACTCGCCGCGGGCCAGGTGACGCTGGCCACTGTCTGGTTCCTCGGCGTGTCGATGGGACTGACCGCCTGCACCGTC
Organism: Sulfuritalea sp.; assembly: GCA_030247575.1. Classification (GTDB taxonomy): domain Bacteria; phylum Pseudomonadota; class Gammaproteobacteria; order Burkholderiales; family Rhodocyclaceae; genus Sulfuritalea. The sequence continues at coordinate 129,598 of JAOTRV010000005.1, forward strand.
ACCTGCCTGCCCTTCATGGGCACCTGGGCGCTCGGGCGCGCCAGCGGGCAGCGCGAAGCCCTGCTGCATACCGGCGTATTCCTCGGCGGACGTGTCGCCACCTACACCGTGCTGGCGACGCTGGCGGGGGCCGCGGGCCTCGGCCTGGCGAAGGCGCTGGGCGGCACCTGGGGCAACGCGGTGATCGGCGGCGCCAGCATCCTCGCCGGGCTGTGGCTGATCGCAAAACCGACCGGCAAGGCCTGCAGCGCCATGTCGCCAGCGTCGACTCTTATGGCGCCGGTGCATGTGCATCGACGCAAGGCCGACAGCCTGCCGCCGCTGTTCCTGGGCGCTGCGCTGTCGCTCACGCCGTGCATGCCCCTGGCCTCGCTGCTGGCGCTGGCGGCGAATGCCGGCAGCGCCGCGCAGGGTGCGGCCTACGGTCTGGCCTTCGGCCTGGGTGCGGCGATGACGCCGATCCTGGTGCTGGTGCCGCTGGCCGGACGCATGGGACGCGAACTGCGCGCCGGCCGCGCCTGGCTGTCGCGCTGGCTGCTGTGGAGCGCCGCCGCGGTGCTGATCGTGCTGGGCGTAAGGCGGCTGCTGCTCGCATTCTGACAACAACAACTTGAACACCGCGCGGCGAATCGTCACGTGCGACCTTGTGTCGCATCGCCGCGCGCGCCCCGCCGCCTAACATTCGCGGCAGCTGATTTTTCGTCCCACCCCACCCTTCGGACCTCCACACATGAAACGCAAGATTCTGTCTGCCGCCCTCGCGGCCATGCCCTGCATCGCCTTCGCCGCCGACGAAGCGAACACCCTCGATGCGGTGGTCGTCACCGGGCACAGCACCGAACGCTTTCGCGGCGACGCCGTCGACAGAAGCGATATCAGCGCCCAGCGCGCCGCCACCAGCGACACCGCAGGGCTGCTGCGCGACGTGCCCGGCGTCAGCCTCTACGGCGCCGGCGGCGTTTCCAGCCTGCCGGCGATCCACGGCCTGGCCGACGACCGGCTGCGCATCAAGGTCGACGGCATGGACCTGATTTCCGCCTGCGGCAACCACATGAATCCGCCGCTGTCCTACATCGATCCGACGGCGGTCGGCGGCATCAAGGTCTTCGCCGGGATTGCGCCGGTGAGTTCCGGCGGCGACAGCATCGGCGGCACGATCCTGGTCGACTCCGCCGCGCCGGAATTCGCCAGGGCCGGCCAGGGCACGCTGATCAAGGGCGAGGCCGGCGTGTTCTATCGCAGCAACGGCAACGCCCATGGCGGCAACCTTTCCGCGACCATCGCCAGCGAGAAGCTCAGCGTGAGCTACAGCGGCTCGACCGCGAAGGGCGATGACTACACGGCCGGCGGCGATTTCAAGCCGGCGGGGCGGGCCTTCATCGCCGATGGCCGCTCGATCCAGAACTCGACCAAATGGCTGGCGGGCGATGAAGTCGGCTCGACCATGTACAAGTCGACCAACCAGTCGCTGGCCGTCGCCCTGCGTCATGACAATCACCTGGTCGAGCTCAAGCTCGGCACGCAGGACATTCCCTACCAGGGTTTTCCGAACCAGCGCATGGACATGACCGCCAACGACGGCGTGCATCTCAACCTGCGCTACAGCGGCCAGTTCGACTGGGGCAGCCTGCAGGCGCGCGTCTATCGCGAGCAGACGCGGCACAAGATGAACTTCCTGGAGGACAAGGCCTATTGGTACCGGGGCAATCCGACGCCGCCGCCTGCGGCAATTGCTGCGGCCGGCATGCCGATGGACACGGAAGGAAAGAACACCGGCGCGACGCTCAAGGCCGACATCGCCCTGTCGGAACGCGACCTGCTGCGCGTCGGCGCCGAGTTCCAGCAGTATCGCTTCAGCGACTGGTGGCCGCCGTCGGGCAATGGCGGCATGTCGCCGAACACCTTCTGGGACATCAACAATGGGAAACGCGACCGCCATGCCGTGTTCGGCGAATGGGAGGCGCGCTGGAATCCGCAATGGACCAGCCTGCTCGGCGTGCGTCACGAAACCGTGAAAATGGATACGGGCACCGTCCAGGGCTACAACGCGGGCTACGCGGCCGACGCCACGCGATTCAACAACAGCGACCGCCGCAAGACCGATCGCAACTGGGACATCACCGCCCTGGCCCGCCATGCGCCGACGAAGACACAGACCATCGAGTTCGGCTATGCGCGCAAGACCCGCTCGCCCAATCTGTATGAGCGCTACACATGGTCGACCGGCGGCATGGCCATGTTCATGATCAATATGGTGGGCGACGGCAACGGCTACGTCGGCAACCTCGACCTGAAGCCGGAAGTCGCGCACACGCTAAGCGCCACCTTCGACTGGCACGATGCCGAAGAAAAGAGTTGGGGACTGAAGGTGACGCCCTACGCCACCTACGTCCAGGACTACATCAACGCCCAGCGCTGCTTCACCGGCGCGGGGGTCTGCGTCGCGGCGAACGTGACCCGAACCAAGGACTTCGTATTCCTCAAGTACGGCAACCAGGACGCCAGGCTCCATGGGCTCGACATCTCCGGCCATCTGCCGCTGGCGCGCAATACCGGGTTCGGCAGCTTCACCCTGTCCGGCATGTTGAACTATGTCAGGGGCAAGACGGCCGACGGCGCCAGCGACAATCTCTACAACATCATGCCGCTGAACGCCAAGCTGGCCCTGGAACAGAATCTCGGCAACTGGAGCGGCACGGCGGAAACCCAGTTCGTGGCGCGCAAGTCGGATGTTTCGCAAGTCCGCAACGAAGTCGTGACGCCGGGCTATGCCCTGCTCAACCTGCGCGGCAGCTACGCCTGGAAGCAGATGCGCTTCGATGTCGGTATCGACAACCTGTTCGACAGGCTTTACTTCCATCCGCTGAGCGGCGCCTACGTCGGCCAGGGGGTCACCATGCCGCCGACGGCATCCGCAGGAACCCCGCCCTGGGGCACCGCCATCCCCGGCATGGGCCGCTCGATCTACGCGGGGATGAATTACAAGTTCTGAGGAAGCTCGCGCGCGGCAAACCGACGCCGGCCACGCGCCGGCGTTTTCTTGCGCGAAAAGTCATGTCTCCGGCGGAGCCGGAGACGGTATCCCTTGCGGACGGCGCCGGCGACGCCCCGCAGGAAGTCCCCTGGTGGGACACGACGTTCAAACCACCAGCTTGTACATCACCAGATAAAACCGCACGCCCTGCCACAGCGTCGACACGCCGAGCGCGATGACGAACAGCGCGGCGAGCTTCTGCAGCCCGCCGCGAAGTTTCGGTCCGAGCTTGCCGAACAGCACCGAGGCGAACAGCATCGAAGGCAGCGTGCCGGCGCCGAAAGCCAGCATCAGCAGCATGCCTTCCGGCGGACTCGCTGCGGTGGTGGCCTTGACCGCCATGGCCATGGTCATCGAGCAGGGCATCAGGCCGTTGATCGCGCCGCTGATGGCGGCGCCGAGCACCGGGCCCTTTTGCGAGGCGGTGGCGAACTGTCTGCCCAGCCAGGCCATTGGCGCGAAGCCATAGGTGTTGCGGATCGGCGAGACGCCGAGCAGGTCGAGGCCGAGCAGGATCACGATGGCGCCGGCGAGAATCTGCAGCACGCCCTGCGCCAGGCCCGTCATGCCGCTGGCCACCAGCACCGTGCCCAGCAGCGCGGCGATCAGGCCGACGCCGGCATAGATGGCTATGCGCGAGGCATGATAGGCGGCGTAGGGCCATGGCCCCTTTGCCTGCAGCTTCATGAAGCAGCCCGACACCAGCCCGCCGCACATGCCGATGCAATGTCCGCTGCCGAGGATGCCGACCATGAAGGCGGCCCAGTAGGAGTATTCGGCGATGTGGGCGTGCTGGCTGTGATCCATGAGCCGTCATTCCCGCGCAGGCGGGAATCCAGTGAGGACCGGAGGCGCTGGCTGGACTCCCGCCTGCGCGGGAGTGACCGGGTTGCCCGTCATGCCCGCGCAGGCGGGCATCCAGCCAACTATCCGACGATCTCCGGCCAGAGATCGCGCCAGTCCGGATTGCGTTCTTCGATCAACTTGAGTTTCCACCAACGGTTCCATTTCTTCAGCTGCTTTTCGCGGGTGATGGCCGCGTCCATTGTGACGTGCTGCTCGAAATACACCAGCAGGTGCACCCCATAGCGCTGAGTGAAGCCTTCGACAACGTCGTTCTTGTGCTCCCATATCCGCTTGATCAGATCGGACGTAACACCGATGTAGAGCGTCCCGTTGCGTTGGCTGGCGAGGACGTACACGGCGGGTTGCCTTTTCTCCATTCCGATCGTCACCGATCATGCGGGCCGCTGGATTCCCGCCTGCGCGGGAATGACGAAAGGAAGTTAGGGAACCGTTCGCTCAACGCTGCAGCCGCAGCGAGTTGGTCACCACCGAGACCGAGCTCATGGCCATCGCCGCCGCCGCGATCATGGGATTGAGGCGGCCGGCGGCCGCGACCGGGATGGCGACGACGTTGTAGCCCAGCGCCCAGAACAGGTTCTGGCGGATGATGCCCATGGTCCGCCGCGAAAGTTCGATGCCGCCGGCGACGCGGGCGATGTCGCCGCCGACCAACGTGATGTCGGCCGATTCGACCGCGATGTCGGCGCCGCCGCCGATGGCGAAGCCGACGTTGGCGGCGGCGAGCGCCGGCGCGTCGTTGATGCCGTCGCCGATCATGCCGACGCGGCGGCCTTCGTTCTGCAGCGCGCGGATCAGTGCCAGCTTGTCGCCCGGCGTGGCACGGGCGATGACGCGATCGATGCCGACCTGGCGCGCGATATGGTTGGCGACCGCCTCGACGTCGCCCGTCGCCATCACGGTTTGCAGGCCCAGCCGGTGCAGCAGCGCGATGGCCTCCTTCGCCCCGGCGCGCGCCTGGTCGGCGATGGCGAACAACGCGACGCAGACGCCGCCGATGGCGACATACACCGGCGTCTTGCCCTGCTCGGCCCAGACCCGGGCCTGATCCTGTTGCGCACTGTAGTCGACACCCGCGGCCTCCAGCAGCGCGGCGTTGCCGACCAGAATTTCCTCGCGCTTCCTGCCCTTGGCGCGCGCCCGCACGCCGTGACCGGGCGCTGCTTCGAAATCAAGAGTCGACGCCGGCGACACGGCGCGGGCGCGGCACCAGGCGTTGATGGCGCGCGCCAGGAAGTGCTCGGAGTGCGCCTCGACGCCGGCGACCAGCGCCAGGATGCGCGATTCGTCCTGCCCTTCGAGCAGCAGGAAGTCCGTCACCGCGGGTTTGCCTTCGGTGATGGTGCCGGTCTTGTCGAATACCAGGGTGTTCAGCGTGGCCGCCGTTTCCAGTGCTTCGCCGTTGCGGATGTAGATGCCGCGCCGCGCCGCCTGGCCGGTGCCGACCATGATCGCGGTCGGCGTCGCCAGTCCCAGCGCGCAGGGGCAGGCGATCAGCAGCACGGCGACCGAGTGCGCCAGCGCGCGCGACGGCGCGTGCCCCGCCATCAGCCAGCCGGCCAGGGTCAGGCCGCCGATGCCGGCCACCGCCGGCACGAAGCGCGCCGAAATGCGGTCGGCGAGTTTCTGCACCGGCAGCTTGCTGCCCTGCGCATGATCGACCAGCTTGACGATGCCCGACAGCACCGTGTCGCCGCCGACCGCCGTGACGCGCATGACGAAACCGCCGTTGCCATTCAGGCAGCCGCCGACCACGGCATCGCCGACGCCCTTCGACACCGGCAGCGATTCGCCGGTGAGCATGGATTCGTCGAGGCTCGATGCTCCCGCCTCGACCACGCCGTCGGTCGGCACCTTGTCGCCGGGGCGCACGCGCAGGCGGTCGCCGGGCTGCACGTCGTCGATGGCGACGGTTTCATCGCCGTTCGCGGTGATGCGGATCGCCGTTTCCGGCTGCAGCTCGATCAACTTCCTGATCGCCTCGGAGGCCTTGCCCTTGGCGCGCTCTTCCATGTAGCGGCCGCCGAGGACGAAGGCGACGATGGCCGCCGCCGATTCGAAATAGACGTGATGATGCATGCGCGCCACGCCGGGAATGCTGTAGAGATACGCCGCGCCGGCGCCCATCGCGATCAGCGTGTCCATGTTCGCCTCGCGCTGCTGCGCCAGCATCCAGGCCTTCTTGAATATTTCGCTGCCGCTGCCGAAGACGACGGCGGTGGACAAGCCGAATTCGACCAGGCGCAGCACCGGCGAACGGTGCATCAGCATGCCCGAGATCATCACCGGCGCAGTCAGCAGCGCGGCCTGGAACACGCGTTTCCTCGCGTCGGCCAGCCGCGCCTTTTCGCGCTCGACGATCAGGCGGCGCTGCGCCAGCGTGTCCATCGGCCGCGCCTCGTAGCCGAGCTTTTTCACCGAGGCGAACAAATCCTCGCGCGGCAGGTGGCCCTTCACCGTGACCGTGCCGGCGGCGAAGTTCACCGCCGCCGAATCCACGCGCGGGTCGCGCTGCAAACTCATCTCGATCAGCAGCGCGCAGGAGGCGCAGGTCATGCCTTCGACGGCGGCATTGCATTCCTGTGCCGGGCCGTCGACAAGTTCCGGAGACGCCGGTGCGGATTCAGGAGTCGGCGCTGGCGCCACGGCGATATTGCCGATCACGGCATCGACGATTGCCAGCAGTCGCTCTTCGGCAAGATGCGATGGATCGTAGTGCAGCGTCACCGAGCCGATCTGCGCCACGGCCCGCACGTCCTTCACCGCGCCGTGCTTCCTCAAGAGGATTTCGAGAATGTAGCAACGCTCGGGCTGCTTCGCCAGCGACGGCGCGACGAGGCGAATGCGGCGCGAAAGGCGATGGACGACGCGGAAGTTCTTCATGGTTGTGCGGCAGGCACCGGCTTTGCGGCCGATTGGGAAGATTCAGCGGCGATCGCCTTGCGATAGCGCACCAGCAGGAACATCAGGTAGAACACCGTCAGCCAGGCATTGGCGTATTTGACGGGATCCTTAAGCCAGCGCTGGCTGATGAGTTCCCAATGCACCTTGACCAGGTAGAAGGCGACCAGGTCGTTGAGGAAGTTGATGATGGCCTTTTCCGTCAGCGCATTGGCCAGCATCGGTTGCAGCTTCGCCTGCAGGCTGCCGGGTGCGGCCTTGGGCTGGCGCAGGGCTTCGATGCGGCTACGCAATTGCCGGAAGGCGCGACGAGCCTGATGGGCGGCGTCCTGCAGCGCCGGCGTCAGCTTCGCCGGCAGTGCCACCACCGCAGGTTCCGCTGCGGCGGCAACAGGCGCGGCCACCGAGCAACCGGGTAATGCGTGCAGGCAGCCCTTGAGCGCCCGTGCCACGTCGGCCGCGGTGCAGACATGGGCGTCGTAGCTCACCGCCAGGCGACGTTGTGCGGCGTGGAACGTCACGCGGTAGACGCCAGCCACTTGCCGCAGCACAGCCTCAATCGCCGCGACGGCGGCGGGATGGCCGATCTCGGCCGGCAGTTCGAGGCGCAAATATCCCGCCTCGCGATGGCGGACGACGATGCGTCGCGCCAGATCGTCGGCATTCATGACGAACCGCTCAGGCCTGGGCGTCGGGGCTCGGCTCGGCAGCGGCGGCCGGAGCGGCAGCCGCCTGGGCTTCGGTCTCCTTCGCTTCGGCCACCAGGTCGTCGAGGTTCTCGCGCTGCTGCATGACGAAATCCTTGCCCATGCCGATCGCCTTCGATACCGCCAGCACGATTTCCTTCTCGTGCTTGTGCAGCAGATACCCCACCGCGATACCGCCGGCAATGCCGCCCGCCAGCAACAGCAGCGGATTGCGCAGCAGACCCTGGCCGACCAGCGCGCGCGTCGCGGCGTAACCGGTAGCCGCCACCATCGCGCCCTTGGCCACCGGGTGGCTCATCATGCCGGCGCCCGTGCCCATCATGCCGGCACCGTGTTTCATCATTTCTTCGTTCATCATTTTGAGCTCCTTCGTATGACTGCCAGCTAATTGTCCGCCGTTCCGGCAGGCGATTCATTGATCTGGTGCAACATTTGGTAAATTCCCTTGCAGCCTTCGCAGCAGAAGCGGAAGGTCTTTTCCGGCGTCGCCAGCGTGAACGGCCTGATCCCGACCGGCAGGCTGCACAGGTCGCAGGGCGCCTGGGGGTCGGGGGTTCCGCTCATTTCAGGGCTTCCAGCGCGGCGCGCTCGAAGCTCGCTTCGTCGGCCTCGCCGATCAGCTTGGCGCGCACGATGCCCTTCGCGTCCACGAAGTAGGTGGTGGGCAGGCCGACCACGCCGTAGCGCTTGGCGATTGCCGAATTCTCGTCCATCAGCGCCGGGTAGCTGACGCCGAGCTTTTTCATGAATTCGACGACGGTCTTCTTGTCCTGTCCGGCATTGATCGCGATGACGTCCAGCCCGCGCGGCTTGAGGCGCTGGTAGACCTTCTCGATGTCCTTCATCTCGCCTTCGCAGTACTTGCACCAGTCGGCCCAGAAGCGGATCACCAGCGGCTTGCCGGCCCAGGCCGCCGGGAAGTGGGCGGGCATGCCGTCGGCGCGGAAGGTCTGGAAGGTCGGCGCGATGTCGCCGATGTTGAGCTTGGCCGGCGGCTTGTCGCCGCCGCAGGCGGCCAGCAGCAGGATCGACAACGCGGCGATCAGGATTCGCATCAGTGCTCCAGCAGGATCAGTCGGGATTGCCAGATCATCGCCGTGGCGATTACGGCGGTCAAGGCATAGCCGTTGGCGGCGATGGCGGCGAGATTTCGCGAGAAACCCGGCACGATGGCGCGCAGGCTGTCGATGCGGGCGAAGGGTTGCACCGCGCCGGCCGCAAGCCCCGCCGCCGTGGCGGCGAACAGCGGCACATACAGCCAGTAGCCCTGGTAGCCGTATTCGGGCTTGAGGATGCAGAACGGGCAATGGTGGTTCGGGTGCTCGTAGATGTAGAGCGAGACGAAGGAGAGGATGCCGGCAATGGTGGTGGCGAAGCCGATGGCGCTGGCAATCGCGAGGGCATAGGCGGATGCGCTCCCTTTTCCACCGCGATAGCCATGCCACGCCGCCACCGCGATGGCGGCGCCGAGGCTGCCGTAGAACAGCCACATCGCCGGCCGCGGCGGCAGGGCCGAGGCTTCGGCCGCCAGCGTCGGGCTGCCCTCGGAGAACAGGCTGCCGCAGCAGGAGGTGATGACATCGGCCTTGAGGCCGAGGAAATATTGCAGCTCGACCCAACCGCTCGCCACCAGCAGCGGCGCCAGCAGAAGCAGCAGCGCGTACTTGATGCGCACCAGCGGATAGTCGCGGGCGCGGCTGTCGACGTGGTTGATCGCCAGCCACATCGCGGCGAGGAAGAACACGGCGATCTTGGCGTTGAGCGCCGGAAAGCCGAAGGCATTGACGTTGAGCGTGCCCACCGCGCACATGGCGCCGACGAACATGCCCGACATTTTCTCGGCGTTGAAGACGAACAGCAGCACGGCGGCGAGCTGCAGGGCGAGGACGAAGGTCAGCAGCGTCGAAAACAGATAGGTGCGGCGCTCCATCTGGAGTTGCCGTTCGCTGCCGCTTTTGATGTCCCAGCGCCGGATCACGTCCAGCGCAAAGGGCGCGCTCGCCACCAGCGCCAGCACGCACAGTGCGGAGGCGAGAAGCAGGGCGATGATGGCGGGCTGGAATATCACGGCTAATGCTCGTCGATCAGCTTGCCGTCGCGCATGTCGATCACGCGCTGCACCACGTCGGACTCGACCACCAGCGGATCGTGGCTGGTGAGCAGGATGGTGCGACCCTGGTCGGCGAGGCCTTCGAGGATGCCCATGAACTCGCGGGACAGATGCGTATCGAGGTTGGCGGTCGGCTCGTCGGCGATCACCAGCTCGGGGTCGTTGATCAGGGCTCGACAGATCGCCACGCGCTGCTGTTCGCCGCCGGAAAGCCACTCCACCTTGGCATGGCGCCGGTGGCCGAGCTTGAGGCCGGCCAGCAGTTCCTCGGCGCGTTCCAGCAGCTCGCGGCGCGGTCGCCCGGTCGGGTAGGCCGGCAGGATGATGTTGTCCAGCGCCGAGAGGCCCTTGATCAGGTTGAACTGCTGGAAGATGAAACCGAAGCGCTTGCGGCGGATCTCGGTCAGGAAGCGCTCGGGCAGGCCCGAGATGTCCTCGCCCAGCAGGCGCACGCGCCCCTCGGTCGGCCGCGCCAGGCAGCCGACGATGGTCAGCAGGGTTGTCTTGCCCGAACCGCTGGGGCCGCGCAGGGCGGTCACCTTCTTCGCCTCGATGCTCAGGTCGATGCCGTCGAGCGCCCAGTACTCGTTGTCATGGCCCTGGTTGAAGGCCTTGCGGATGCCGCTCAGTTCAATCATGGCTGTATCACGATCTCATCACCGAATCCGGGTCGGTGATCGCCGCCTTCCAGATCGGCACCAGCACCGCCGCCGCGTAGGGCACCACGGTGAAGAAGAACAGCGTCGCCACCTGCAGGCCATCGATGTGCGGCGTCAGCTGGAAGCGCGGATACAGCACGGCCCAGCCCTTCAGTACCGGCTCGAACAGCGACGCGGCGAAGTGGAAGACATGCACGTAGGCGGCGACGAAGCCGGCGAGGAATGCGGTCAGCGAAATCAGCAGGCCTTCCCAGAACTTCATCTTGATCACGTCGCCGGTCTCCCAGCCGATCGCCTTGAGGATGCCGATCTCGCGCTTCTCCTCGGCCGAAAGCCCCGAGGCCTTCTCCCAGGCGAGGATGCCGAACGCGAGGATCGCGGCGGAGAGCAGCGCCAGCACGATGCCTTCGCGCCAGTCGTAGATCGACGCATAGGTGCGAAGTACTTCGTCGCGCAGGATCGGCCGCGCATCGGGCAGCGCGGCACCCAGCTTCACCGCGACATTGCGCACCTCCTGCGGATTGGCGACCGACAGCGCGATGTCGGTGTAGTGCCCGACCGGATAGTCGAAAAAGGCGCGGAAGTTCTGTTCGCTCATCAGCACCAGGTCGGCGCTGACCAGCTCGGAGGCCTGCGGCAGCACGTCGGCGACGATGAAGGTGTGCAGCTTGCCCGAGTAGGAACGGAAGGAAATCCCGTTGTCTTTGGCGAGCCCGCGCGAGCGTTCCAGCGCCGGGCCGACGACGATCTCGCCCGCCGCCGGCGGATTCCCGGCCGGCACCATGAAGGTGTAGTTGGCCTTGGTCACCGCGTCGTAGTAGTAGCCCCAGAGACGGCCTTCCATTTTCTGCACGCCCCGGATGCGGCCGATCTTTTCCATGTAGCCGGGCGGAATCAGGTCGTGGCGGCCGGCCACCATGCGCTGCACGATCACCTCGGGCGAGGCGGCCAGCACGCGCGCCGCTTCCTGGCGCAGGGCGTGGGTGTAGAGCGTGACCGAGGCGAGCATGAACACCAGCAGGGTGTAGACCAGCAGCAAGCCGAGGTTGCGCGTCTTGCGCCGCGCCAGCGATGCGAGCGTGAAGTCGATCAGGTAGCGCTGTTTTGCCAGCCAGAGTTTCATTTTGCCGTGTCACCAGCGCCGACTTTTGCCAGTCCGGCCGGCGGCGCGATCAGCGAACCGGTGGGGAAATGCTCCAGCGCCAGCGGATGATCCTGGAAGGCCGAATGCAGATCCGCCTGCGAAGGATGCCGCGTGTAGCGCGCCTCAGTGAACAACGCGAGGTCGGTCAGGCGCAATTGCGCCACCAGGCGCGTGCGTTCGGCCTCGTCGGCCCCCGCCACCGCGCGCAGCCGCGCGGCATCGACGAAGCACAGCGCGAAGGCACATATCCCCGCGGCCAGCAGCAGGAAGGCGCGATCGGCGGGACGCATCACAGCAGCTTCCTTATCGCCGTCACGACTTTGTCGGTGGCGACGCCCAGCGGCAGCAGTTCCGCCACCTGGCCGTCGGGAGCGATGACGAAGGTCTGCGAGCTGTGATCGACGGCATAGCCGCCGTCGGGCCGCGTCGGCTGGCGTACATAGCCGACGCCGAAGGACTTGGCGATGGCGGCGGTCTGCTCTGCCGTGCCCACCGCACCGATCATCGCCGGATGGAAATAGGCGACGTAATCTTTGAGCTTGGCCGGCGTATCGCGCTCGGGGTCGACCGAGACCATGATCATCTTCGTCCGCGCCCGTTCTTCCGGCGTCAGCGCGTTGAGCGCCGCGGCACCCGCCGCCATCGACATCGGGCACACGTCGGGGCAGTTGACGTAGCCGAAATAGACCAGCAGCACGTTGCCGCGCAACGCCTTCGTATCGACCGGACCGGCCGCGCCTTGCAGGACGAAATCGCCGCCGGCAGGACGCGCGACCAGCACCCGCTCGCCGGTGCCGGAATCGGAGCAGGCAGCAAGAACTGCGATGGCAAGAGCGGCGGCCAGGCCGCGCAGGAGGAAACTCACGGGATTCATTTCATTCATGTTTCCGCGGCATTTTAAGGCAGCGGAGCCGACGCACCGGGCATGCGCCCACCGGCCCGGACGGCCGGATCGGAAAAACGGAGATACGCCCGGCTAGACGCGGTTCGCGGCGCGCATCAGCGCGCCGCGCAGGGCGATCGTCAGGCTCGAACCGAGCCCGATGCGCTGGGCCACGGCCGGCAGGATGATCAGCGATGCCAGAGCGAAGCCCGCGCCGAGCAGCAAGGAACCCATCTCGCCTTTGCCGGTCGCCGTATCCTGAGCGTTCTGTGTCATCGGGCCTCTCCCTCAAATCGATTCGCGTATAAGAGATCATAGAACGCTGCAAGCGGAGAGCCGTGCGACATAGTGTCGCAGCCGGGGCGCTTTCTTCAGTCGAATTGACCCAGGTCAAGCGAGACCGATCTCCTCGTCGCCGAGGTAGCAGCCGGGATCTTCCGACCACGGATCGCCGGTCAATTGCTGGGCGCGCACCCGCGTATTGCCGCCGCAGATGTCGAAATGGACGCAGGCGCCGCAGCGACCGCCGACCTTGCGCGGATGCGTCTTGAGCCCGGCCATCAGCGGATCGGAGGTGTCCATCCAGATATCGCCGAAGGCGCGCTCGCGGACATTGCCCAGCGTGTGGTGCCACCACATGGTGTCGGGGTGGACGTTGCCCAGGTTGTCGATGTTTGCGACGTTGATGCCGCTGGAATTGCCGCCCCATTGGGCCAGCTTCCGCCGAACGTGTTCCACCCGTTCGGGAAACTTGCGTTGCAGCCAGTAGAGCAGATAGACGCCATCGGCGTCGTTGTTGCCGGTGGTGAATTCCTTGACCAGGCCACGCTGCTGATAGTCCCAACAGGTGTCGAACAGCAGATCCATCGCGTTGCGCGTCATCTGGTGCAGCGCATCGTCCTTGCGATTCTTGTTGCCGCGCCCGGCGTAGTTGAGGTGCGAGAAATAGAAGCGGTCGATGCCCTCGTCTTCGACCAGCCGAAGCAGGCCGGGCAGGTCCTGGAAATTGTCCTGCGTCATCGTATAGCGCACGCCGACTTTCAGCCCCGCTTCGCGGCAAAGTCGGATGCCGGCAAGCGAGAGATCGAAGGCGCCCTTCATGCGACGGAACTTGTCGTGCGTCGCGCCCAGTCCGTCGAGGCTGACGCCGACGTAGTCGTAGCCGATTTCCTTGATGCGCTCGAACATCGGCGCATCGATCAGGGTGCCGTTGGAGGAAAGCGCGGTGAAGAAACCCATCTGCTTCGAGCGCGCGGAAATCTCGAAAATATCCGTCCGCAGCAGCGGCTCGCCGCCCGAGAGAATCAGTGCCGGAACCTTGAAGGCCTTGAGCTGGTCCATGACACGGAACACCTCTTGCGTGTCCAGCTCGCCGGCAAAATCCTTGTCGGCGGAAATGGAATAGCAGTGCTTGCAGGTCAGGTTGCAGCGCCGGATCAGGTTCCAGATCACCACCGGTCCGGGCGGCTTTCTTGTCGGCCCGACCGGCGTCGGCGCGGCGATGTCCTGCATGAATTGGGAGATTCTGAACATGGCGACATTAGGCGCAAAGAAGGCGGCGAAAGCTTTGACAGTCATCAAGCCGCGGAGTGCAAAAACGGAACGAATCAGGTTACTATTTTCGCCTGTCAAAGGCGAGGCCCTTCCATGATTTTGATCACCCGCACCCTTCCCGGCATCGCCCTGGCGATGCTCTGCCTGCTTGCCGGCGCACCCGCGCTTGCCGCCGACGCCACGCTGGGCATGCACGAACAGCCGATCCACGACGCGGCGCGCATGGGCACCCGCCAGGATGTCGAAAAAATCCTCAAGGCCACCCCGCAGGCGCGCGATGCGCGCGCGCCGCTGGGCAGCACGCCGCTGCACTATGCGGCAATGAACCTCGACAGCGGCCCGCTCCAGGCCCTGCTGGCGGCCGGCGCGGCGGTCAATGTGCGCGACGGCGAAGGCCGCACGCCGCTGCACATGGCGGCCTTTTCCACGCGCACGGCCAACGGCAAGCTGCTGTTGCAGGCCGGTGCCGACCCGACCCTGAAGACCGATGCCGGCCGCGATGTGCTGAGCCTGGCGCGCAAAGTCCGCGCCGACGAGCTGGCCGGCGAGATTTCGCTGTGGATTCTCAAGGGCTGCAAGCCCGGCAAGCTGTGCTGACGACTTTCCGCGGCATCGCCCTGCTGATTGCGGCGACGACATGCGGCGCGCCCGCCGCCGCCGCGGAGCCCCTGCCGCCGGTAACGGTCTACGCTCCGAGCCCCTGCCTGGCCTGCATCGACTGGGCCGAGCACCTGCGGCAGAACGGCTTCGAAGTCGGCATCGAGGAAGTGTTGACCGCGAACATGCCCAGGCTCAAGCGCTGGCTGAACGTGCCGTCCGAGCTCGAATCGGTGCATACGGCAAAGGTGGGCCGCTATTTTGTCGAGGGCCACGTGCCGGCCGAGGACATCAAGCTCCTGCTCAAGGAACAACCGCTCGCCCGCGGGCTGGCCGTGCCCGGACTGCCGCGCGGTGCGCCGGGGCGCGAAATCTCAAACCCGGTCTGCGAAACCGCCTGCACCATACTCGACAACGCGTCGGGCCAGCGCGAGATCAGGCGCGAGGCCTACAACACCCTGCTGGTCGGGCCGGACGGCAAGACCTCGGTCTTCGCCCGGCACTAGGCGTTTCCCGCGCGCAGTTTCAGCGCGCGCTGTCGGCCGTCATCGCCGCCCGGATGCGAGCGGCGATCTCGGTGGCGGGCATGGCGTAGGCAAAACGCGCGAGGAAACGCCCCTGGCGATCGAGGAATACCATGCCGGCGGTGTGGTTCATGGTGTAGTTGTCCGCCGCCGCGCCGGGTTCGCGCACTTTCTCGTACTGGATGCGAAAGCTGTCGGCGGCGCGCCGCACCAGTTGCGGCGAGCCGGTCAGACCGAGAATCCGCGCATCGAAGGCGGCGGTGTATTCGCGCAGGATGGCTGCCGTGTCCCGCTCCGGATCGACGGTGATGAAAATCGGCTGCAGGCGCTTCGCCTCGTCGCCGAGGTGTTCGAGGATGTGCTTGAATTCGAGCAGCGTGGTGGGACAGACATCGGGGCAGGAAACGAAGCCGAAGGCGACGAGCTGGAAGCGCCCGCGAAAATCGTCGATGGTCACCGCACGGCCATGCGGGTCCATCAGCAGATAGCGCGGCGCCAGGGCGGCGGGCTCCTCCGCGGCCGGCAAATGCCGGGGCGGCGGCGCGGTATCAGCGGCAACAATTTTGCCTCCGGCGGAGCCGGAGACGGTATCCCCTGCCGACGACGCTGGCGATACGGCGATCAGCAGCCAGAACAACGCGGATACAAGTTTCATGGAAGCGTCCCTGATTGTCGAACGGTGATTATGGGCTCAGCGCATCCTGGGCGCGGGATCGCGCAATACAAGATGCGGCGACGAAAACGGCGCCAGGCGTTCGAGGAAATCCAGCATCTCCAGCGCCGGCGAATTGCGAAAAAAGGTCACCGCCGGCGTTTCCATCCAGATCCGGTCGGCGAACAGGTAGACCTCGTGCGGCGTGTCGCCGATGCCGTCGCCGTCGCGGTCGAAGCCCTGGTACTCGTCCCAGCGGTTGCCATGCCAGACATTGCCGCTGCCCGCGCCCGGCGCGCTGATCGCGACAGTGGTCAGATTGTGCTCGAAGCTGTTTCCGGTAAAACGGTGGCCGCCCTCCTCGCCGTAAAAGAACGCGCCGATGATGTTGTGCGCGAAGCGGTTGTTCCTCACCGTCAGCTTGCCCACCGACTGCGGCGGCGCATCGACCCGCAGGCCGACCGAGCAGTGCAGCACTTCGTTCTCCTCGACCAGGGCGTCGTCGCTTTCCTTGAACACGATGCCGCCGCCGCCGGCCGTGAGGGCATGCGCAACCTGGTTGCCGCGCAGCACCAGGCCGGGCGAATAGAGCACGATGATGCCGGTGCCGGTATCCGACAGGTGGTTGTGTTCGATCACCAGACGCGGCGAAAAAACGATGTGCATGCCGTAGCGGCCGTCGGTGAACCGGTTGCCGACGATCCGGTTGTCCGCAGAATTGGCGAAGGTCAGGTCGCGCGCCCGGCGGAAGCGATTGCCCTCGATGACGTTGTGCTGGCTGTACCAGGCCCGGATGGCGTCGCCGCGCATGCCCTGTTCGAAGGGCTTGCCGGTCACCCGGTTGGCGGCGATGCGCGAGCGGCTGACCTGCTTGAGATGGATGCCGAAGAGGACGTCGTCAATTTCGTTGTCCTCGACCAGGTGATCGCTGCCTTCGAGCAGGATTCCGGCGTCGATCCGGTCATGCGAATCGCCGCTGCCGGTCAGGCGCAGCCCGCGCAAGGTGACGCCATTGGCGGCGACCGACAGCACCGTGCTCTTGCCGTCGCCGACGATGACGGCTTGACGGCCCCCATCGAGCGTCAACGGCCGACCGATGCTGGCGGGACCGGCGTAGCGGCCCGGCGCAAGGCGCAGGGTGCCGCCGGCTGGCGTCGCATCGATCAGGGGCTGCAGCGGAACAGGGGTGGCCGCCAGTGCCGGCAGCGCGACGCAGGCAAGCAGCCGGAGGCATGAGCGAAGGAACTGCAGCACCTGCTTCATTGCATCGCGGCCGCGCGGCCTTCAGATGGAGCGGCTCCAGGGCAGGGCCAGAATGACGGCCAGCAGCAGGCCGTGGGTGCTGGCGGCGAGGATGGTCAACTTGAGCGCCGGCGTGAGTTCCGCCGGCTGGGCCGCGTGCGACCAGAGCTGGCGCGCCGCCGCGACGCTGGCGAGGGCCGGCAGCAGGGCGGCCAGTGCCGCAACCGGCAGATGGCCGAGCATCACCATCAGCAGGGGCCAGCCGTAGGCCAGCGCGGCGATTGCGACGTAGCCCCAGCGCGCCTGCGCCACGCCGAGCCGCACCACCATCGTGTTCTTGCCCGCGGCAGCGTCCGCCTTCACATCGGGAAACTGATTGATGTAGAGCACGTTGGCCACCAGCAGGGCGAAGCCGAGGCCGGCGGCGACCGGCACGAAAGCAAACCCGTGACGCTGTACGAAGTCGGTGCCGATTACCACCAGCAGCCAGCCGGCCGTGATGGCGAATTCGCCGAGACCGCGGCTTTGCAGCTTCAGCGGTGGCGCCGAGTACGACCAGCCCACTACCAGACCGGCGAGACCGATCAGGATCAGGCCCGAGGCGCTGACGGCGGTCAGCCACAGTCCGGCGGGAACCACCGCGGCCAGCAACGCATAACCGAAGATGCCGGTGGCACGCAGCGAAAGCACGCCGTTCTGGATGAAGCGGCTGCCGCCGGTGAAGGGGAACTGCCGCTCCGTATTGGCCTCGTCGCAACCCGACAGCGCATCGTAGTAGTCGTTGATGACATTGGCGCCGGCATGCGCCACCAGCGCGAAGAAGAGCGTCGCCGTGGCCAGCGCCGGCCCGACCGGAATGCCGGAAAAGGCCGCCGTGGCCAGACCCAGCAGACAGCCGACGAAAGTGACGGAAAGGAAAGCCGGCCGCGTCGCCGCAAAGTAGCGCAGAAAGGGATTGGACAGGGCATCCAGGGTCGGTTCGAGCGGCTTCGACATGGTTCGCTTTCTTGATTCGATCGGTGTTATTTGAGCGCCGTCTCGGCGGCGGCTTCCAGTTCGGCCCGGTTCATCGCCCCCAGCTTGCTCGCCACCACCTCACCCTTGCGGTTGATGACGACAGTATAAGGCAGGCCGGCCTTGCCGTTGCCCAGCGCCTGCAGCAGGGCGATGCCCTTGTCGCGGGTCAGCAGCACGGGATAGTTGATGTCGTAGGCCTTGGCGAAATCGCGTACCGGCGGCGCATTGCTTTCGAGATTGATGCCGATGACTTCGATGCCGCGCGCCCGGTGTTTCGTCTGCAACTCGACCAGCTCCGGAATCTCGACCCGGCAGGGCGCGCACCAGCGCGCCCAGAAATTCACGATCAGCGGCTTGCCCTGATGCGCGGCAAGGGTCGCCGCCTTGTCGTCGAGGTCGAACAGCGTCGCGGCAAACAGCGGCGCGCTCGATATCGCCCCGGCGGCAGCGGCGGGCAGGCTGGCGCACGCCAGCAGCAAGGCGACCGGCAATTTCATCACGGCAGATCACCACGGCGGAACAACTGGTAGCCGAGCGTCGCCGCAGCGATCCCGACACAGGCCGGATAGGCCAGGGCGAACAGCTTGTAGCCGGTCACGCCGAACAGGTCGAGGATGACGTAAGCCGACGGGCCGAGCACGATCAGCTGCGGATCGAACAGCGCCAGGGCGGCGGTGCGGAACACCTGCAGCGGGTTTGCCAGAGCGATGGTCACGGCGACTTCCGGCGACACCTTGCCCTGGATCATGACACCGAGCAGGATCAGGTCGAGGAACAGCAGCAACGTCAGCCAGACGAGAAAGGCCGCGCCCTGCGCCATGTCGGTGCTGCGCGCCAAGGCGGAAATCAGCATGCCGATGCCGAGGAAGCAGGCCGCCATCACCGCCAGCAGGGCCGTGTAATAGGTGAACATCATCCAGGGCACCTCGATGCCGCGCACCAGCGCAATCAGCACGGCAACCACCATGGCGCCGAATACCGGCAAAAAGATCACGATGTAGCGGCCGAGGATCTTGCCCCAGAACCACGCCGCCAGCGACACCGGCAGCGACAGCAGATATTCATAGACGCCGGCCTCGCGGTCGCCGGCCACCGAGCGCACCGTGGTGATCAGCACGAAGATCGGCAGGATCGCCATCGTCAGCTGGATGTAGGTGACCAGCAGGCGCGAGAGGCCGATGAAGCCCAGTACGCGCGATTCGGTCAGGCCGAACAGGAACAGCAGCGCGACGATGCCGCCGAACACCAGGGTGTAGATCTGGAACCAGCGCGCGCGCAGGGATTCGACGATGTCCAGTTTGGCGGTGAGCCAGAGTTGTTTCATGATTTTCCGTCCAAGCTTACTTGCCTTTGGCCAGCACATGCTGGCGCATTTCCTCGAAACCGAAGGCGCCCGCCTCGGCATAGGCCTTGGCGCCGTGGTTATAGCCCATCGGCGACATCTTGCCACCGGAATAGTGGGCCTTGCGCGCATCCAGCCATTTGTCGCCGGTACTGGCGACATCGGCGACCCAAATCCGGGTGGCGGCATCCGCCATCCAGGGATAATCCTTCTGCTTGTCGCGCATCCAGAACACGACGCAGCCGATGTCGTCGAACTTGAACACGATGTTCTTCTCGCCGCCGCGCATCTCGGCGGCAAAGCGGCGATCGGAAATCACCATGCTGCAGCGGACGCAGGTATCGCGATCCCATTTGATCTCGGCCATGCCGTCCGGCCAGCCGCCGGTGCGACCGCAGGCCGCAAGGGCCGCCGCCAGCGGCGTCAGCGCCCAGCCATGGACGGTGGCGGCGGCAATGAAGCGGCGCCGGTCCATCAATTCGCCGTACCGCCAGCGTCTACTCTCCCGGCTTCCTGCAACGAATAATCGCTGATCAGCGCAACGTAGCGCGAGGTCATTCCCATGAAGCGCAGGCGATCGGGTCCCGGCACTTCGCCTTCCCATTCCAGCCCGTCGCCGAGGTCGCGGAAACTCCAGGCCTGCATCGCCTTGGTGAATGCGGCCTCGCTGCGCTTGATCGAAATGCGGCAGGCAAACTGGCCGGAGAGCGATACGTCGTCGGCGACGCGGTCATCCAGCACCACCTTGCCCATGTCCATTTCGACCACGCGATTCACCAGCGCCGAAACCTCGTTCAGGCGGTGGCTGGAAATCAGCATCGTGACGTCCTCCTGGCGCTCGGCGAGGAGTTCGAAGAATATCTTGCGCGCCTCCGGATCGAGGTTGGCGGCCGGCTCGTCCATCACCAGCACCTTCGCTTCGCGTCCCAGCGCGATCGCGATCAGCAGCTTCTGCTTCATGCCGCCGGACAGTTTGACGAAGGGGCGCGCCAGGATCGGCGCCAGGTCCAGACCCAGGCGTTGGGCCAGTTCGTGGATGCGCACGGGATCGGTGCCGCACAGCGCGGCGGAAAAGTCGATCAACTGGCTCACCGGCATTTTCAGCGGCGGCGGCAGTTGCGGCACGAAGCCGATCGAGCCGAGAACTGCGGTGCGTTCCTGGCGCGGATCGCGGCCTTCGATCGTGACCTGGCCGTCGAAGGTATATTCGCCGAGCAGGCAGCGGATCAGCGTGGTCTTGCCGGCGCCGTTGGAGCCGATCAGCGCGACCCGCTCGGACAGGCCGATGTCGAGGCTGATGTCGTCGAGGACGCGCGTCTTGCGGAAACTTTTTGCTACGTTTGAAAAACTGATCATGGCTCGGAAGTAAGAACGAAAGGCGTTGTCCGCAGATTTCGCAGATTACACAGATTGAATACCGAAACGGGGTTCGCCCGAATCCGCGAAATCTGCGAAATCTGCGGATCAAGAATCTTCATAGCAGCTTGGACAGGCCCTTGACGTCGAAGGTCAGCGAGCCGGTCGGGCAGGTATCGACACAGAGTCCGCAGCGGGTGCAGTCGGGGCCGATCGGAATTTCCGTATCCACCGCGCGGCCCTTGATCACCGTGTCGAGGACGTGCGGCACCAGGCACACCTTGCGGCAGTCGCCCTCGTGGAAGCAGCTTTCCAGCCTGTACTTGACGCGCACCGGCGAGAAGATGCCGACCACCCCGTAGGTGAGGCCGATCGGGCAGGCGTAGCGGCACCAGGCACGGCGCGAAAAGAACACCTCGAACACCAGCAGCGCCAGCACCCACAAGAGGGCCAGCGCCGGCCCGTAGATCAGCGCCCGCGAGACGATGCCGGTCGGCGAGATCGCCTCGAACACCGTGTAGCCGGTGGCCAGCGCCAGTACGGCGAACACGATCCAGGACAGGGTGCGCAGGCGACGGTCGATGTTCTGGTCGGTCACCAGCTTCTTCTTCACCAGCCAGAGATGGATCTTCTCTGCCCACTCCGCCAGCAGATGATAGGGACATACCCACGAACAGAACGAACGCCCGCCCAGCAGCAGCCAGAGCACGAACACCGTGCCGGTGCCGATCACCAGGTTGGTGATGATGTGCTTGTGGGCCAGCATCACCTGCAGCGCAGAATTGAGGTCGATCAGATGGAAACCGATGAAACGCGACGCGGTCAGCGCACCTTCGAGAATCTGGATGTCGAGCCAGAAGGAAACCGTGAAAAACAGGTTCACCGCGATCAGCACCGCCCAGCGCCGGTTGCGCCAGGTATGCACCTTCTTCGCATTTTCGTGGGCGAGCATCGCCTCCTGCAGCCGTTCCTTGTTGGTCATGCGCTTGAGTTCGTGAATCTTCTGCGCAGGCTCCGAAATGGCATCGGGCTTCTTCGCCTCGCGGCCGAACATCACCGCGATCTGGTCTAAGAAGCGGCGTTTCAGATATGGATTCATCATGTGTTCCATACCTCCCTCGCGTCGATCACGATGCAGCTCGGCTCGACCGGACAGATCATCTCGCATACGCCACAGCCGACGCAGGGCTCATGCACCACCGGCGACTTGCGTCTGGTGCCGTCCGGGGCGAATACGGTTTCAATCGAAATGGCGCCCTTGACCGGGCATTCGCGCACGCACAGGTCGCATTCGGCCACGTCGTAGGGATGATCGGCGACCTTGATCGGTTTCCAGCGGTCGACCTCCATGTAGCGCATCCGTCCCCCGTAGGCTGCGCCGCGCGCCTGACCCTTGAAGCCCTTGCCCTGGATTGCCAGGCAGGACTCGGGCCGTGTCAGCCGAGCCACGCCGATGCGCTCGCTGAGGTTGAGCGTCGGCTCGGCATCCTTCTCCTTGGCCTTCAGGATCGGAGCCGCCGCGAGTTTCGCCCCCTTGCGCACGCCGAGGAAAGCCGGCTTCTTGTACACCAGCGATCCGGTCGGGCAGGCCAGGATGCACTGCACCGCGTCGCAGGAAAAATCGCAGGCCTGCTCGCGCGCATCGATATACGGGGTGCCGACACCGACGCCATCGACCAGGTCGGCCAGTTTTATCGCCTGCACCGGGCAGACCTGCACGCATTGGCCGCACTTGATGCAGGAGGCCAGAAAGTCCTTCTCGTCCAGCGCGCCCGGCGGACGCAGGCGTTTGGTACGGGCATAGACCTGCGGCAGGAAGCCGGAGAGCGCGGCACCCATGACGCCGCCGGTCAGCAATATCGTGCGCAACACCCGGCGGCGCGCCTGCTGGGCGCGCTCGCGCGAGACGGGCGGCTTCGCGGCGCTCGCCGGCTTCGGCGCATCTGGCGGTTTCGTTTCGCTCATCCGGTCACCTTGCTCTTGAAAAGTTGCGGTTTGAGGAAGCGCGGCCGCTCATCCTTCAACGTCAGTTCCGGCGACGAGAAAGGCGCCAGCCGCTCCAGAAAGTCCAGCAGCTCCAGCACCGGCGCGGTCTTGAAGAACTGCGCCGGCGGCATTTCGATCCATATCTGATCGGCATAGGCATACAGCTCGTAGGGAGTGTCGCCGGTGCCGTTGCGGTCCCGATCGAAACCCTGATAGTCGTCCCAGTAGTTGCCGCGCCATTCGTTGAGGCCCGACTTGCCGCGACCGGCCTGCACCACGTTGGTCAGATTGCCTTCGAAGGTGTTGTCGGTGACCACATTGCCGCCCAGTTCGCTGGTCAACTTCACCGCGACGCCGTTGTAGGCAAATCGATTGTTGCGCATCCATATCTTGCTGTCGGGCTGGAAGGGCGACAGGTCGGAACCGATGCCGACCGCGCAATAGATGATCTCGTTGCCCTCGATGAGGGCATTGCTGGCTTCCTTGAAGCCGATCGCCATACCCGAGGCGCCCGTGGCGTGGGAGATCAGGTTGTTCCTCATCACTCCGCCTTCGGTGTACATGAAATACACGCCCACCGCGTTGTCGTAGAAGCTGTTGTCCTCGACCACGTTGTTGTTGGCGAACATGAAATGGATCGAATAGCGGCTGCGCTTGCCGATATTCTTGCGGTAGACATTGTCGTGCGAATACCAGGCCACCATGTCGCGCGAATCGGTGACTTCGTTGCCTTCGATCAGGTTGCGGTCGCTGTACCACAGGCGCAGGCCGTCGCCGCGCACGCCCAGGTCGCGCGGCTTGGAGCGCACCTTGTTGTTCCTGACGATGCTGTCGCTCGACTGCTTGAGGTCGATGCCGAACAGGCAGTTGTCGATCACCAGATTCTCGATCACGTTGCGGTGGCCGCGCACGTCGAGGCAGGAATCATCCGTGTCGTGCGAATCGCCGGAGCCGGTCAGATGCAGGCCGCGCAGCGTGGCGCCAGCGGTTTCCACCGAGAACACCGTGCCCCGGTCCCCGGCATCGATGGTGACCTTGCCGTCGCCCTCGATGATCAGCGGCTTGGTCAGTACCACCGGGCCCGCATAGCTTCCCGGCGGCGGCCGCAGCGTCGAACCGGCCGGCGCCGCGTCAACCAGGATCTGGAAGGGTTTCAGGCCGTGCACGCGCTTGTCGCGCTCGTGGAGCATGAAGGTGGGCTTGGGCCGATCGACGCCGACCCTGGGCGCCGTGGACAAGTCCGCCGTCGCTCCCAGCGACGGCGGCTTTTCCTCGTCGCGGTCGGCCGGGCTTGCCACCAGCAGGGAGGAAGCGCCAAGCAGCAGGGCCGGCAGCAGTCGGACCCAGTGCGCGTTCATGACGCCGGGGTCCTCAGGACTCGCGCATCTGCTTGCGACGCAGCAGCAACGCCAGCGCCAGGCAAGCGGAAGCAATCAGCAGCAGGGCATAGCCCCAGTAGGGATAGGAGTAGGTGGAGAACTGCGCGACCTTGCCCTCGCCGAACACCGTGGGCATGAAGGGCTTGACGGTAAAAGCGCCCCAGGGATGCATGTTGTGGCCGAAGAACCACAGCCAGCCCGCGTACTCGACGACGAAGAACACCGGCATCAGCGCCGGCACCAGCGCCAGCAGCAGCGAGAAGCCGCGGAATTTCGCAACGCCGGCGACGACGATGGCCATCGCCACGATCAACCCGATGATCACGCCCGTCGTAACCACGCGCACGTTGTCGCCCCAGACCTTGATCTTGTCCGGTTCCTTGAAGAAAGTGCCTGCGTCGTGGACATAGGAGGCAATGTGGGTCTCCATATGTCCCATCGCGAATTGATGCACCACCATCCACACCGCCACCGCGGTGAAGCCGGCGCCAAGCACCAGCAGGCGTTTGCGTCCTTCCGGCGCGATGAAGCCCAGCAGCATGACCGCGAAGAAGCCGAAGAAGAACTTGGCCAGCGGCTTTTCCACCGGCGCGCCGGTCGAGATCGGGAACATGCCGACGTAATGATTGATGGTGTTCATCTCATGTACGCAGTCCAGACCCTCGGCACCCTTGTTGACGTTTTTCTGCTGGTCGAGAACGGGGTTGTAGCGCTCGACCGTGTGGTCGAGGTCCTTCTGCAGCACCTCGTTGGCCATGCGGGTGCCGACACCGGCCGCACTGCAGCCGTTATAGACGCCATCGAAGTGGAAGTGAATGCGGATACCGTCCGGAAACGCATCCTTGGGATAGTTGGGCGCCGTCAGCGATACCCACCAGATGGGCGCAAAATAGGCGGCGATCAGCGCCACCATGGCCACCAGGGTCAGCCCGGTGATCAGCAAATCCTGCTTTTTTTGGTCTTGCATGTTGTGCTCGATCTTATTGGGGAGAAGTGAAGCCGGTCGCGAACGCTCCGCACTCCAACGGAGTGCGGAGGCTGCGAATCAATGTTATTTCTTCTTGCCACCCTTGGCGGCGGCGGGCTTGGCCTTGCACATCGAACCCGGCATCGTCAGGCTCGCCTGATAGGCCGAGATGGCCACCAGCTGATCATTGGTGTAGGGCTTGATCACCTTGACCATATCCGGGTTGGCGTTGCGGCGATGCCCGTCGCGAATCTCGGTCATCTGGCGCAGCAGGTACTTGTAATGCTGGCCGGCGAGCACGGGATAGAACTTCTCCTTGACGCCTTCGCCGTTGGCCTTGTGGCACTCGATGCACTGCTTCTCGTAGAGCGCCTTTCCGGCGGCGATCTGCTTGTCGGCATCGGGGCCTTCGTACTTGCCATGGTCAACCGGGATGCACAGGCTTTCGATGTAAGCCGAAACATTGGCCAGTTCCTGCGCGTCGGTCAATTCCTTGGCGAACGGGTACATGGTCGGGTTGTCGCGCAGGCCGGCACGAATGTCGGCCATCTGCTTGATCAGCACCGTCGTGTGCTGGCCGGCGAGTTGCGGGAACGTGCCGTCGGAACGTCCGGCGCCGGAAGGCAGGTGGCAGGCGCCGCAGACTTCATAGCCTTCCTTGCCGGCCTTGGGATCGCCCTTGAGCTTGAGCGCCTCGATCTTCTCGCCTTCCTGGGCGTTCCACTTGTAATCCTTCGACTCGATGCCGGCCTTCTTTTCCGGCGGGGGTCCGGCCAGCGCAAACGCGGGAATCAGCGCCATCGAGAGCGCGAGGGTCAGTGCCTTGTACATGTTGATGTCCTCATCAATGTGAAATAGCTTTGGCGATCATGCCATATTCGAATATTAGACGTCTTTGATATACCTCAAGTCGCCCGCAATACGCCGCAAGAACAACCTCTATTTGATTTCAGAGAGGTACTTTGCCAGTTCCTTGATCTCCGCTTCCGATACCAGATGCATGACACCCTTCATGGCAGCGGAGTTGCCGTTGGCGCGGGCGCCGCTCTTGATGTCAAGCATCTGCTTCTCGGCGTACTTGGCGTTCTGGCCGGCAAGCTTGGGATATTCAGGCGTCAGCGGCTTCTTGGCATCC
Organism: Sulfuritalea sp.; assembly: GCA_030247575.1. GTDB lineage: Bacteria > Pseudomonadota > Gammaproteobacteria > Burkholderiales > Rhodocyclaceae > Sulfuritalea. The sequence continues at coordinate 155,651 of JAOTRV010000005.1, forward strand.
TTGCCGTGACAGGCGATGCAAGTCTTTTCCAGGTAGAGCGCCTTGCCGTCGGCCAGGGCCGGCGCAGCGAAGGAAACAGCGGCGACGGCCGCGAGAATCAATCCGAGTTTCATGGTTATTCCTTTTCGTAAAGTAAAACGGGGGGCAGTTTAACGCTGCCCCCCGGGACCTGCATTGCGCTAGCGCAACTTACTTGACCTTCTTGGCTCCGTTCTGCTCAAGGTAGGTCTTGGCGCGCAAGCCGAGGTCGGCTGTCTTGACCTGGTATTGCCAGATCTGCTCGGCCCACAGGTTGGCGTTCTCCCAATCCTTCTTGGCGGCGAAGCCTTCATGCTTCTCTTTCAGGCCCTTGGTCTTGCCCAACTGGTCGAATGCATCCTCGACCATGGCCACGACATCCGGGAAGTCCTTGTAGTTCACGCTGGTGATGTAGGCCACCACGGAGTCGATGATCGCCTGAGTATCGGCCACCTTCTTCACCGTCGCCTTGTAGTCGGCTTCCGTGTAGGAACCCTTCGCCAGCGTCGTCTTGGTCGGCTTCCAGCCCTTCGGCTTGACCAGCAGGTAACCCTGCATCTCCAGGTGCAGCGCCGAGCAGAACTCGGTGCAGTAGTAGGGATAGACGCCTTCCTTGTCGGCCTTGAACTTGACCGTAACGGTCTTGCCCGGCTCGACCGACGCGTGCGTGTTGTAGGTCGAGACCGTGAAGCCGTGGGTTTCGTCCTGCGCCCGCTCGAGGTTGGTGAGGTGGATCGTCACTTCGTCGCCGACATCGACTTCGATGGTTTCCGGCGTGATGTGCGAGCGGATCAGCGTGGCGAAGACTTCGGTCTTGTTGCCCTTCTTGACCGTCTTCTCCTCGCCTGCACGAACCGCGCCCGGATGCGGCTTGTCGGTGCGGCTGTCGGTGCCGACCTTGTAGCGCACGGCCGGCTTCAGCTTCTTCGCGTCGATGGCGACGACATAGTGCGGCTCGCCCAGCGGCAGCGGCATGTCATACAGCAGCTGCATCTTGTCGCCGCTGATGTCGATCAGCTGATGGTTCTGCGGATGCAGCGGACCCACCGGCACGAAACGATCGATCGCCAGCTTGTTCAGCGCAACCAGGTACTTGCCGGCCGGCTTGGTCGAATCGCCTTCCATGGTCATCAGGTGGCCGATGTTGTAATGCACGCTGAGCTTGTCCAGCACCTTGCCTTCGCAGAAGTTCCACTTCGCCACCTGCGAATCGACATACAGCGAGGTGTAGGCCACGCAGGACTTGCTGTCGTACTGGGTATGCAGCGGGCCGAGGCCCAGCGATACCTGGGTATGCAGCGCATCCTTCATGCCGATCACCGGAATGCCGTAGGGATCCTTGGATTCGAACTTGCCGGCCTTGATGGCGGCCATGATCTTGTCGAAGGAATAGACGGAAACGTGGGTGTCGAGCTTGCCGGCGACGACGATGAACTTGCCGTCGGGGGTGACGTCGACGCCGTGCGGCGACTTCGGCTCGGGAATCAGGAACAGCACGCCTTCCTTGACCGCGGTTTCCATCATCAGCACGTTGTGGCCGTTGATCTGCTTGGCCTTGCCGGCCTTGACCAGTTCCGCCGCCTTCTTCCAGTTGATCACGTGCATGTAGTCGGTGTCCTTGGCGGAACAACCGGCTTCATACGGCGGGCGACCCTTCTCGATGCCGCCGACGTAACGCTCGGAACAGAAGGAATTGGTGAAGGACCAGCCGTCGGACGGACCCTTGCCGGCGTCGGAAAGGTCCTGCGAGTAGGGCGGCAGTTCGAGGGAGAAGGACTCCTTCGGCACGATGCGGCCTTCCTTGCGGTCGAATTTCCAGTAGGTGACGCCGCCGCGGTACTTCTCGTTGAACTCTTCGAGCGGGAAGAACTTCTTGTTCTCGAGCGGAGCGGCATACTGCGCGGCCTCGATCACATACTCGCTGTTGCTGGTGACGAAAGCGCCGCCGTGCTCGGACTTGAAGATCGGATTGACCACGATCTGCTTGGTCTCGAAGTCGCGCAGATCAACCACCGCGAGGCGGGGATTGGCCTTGTCGTTGATGAACAGGAACTGGCCGTCGTATTCGCCGTTGGTCTCGGAAATCGCCGGATGGTGGGTATCGCCCCAGGTGATGTCCTTGCCGTCGATGCGGCCCTGCTTGAGCACGGCCTTCGAGTTCTCGTCGAAGCCATAGCCCTGCCAGGGTTCCGGCGTGAACACGCCGATGTACTTGAGGATGCGCATCGAGGGCACGGCATAGACGATGATCTGGCCCGACTGGCCGCCGGAACTGAAAGCGACGAACTCGTCGCGCTTGCCGGTCGGCACGTAGGTCTTGGCCGCCGCCAGCAGATCCTGCTGGCTCAGACCGCGCGCCTTGAGCACATCCTGCAGGGTGTCGGCGGACCAGGCTGCGGTCGCCGCCAGCCCCATCCCGGCCGCGAGCAGCAGCGAGGTGGCTTGCTTGTTAAACTGCTTCATGTTTGTAGCTCCCATTTCCGATTGAAACTTCGTTGGCACAGCTTCCGATGCATCTACTTCCCGATCGCCACTGCGACACTATGCCGCTGCGACAATATGTCGCGTATTTAACGCCGGAACATGCTGCAAGAGCTTGACATAGATCAAATGCTGCTACGCATCAAATCGTCCTATGCTTGCATAACACGGAGCTTCGACGCTTTGTGTTGAATCTCGGGAAATCCCAACTGATCAACCTGGCGATGATCGTCGCGCTGGGTGCCATTGCCATCGTCGGGCACCAGTTGTCGCCGCTGCTGCTGCCGAAAGCCGATGTCACGGGTACGGCAGAACCTGGCTGCGATCTGCAGCAAAAGGCATGCGCGGCGATATTGCCGCAAGGAGTACGCCTGGAACTCTCCATCACGCCGCGGCCGATACCCTTCCTTCAGGCCTTGCGGGTCGAGGTTGCCGTGAGTGGCGTCGACGCCAGGAAAGTCGAAGTGGACTTCGCCGGGGAGAGCATGAACATGGGATTCAACCGTGTCGTACTCGCTGCGACCGGCCGCGGCAGCCATGCCGGGGAAGCCTCTTTGCCGGTGTGCGTTTCCGGCGGGATGACCTGGGTGGCGACCGTCATGGTGGAAACCGACCGCCAGCGCTTTGCCGTGCCCTTTCGCTTCGATACCGGGCACTGACCATCGGGCGCCTCCCCGGCGCGCCGGTTGCTACTGCCGGGCCGGCCGCTTCGACAACTTGCGCTGCAGGGTGCGCCGATGCATGTTGAGCGCCCGCGCCGTGGCGGATATGTTGCCCTTGTGTTCCCGCAGGACGCGCTGGATGTGCTCCCATTCCATGCGTTCGACCGACATCGGGACCGCCGAAATCGCTGCCGGCGCGCTGGCGGCGGCAAGGGTTTCATCGGACTGAACGGCGTGGCCGAAGGCGCGCAGCAGCGTATCGACGTCCACCGGCTTGGCCAGATATTGCACGGCGCCCAGCTTGATCGCATCGACCGCAGTGCTGATGCTGGCGTAGCCGGTCAGGACAACGATCCGGCACGCCGGATCGATCTCGTGCAAGCGCGGAATCAGCGCCAGGCCGGACTCGCCGGCCAGATTCAGATCCAGCACCACCCAGCCCGGCGCTGCCGCCGCCATCAGGCTCAGCGCCGCTGCCGCATCCTTGGCGGCCAGCGGTTCGTAGCCGCGCCGCTTCAATGCGCGCACCAGGGTCGCGCTGAAGGTGTCGTCGTCTTCGATGATCAATAGGCGTTGGTTCATGTCGCTCCAGTCATGGCCCGATCTTCCGCGATCGGCAATTCGATGCTGACCCGGCCTCCCCCGCCGGCCGGATTATCCAGCGCAATGCGCCCGCCCAGCCGCTCGATGGCCGAAAATGCCAGCAGCAAGCCGATGCCGGCCCCGCCATGGCCTGCCGGCAGGGGGACGCGGCCTGCCTGGCGCAGCACCTGGGCAGGGAAGCCCGGCCCGCCATCGGCGATCAGGATCGTCAATGTCGCACTATCCCACGTCAGCCGGATTCCGATTTCGGCGGCGCTGGCGTCCGCCGCATTGTTGAGCAGATTGATCAGCGCCTGTTCGAGCGTCGCTTCGGTGACGATCAGCGGCACGCCGGAACCGTTCGCCAGCGTGACCCGGCTCGCCGCCTGCGGCCGCATCGCGTGCCAGCGCAGGCGAAGCGCTTCCAGCCAGTCACGCGCATCGACGATCTCGACGTGTTCCGGCCGCTGCGTTCCGGTTCGTTCCGACAAGGTGCTGATGATGCCCTTGCAGACGTCGATCTGTTCCATCACCAATGAAAGATCCTGGCGCGCCTCGGCGTCGAGACCGGCGTCCCGCTCCAGTTCGCCGACGATCACCGCGATGGTCGCCAGCGGCGTTCCCAGCTCATGCGCGGCGCCGGCGGCGAGGGCGCCCAGCGCCACCACCCGTTCGTCGCGCAGGGCCTGCTCGCGCGCCGCCGCCAGCCGCATGTCGCGTTCGCGGATCGACGCCGTCATGCGCGCCACGAACCAGGCGATCATGGCCGCGGACACCACGAAGGTCAGCCACATCCCGGCCAGATGCAGGCGCGCGGCACGCTCGGCGTCCGCCACGGGCAGCGGCAGGAACTGCCACATCAGCAGTGAATAGATCGCCACGGCGAGCAATGCAACGCCCGCCGTAAGCCTTGCCGGCAGGGACAGCGCGGCCACGGCAACCGGCACCAGCAGGAAGGAGATCAGCGGATTGGCGGCCCCCCCGGACAGATACAGCAGGATGCCGAGCGCCGCCAGATCGACGCACAACTGGCCGAACAGTTCCGCCGCACCCACCGGCTCGTCGGTACCGGTGCGCCACTGCACATAGGCATTGAACACGACCATCAGCACCACCACCGCGAACATTGGCAGTTGCGGCAGCACGATGTCGAGAACAGTAGACGCCGACGACACGGCGATCGCGACTGCCGCCAGCAGCCACCAGCGCAGTATCACCGTGCGCCGCAGGTTCAGCCGCAAATTGGAGCCGTCTTCAGGGATAGTAAGATTCGCCATTGCCGGATTATCCGATACGGATCAAGGAAACGCGCATCCGGCGCCTGCGACAATACGTCGCGCCAACGGATTGATGGACGAATGGAATGAGAAAACATCTTTTGCTCGCCTTGCTGGCGATGTGCCTCGGCAACCCCGGACACGCCCAGAATCTTGAGAAGGGCAAGGAAATCAACGCCACCTGTGCCGGTTGCCACAGCGAAGCCGGACAGGGCGGCTCGCGCGGAGAATACCCGCGCCTAGCGGGCCAGCAGGCCAAGTACCTCGAAATTCAACTCAAGGCATTTCGCGCCCGCACGCGGGTGAATATTCCGATGTATCCCTACACCCAGGAACGGGAATTGTCGGACGAGGACATCAAGGATGTCTCCGCCTATCTGGCGTCAATCGAGTTGCCGACCAAGTGGCCCGTATTCAAGGACACGGACGACGCGCTGACGCGCCTGACCCAGACGGAGCGCGTCATGATCATTCCGCGCGCGCCGGGCAACCTCGCCAACGGCGAAGCCATTTACCAGAAAATATGCGTCACCTGCCACGGCAAGACGGGCATGGGGCGCGCCATGTTTCCGCGGCTGGTCGGCCAATACACGAACTATCTGATGCGCCAGATGGAAAAGTACGTGGCGGGCGAGCGTCCCCACGATGAAGAGGGCATCGGCGGCCTGCTCAACACGCTCAAGAAAGACGACCTGCAGGACATCCTCGCCTACCTGACCTCGATCCAGGAAACGCAGCAGTAGATCTATTCCGAAATCCGCAGGCCGGTCTTTTTCAGGATCGCCGTGCTGTAGAGAATGTCATGCGCCCGGCAGGCATCGCCCAGCAGGGCGGCTATTTCCTCCACCCTGGCCGCCACCTCTTCCCGGTTCCGGCTATGCACCATGGCGAACAGGTTGTAGGGCCAGTCCGGCAGGCGGCGCGGACGCCGGTAGCAGTGCGTCACGAAGTCGAGGGCGCCGACACGGGCGCCCAGCGCGTCGATGCGCGCGTCATCGACATTCCACACCGACATGCCGTTCGCCGTGTAGCCGATGGCGTAGTGGTTGGGCACCGCGCCGATGCGGCGGATGACGCCGACTTCGAGCATGCGCTGCAGGCGCCGCAAGACTTCATCGCCGCCGATCCCGAGCTGCGCTGCGATGGCATCGTAGGGACGCGATACGCGCGGCAGGCCGGCCTGGGTGGCGACGATCAGGCGCCGGTCGATGGCGTCGAGTTCGGGTTTCGCCTCAGGCATTCAGCTTCATCTCCACGAAGTATTCGCGCTCCTTCGGGAAGGCGAATACCTCCAGGCCGGTGGCGGCCTCGATCGCGGCAATGGTTTCGGCGATCCCCTGCGGCGTGGCGGTGGCGAGCACGAACCACATGTTCAGTTCATGCTCGCGACGGTAGTTGTGCGCCACTTCGGGAAAGGCGTTCACCAGCGCCGTGACGCGCTCGAAATCGGCTTCGGGCACGCGCAGCGCGGCCAGCACGAAGGCGCCGCCGGCGCGTTCGATCTGGAACATGGGTCCGAAGCGCGTCAGGACGTGGCGTTCGAGCAGCGAGTCGAGACGCCGCAACAATTCCGCCTCGCCCAGGCCGAGGCTTGCGGCCACCTGGCGGTAGGGCGCGGCGACCAAAGGGAAACCGCCTTGCAGGGCGTTGATCAGCCGCCTGTCGACCTCGTCCAGATCGGCGGCAGGACCTCTGCCGGGCCGCGCGGTCTCACTCATCGACCGACTCGGCGGCTTCCGGTTCCGGGGCGTCGGTGAAATAACGCGCGCCGCACTGCTTGAAGCGGCGCGTCGAAAACAGTGCCTGGGCCGGCAGGCCCGCGACCCGGCTCAAGTGTTCGATCACCGGCTGAACATCCTCGCGGGAACGGCCATGCACCATGCAATACAGGTTGCAGGACCATTGCGGCAGGCTGCGCCGGCGCCGGTAGCAGAGCGTGACGCCGGCCTCGGTGGCGAGCTTCCCGCCGATCCGGTCGACCTCGTCGTCGGGCACGTCGAACACCACCATCGCATTGGCGCGGAACCCCAGCTCATGGTGGCGCACCACCACGCCGAAGCGCTTGATGAGGCCTTCGTCGAGCCACCCGGCGATCCGGCGCAAGACCTCGTCCTCGCTCATGCCGACGCGTTCGCCGAGGCGCGCAAAGGGGCGTTCCACCGGATCGAGGCCGGGCTGCAGCGCCGCGATCAAGCGCCTTTCCTGCGCGTCGGGCTCGCGCAGCGAGGCGCCGGAAATATCGACGCGATGCTTGTGCGGCGACCTCAGGTCGAAGCCGAGATCGATGTGGTATTCCTGCTCCAGCGGCAGCGAGATCACTGCGCAACCGGTCTCCTTCTCGATCGCCGCCAGCACCGCCGCCAGCGCAGGCTGGTCCGCGGCCGTGGCGACGAACCACAGGTTGTAACGATGCTCGCGCTGGTAGTTGTGATTCACTTCCGGCCGCGCACTGACCTGCGCCGCAATCTGTTCGAGCCTTTCGGCGGGAGCGGCCAGTGCGGCCAGCGTCGAGGCGCCGACCCGCCGCGGCGCGAACACGGCGCCGACGCGACTGATGGCGCCTCGTGCCTGCAGGCGCTTCAGCGTCGCGAGAATCACCGTGCCGTCGGCGTCTACTCTTGCGGCAAGCTCGTCGAACGGCCGCGCGACGATCGGAAAGTCGCGCTGCCAGTCGTTGAGCAGGGCGAATTCGAGCGGGCTGTAGGGCGAGTCCATCATCAGAATCCGATGCGTGCCGCGCGGCTGGTGAAGAAAATGCCGGATGGCGACTGGACCGGCAGATCGCCCAACTGCCGGAAGGTCCGGGTGTCGTAGATGACGACCCGGTTGTCGTCGCGTGCCGACAACCACACCGCCTCGCCGCGCGGGGTGAATTCCATGTGCAGCACGCCCTTGCCAGGCTGCAGGGTCTGCACCACCTTGCCCGACAGGGTGTCGATCACCTGCACCCAGCCGTTGTCGGGAAAGGCGAAGTTCACCCAGATCTGGCGTCCGTCGGGACTGGCCATGACGAACACCGGCTGGCCCTTGACGGCCACGCGGCCGGTTTCCCTCCAGGTCGCCGCATCGGCGACCAGCACCTCGTGGCGGCCGATCGCCGGCAGCCAGGCCCGGCCCGCCGCAACCGACCAGCCGCGCAGATGCGGCATCTTGAACACCGGCAGCTTCTCCTCGCCGCGGCCGTATTTTTCGAGAATCTTGCGCGCGCCCTTTTCCGGCTGCCAGAGATCGAGCATGGCTACGCCGTCCTCGCCGAACAGGCCGGCAAGATAGTGACGCCCGTCCGGTGTGACCAGGCCGTCGTAGGGCTGCAGACCGGCAGGATAGCGCTGGGTGACCGGCCGCTTCGGATCGGAAAAATCGCTGACCCAGATTTCGCCGCCTTCGAACAGCGCATAGGCGAACTTGTTGCCCGGAACATCCGCGAGGCCCACCACCTTCGAGAAGCGCCCCGGCTCGTATTCGGCGGGCACTGCGGAGAGCAGTTCGAGTGTTTCCGCATCGAAGGCCTTGATCCCGCCCGGCGTGTAGTTCTGCGCGACGACGATGCGGCCGTCCTGCGAGATCGAGCCGCCGATGGCGTTGCCCGACTGCACGACGCGCTTGACGATGAGACCCTGGAGCAAGTCGATCTTGGTCAGCCCGCCATCGCGTCCGAAGACGAAGGCGTAGCGGGCGTCGCGCGAATAGACGACCGAAGCGTGAGAGAGATCGCCGAGCCCGCCGATGCGGGCATAGGGCTGCCGGCTGCTGGTATTCACCAGGGTGACATGGCCGCTGGCGCGCTCGATGACGAGGCCGAGATCACCGGTGCCGCGCAGCTGCATCCCGCCGCATCCGCTCAGCAGGGCGACCATCAGACCGGCGAAAAACAGTTGCGCGAGACGTTTCATTCGGGAAATCCTGTCATCAACTTCTCGACGATCCATTGTGCTTCATCTTCCGTCAGGAAGCGGTGCCACGGCGGCATCGGCGTACCCGTACGGCCGCCGACGACGGTCGCCACCAGTCCCTCGACCGGCTTGCCGGCCAGCGTCGCCGGCAGCAGCGCCGGCCCCAGCCCGCCCTGCAAGGTCAGCCCGTGACACGAACCGCAGTCCTGCCGGACGAGGTGGATCAGTTCCTTCTGGCGCGCCGCCGTGGGCGCGGCCAAGGCTGTCGTCGCCAGGGCGCCGAGCAGGATCGCCAGGAGGGCCGGAAGAATTGCGCTACTCGACAACGATCTGTCCCTTCATTTCCTCATGCGGGCCGCAGCGGTAGCCGTAGGTGCCGGGCTTCGTGAACGTGCGCTGCCAATGCTCGTCCGGAAACATCCGTTCCGATTCGAGTCCGCTCTCGGCGGGAAAGAGCACCGAGTGACTGGTGCGTTTCTCGCGATTGACCCATTTCACCGTGTCGCCCGCCTTGATGCGAACTTCCGCAGGCGAAAAGCGGTAATCCCGGATCGTCACTTCCACCGTCTGCTGAGCGAAGGCTCCGTCCCGCAGGGGGATACCGTCCCCGGCCATAGCCGGGGACATAAACGAAACGAGCGCCAGCAAGGCCAGCGCTCGTCTCGATGAATGGCCGCCGGGAAACATCTCCGGACCGAAGCAGGACTACTGCTTGGTGGCCTTTATGTCGCCGTCGGCGCCGATGCCCAGCTTGTAGCCCAGCGACACATGGTGGAAGCGGCCCGAGGCATGGTCGGCATGGATGGCGACGCCGAAGGGCACTGCCTTGCCTTCGCCCGGATTCTTGCGGGTGAAGGTCACCGTGTAGCTGTCGCCGCTCTTTTCAGCCTGGGCCTTGGCGCCGGTCGTGCCGCCGCTCATCTTGCGCTCGCCCGCGACGCTGCCGTCCGAGACCTTGTTGCCCTTGTTCGCCCACTGGATCAGTTCGTAAGCGCCTTCCTTGGTGTACTTGGTCTTCTTGTCGTCGGCGCCGGGCATGGTGCGGGCATCGGTGTGACAGGTCTGCCAGCAGCCGTACTGGTCCGCCTGCGGCACCTTGGTATCGGCGAACAGCACCGTGGCCTTGACGTCGTTGTCCTTGTCGCCCTTGTCGGCGCCGCCGCCCGGCGCCTTGAAGGTGAGGCGGATATAGAGGTTGGCTGCATCGTAGGCGGCCTGAACACCAACCGGGAAGGTCATGGTCTTCGGTGCGCCCTTGGGCTCGAGTTCCTTGTCCGCCAGGCGCTTGAAATTGAAATTCAGCGCGCCCTTCTCTTCATGGCATCCGGCGCAGGTTTCGCCCTTGCGCATGCCTGCCGAACCGCTGTGGTCGGACTTCTTGGTCGCCCACTCGATCGGCGTTACGCCGGCATGAAACACATGAAGATCACGCTTGGGCACCTTGCTCCAGTCGGGTGCGGCCATGGCCGCCTGGGAACCCAGCGCAAGCAGGACACCGGCGACAGCTGCGGAAACGATGGACTTGCTCATTTGTTGCTCCTCTCGAACAGTACGAATCGGGGTTGAACCGGGCCTAGTCTAAACGATGACTCACTCGTCCTCGTCTTCCTTCATGCCCTTGGGCTTGGTGTGGGCGATACCCTTGTGACAGTCGATGCAGGTCTTCTTTTCGGCGATGCCGATCTTGTGCATCTTCGAACCGCGCAACTTCTGCCGTTCGACATCCATGGCGTCGAAGCTGTGGCAGTTCCGGCATTCGCGCGAATCGTTCGCCTTCATCCGCGCCCATTCGTTTTCGGCCAGTTGCAGCCGGTGCGCCTCGAATTTTTCCGGCGTATCGATGACGCCGGTGATCTTGCCCCAGACTTCCTTGCTTGCCTGGATCTTGCGGATCATCTTGTGCGTCCAGTCCTTCGGCACATGACAATCGGAACATATCGCACGCACACCGGTGCGATTGGAATAGTGGATGGTTTTCTTGTACTCCACATACACATTGTCGCGCATCTCGTGACAGCCGATGCAGAACTCCAGGGTGTTGGTGGCTTCCATGCCTGTGTTGAAACCGCCCCAGAAGAAAATCCCGGAGAAGAAACCGACCAGCAACAGGCTCGCCAATGAATACTTCGCACTGGGCGTCCTGAGCATTGTCAGTAATCCGGATATTTTGCTGGCTGCCATGACGCCTTCCCCTATCGTTTTGCCGGTTGTAAAACACCTACAGGATAAGGGGGCTTGCGCCCCCTTAGCCTTGCTGTCGATCAAGTTCCGATCAATAAATGTCGTGCTGCGTGTTGTAGACGTTGAACTTGCCGGTCGGGGTGATCATCTTCGGATCGGTGATCACCTTCTTGACCTTCAGCGTCGCATCGTCATAAACCACGATCGCGGACTGGTCGGTCTTGCCGCCCCACAGCGAGATCCAGACTTCCTTGCCGTCGGCGCTGTACTCCGGATGCACGGCACGCTTGGTCGCCTTGGTCGGCGGCAGGCCGGAATCCTTCGCCACGTTCAGCACGGCCTTGGGCTTGGACAGATCCGACATGCTCCACACGGCGACGGACTCGGCGAGTTCCTTGTCCGGATTCTGCGGCGCGTCGGCCCAGAAATGCTTGGACTTCGGATGGGTCTTGACGAACAGGTTGCCCGGGACGTGCTTCATTTCCTGGACGACCTTCCAGTTGTGCTCCTTGAACTTGGCATGCTCCTTCTTGTCCGAAGGCGTGCTGATCAGGGTCACGACATCGGCGCCGAGGTGGCCCGTGGCCCAGACCGGACCGAACTTCGGATGCACGAAGTTGGCGCCGCGACCCGGATGCGGGATCTTGGCGGTATCGATCAGTGCAGCGAGCTTGCCGAGCTTGGTATCAACCGCGGCGATCTTGTTCGAGGCGTTGGCCGCGACCAGGAAGTAGCGCTTGGAGGCATCCCAGCCGCCGTCATGCAGGAACTTGGCGGACTCGATGGTGGTGGTCTTCAGGTTCTTGATGTCGGAGTAATCCACCAGCAGGATCTGGCCGGTTTCCTTGATGTTCACAACCCATTCCGGCTTGATCTCGGAAGAGACGATCGAGGCCACGCGCGGCTCGGGGTGATACTCGCCATCCACCGTCATGCCGCGGGTCGAAACCACCTTCAGCGGCTTCAGCGTGTCGCCGTCCATGATCACGTACTGGGGCGGCCAGTAGGAACCGGCGATGGCGTACTTGTCGTCGTAGCCCTTGAACTTCGAAGTATCCACCGAGCGGGCGTCGAAACCGATCTTCAACTCCGCGACCACGGCGGGCTTCTCCATCCAGAGATCAATCAGCGACAGGCGTCCGTCGCGGCCGATCACATACACATAGCGGCCGGACTTCGACAGGCGCGAGATATGTACCGCGTAGCCGGTCTTGACGATGCTGCGGATTTCCTTGGTGTCGCCGTCGATCAGCGCCACTTCGCCGGTGTCACGCAGAGTGACGGAGAACATGTTCTTCAGGTTGAACTTGTTCATCTGCTTGGTCGGACGATCCTTGACCGGAACGATGACCTTCCACGAATCCATGGTGTCCTTGAAGCTGTACTCGGGCGGCACATCCGGGGTGTTCTGGATGTATTTCGCCATCAGCGCGATCTCCTCCTTGGTCAGGATGTCGTCGAAGTTCACCATGCCGCCGTCGGTGCCGTAACCGATGATCTTCTCCAGGCGCGACTGGCCGAGCTTGAGCGTGCCGCCTTCGGTCTTGGCTCCATCCTTCGCAGTCTTGGTCCAGTGCGGCTCGAGGTTCTTGCCGGTGGCACCCTTGCGCAGAACGCCATGACAGCCTGCGCAACGCTCGAAGTAAATCTTCTTGGCGGTTTCCTTTTCGGCAGCGGTCAGCGCCGGCGCGGCTTCCTGCGCAAAAACGCTGCCCATGGCGCCCGCCATGGCGGATACAGCAAACATTCCGAGTAACGTCCTTTTCATCCTTCTCTCCTTTTTAGTGATCCTTGAGTGATTCAGAACAACGGCAGTAATCAAGACCCTACGACTACGATGGAGAAAGAGTGCGCCTACAGAACTCGGCTCTCCTTGACACATGTCAACTCTACTACCAGTAGGAATATTTTCAATCGCAACCTTTTGTCTTGAAAGACAAAAATCATTGCTGCAATCGCACAAGAAGTTTGCGGCGCAGAGAAATGGCGCTGCACCTTGCTATACTTCGCGCCTTGTTCGTGGTGCCCGTGCATGGTTTTCCATGCCGGGTGAAACGGGAAGCCGGTGAGAGCCTGAAGGAAAAAGCTCGATTCCGGCGCTGCCCCCGCAACGGTAAGGAAGTGCGAGTTCATCAACATGCCACTGGGTAACACCGGGAAGGCGATGAACTAAAACTTCCGAGCCCGGAGACCGGCCAAGGACAAACCAGCGAATGCGTTGCGGGGTTGCGACGTGTCGGGGATTTGTACCTGCCCCGTCCGTCACCCATACCTCCCAAGCATTCAATTTGCCACCTACCGGCTGCGGGGACGCTTGCCGGCTTTGGGAGTATTTCCATGTACGTCAAGTTGAAATCCGCCGCGATGGCGGCCGCCGCCTTTTCCATTCTTCCCGTCCACGCCGAAAAACCCGATGACGCAGCCGTCGTCGTTACCGCCACGCGCGTTTCCCACCGAGAGACCGAGGCAACGCATGCCGCGGAAGTGCATAGCCGACGCATGATCGAAAACTCGGGTGCGACAACGCTGCTCGATTTTCTTGGTCAGCACAGCAGCCTGACCGTGATGCCGAACTACGGTAATCGCTTCACGCCCACCATCGAAATGCGCGGCTACGGCCTTGAAGCCGGCAACCAGAACGTGGTGGTCAGCATCGACGGACAGCGCCTCAACAACATCGACCTGCAACCGCAACTGCTCGGCGCGATCCCGCTTTCCGCCGTCGACCGGATCGAGATCGTCAAGGGCACCGGCTCGGTCATGCACGGCGATGGCGCCATGGCCGGCGCCATCAACATCACCACCCGCCACCACGACGGCGTGTCGTTCGGGATCAGCACCGGCAGCCACGGCGCCCTGGCGGCATCGGCTACCGCGGGCATGTCCGGCGACACGCTCAGCCTCACGGTGAGCGCCGACAACGACCGGCATGGCGGCTTCAGCGCGCCCGACAGCAGCGGCAAAAAGGACGCATCCTCCCTGCGCGCCGAGCGCGCCCGACTCACCGCGACCCCGACGCATGACCTGACGCTGCGCCTCGACCTGTCTTCGGCCCATGTCGACACACGCTACGCCAATGCGCTGACCCTGGCGCAGTTCAACGCCAATCCGGCGCAAAACGGCGGCGCGAACATCTACACCAACTATGTGTCGGATGTCGATCGCTGGCGCGCCGGAATGGAGTACCGTATTTCCGACTCCCTCAAGCTGACCGCCGACCATCATCGGCTGGACCAGCAGAACGCATCGACCGCGTGGTGGGGCAGCTTCAAGGCCGGCTATGACGCCGAAGGCAATGACGTGGCCCTGATCTACACCGGACCATCGCTGTCCCTCACCGTCGGCTGGCAACAGGCCGACGCATTGCGCACGCAGACCACCAATCGCACCGCCAAGGACAATTCTGGACAGTATTTCCAGGGCGCCTATCGCCACGGCAACACGACGTTCTCGCTTGGCGGGCGTCACGAGAAGGTTGATTATTCCTACACGCCGACGGCGGGCGCCAGAACCACCGGCAACCATCGCCTGAGCGCCTGGGACGCGGGAATCAACCATCGCCTGAACGAGAAATACACCGTGTTCGGCAACGTCAACGCATCATTCCAGGCGCCCGATGTCGACCGCTTTTTCAACTTCGGCGGCGCCTTCAACGGGCTCATCGCCCCGGCCCGGGCGAAGACGCTCACCGTCGGCCTTCACCGCGACGCCGGACGGGACAACCGGTTCAAGCTGGCCCTGTTCCGCGCCAACCTGACCAACGAGATTTACTACGATCCCATCGGCTTCAACAACACCAACATCGACAAATCCCACAAGCAGGGCATCGAAGTCCATCAATACTGGAAAGCCACCGCCGACCTGTCGATCAACGCCAATTACGCATGGACCAAGGCCGTGATCGATCGTGAAAACAGCGCCGCCGGCGCCTATTCCGGCAAGGAAATGCCCGGCGTGCCGCGACATTCCTTGAACCTCGCGGCAACCTATGCGATAAACGCCAGGTCGGACGCCACGCTGACCCATTCCTGGCGCGCCAAGAGTTATGCGATCGGCGATTTTGACAACAACAACGCCCAGCGCCAGGCCGCGTTCGAATCGACCAACCTGAGCTTGCGCCACAAGCGGAACTCGATGGATTATTTCGTGACCGTCAACAACATATTCAATCGCAAGAACGCGATGTGGACCGGCGACAACAGCATCTACCCGGTGAATTTCTCGCGCGGCTTCGTCGCCGGGATCAGCGCCAGGATTTGACCCGCGCCATGATCCCAAGCCTGAAGATCGATAAAAGTCGGCGCTGGCGATACGGCGGGCCATCATTCCGGCATGCTCCCCGACGCGCCCCGTGATGTACTGAGCCCATGCCCACCCGCCGCCGCGCCCTGCTGCTTGTCTCCGCACTGCTGATGCTGGCGCTCGCCAGCATCGCCGGGGCGCTGATGGCGGGGTCCTATGCGGTGGCGCCGGGCGATGTCTGGGCGGCCCTCGCCGGAACAAGCCAGGGCATGGCCGGCGAGGTGGTCACCGGCCTGCGCCTGCCGCGCGCGCTGGCCGCTTTCGCCTGCGGCGGCCTGCTGGCGCTGGCCGGCGCCCTGATGCAGGTGTTGTTGCGCAATCCGCTGGCGGATCCCTACGTGCTCGGCATATCGGGCGGCGCGGCGGTCGGCGCGCTCGCGGCCATGCTTTTCGGCCTGCCCCTGCTGTTCATCCACGGCGGCGCGTTCTTTGGCGCCTTCGCCGCGATCCTGGTGGTGTTCGGCCTGGCGCGCGGCGACGGCAGCTGGACCCAGACCCGCCTGCTCCTTACCGGCGTGATCGTCGCCGCCGGCTGCGGCGCGGCGGTGGCCCTGATCATTTCGGTGGCGGCGGAACACCAGTTGCGCGACATGCTGTTCTGGCTGATGGGCGACCTCTCCCACGCCGGCTCGCCGTGGCCGGCGCTGCTGGTGCTTGCCCTCGGCCTCGCGGCAGCGTTGCCGCTGTCGCGAGACCTGAACCTGCTGGCGCGCGGCGACCTGGTCGCCCGCACGCTCGGCGTGAGCGTGCGCGGCCTGCGCGGCGCGGTCTATGTGCTGGCCTCGCTGCTCACCGCCGTCGCCGTGACCACCACCGGCAGCGTCGGTTTCGTCGGACTGATCGTGCCTCATCTGGTGCGCCTGGCCATCGGCAACGACCAGCGTGTACTGCTGCCGGCGGCGGCGCTGGCCGGCGGATCGCTGCTGGTCGCCGCCGACACGCTGGCGCGCACCGTGGTCGCGCCGCAACAGCTGCCGGTGGGCGTGCTCACGGCCCTGCTCGGCGTCCCGGTGTTCCTCTACCTGCTCTCGCGTCAACCCAAGGGAGGACGCGAATGAGCGTTTTGCTGGAAGTCCGCGACCTCGCCGCCGCCATCGGCGGGCGCACCCTGGTGAGCTGCCTCGACCTGCGGCTCGATGCCGGCGAACGCCTGGCGATACTCGGCCGTAACGGCGCCGGCAAGACCACGCTGCTGCACACCCTGGCCGGCCTGCGCCAACCGCTGGCCGGCGACATCCGCCTTTGCGGCGAGGAAATGTCGGCGCTGGCGCCACGCCGACTGGCGCAACTGCGCGGCGTGCTCCTGCAACAGCAGATCGATGCCTTCCCCGCCAGCGTGCTGGAAACCGCCCTGATCGGCCGCCATCCGTGGATGGAGCGCTGGGCCTGGGAAGGCGCGACCGACGCGCGCGCGGCGCGCCAGGCGCTGGCGGCGGTGGGGCTCGCGGAACTGGAACAGCGTGACGTGCATACGCTCTCCGGCGGCGAACGCCAGCGCCTCGCGCTGGCCACGCTGCTGACCCAGGCGCCTCGCCTGGCCCTGCTCGACGAACCGCTCTCCCACCTCGACCTCAACCACCAGATCGCCGTGCTGGAGCTGCTCGCCAGCCGCGCCCGCGACAACGGCATGGGCATGGTGATGGTGATGCACGACGTCAATCTCGCGCGCCGCTTCGCCGATCGCGCCCTGCTGCTGTTCGGCGACGGCAGCGCGCAGTGCGGGCCGGTCGCCGAGGTGCTCCACGCGCCGACGCTGTCGCGCCTCTACGGTTATCCACTGCGCCGCATCGACGCGGACGGCAGCGACTATTTCATCCCGGAGTGACAATGGACAAGGACATCCGCGGCAAGGAAGAAGGCCACGTCGCGCGCATGCGGCGCAAGAAGGACGTGGTTGACCGGAAGATCGCCGCCGCCGCGACGCAACGCGGTGTACTGCTGGTCAACACCGGCAACGGCAAGGGCAAATCCTCCGCGGCCTTCGGCGTCGCCGCGCGCGCGCTGGGCCATGGCCTGCAAGTGGCCGTGGTGCAGTTCGTCAAGAGCCGCACCGACACCGGCGAGGAAGCCGTGCTCGGGCGCGTGCCGGGCATCCGCTGGCATGTCATGGGCGAGGGCTTCACTTGGGAAACCCAGGACCCGGAACGCGATGCCGCCGCCGCGCGTGCCGCCTGGGAAACCGCGCTGGGCTACCTGCGCAATCCGGCCATCGGCCTCGTCGTCCTCGACGAGCTGACCTATGCCTTCAAGTACCAGTGGTTGCCGCTCGACGAGGTTCTGGCCGCCTTCGCCGCGCGCCCGCCGATGCAGCATGTGATCGTCACCGGCCGCGCCGCGCCGGACGAACTGATCGCCGCCGCCGATACCGTGACCGAGATGGCCATGGTCAAGCACGCCTTCAGGGCGGGTGTGCACGCCATGCCCGGCATGGAGTTCTGAAACCGCTCGCGCCGCGGGCCGCCCGCGAAAAGTCGGCGCCGGCGATACGGCGCCGACAGGCTAACGCCTCTGCCGCGCCGCCTCCAGCTGCCCGCACAAACGCTCGGTGCCGTCGAGCAGGCGCGGCGTGTGGCGCTGGATGATCGACGGCGGAATGAAGAACAGGTTGCCGCGCGCCACCGCCGTGACTTGCGTCCAGCGCCGCCAGTCGTCCAGCCATTCGGGGCGTCCGTCGTCCATGCCGCTGGCGACGATGGCTTCGGGATTGGCCGCCAGCACGGCCTCGGCGCTGACGTTGGGGGCGAGACCGACAAGCTTGCCGAAAACGTTTTCGCCGCCGCAAAGACGAATGGCGTCGCTGATGATCTGCTTGTCGTTCACGGTGGTCAGCGGGCTTTTCCAGACCTGGTAGAAGACGCGCACCTTCGGCCGATCGCCGTAGCGCGTCCGCAGTTGCGCCAGCCGCGTTCGGAAGCCGCGCGCCGCAAGCTCGGCGGTCGCGCCGCTGCCGGCCAGGCGCCCGTAGTGCTCGATGTTGCGCGCGATGTCCTCCATCCGGTCCGGCTGCGTCACGTAGATCGGCAGGCCCAGGCTCTTGAGCTTGTCGAGGTGGGTGCCGGCATTGCCGCTTTGCCAGGCAATGACGAGATCGGGCTTGAGCCCCGCCACCGCTTCCAGGTCGAGCTTCGAGTAGCCGCCGACGCGACGGATGGCTTTCGCCGCTTCCGGATAATCGCTGTAGTCGACGGTGCCGACGATGCGCTCGCCGGCGCCGGCGGCGAACAGGGTCTCGGTGATGTGCGGCGCCAGGCTGACGATGCGGGTCGCCGGCGCGGCGAGACGGACGGTGGCGCCGCTGTCGTCGGTGACGACGATCTCGGCATGGGCCAGGACGGCGAAGGACCACAGCGCGGCGAGGAGACGGATCAAGGGCTACTCCATTCGGCGAGGACGGCTTCGAGCCGCCGCCAATCGGCTTCAGCGGCCGGCAGGCCGAGACGCAAGGCATCCGGATGGCGAAACAGGCGTACCAAGATACCCCGCCGGGCAAGAAAGTCGTGCAGTTCGGCTGCCGCTGGCGTCGGCGCATAGCGGAACAGTCTGCCACCATCGGTGCTGGGCAAGCCATGCCGGGCCAGCAGTTCGCCGAGACGGTGGCTGGCCGCCGCAAGGCGCAGCCGCTGGGCGCTCTGCCAGAACGTGTCGGCAAGAGCCTGCCCGGCCGCCTCGCGGCTTGGATGCGCCACGGCCCACGGCCCCAGAGCCTCATGCACTTTCGCCCGGAGAGCGGGGGCAGCGCAGAGGAAACCGACGCGGGCGCCAGCAAGGCCGAAGAACTTCCCCATGGAACGCAGCACCGCAAGTCTCGGCAGTTCGGTACCGGCCAGCGCAGCGATGCCGATGTCGGGCGTGGCGTCGGCGAAAGCTTCATCCACGACCAGCCAGTTATCGCGAGCAGCCTGCCGTTCGGCGAGCGCGCGCAGAAACTCGGGCGCGAAACCTGCGCCGGTAGGGTTGTTTGGATTGACCAGCACTATCACATCGGCTTCGGCGTCGGCGATATCGGCAATGGCGATTTCGCGTACCTCGTGACCCGCGGCGCGCCAGGCCGGCGCGTATTCGCCGTAAGTCGGCGCTGGCAGCACGGCAATGCCGGGCGCGAACAGGCGCGGCAGCCACAGAATCGCCGCTTGCGACCCGGGTAACGGAAGCGGCGCCGGGTGGCCGTAGTAGCGCGCGGCAGCGGCTTCGAGGCCATCCTCCTCCTCGGGCAGCCGCTGCCAGGCAACGGCCGATACATTCACGGGATAGGGCCACGGTGCGATCCCTGTGGACAGATCGAGCCATCCGGCCAAGGGTAGCCTCCAGTGCAGCGCTGCATCGCGCAGGCGGCCGCCGTGCTCAAGCATGGAATATCAAGGCCGCGCCGCAAAGCGCCAATGCGGCCCAAAGCAAACTGCCGCGCCGCACCAGACTCAGTGCGCGCTCGATGTCGTCCGCCGCGGGCGCCGGGCCGCAACCCAGCACCGGGCGCCGTTCGATGCGACCGTGATAGACCGCAGCCCCCCCCAGACTCACGCCCAGTGCGCCGGCGCCCGCCGCCATCACGGGCCCGGCGTTGGGACTGGACCAGGTGGACGCTTGCGCACGCCAACAGCGCAGAGCCTGCAGTTTCCTACCGAGCAGGGCATAGGTCACGGCCGTCAGCCGCGCCGGGACGAAGCCCAACAGATCGTCGGCGCGGGCCGACCACCAGCCGAAGTGAATGCGACGCGCATCCTTGTGGCCCCACATCGCGTCCAGCGTGTTGGCAAAGCGAAAGGCCACGGCACCGGGGCCACCGAAAACGGCGGCCCAGAACAGGGCGCCGAAAACGGCATCGTTGCCGTTTTCCAGCGTCGTTTCGACGGCAGCGCGGGCGATGGCATCGCCATCGAGCGCCGCGGTCTCGCGCGACACCACCCAGGACAGGCTTTGCCGCGCCGCTGACAGGTCGCCTGAGGCCAGCGGCCGCGCCACGGCCAACGCGTGCTCCTCAAGGCTGCGGCCGCCGAGCGCGAACCACAGCAGCACGGCATGTCCGGCCAATGCCGCCGGCCACGGCAACGCCGACAACAGCGCGGCGAAGGTCAGCGGCAGCGGCATTACCAGCAGCAACCAGGCCAGCGCACCGCGCAGCCGGTTGCCCAGTGCATGTCCCGGCGCGCCCCGGCGCAACGCCGCTTCGAGCGCCTCCGCCGCTTTTCCGAAGCCGACCAGTGGATGCCAGCGGCGCGGCTCACCGAGCAGACGATCCAGCAAAAGGCCGAGGGGAAGACAAAACAGCAGCATTGGGCGGAAGCCGCGATGAGATAATCGGACGATGAAAGAAGCAGGATTCTACCGGTGAGCGCCCGCGCGCTGATGGTGCAGGGCTGCACCTCGGATGCCGGCAAGACCACGCTGGTCGCCGCCCTGTGTCGCATCCTCGCCCGACGCGGCGTCAGGGTTGCGCCGTTCAAGCCGCAGAACATGGCGCTCAATTCCGCGGTCACCGCCGACGGCGGCGAGATCGGTCGCGCCCAGGCGTTGCAGGCGCTGGCCGCCGGCGTCGCACCGCGCGTCGATTTCAATCCGGTGCTGCTCAAGCCGACCACCGACCGGCGCGCCCAGGTCATCGTCCACGGCCGCGCCATCGACACCCTCGATGCCCGCGACTACCACGCCTACAAGACCGTGGCGATGGCCGCGGTGATGACGAGCTGGCAGCGGCTGAAGGATGAATTCGATTGCGTCCTGATCGAAGGCGCCGGCAGCCCGGCCGAGATCAACCTGCGCGAGCGCGACATCGCCAACATGGGCTTCGCCGAAGCGGCGGATGTGCCCGTGATTCTGGTCGCCGACATCGACCGGGGCGGCGTTTTCGCCCATCTCGTCGGCACACTCGATCTGCTTTCGGCCGTGGAACAGGCGCGGGTCAGAGGCTTCGTCATCAACCGATTTCGCGGCGACATCGGCCTGCTGCAGTCCGGATTGGACTGGCTGGAGGCGCGCACCGGCAAACCGGTACTCGGCGTGCTGCCCTACCTGCACGGCCTGATGCTCGACGCCGAGGATGCGATCGCCACATCCACCGCAGCCAAACCCGATGCGCGCCTGAAGGCAGTGGCGATCGCCTGCCCGCGCTGCTCCAACCACAACGACCTCGATCCGCTGCGCCTGCACCCGGAGGTCGATTTCCGCTGGCTCGGACCCGGCGATGCGCTGCCTGCCTGCGACCTCGTGATCCTCCCGGGCTCGAAGGCGGTGCAAGCCGATCTCGCCTGGCTGCGCGAACAGGGTTTCGATGCCACGCTGCGGCGCCACTTGCGCTACGGCGGCAAGCTGATCGGCATTTGCGGCGGCTTCCAGATGCTGGGGCGCGCATTGCACGATCCGCGCGGCCTTGAAGGCGATCCCGGAAGCATTGCCGGCCTCGGCCTGCTCGATTGCGAAACCGAGCTGGAACCGGAAAAGCAGTTGCGCAACGTGACAGGGGCCTTGTCCCTGCCCGGTGCGCCCGAGGTCCGCGGCTACGAGATCCACATGGGGGTGACGCGCGGTGCGGCACTGGCGCATCCGGCCGCGATGCTCGGCGGACGTCCGGATGGAGCCATCAGCGTCGACAACACCATTCTCGGCAGTTACTGCCACGGCTTGTTCGATGCCCCGGACGCACTCGCTGCCCTGCTCACCTGGGCCGGACTCGCCGCGCCGCGGGCGGTTGACTTCGAAGCGCGCCGCGAAGCCGACATCGAGCGCCTGGCCGACGCCACCGAGGCGGCACTGGACTGGAAAGCACTCGGACACCTGGTTGGCCGGCCGTGACGCCGCTCAGGCAGAGGGAAGCTTGAGTTCCAGCGGCAGCCCCGCGACGACAAAGGTGACGCGCTGCGCGATGCGGGCGATGGACTGATTGAGACGACCGGCATCGTCGACATACAGGCGCGTCGCGGCGCCCAGCGGCACGATGCCGAGGCCGACTTCATTGCTGACCAGAATCACGCGCCCGGGAAGCTGCGGCAGGCAATCAAGCAGCGCGGAGGTTTCGAAAGCCAGCAGCGGGCAATTCACGTCTTCGCCGGCGTCGGCCTGGCGCGCGGCGTTGCCGGCACAAAGCAGGTTGGTCAGCCACAGGGTCAGGCATTCGACCAGAAGGCAGCGGCCGACTGCGGCATGGTCGACCAGCGCTGCAGCGAGATGCAGCGGCTCTTCGACCAATTCCCAGTGTGCCGCGCGGCGCGCCTGGTGGTGGGCTATGCGCCGCGCCATTTCCGCGTCGCCGGCCTGCGCCGTGGCGATATAGGTGACGGCGAGGCCGGATTCGGCCGCGCGCTGTTCCGCGAGTGCGCTCTTGCCCGAACGGGCGCCGCCGAGAATGAGCTCGATCATGGGGGGTCGCCGCTCAGGCCACCGCCACCCGGTCATCGAAACGGCAGACGTCGATATTCACCGTCAGCCGGTGGATCGCGACTTCCGGCACCTTGGCTTTGCCGGTGCCGGGTTTCAGTCGCACGAAGCCGCCGGCGACCAGCCGGCCCAGGGTGCGGCTGACGTTCGATTCGGCGCGGCCGACCAGTCGCGCTAGGTCGGCAACCGATGCCGGCTTGCTGTTCTCGATCACGGCGAGCAGTTGCCGGTTGTCCGGGGTCAGCAGACGCATTACCGCGTCGACGGAATCGAATGACATCTGCGCGGCATCGGCGGGAGCCTGGCGTTTGCCCTTGGCGACGGCCAGCATGTCCGCCTTGAGTTGTTTCATCGACTGAATCCTGAGTCCCATGTTCAATCCTCCTGATCGTCCACAATTTCGAAGGCCACGCCCTGCTCGTTGCCATCGCAGGCCACCAGGAGTTCCAGTGCGTATTCCGGCAATTCTATCGACGCATCCTATCATTGCGCGATATGATGCGCAACGAGCGCCGATTCGTCGGCTGAGCCGACGAATCGGCGACGGATGATTGCAGACTCGCCCGCGAGACCGCATAATTCGCCCCGATTCGGTGGAGGCGCATTCGGCAACACGGCCTCCAGGGAACACGGTGCGGGGCAACCCAATTCCGTGGCGGGCCCGCCGCTGTAACCGGGGACAACGCTTGCACGAAGCCACTGGGCGCATTTGAGTCAATGCCCGGGAAGGCGCAGGCGAAGGACGATCCGGAAGCCAGAAGACCGACCGATGATTTTCTACAAGCCCGTGGCGTGGGCTTTGTTTCGCGTTTGGACGCGCGGAACAAGGCCGTGCCGCTTGTGAAAGAGGATGAATCGGATGCATTCCCCCGCAACAGTTCCCTGCTTTGAAATTTTCCCGCTGGACCGCGGCATGGCTGTCGACTTGCAGCGCAAGATCGACCAGAAAACCAAACCGCTGGGCGCGCTCGGCCGCCTCGAAACTCTCGCCCTGCAGCTCGGCCTGATCCAGCAAAGCCTGGCGCCGCGCATCGCCAATCCGCACGTGCTGGTTTGCGCCGGCGACCACGGCGCGGCGAAGGCCGGCGTTTCGGCCTTTCCGCAGGAAGTCACCTGGCAGATGGTGGAGAACTTCCTCGCCGGCGGCGCGGCGATCAACGTGCTGGCGAAGCAGGCCGGCATGACGCTGGTGGTGGCCGACGCCGGCGTGGCGCACGAGTTCGGCGCACGCGATAACCTCGTTGATGCAAAAGTAGGCGCTGGCGGTACGGCAAACTATCTCGACGGCGCGGCGATGAGCGAAGCCGAATGCGCCACGGCGATGGCCAATGGCGCGACGCTGGCGCGCGAATTCGCCGCCGCCGGCTGCAACGTGCTCGGCTTTGGCGAAATGGGCATCGGCAACACGGCCTCGGCCTCGCTGCTCACCCACTGCATCACCGGCCTGCCGCTGGCGGACTGCGTCGGGCGCGGCACCGGGCTCGACGATGCCGGGCTGGAACGCAAGCGCGCGCTGCTGGCGCAGGCCCTGGCCGCCTGGACGGAACAGCCCGCGCCGCGTGCCGCGTCGGGCGAAGACGCGCTGCGCGTGCTGGCCCGCTTCGGCGGGTTTGAAATTGCGATGCTGGCCGGCGCGATGCTGGCCGCCGCCGAGGCGCGCATGACGCTGCTGATCGACGGCTTCATCGTCACCAGCGCGCTGCTGGTGGCGGCGCAGGTCTCGCCGGCGATCCTCGATTACTGCGTGTATGCGCACTGCTCGAACGAAGCCGGCCACCGCCGCCAGCTCGACTGGCTCAAGGGCCGGCCGCTGCTCGACCTCGGCCTGCGCCTGGGCGAAGGCACCGGCGCGGCGCTCGCGCTGCCGCTCTTGAAATCCGCCTGCGCCTTCATGAAGGAAATGGCGAGTTTCGAATCGGCCGGCGTCAGCGAGCAGACCGGATGAAGCGTGAGCTGGAATATTTCTTCGCCGCGCTGCGCTTCTTCACGCGCCTGCCGGTGCCGCGCTGGGTCGGCCACACGCAGGACCAGCTCGACCACGCGGCGCGCTACTTTCCGCTGATCGGCATCCTCATCGGCGCGATCGGCGCCGGCGTGACGGAGCTGACGGCGCTGGCGCTGCCGATCGGCGTGGCGGTGCTGCTCGGCATGGCAGCGACGATCCTCGCCACCGGCGCCTTCCACGAGGACGGCTTCGCCGATTCCTGCGACGGCTTCGGCGGCGGCTGGGACAAGGCGCAGGTGCTGGCGATCATGAAGGATTCGCGCGTCGGCAGCTACGCCACGATCGGCATCGGCCTGATGCTGCTGGCGAAGTGGAACACGCTGGTCGAACTCGACGCGGCCTTCGCGCCGCCTTTCCTTGCCATCGCGCTGATTGCGGGACACGCGGTGTCGCGCCTGGCGTCGACGCTGCTGATCTTTTTCCTTGAGTATGCGCGCGACGACGACAGCTCGAAGTCGAAGCCGCTGGCGCAGCGCATGGCGGGCGGCGAACTGGCCATCGCCGCGACGATCGGCCTCGCGCCCTGCCTGCTGCTGCCGCCCATTGATGCACTGGTGGCGCTGGCCGCCGTGGTGTTGACGACGCTGCTCGCCGCGCGCTATTTCGTGCGCCGCATCGGCGGCTATACCGGCGACTGCCTCGGCGCCGTGCAGCAGGTGTGCGAGCTGGCCTTCTACCTGGGGCTGCTGTGCAGCTTTACCTGATCCGCCACCCGACGCCGCAAGTCGCCGCCGGCATCTGCTACGGCCGCACCGACCTGGAATTGGCGGAGGACGTTGCGGCCGCTGCGGCCCGCATCAGAACGCAGCTGCCGCCGCATCTTCCCGTCTACACCAGCCCGCTGCAGCGCTGCAGGCAACTGGCGGATGCCCTGCACTCCGCCCCACGCAGCGATTCACGGCTGCGGGAGATGAATTTCGGCACCTGGGAGATGAGCCCCTGGGCCCGAATCCAGATCGAAGCGCTGGATGGCTGGGCTGCCGATCCGCTGGGCTATGCGCCGCCAGAGGGCGAATCCGTCGCCCAATTGCGGGACCGGGTAAATGGGTTTCTGGCACAAATGCAAAGCGAAGGCCTGCAGCGCGCCGCACTCGTAACCCACGCCGGGGTGATGAAGATAATCGTCGGCCAAGCGCGAGCAATGCCCGCGGCGCAGTGGATGGCACTCAGGTTCGAGTATGAGAGCGTGGTGCGCGTCGACCTCGAAATCCCGTAAGCGGAGTCCAGGCCGGGAATTGGAACGATCGGCCGCGCCTGCGGAATGGCTGCCGCCGCGACCGTCGCCGCGGCAGGGATCATATTCCGCTGACGTCCGCCCCGTCTTTCGATAGAGTAGCGGGTATCGGTTCGCCGACAGCAACCAGATGCAGCTCCGGCCCGATCACGAACGATGTAGTCGAGGCAGGCAAATACCGCCCCCCGTTGCCGAACAGAAACCCAGGAAAACAGCGATGGCTACCAAGCATGCAACCCTAAGCGAGAAAGACCTGCTGGCGATGCCCGGCAGTGCCTACATGAACGCGCAGCAACTCGGGTTCTTTCGCGATCTGCTGCGCAAGCAGCGCCAGGACCTGCTCGACAACGCCAACATGACCATCGATCATCTGCGCGATGGCGAGGCGGAAGCCGACCCCAACGACCGCGCCACCATCGAAGAGGAGAACTCCATCGAACTGCGCATCCGCGATCGCGAGCGCAAGATGCTGCCGCGGGTCGAAGCCGCCCTGGCGCGAATCGACAGCGGAAAGTTCGGCTTCTGCGAGGAAACCGGCGAGCCGATCGGCCTGCGCCGGCTGCTGGCGCGCCCGACCACGGTGTATTCCATCGAAGCGCAGGAACGCCACGAATCCCGCCAGCGCATACAGGGCAAATAATCACTCACGCCTTGCACTGAATGGAGATGCCATGGTCGCCGCGAGCGCTCCCAAACGCAAGACGCCGCTGAAGAAGCGGGCGCCGGCCAGGCCGGCGCCGAAGCCGGCAAGACCCGGACAGGCCGAGTCCGGCCTCGTCGACCAGATGCGCAGCATGGCCGGCAAGGTGCTCGACATGGGCGCCGCCACGGTCGGCGCCACGGCGACCCTGCAGACCGCCACCCAGATCGCCCGCGCGCTCGGCCGCGGCAAGCCGATGGAAGCGGCGGCCGACGTGCTCAAGGCCGTGCTGCCGGGTCTGTCCGAACCCGACGTCTGGGCCAAGACCGGCGCCGCGCTGCGCCGCATGCGCAAGGCCGCCGGCCTGACCATCACCGAAGTCGGCACGGCGATCAACCTCAGGGACCCGTCGCTGATCGAAGCCTGGGAAAAGGGCCGCATCGCGGTGCCCTTCGAAATCGTCCTGCGCCTGGCCGCCGTGCTGGGCCGCAACGACCCGATCGGCTTCGTCATGAAGTTCACCCGCAGTTCCAACCCGGATCTGTGGCGCAGCCTCGAAGGGCTGGGCGTCGGCAAGCTGCTGATCCAGTCGGCGCGCGAACGCGAGTTCGCCAACATCTACCGCGCCGACGACGAGGCGCGCACGTTGACCGACCGGGAATTCGCCGCGGTGCTGAGCTTCACCCGCGCCGCCTTCGAGATGGCGATGGCATTCCGCGGACGCGGCCCGAAACGCGACGGCTGAAGCGCCGCCGGCTGCATCGCTGCCGAACGCGGCAGCCGGCGGCGGAACCGAAACCGCTATCCCCTCGCCGTGTCACCGGCGTCTACTCTTCGATTCCGGCACACGGCTTGCCGCGCGTTCATTTCCGTTCCTTCCCTCGGACGCCGCCGGGCCCGGTCGATTCGAGCGGCATCGCTTGCCTGCCGCGCTTGGCGCGCACCGCTTCGACGCTGACGGTCGGCGCCAGGCCCTGCAGTTGCGCGCACACATTGCGCCCGCCGCAAAGCCGGATCGCGTCGCTGATGATCTGCTTGCTGTTGATGGTCATCAGGGGCTGCTTCCATATCTGGTAGAACACCTTGACGGGCGGCCGCCGGCTCTTGCGCGCCGCCAGTCCGGTGCAGCGCCGGCGAAATGCGGCGGCCGCCGCGTTGGCTGCCGCTTCGGTGCCGGCCAGCCGGCCGATGCGTTCCATTTCGCCGGCGATGTCTTCGATGCGGCCCGGCTCGGACAGGTGCACCTGCAGGTCCATCGCCCGCAAGCGGGCCACCGCGGCCGGAGCGTTGCCGCTCTGCCAGCCCATGACCAGATCGGGCTTTAGGACGACGATGCCTTCGAGATCGCGGTTGGCATGGTCGCCGACCCTGGGCAGCGCCCTTGCCGCCGGCGTCGGTGACGACGATATCGGCGCACGCCGATAAACGCGCCAGAAGGACAACGGCAAATTGCAGCAGCGGAGGCAACTGCGAGCGCATGGGATAATCGGCCGGTGACAGACACCGCAATCCAACGACGGGCGGTCGCCAACCCGCGCCCGCGCCGACGGCCCTTACTCCCATGACCCGAAGATCCCCCGTCCGTCCTGCCGACATTCGCGGCGTCAGCCGCCTCGCGATCGACGCCACGATCGGTCTGACGCGCCTGGTCGAGACCATGCACCATAACATCCTGCGCACTCCAGGGCCGCTCGGCAAGCACACGCAGGAGCCGACAAAGGGCATCACCGGGCTGGTCTATCGCAGCATACAAGGCGTGACGCGCCTGGTCGGCGGCGGCATCGACGCGCTGCTCGCCCAATTGACGCCGCTGCTCGATGCGGAGCCGGCGACCTCGTCGGGGACGCGCGAAGGCCTGCTCGCCGCACTGAACGGCGTGATCGGCGACCATCTCGCGGCGAGCGGGAACCCGCTGGCGATTCCGATGCAGTTGCGCCGCAACGGGCAGCCGCTGGCGCTGACCCGGCAGGATATTGCCGCGTCGATTCCCCAGCCGGGCGGCAGGATTCTGCTGCTGCTGCACGGGCTGTGCATGAACGACCTGAAATGGCAGCGCAACGGACACGACCATGGCGCCGCCCTGGCGACCGCGGCCGGCTTCACGCCGCTCTATCTGCACTACAACAGCGGCCGGCATGTGTCGACCAACGGCCGCGCCTTTGCCGACATCATGGAGATGCTGGTGCAGACCTGGCCGGTTCCCGTCGAGGAGCTGGTGATCGTCGGCCACAGCATGGGCGGCCTCGTCGCGCACAGCGCCTGCCACTACGCCCGGCTTGGCGGACAGGCCTGGCTGCAGCGTCTGCGGCAACTGGTTTTTCTCGGTACGCCCCACCACGGCGCACCGCTCGAGCGCGGCGGCAACTGGGTGAATGTGATCCTCGAACTCAGCCCCTACACGGCTGCGCTGGCCCGCCTGGGCAAGATCCGCAGCGCCGGCATCACCGACCTGCGCCACGGCTGCATCCTCGACGAGGACTGGCAGCACGGCGACCGCTTCGCGCGCAACAGGAAGCGGACTCCTGTGCCGCTGCCGGCAGGCGTGCAGTGCTTCGCAATCGCGGCTTCGATCGCAAAAACGCCGGGCGAATCGGGCCGGCCGCCGCCCGGCGACGGGCTGGTGCCGGTGCAAAGCGCGCTCGGCCGGCACGCCGACCCGCGCCTGTGCCTGGACATACCCGCGTCGCGGCAGTGGCTCGGCTACGGCCTGCACCACCTCGACCTGCTCGATGACGCCGGGGTCTACGCGCAGCTGCGGCAGTGGCTTTGCTGAGCGGCAGCCGGACCGATCAGGCACGCGGCGCCAACTCCCATTCTGATTACAATACAAAAAATTCGCGAGGAGCATCCATTGGAAAAAGTCTGGCTCAAGCACTACCCGGCCGGCGTGCCCGCCGAGATCGACGTCGATGAGTTCCGCTCCATCGGCGACCTGTTCGCCAGGAGCGTGCAGCGCTATGGGCAGCGCAAGGCCTATATCAACATGGACAAGGCGATCACCTACGCGGAACTCGACCAGTTGTCCGCGGACTTCGGCGCCTATTGCCAGTCGGTGCTCAAGCTGCCCAAGGGCGCCCGCATCGCCCTGATGATGCCCAACCTGCTGCAATACCCGGTGTGCCTCTACGGGGCGCTGCGCGCCGGCTACACGGTGGTGAACTGCAACCCGCTGTACACCGGGCGCGAACTCGAGCATCAGCTCAAGGATTCCGGCGCCGAGGCGATCGTCATCGTCGAGAACTTCGCCCATGTGCTGGAACAGGTCCTTGCCCGCACGCCGGTCAAGCATGTGCTGGTCACGCAACTGGGCGACATGCTGGATTTTCCGAAACGCATGATCGTCAATGTGGTGGTCAAGCACGTCAGGAAGATGGTGCCGGCGTGGAACATTCCGCAGGCCGTCGAGCTGCGCGACGCATTGATCAAGGGCCACCTCTTTCCCCTGAAGGCGGTCGACGTCGGCCACGACGATATCGCCTTCCTGCAATACACCGGCGGCACCACGGGCGTCTCCAAGGGCGCGATGCTGACCCACCGCAACATCATCGCCAACCTGCAGCAGGCGCACGCCTGGATCGCCCCCTTCCTGCGCGAGGAAGAGATCATCATCACCGCGCTGCCCCTGTATCACATCTTCGCGCTGACGGCGAACTGCCTGACCTTCTTCAAGATCGGCGCCACCAATGTGCTGATCACCAACCCGCGCGACATTGCCGGCTTCATCAAGGAGATCGGCAAGTACCGGTTCACGACCATCACGGGCGTGAACACGCTGTTCAATGCCATGGTCAACGACCCCGAATTCGCCAGGCTCGACCTGAGCCGGCTTCATCTCACGCTGGGCGGCGGCATGGCGGTGCAGCGCGCCGTGGCCGAGCGCTGGAAACAAATCACCGGCACGACCCTGGTCGAAGCCTACGGCCTGACCGAAACCTCGCCGGCGGCGACCATGAATCCGGTCGACATCCTCGAATACAACGGCACCATCGGCCTGCCGATATCCTCGACCGAAGTCGCCATTCGCGACGATGCCGGCAGGGACCTGCCGCTGGGCGAAGCCGGCGAGCTGTGCATCCGCGGCCCGCAGGTGATGAAGGGCTACTGGAACCGCCCCGAGGAAACCGCCAGGGTCATCATGGCCGACGGCTTTTTGCGCACGGGGGACGTGGCCATGATGGACAGCAGCGGCTACGTCAAGATCGTCGACCGCAAGAAGGACATGATTCTCGTCTCCGGCTTCAACGTCTATCCGAACGAGATCGAGGATGTGCTGGCCCTGCATCCCGGCGTGCTGGAATGCGCCGCGGTGGGCGTGCCGGACCCGAAGACCGGCGAAGCGGTCAAGATTTACGTGATCAAGAAGGACCCGGCACTGACCGAGGCGGCGCTGCTCGAACATTGCCGCGCCAATCTGACCGGATACAAGGTGCCGCGCCAGATCGCGTTCCGCAACGAATTGCCGAAGACCAACGTCGGCAAGATCCTGCGCCGCCAGCTGCGCGACGAGAAGGCTTAAGGGAGGATCAATCCGCCATGAGCGAAATACGTGTCATCCGCCCGCATGGAGTAACCCTCAAGCGCGCCCGCAAGGGCGCTGAGCACATCGCCGAGGAACTGGGCGAGGAATTCGGCCTCGACCACGAATGGGACGGCAACATCCTGCGCTTCCAGCGCATGGGCGTTGCCGGGCACATCGAGGTGGGCAAGAAGGACGTCGAGATCTACGTGAAGCTCGGCTTCCTGCTCATGGCGCTCGCACCGCGCATCGAGCACGAAATCAATCGCTTCTGCGACGAGAACTTCGGCCCGGTCGCATAGTCGCCTCTGCCGCGCCGGTCCGACGTGATTCCGCCGCCGGTACTCTTCGGCGCCTTCGATCGCCACAATCTCGGCGACATCCTGCTCGGGCATGTGGCCGCCGCAGAGACCGGTGGCGGGACATTTGCCGGACTCGCGACGCGGGACCTGACGCCGTGCGGCGGCCAGCGGGTCGCCTCGCTCGACGCCTTCACGACGCCCCTGACGCTGATCCACGTCGGCGGCGAACTGCTCGACTGCGACGCGGCGCAGGCCGCCTGCATGCTGGATGAAGCGGGCCCGCGCTGGCGGCGGCAGGCGCCCTACGTGGTGGCCAGGCACGACCTGCCACCCGGCTCGGAGGTCGAGTTCCGGGCGGTCGGCGGTGTCGAACTCGGCGAACGCGACGAGGCCTTCCGCAACGAAGTGTTCGCCGCCCTGCGCGAAGCCCGCGGCGTCAGCGTGCGGGACCGCACGACGCTGGCGCTGCTCGCCGCCGCCGGCATCGACGCCGCGCTGGTTCCCGATCCGGTGACGCGGATCGCCGGGCTGTTCGGCACGCGCATCCTGACCGGAGTCCGGCGCCGCGATCCCTATCTCGCCGTCCAGTTCGCCGCCGAGTGCGGCGACGACGCGACGCTGGCGGCATTCGCCCGCGGCCTCGACCGCCTCGGCCTGCCCGTGGCGCTGTTCCGCGCCGGCGCCGCGCCGTGGCACGACGCGCTCGAACCCTACCATCGCCTCGCCATGCGCACCGAGCGTCCGCCGCAGATCGTCGAATCGCTCGACGTATGGGACATCTGCGCCCTGATCGCCGGCAGCAGCGGCTATGTCGGCACCAGCCTGCACGGCCGCCTCGTCGCCGAAGCCTTCGGAGTGCCGGCAGTGAGCCTCGAACGCGAGCCGGGGTCGGCCGGGAAGCTGCGCGCCTACCTCGCGACCTGGTCGCCGGGCGCCGCGCCGCTCGACCCCGAGGCATTTGCCGACGGCAGCTTCGATTTCGCGGCGAAGGCACGACAATGACCGGGCGCAGCCCGAATGCCGCGCCGGCTCACCCCGGCTCATTTGCGCAAGGTATGCTTCGCAGGCGAAAACGGCTCGAACGAGCCACCGAATAATTGTCGGGGATTCCTGTGCAATTCGACGGCTATTACATCAACCTGGACACCAGCGTCGACCGCGACGCCAGGATGCGGCAGCAGTTGGCCGCGCTCCGCATCGCGGGAACATATCGACGATTCGAGGCCATTCGAGGCGCGGGCACGCCGCAGCGATCGCAGACCACCTTGACCGACGGGCACCTGGGATGCTGGTTGAGCCATCAGGCAGTCTGGATGCAGGGAATCCGGGCCGGCCGTCATCTGCACGTGCTGGAGGACGACGCGATCCTCAGCCCCCTGCTGGTGCAGATGCTGGAAAAGCCGAACCTCGACGAGGACGGATGGGATCTGCTATTTACGGATGTCTATTTTCATCCGCCGCCTTCCCCGGTTCAATTCACTCAACTGATGAACTGGATGCAAGCCTTTGCCCGAGGCAAGGGCGTCGTCCTCGCCGACCTGAAGGACCTGCCCTTCACCGGCACCACGTCCTACCTCGTCAATCACCGCGGCATGGAGAAGCTCTTGGCCCTGACCGATGGCCAGTGGACGCTGAATCGAAGCTTCGATGTCCATCTGCAGGAGCTTGTCCGTCAGGGGAAGGTTCGTGCGCGCGTTACCGTTCCCTTTGTATCGACGATCGGTCCGGAAAACCTCGCAACGACCACGGGCAGTCAGGGACCCGCGCTGGCGGCGCTCAATGCATTTCGTGAGGCGCTGTACTACCGGGCCGACCCGTCCGCCATCTACGCGAGAATCCGGCCCTGCGAATGCAGGACGGAGACAGCCACGGCGCCGCTTCTGGGCATCTATCTGGAACTGCTGCGCAACGTGCTCGGAACCCTCGACACGGCTCCGGATCAGGCTGGCGAAACACAGGGCTAGCCGGTCCCGCGCCGGTCATGCCTCGACGCGATTCCGGCCGCCCTGCTTCGCCCGGTACAGCGCCGCATCCGCCTCGGCGATCAATGCCTCGATATCGGCGGCCTGTCCGGCCTCGCCCTGCGCCACCGACAGGCCGATGCTCACCGTATAGGCGGGCAATTCCTTGTTGCGATGAATCTCGATTTCGCCGCGGATGCGCTCCGCGACTTTCCTGGCTTCGGCGAGGCCGGTATCGGGCAGCAGAATCACGAATTCCTCGCCACCGAAGCGGGCAAGGACATCCGGCAGGCGCAGCATCTGCGCCGCGCGACTGGTGAAGTCCTTGATCACCAGGTCGCCGACGTGGTGGCCGTACGTGTCGTTCACCTTCTTGAAGAAATCGATGTCGGACGCAATAGTCGCCAGCGGCCGGCGCGCGCGCATGCTGCGCGCCCATTCCACTTCCGCCTGGGCGAAAAACGCGCGGCGATTGAGCGCGCCGGTCATCGGGTCGCGCGTCGCCATGAATTCCAGCTCGGCCCGCAGGCGCTCGTTGGTCAGCAGGATGAAGCCGACCGACAGCCCCAACACCCCGAGCGAGAACATGCCCAGATACACCTGCTGGATCAGGTTGCGATCGAAGATCTCGTCGGATTGATCGACCGCGACCGTCAGCGTCGTCAGGCGCCAGACCGCCACCAGGACCCCCAGCACAAAAAATGCGGTGAGGAACCGGCTGCCGATACCCGTCGGCTTGGCGCGCCACGCGAGCACGGCACCGATGGAAAACAGGCCCATGTGCGCCAGCGACATGATGAAGATGCGGCCCTGATAGCTGTGACTGCCGTAGGTCAGCCAGACGATCAGGATCACCACCGCGCCGATGCCGTCGAGCGCGGGGCGCCACCGGGGCTCCTGCCCCGCGTAGCGCTGCAGGCCGACAATGAGCAGATACTGCCCCAACAGCAGCGCGGTGCTGGCGACGACGATGGAAAACACATCGGCAAAGATGCCGCGCATCGAAGCGAGCCCGGATGCGCTGCCGATCAGGACGACCGCGAGCGCCCAGTCGCCCAGGCCGTTTATGTCGTCGGGGAAACTCCTGGCCTGCACCCACAGCACCAGCGCGCAGAACATCCCCAGCAGGTTCGCCACCAGAAGGAAGGTGCGGGGATCGACGATTTCGGTCAACACGAAAAGAGGACCAAAAAGAGAACCATCGCCGGGGACGCAACGGGTCGCGAACGGGTCATGAGGACAGCGGATGGATTCCGGCGCCGTGCCGCCGGCGTCGACTCCCGGCGATCGACCGGCCGCCTCCGCTGATTCCGGCGAAAGCGGCGATCGATCCGGACGGTATGTGAATCAGCCTTGCAGCGACTTGATCAGCTCGACGTAGCGGGTCATCGCGTCATCGCTCGCGGTGCCCTTGACCGCGGCCCACGCGTCGTACTTGGCGCGCCCGACCATGTCGGTGAAACCTGGCCGCTTGCCTTCGACGTCGCCGGCGGTGGCCTGCTTGTAGAGGGCATAAATCTGCAACAGCTGGTCGTTGGAGGGACGCTCCGGGAGTTGCTTGGAGGCGGCCACTGCGGCTTCGAACTGGGTCTTGAGTTTGCTCATGTCGTCTTTCGTAGCAACAAAGAGTCATCATCGGGATTTGGCTTGGACTATTATATGCCGCCAACTTGGAGGAAGCGCGCAATGTCCCAACGTGAACGGATGTCGGCGGTCGATACCGCCTGGCTGCGGATGGACCGCCCGACCAATCTGATGATGATCGTCGGGGTTCTGATCTTCAGTCAGCGGATGGACTTCGACAGGCTGCGAGACACAATCGAAGCGCGCCTGGTAGGACGCTACCGCCGTTTCCGCCAATGCGCGGTGCAGGAAGTTGCGGGCGCCTTCTGGCAGGACGACCCCGACTTCGACATCGACGCCCATCTGCGCCGCCGCGCCCTTCCCGCCGGCGCCGGCAAGAAGGAACTGCAGGCGCTGGCGAGTGAGCTGGCGGTACAACCGCTCAATCCGGGCAAGCCGCTGTGGCGCTTCGACCTGATCGAGGATTACGACGGCGGATCGGCCATAGTGGTGCGCATCCATCACAGCATCGCAGACGGCATCGCCCTGGTGGGCGTGATCCTTTCGCTGACCGACCTGACTCCGAACGCCCCGCCGCAGGAGCACGTGGCCATCGATGTCGATGACACGGAAGGCAGCCATGTTCCTGCCGGCCTGTTCGAAACCCTGGCCGAGGTGATGGCGTCAGTGGTTCACACCGGCACCGAGCTCGGCGGCAAGGCCATGGACCTGGCGTCGGACCCGGACCGCATGTCGACTTACGGCCGTCATGGCATCGGCCTGCTCACCGAGCTCGCCAAGCTGCTGGCGATGCCGCCCGACTCCCGTACCAGCCTCAAGGGCAAGACCGGCACCGTGAAGCGCGTCGCGTGGTCTGAACTGATCCCGCTGGGCGAAGTCAAGGCGCTGGGCAAGACGCTCGGCTGCTCGGTCAATGACGTGCTGCTGTCGTCCGTCGCCGGTGCCTTCCGCGCCTATTTCCTGCAAAAGGGCGAGACCGTGCGCGACGTCGAGGTCCGGGCCATGATTCCGGTGAACCTGCGCTCCGCGCGCGACGAGGGCACGCTGGGTAACCGCTTCGGTCTCGGCACCCTGTCGCTGCCGCTGCACGAAGACAATCCCTTCGCCCGCCTGTTCCTGGTGCGCGAACGTATGAATGAACTCAAGGGCTCCTACCAGCCGCCGCTGACCCTGGGTATCCTGGCTGCGGTCGGCGTCGCGCCGAAGCTTGTGCAACAGCAGTTTCTCGACATGCTCGCGGCCAAGGCCAGCACGGTGATGACCAATGTGCCCGGCCCGCGGCAACCGCTCTATCTGGCCGGCGCCCGGCTCGAACAGACCATGTTCTGGGTGCCGCAGTCGGGCGACATCGGCATCGGCGTCTCGATCCTCAGCTACAACGACAATGTCCAGTTCGGCTTGATCACCGATCGCCATTTCGTGCCCGACCCCGAGACCATCGCGCCGCTGTTCGCCGCCGAATTCGAAAAGATGCTGCTGGCCCTGCTGCTGCTGGACTGGGAGCAACCATTCGACCCGGTGCAGGTGGAACAGCAGTTGTTCGGCAAGCAAACTCCGCCGGCCGGGGCAGCCGCCGCACGGCCAAAGCGGAAGCCCGCCGCGGCACGCAAGCCGCGAAGCGCCAGTGCCGGTACCGGCGGGGCCGCCAGCATCGCCGTTTCGCCAGCGCCGACTTTTCGCGGCAGGGCGCCGAAGCGCGCGCGCAAGACGGCCTGAACCAGCCCGCCTATTTTTCGAGTTCCGCCTTCGCCAATTCGACGTCGAGGCGTTCCATAGCCTCGACCGGCGTCGCGGCGGCGGCCTTTTCGTAGAGCTTCACCGCCTGCTCCATTTTCCCGTCACCGAACAGCAGCACCAGCGCGTTGGCATATTCGATGCGGGCGATGGCCGAATCGGGCATGATCTTGAGTGCCGTCTCGAAATGGCTCAGCGCCAGATCCCTGGTCGCGCCGAAGGTCAGCTTGCCCACCATGGCGCCCATCTTGTCCACCACTTCCGCGTTGAAGGTCCCCAGGGCGACGTGCGCCTCGGCGTGCTTCGGCTGGAGCTTCAGGGCCGCTTCCAGCCCCGCTTTGATCTTGCCTCCCAGGCCGCCCGTCAGGGCCTTGAGCACGGAGACGCCCTGACTGTAGCGGCCCAGCGCATAGGCCTGGAAGTAATGGGCGTTGGCGTTCTCCGGCTGCGCCTGTTGCAGCTCCTCGCAGCGCGCGGCAATGAGCTGAAACAGTTCGAGCTTGCGCTGCCCGTCCGCTTCGAGATAGGTGGCGTGGATCATCGCCGCCTTGTTGGCGACGTTGTAGCCATCGAGGCCGGCCGCCAGGCCCGCCTCGCAGGCGGCGTGGAACCTGCCCTGATGATAGAGGCGCCATGCCTCCTGAATGGCGGCGTCGGCGGGAAAGGTTTCCCGGTCGCCGCGATGCAGGCGCTCCCAGCTTTTCTTCAGGGCGGCGCCCGCGTAAACGAAGGCCTTGTCCGCGTGCGGAAACTGTTTCCAGGCGGACTTCGCGGTGCTTGGCTTCATCATGTCCTCAAGCAGTCAGGTAATGTTTCGAGACTTCCTCGAACAGCTTGCGCGAGCGGCCGGTCAGGTAGGGCGCGGCCAGCGCCATGACCTGGAAGGCGCCGCGCGCCAGGCTGTCGTTGCCGATCGCCTTGCGCGGGTCGCTGACGAATTCGAAGGACAGCCAGTAGGTGGCGACCACCGTCATGTTGGTCGCCAGAGCCTGGATTTCGGCCGGCGTCGCCTTCATGTCGCCGGTCGCCACCAGCCCCTTGCAGATCGTGGTCGCGGTGCCAACCTTGCGCGCCACGATGCGCTTGAAGTGGGTCTCGATCAGGCGGTTGCGCGACAGCAGTTCGTTGACGTCGCGGTAGAGGAAGCGGAACTTCCAGATCGCCTCGAAGATCAGGTGCAGGAACAGCCAGATGTCCTCGACATTGGGCGCCCGGCGCGCGGGCGCCGAAAGCGTGTCCTCGATCTCGCGTTCGAAATCGGCGAACAGGGACTCGATGATCTCGTCCTTGCTGTGGAAGTGGTAATAGAGATTGCCCGGGCTGATGCCCATCTCGTCGGAAATCAGCTGCGTGGTGACGTTCGGCTCGCCGAATTCGTTGAACAGCGCCAGCGAGGTTTCGAGGATGCGCTCGCGCGTGCGGCGCTTGGGCTTTCTTTCCATCAATCATCAGTCCCGACCAATCCGGCCAGAATAGCAGAAAGCGCGGCGGCGGCAGCCATGCGGCCAGGCTCACGCCACGGACTGCATGCGCCTGACCGCCCGCGCCAGCTCGTCGAGCGTATCGGACAGGCGCAGCGCGGTCAGCCCCATGTGCCCGGCGCGGCGCCGCTTCAGGCGACCCATGCGCCGCGCCAGCGAACGGTGCGGGTCGGCCAGGATGGCGCGATTGATCGAGACGCCATGCCGCGCCAGCTTCGGCGCCAGTTCGTCATGGCGCCGCAGCAGTTCCTCGCGCGTGTTCCGGTAGGCCTGCTCGGAAAGCCGCTTGCGGTCGGCATAGCTGAACATGTTGGTGAAGAACATGTCGGCGTCGTCGCGGCTGGGTTCGAACAGGATCACATCGGCATCCTTGTACTCGATGTCGTATTTCTCCAGACCGGTTTTCATGCGCGAATGGATGATGGCGCGAAAGGTCTGCGCCAGCACCACCGGCAGCCCGCCATCGACCAGGTGGCGCTGCCGGATATGGCGCTCGTGCGAAGCGTGCTTCGCATCGAAGGGCACCAGCGGATTGATGCACAGCACCAGCCGCGCGCCTTCCCTGAGCGCCACGGAAGCATGCAGGGTCTTCTTCAGCGCCCCATCGACGAACCAGTGGCCGTCGATCCCGACCGGCGGAAACAGGCCCGGCAGCGCGGCACTGGCGCGCACCGCGGTGGCGATGGGCACGTGCTCACGGCCGGCGGCGCCGAAGGTCACCGAGGTGCCGGAGTCGAGGTCGGTGGCGATCAGAAACAGGCGCTTGCGCAGCTTGCGGAAGTCGTTGGTGAGTCCGGGCAGGGAAAACAACCGGACCAGGAAATCGTCGATGCCGGCGTTGTCGAAGATGCCGGTCGGGATCGCCTGCGACAGGCGCTGGAATGATGCAAGGAAATCATGCCGCAGCGGACTGCGCAGGTAATCCCGCAATGCATCCAGCGCCAAGGTCGGCAGCGCCGCCACGCGCCGCGCGTATTCGCCAAAAGCGGGCTTGAGCAACATCCCGGGATCGAACGGAACCTCGGCCGATTCGCTGTCTATGAACATCCGGTACATGTAGTCCGGACTGAGGCCGTTGGCCAGACCAGCGGCGATGAAGCTGCCGGCGCTGACGCCGACATAGGCATCGAGATCGTTGAAATCGAAGCCGTCCAGCGCCTCGGACAGCGCCATCAACGCACCGATCTCGTAGACCGCACCCAGCGGCCCGCCGCCCGCAAGCGCAAGGCCCATTTTCGGCTGCCGGTTCGGCTGACTCATTCAGACCTCCCCACGACAGCCATCCGGCCCATGCCGATACGATCCGGCGTCAGGCAGCAGCCTTTGGGGCCGCCTTCGGCGCGGTCTTGGCACGACGCACGGCGGGCTTTGCCGCCGCCGGCTTGGCGGCCTTGGCCGCGCCGCGGTTGAGCTTCTCGACCTCGGCCTTGAGCTCGGCAACGCGCTTGGCGAGCTGGGCGACGTCATCCTTGGTCGGCACGCCGAGGCTGTTCAGCGCGCGGGCCACGCGGTTCTCGAAAACCTGTTCCAGCTTGTCCCACGTACCAGTTGCCTTCGCAGCCATTTCGGTCACCTTGTCCTCGGTCACTTTGCGGGTTTTCCTCTGTATCGCTTCACCTTCCCGGATCAGCGCGTCGAACACCTTGTTGCCTTCCTCTTGCGCCTTGGCGAACGCACCCAAGCCGGCCAGCCAGATCTGCTGCGCCGATTCGCGGATGGTGAGGGAAAGCTGGCTGTCCTTGCCGACGGACTTCAGTTTTTTTACCACGAGCTTCTTGACCATGTCGATCTCCTGAATGAAATGACTTCGCTTGTCTCGCCGCGTGGAATCCCGGCGGACGCCTGTATGTCGTAACGGAAGCTTAGCGGCTCCATTTAGAGAGGTCACCCTAATGTCCTAGGGGAAACGCTCTAGCCGCGCCGCGCAACCGGCGAGTCCATGCCGCTTGCAGCGATCCGCGGCTGCCGCGAGGACTCTATGCCTTTGTCTTCCTTGCGGCGGCCTTGGTGGTGGCCTTCCTTGCCGCTGTCGGCTTCGCGGCGGGCTTCTTCGGAGCAACCGTAACCTTGGCCGATGCCTTCTTGGCGACGGCCTTCTTCGCCACCGCCTTCTTCGCCACCGCCTTCTTCGCCACCGCCTTCTTCGCGACCAATGTTTTCGCGACAGCCTTCTTCGCCACGGGCGTCTTTGTCGCCGTCTTCCCGGTCGCCGTCTTCCCGGTCGCCGGCTTTCCTGTCGCCGCCTTCTTCGCCGCCGGCCTTGCTGGCGCGGCACTGCCCGGCTGCTTCCAGGTCCGCCGCGCCTTCTTCGCCAGGGCCACGACCCGCGCGATGTCTTCGTCGGAATACACGCCCTTGACGCCCGAGATGGCCGCCAGCTTCATGCCGTGCTTGAGGCCGAGCTTGTAGATTTCCTTGACCTTTTCCCATTCCGTGTCGCGACCGATGGTGAACACCTCGAAGCGGCCTTCCAGCGCCAGCACGATGGTTTCCGCCAGACAGGCGTAGATCACGTTCTTCGGCAGGCCGATCGACTTCATGCCCTTGACCTGGGTCGGCAGTTCGATCTCGCCCGATTCGATCACCAGCACGTCCGGGCGCTTGGCCACCTCTTCGGGCGGCAGGTCGAGCGGCCGGGCGACGTCGGTGATGACGCAGCCCGGCTTGACCTTGGTGATGTCGAGAATCTTCTTGCCGGCGCCGGAGGTCGAGGTGACGATCATGTCCATCTCGCCCAGCAGGCTGTCGTAATCGGTCGATGAAATCACCTTGGCATCGGGCGTATCGCGCAGGATCGAATCCCGCAGCTCGTTGAGCTTGCCGATGTCGCGGCCGGCGATCACGACTTCATCGAACGCCATGGCCAGCAGGCGGGCGCTGACCGAGCCGATGGACCCCGTGGCGCCGATCACCATGGTTTTGGCCTGCACCTTCTTCGAATCCTTCGCCAGCGTGACCAGTCCCATGCGGCGCATGGCGTCGGCCGCGGCCCACAGCGCGCCCGATGCCGAATAACTGTTGCCGGTGGTGATCGGAATGCTGGCGCGCCGCGCCACGGTGATGCCGGCATCGCCGACCACCTTGGTGAAGGCGCCCAGGCCCATGATCTGCGCGCCCAGGCCTTCCGCGATTTTCGCCGCGTGGAGCAGGCGCCGGTAGGTGAACTCGGGACTGTGCGAGAGCATTTCCTTCGGCGTGCCGCCGACCGAGATCAGCCAGCCCTCGGCCTCGGCGCCGGTGGGCGAGACGATGTTGCTCATCTTGCAATACACCATCGGCGGCATGTAGGCGGCGAGCGTCTCCACCTTGTCCATGATGTACTTGGGCGTGCCCCTGGGCAGCGGGAAGCCTTTCTTGATGTACTCCTGGCTCAGCGGATGAACGACGAAAGCGAAGCGCCGGATGTTGCGGAAATGCCCGGTGGGATGCAGCAGGCGCGGCTTGATGTCGAGCTCGTGGATGATCTCTTCGAGATCGTGGTCAGTGAGCTCCGCTTCGGCCTTGCCCGTGGCCGCGAGGACCATCGCGGTGATGGTGCTGATGCCCACCACCCGGTCGAAGAGCTTGGGCGTGACATCCACCGCCAGATTGACCTTGTGCTTGGCGAAGAAGGCGAAGGCCTCGTCGTCGACCGCCGAGGTGATCAGGGTCTTGCCTTCCAGGTTGCTGCCGGAGGCGACCGCCTGGATTTCGCGGAAGGTGCCGACGATGACGTGCGATTTGGCCACGGCATTGGCCACGATCTTGTTCTTCAGCGTGCCCAGCACGGATTTCAGGAAGTCGCCGGGCACGATTTCGGGAAGAAGCTCCTTGCCCTTGGCGAAGAGTTCGAGCTGGTCCAGCGAGCTCAGCAGCACCGGGGACCCCGCATGAAATACCGGGTCGGCGAAGCTCAGGTTGCGGGTGTACTCCGACAGCGCGACCGCCATGTCGTAGTTGCGCATGCCGGAGAGGAACAGGACCAGGTTGTTGTTGAAGTAGTGCCCCAGTTCCTTCTGCACGTGGCGAACCGCGCGCACCTGCAGCAGCCGGCGCAGGCTGGCGCCGGTGGTGACGGGCACGCGCGTGACGACCTGCATCAGGTGTTGCGACTTCTTGTTGATCACGGTGCGCAGGCCGACGTGGTAGTGGTCCGGCATGTCGCTCAGGGCGATGGCATCGGCATTGGCCTGCTGGCGCCGCAGCAGCTCCCACGCGTTGGTGCTGTTCTTGTCGGCGCCGAAACGCCGGACCGAGAACTCCTGCCCCAGAAACCGTGTCTCGAACTCGAAATCCTTCTTCGACGATCCCAGGGTCACCGTAACGACTTTTTTCATCACATCGATCCTCTTCTGGCGGAGTGGCGGTCAGTCCGCGATTGCAGCGCGATGACGGAATTCAGGCCGGCTTCCTTGCCCGCCGGGCCGGCGCCTTCGTTGCCGTGGCCGGGTTCTTCGTTGCCGCGGCCGCCTTCTTCTGTGCAGCCGGCTTCTTCGATGCAGCAGCCGGCTTGTCCGACGAAGCGGCGGGCGGCAGCACCTGGCGAATGATGTCTTCGCAAACGCCCTGGGTCATATAGCGCGGCACCGGATAGCCGGTGTGCGCTTCGTGGCAGGCGGCTGCTGCCAGCGCAGGAATATCGGGCTCCTTCAGCGTCGCCAGGAAGGCCGGTATGCCGAGGTCGCGATTGAGTTCTTTCACGGCATCCAGAAACTTCTCTGCCAGCACCTCTTCCGGCTCATCAGCCGTTCCCAGCTTGGCGCGTACCGCCAGCAAGGCCAGCCGGTCGATGATGGCCGGGAAAGAATACTTCAGCACCAGCGGCAGCATGATGGCATTGGCCAGGCCGTGGGGCGTGTGGTATTTGCCGCCGAACTGGTGTGCGATGGCATGCACATAGCCGACATTGGCGCGGGTGAACGCCAGTCCCGCGTAGGTCGCCGCCAGGGCCATTTTCTCGCGCGCTGCGAGATTCGTGCCTTCGCTGTACGCCACCCGCAGGTTCTCGAAGATCAGCCCGACCGCCGACAGGGCCATGTCGTCCGTGTAGGGGTTGGCCCATTTGCCGACAAAAGCTTCGATGGCATGCGTCAGCGCATCGATGCCGGTCGCCGCCGTGACCGCGGGCGGCAGGCCGGTCATCAGGCAGGGATCGAGTGCCGCCATTTTCGGCACCAGCCGCGTATCGACGATCACCAGCTTGGCCTGGCGTTCCGGGTCCGCGATCACCGCGGCGACGGTGACCTCCGAGCCGGTGCCCGCCGTGGTGGGCACGGCGTAGATCTTGACCGGAGTTTGCAGGCCCTTGAAATAGCCGGCCAGCTCGCGCAGCGACTTGCCGGGATTGGAAACCGCGGCCGCGATCGCCTTGGAGGCATCCATCGAGGAGCCGCCGCCGACGGCCACGATGGCATCGCAGTCGTGTTCCAGGTAGAAATCGATGCCCTGCTCGATCAGCGGAATCGGCGCGTCGGGCGTGATGGCATCGAATACCACGTACTCCGTGCCGCCCTCGCTCAGGGCGCGGGTCAGGTCGCCGAGCAGGCCGAGCCTGGAAACGATGCTGTCGGTGACGATGAGTATCCTGCCGTGGCCGAAGCCGGCGATGGTCTGGCCCAGGCGGCCGCTGGCGCCGGGACCGACCAGGATCGTGGGCTGCGGTATCGGCAGGAAACGCACGGCCAGTCCGGCGCCCTTCATGGCGGCACCCAGTGCCGTGGTGCGAAACGACTCGCTCAGCAATTCGGATATCAAGGGAACTCTCCTCCAAAACACGTGCCCGGCGGGCCCTTCCCCGTGCCTGAACCGGGCATCGGCCTTACCGAGCCTTGAACTCTATCACCCAACATCGGCCCGCGCTCGACTGGAGGCTCCCGCCGGATTCGGATCAACCGGCGCGGATCATGTCGGCCGCCTTCTCGCCGATCATCAGGGTCGGCGCCGTGGTGTTGCCGCCGACCAGCGTCGGCATGATCGAGGCATCCACCACACGCAGGGCTTCGAGACCGTGCACGCGCAGCCTGGCGTCGACCACGGCCATCGCATCGCTGCCCATCTTGCAGGTGCCGACCGGGTGGTAAATGGTGTCCGACCGATTCTTCAGCTCCTCGCGGATGGCCTCGTCGAAGTGGATGCCCGCGGAATACAGCTCGCCGGTGCGGATGCCCGCCAGCACGGGTGCATCCATGAGCTTGCGGGTGAGCTTGAAGCCATCGACCATGGCGTCGAGGTCGTCGGGGTGGTCGTAGAACTTCGGGTCGATCACCGGCGCCGCCGCAGGATCGGCGCTGGCGAGGCCAAGTGTGCCGATGCTCTTGGGGCGCAGCAGGCAGACGTGGCAGGAATAGCCGTGCCCCAGGTGCAGCTTGCGCGCGTGGCTGTCGATCATGCCGACCACAAAATGCAACTGGAACTCCGGCGCGGGCGAATCCGCAAAGCGCCGCAGGAAGCCGCCGCCCTCGGCGCCGTTCGAAGTCATCATGCCGGTGCGTTCGCGCCGGTAGCGGCTGACCTCCTGCATCAGCCGCAGCGAGCCACCGAGCGAAATGCCGAGCAGGTCGAGGGATTTTGCGCGGTAGTTGAAGATGTAGTCGGGATGGTCCTGGAGATTCTTGCCGACGCCGGGCAGCTCATGCACCACCGGGATGCCGTGTTGCTGGAGTTCGGCGCCGGCGCCGATACCCGAGAGCATCAGCAGTTGCGGCGATTGGATCGCGCCGGCGGCGAGGAT
This sequence comes from Sulfuritalea sp., assembly GCA_030247575.1. Lineage (GTDB taxonomy): Bacteria > Pseudomonadota > Gammaproteobacteria > Burkholderiales > Rhodocyclaceae > Sulfuritalea. Next base: position 200,581 of record JAOTRV010000005.1, read on the forward strand.
CACCTCGCGCTTTGCAGTGAAGGAATGCACCTGGCCGCCTTGCAGGAATTCGACGCCGCTGGCGCGCTTGCCGGCAAACAGGATGCGCCGCGCCCTGGCCTGGGTGATCACCGTCAAATTGCGGCGGCCGGCCAGATGCGAATTGAGATAGGCGCGCGCCGCGTTCCAGCGCTCGCCGTTCTTCTGCATCACCTGGTAGATGCCGATGCCTTCCTGGTCGGGGCCGTTGAAGTCGTCGATGAGCTTGAAGCCGGTCTGGCGCGCGGCCTCCAGATAAATCTCCTGAAAGGGATTCAGCGAGCGCAGCTTGGCCACGTTGAGCGGCCCGTCCTGCCCGTGGTACTCACCCGCGAAATCCTCGTTGTGTTCCGATTTCCTGAAATAGGGCAGCACGTCCCGCCAGGACCAGCCGGCGTTGCCCAGCGCGGCCCAGTGGTCGAAGTCCCACGGGTGGCCGCGGGTATAGACCATGGCATTGATGGACGTCGAGCCGCCCATGACCTTGCCGCGCGGGACGTAGCCGCGCCGGCCGTTGAGGCCGGGCTGGGGCACGGTTTCGAAAGCCCAGTTGTTGATCGGCGTCGGCAGCATCAGCGCGGTGCAGAAGGGCACCTTGATCAGCATCTGGTCGTCGCCCTTGCCCGCTTCCAGCAGGCAAACGCTGACCCCGGGGTCCTCGGAAAGCCGCCCTGCCACGGCGCAACCTCCTGCGCCGCCGCCTACCACGATGTAATCGAATTCTTTCATGACGTTTCCGATCATTCAAATTCAAGCCGATGTTTCGAGCGCTGCCAGCAGACTGCGCAGCACCCGGGGAGAAATGGCCATTCCGAGATGGCCGACGCCGACCAGGACGGCCCCGCTCGCCCCCTCAAGCGTCGAACAGGCCTGCTGCGGATAGACGTAGTTGTCATGCACGCTGTAGATCGACACCGAAGCCGGCGGCAGAGGCGCCGCCAGCGCGCCCAGCCACGGGCTGCCCAGGCGCATCTGCCGCGCGTTCGGGCCGAGGCCCAGGCGCGCGAGCTGCGTGCCCTGGTGCGGCGTGCCCAGCGTGATCAGTCGCGCCACCCTGGCCGTTCCATGGCGGCGCAGGTAGGCGCGCGAGGCCAGGCCGCCCATGCTGTGGCCGACCAGGATCACCTGCGGCGCGCCGGTGGCGGCCAGCACTTCGTCGATGCGCCGCGCGATGCCATCCACATAACCATCGATATCGCCGAAGACGGGCTCCAGGCTGTGCGTGCCCACGGTCCAGCCGGCCGCTTCGAGCTTGCGCCGCAGCCAGAACCAGAAGCCGCGGTTGCACTGATAGCCGTGGATCAGCAGCAAAGGCGTGGGCCGCGCCGCGCAATGCGCCAGCCGGTCCGGCCCCAGCCAGAAGCGCTCGAAAGGCTGCACCACGGTGAACAGCAGGCACAGCGCGATGTATTCCTCGATCACCATGCGCACGGCGCCGAGCGGGCCGGCGCACATGGCCGGCGGCAAGGGATCGGATGCCGGGCGCGCAAGGGCGAAGGTGGTCAGGACGAACAGCAGGCGCACGCCGAACATGAAGCCGGCGACGAGCCACGCCACTTCGCCGCTGCTCCAACCGCAACGCGAGGCCAGCCAGTAGCCCCAGAACAGGTAGCCGAGCAATTCCCCGCACAGGAGCCACCGCAGTTGCCGTGCCGCCATCGCCGACTTTTTCAGCGGATCAGGAATTTCGTCAGGCGCTCGAACAGCGCGCCATACGGCGGATTGAACAGCGACATGCCGTTCAGCCACGACTGGTAGAACACCGCCTTCTGCTTGGTGAAGGTCTTGAAGCCCTCGTAGCCGTGGTAATGCCCCATGCCGCTGGGGCCGACGCCGCCGAAGGGCAGCTCTTCCTGCGCGATGTGCAGGATCGTGTCGTTGACCGTCACGCCGCCCGCCACGGTTTCGTTCAGCACGCGGTCGCGGCGGCCCGTGTCGTTCTCGAAGCAGTACAGCGCCAGCGGGCGCGGATGCCGATTGACGTAGGCGATCGCCGCGTCGAGGTCCTGGTAGGGCAGCACCGGCAGCAGCGGGCCGAAGATTTCGTCCTGCATCACGCGCATGTCGTCATCGACATTCAGCAGCGCCAGCGGTGGCAGGCGGCGTCCCGCGTCGTCGGCCGTCGCCGCCGACAGCGGCTCGATCTTCGCGCCACGCGCCTGCGCGTCGGCAACATAGCCTTGCAGGCGCTGGTAGTGGCGATCATTGACGATGGCCGTGTAGTCCGGCGTGGTCGCCATGACCGGGAAGCACTTCGCCACCACCGCGCGCGCGGCTTCGACAAAGGCCTGCTCGCGACCGGCCGGGACCAGCACGTAGTCGGGCGCGATGCAGGTCTGTCCGGCGTTGAGCAGCTTGCCGACCATGATGCGCTCGGCCGCCCTGGCCATCGGGTAATCGGGGCCGACGATGGCCGGCGATTTGCCGCCGAGTTCCAGCGTCACCGGCGTCAGGTTGTCCGCCGCCATGCGCATGATGTCGTGGCCGACCCTTGTCGAGCCGGTGAACAGCAGGTGGTCGAAGGGCAGCCGGGCGAAATCGGCGCCGACCGAGGCATCGCCCAGCACCACCGAAACGTCGTCGGCGGCGAAGTACTTCGCCGCCAGTTCGGCCAGCAGCTCGCCGGTGCGCGGCGTGAATTCCGACATCTTGACCATCACCCGGTTGCCCGCCGCCAGCGCCGCCGCGAGCGGCGACACGGCGAGGAACAGCGGGTAGTTCCACGGCACGATGATGCCGACCACGCCCAGCGGCTGCGGAATGATGCGCGCCCGCCCGGGGCGGAACCAGATCGACGCCGACTTGCGCTGCGGCTTCATCCAGCCGCCGAAGTGGGAGCGGGTGTGGCGGATCGATTCGAGGCTGGGGAAAAGTTCCAGCAGCCGCGTTTCATGCGCCGAGCGATGGCCGAAATCGGCCGAGATCGCCGTGACAAAGCGTTCGGCATTGTCATGCACCAGCGCCGCCAGCGCGTCCAGCTGCGCCTGCCGGACGCCGCGTTCCACCTGGGCGCTACGCCGCGTCGCGGCATGCATGCGCTCGAACATCTGCCTGAATGCCGTTGCTTCGATGCTCTGCTGCGCTTGTTGTTCGATTGCGTTCATTCCAAGGCTCCTCCTGGATGGGCACAACGTATTTTGGCAGTTTATGCGCGGGGCGGTCGCGCATTTAGGCAAGGCACTCTAACGGGTCCGCGGCGGCAGGATGGATAATCCGCCACATGGACGAGGAACTCGACAAGCAAGCCATCGGCCACGAACTGGCGGCCTGCATCACCGAGGCGCGCGAACTGCGCGCCGCGCGCGTTGCCGATCCCGCCCCGGAGGATTTCCCGCGGCTCAAGGAATGGCAGGCGGCGCGCCTCGCCCGCACCTATGCCGACCTGCTCGCCAGCAAGCGCTACAACCCGGCCGCCGAATTCTTCCTCAGCGACCTCTACGGCCCCAAGGATTTCCGCACCCGCGACGAGGAACTGGCGCGCGTTGTGCCGATCATGGTGCACATGCTGCCGGCCAGGGCCTTGCTGACGCTGCTCGAAGCGGTGAAGATGGACACGCTCTCCGAATCGCTCGACTCCGCCATGGTGCTGGCCCTGCGCAAGGCCGGCAGGATGCGGAAGATCGACTGGCCCGCCTATGTCACCGCCTATCGCGCCTGCGGCAGGAAGCAGGACCGCGAACTGCAGATCGCGCTGATCGACAAGATCGGCAAGACCCTCGACCGCCTGACCCGCATGCCGCTGATCCGCTACTCGCTCAAGCTCATGAACGGCCCCGCGCACCTCGCCGGGCTCGGCGCGCTGCACTCCTTCCTTCAGCGCGGCTACGACGCCTTCAGCTACATGAAGGGCGCCGACGAATTCCTCGAAATCGTCACCGCGCGCGAGACCGCGCTGATGAAGGAATTGTTCGCCAACCCGAACGCCGGCTATCCGGAATAGCGCCAGAAAAGCATAGCCAAGAAGTCGGCGCTAGCGGGGCGGCGGGAAACAGCCGCCGCAACAGTCAGTCCGTCATTGCGGCCTGCCGGATGGCTTCCGTAGCCCATTGGTTCAGGCTCTGGCCGTGGACGGCGGCGGCGACGGCGGCGGCCTCGTGGGTCGCGGGATCGACGCGCAGCGAAAACTTGCCCGAGAAGTGTTTGCGCGGTTCGATGCCGCGGCGTTCGCAGGCTTCAAGGAACACGCGCAGGGAAGCCTCGCCCTCTTTCTTCAGGCCCTTGACGTCGGCCGCATAAAAATCGGCGCCGCCGTTCAGGCCCACGAACTCACCCCGAAACATCTGGATGTCCGGGTCGAAGGCGATGACCGCCTGATAGCCCTTGATCGTCATGGTGTTCCAGTAGTGTCCGGTTAAAAGTCGAAGAGAATCAGTTGGCTGGATGATTTGGTCTGATTTTCCTCGAATGCATTTGTCGTGAATGCTTGCTGCAAGGGCATCTTCTCGAAAAGAGTGACCGAAAGAATCTGTAGCAATGTGTAGAGCGAGGCGTCGAGATTGAGGCGCTTCTTGATGATGGCAACGAGAACATAGACCGACACCGCGATCCAGATTTGCGACTTGACCGCGTTTTCCGACGTGCCGAAAAATC
>JAOTRV010000006.1 GCA_030247575.1 Sulfuritalea sp.
TTGCTCGTGTTGCCGGTCACCGTGAGCGTGCCGCCAATCGGGGTGCTGATGGTCGAGCCGGAGACGGACAGGTCGCCCGGGATCTTTCTCGCCGTGATCAGGGTCGAGTTGAGCGATGCCGTGCCATAGCCCCCCTGCCCCTGAAAGAGCTGCTGCGTCGCGGACCGCACGGCCATGAGATCCTTGGTCATGCCCACGGCGTTGCTGCTGGAACTCGCGTTGCCATAGAGGGCCACCGCGCCCACGATGACGGTCGCGATGATCGCCAGCGCGGCGATCAATTCCATCAGGGTCATCCCCTTCTGGAGCATCGATACTTTATGTTTCGCCTTGAGCCTCATGGGTTGGTCTCTTGATCTCCGCCTTTCAGTGATGACAACCCGCGGGAGCGGACTCCCGCGGGCTTCCTTGCTCGCGAAACGCTTAGTTGAGCGAGGTCCAGACGATGGAGAATGGCGCCGTGCCACCGCACTGCGCGGCGGCAGTCGCGATCGCCGGCGTCACCGGGAACGTGGTCAGTGCCGCGCTGGCGCCGACCTTCACCGACGTCCAGCCGGTGCTCAGATTGGTGAGCATCTGGGTGCACACGTCCGCCGGCACGTTGGTGACCGTCATCGTGAAGTTGCTCGTGTTGCCGGTCACCGTGAGCGTGCCGCCAATCGGGGTGCTGATGGTCGAGCCGGAGACGGACAGGTCGCCCGGGATCTTTCTCGCCGTGATCAGGGTCGAGTTGAGCGATGCCGTGCCATAGCCCCCCTGCCCCTGAAAGAGCTGCTGCGTCGCGGACCGCACGGCCATGAGATCCTTGGTCATGCCCACGGCGTTGCTGCTGGAACTCGCGTTGCCATAGAGGGCCACCGCGCCCACGATGACGGTCGCGATGATCGCCAGCGCGGCGATCAATTCCATCAGGGTCATACCTAGTTGGCGTTTCATTGCTTGCTGCTTGGTCTTCAGTTTCATGTGCTTCTCCTTGACGATTGACTTGCTGGGTAACTTCCGGGAAACCATTGACTGCACCTACTTTTGTTGAACACCACCACTAACGAAACGACGACTGCAAGGCCGTAGCAAGCTGCAATTGCATTCCGATCATTCCGCTGACCATGAACGCGATTAACCCGCCCAATACGACAATGCAAATACCGAACACCACGTTCATGCGTCTTTTGATTTGATCGACCGACTCCTCCAGCCATTCGCGTCCGGTAATCGAGAGTGCTTGATCGAATCCGGACAACGCGGCATAAACACCGAGGTCGTTGATGATTTCCCGGTCGGGAAACTCGTAGCCAGTTCGGGACAATGCGTCCCCCATATTTCGCCCCGATCGCATCTCCGTAACGCATGCGTTGATGCGGTTGCGTAGCCATGGCCCCGCGGTCTCCGCGAGTTGTGTGAGCGCGGCTTCAATGCGCATCCCGGCCTCCACCATTGCGGCCATGGCGATCAGCCACGTGCTGCCCTGGATTACGCGAAAGATGCTGTACGGGGGATAACGGTCAAGCTTCACGCGCAGCGGGCCATCGAAATAGGGAAGCGTCCCGAAAAAGGCGACCAGGATTACGGCGAACAAGGCGGCTAGGCCCCATAGCCACTGCCGTATAAACAGGCTGACATTGATCATGCCGAGCGCAATGCCCGTCCAATGCGCGTTCTTGAGCGCACCTGTAGTGAACGCCGGCACGATCTTGAAGCCGAAGAGATACAAAACGCCGAAGGACATCAGCAGCAGTACAAAGGGATAGGCGAGCCCGCCGACAACAGCCGCATTGATCTGCTTTCTGGCTTCCAGTACCCTGGCGGACGAGCGCAGTGCCAGTTCCATGGTTCCGGCTGCCTCGCCGGCCGCGATGAGCATCCGTTCATCGGTGGGTATCCACCCGTCCATCGCTTCAGACAGAGGGCGCCCGTTATTCATCTGCTTTGCCCATTCGCTGAGGGCGATGGTTTCAGGATGCGATTTCCCACCTGACTCGATTCGCAGAGTGCGAATCGACGCAATCGCGTTCAGAATCTGAACGCCATTCCCGATCAGCTTCGCCAGCTTCAGCCAAAGGCGGCGACGCCCGTCGGTGTCGAAGCTGAACATGACTTTGGCGAAAGCCAATTCGAAGCTGCTGCTGATGTCGGAGGAGCGCGCGGACATTGATTAAGATCTCCTGGCTTACCCGCGCAAGTCGCCAAGGAAGCCGACGATGCTTTCGGCCTGAAAGGGATCGACGAGGCCATCGCGGATCTTCTGAACGGCGTGATCGCGCATGGTGTAGCCGCCTCGCGCATCCTTCCAGTACTCCAGCGCTTCCCGACGGTCATGGGCGCGCAACAGCGTCATCAAATGGTCATCGGTTTGGACGGTCTCGGCGACGACTGTTCGTCCTTTGTTTCCGGAATTGCGACAGTGATCACACCCCGTGCCACGCACGAACACATCACCCACAGGCAGAACCGACATGACGCGCTCGATCTGGGCGGGGGTATAGCGACGCAAATTGTCGGCAAGCGGAGCCTTGCACTTGGGGCAAAGAACCTTGATCAACCGCTGACAGGCAAGACCAGTGATGATGGTCGGATCCGTCACCAGATTCGGCGCCAGGCCAAGGTCAATCAGCCGATCCACGATGGCAAAGGCGCTGTTGGCGTGCACCGTCGTCCATACCTGGTGGCCGGTCATCGCCGCCTGGATCGCGAGACTTCCGGACGGGGCGTCGCGAACTTCGCCGATCATGATCACGTCCGGATCGAGACGCATCGCCGCCTTGATCGCCTGCTGAAACTTCCGCGACCGCTCCTCTTCCGTATCGGCATTCGTCACGGGTGTCTGCACGGCGCCGACAATTCGATATTCAGGAGGGTCCTCGACGGTAAGAACATGCTTCCGCCCACGACTCTCCTCGATAATGGATGAGAGAACCCGTTTCAAGGTCGTCGATTTGCCGCTGCCTGTCGGGCCGGCGATGATATTGATGCCAGTCGGCTGGCTCTTCATCCATTCATAACTGGTCTTCTGGTTCTCGTTCATGCCGAGACCCACGAGATCATTGCTTTCGCCGGTGCTGTCATACAGCAGCCGCAGCACCATGACGAAGCCATCCGCCTGCGGACTGGTAGCGATTCGAATACCGTCCAGCCCTGCCGGGATCTTGGTCTTCGCCGAGATTCGGGCATCCTGACGCGAGAGTTTCTCGAAGGTCGCATCGGAAACGTCGGCGAGAGCCTGGTAGATGGCGGTGCACATCTGTTCGCCAAACACCTCGCTATGCTCGGCCACCTGTTCCAAGTCGCCATTCACCCGAAAATGCAGTTGGGTCTTTTCGCGCTTGCTCACGCGAAAGTGGATGTCGGAAGCTCCGACCGCGCAAGCCTGGCCAAAGATTTCTTTCGCATCCATCTGCATTTGCGAGCTCGAGGGCCGGCTCGCGGATGAGGTCTGCGCGTCGGCGTAGGCCCTCTCGATGACGGTGAGGTCGACCAGTTGAACCTGAAAGGTGCGCTTCAAGTGGGTGAGGCGCGCCATGAACCCGCGCACGTGCGGGTTGTAGGCGTGTGATTTCGAGACCAGCAGAATCCCGTCATCCATGTAGCAAAGGATCTGACGCAGATCTTCGTCAATGTGCATCTCGCCGCCACGAGCAGTGAGCGGCGTTCCGGTCGACTCCGTGCGCTGCATAGTCGGCGCTTCCACAACAGCGGCCATGACTGGCTTCAGACGCTTTTCAACGGTTTGCGGATTGGCCAACGGCACCTGCCTGGCCGGCTGGAGGAGCGGATGGCTCGTTCCCGAACCCAAGCCGAACTCTCTCTGCCCCGCGAGCAAGGGTGACCGAGCCGACGTCGATCTGAGCAACTGTCCATCCCCCACGAGTTTTCTCCCCGGTGACCACGGTTTGCTTGATTTGGCCCGCGAAGGCGAGCGTCGCCGCAAGGCGGCCATCGACCCCTTCGATTGCCCTGACGACTGGAAGCTCGGACTCCTGAGCGCTGGTCATAACCGCCCCAGTGCCTCCGATCCGGGTCATTTCGGCCTGTTTTGCGGCGATCTGAGTCCGAAGCTCCAGCTCTTTGAGCTTGGCGCTCAGAAGGGCGATTTGTTCGTTCGCACGCGCGATTTCCTCGGCAACACCTTCGCCCGCCAAGGACGCCGAGGACACGAACGCAGCGATCACAGCTGCGATTAGCTTACGGTTGAACATACTGAGTTCCCTCCATATCCCACGTCATGACTCCCCCTTTGAATACCGCCTTGATGCGACTGACCCGAAAGCCCGGGCCATCCATGGGCTTCAGGACGACCGCCGGCGGCAGCGAGACGCCGTCGATCTTCCACGTGAGTTCCTTCCAGTCCTTCACGGCCTGGTTTGGTTTGTCGCCCGGCAGGGCCGGCGGCGGCGGCGGCGTTGTCACACCGACCTTGAACCCGTACCGCTGCCCCGTCCCGTGAATGGCCAAGGTGCGCTCGTCCTCTTTGGGAATGGCTTCGTCTTCCGCCCCACTGAGTGCCAAGGGGACCATCAAGGACGCCATCGAGCCGTCGGTCGCCAGCACGGCCTTGGGCTCCACGGCACGCAGATGATCTATCCACCCGGTCTCCTGCCGCAGCCACACCACAGTGAAGACTCCCCCGCTGCATGTGGCATCGCGTGGCGTCCAATTCCCGGGCCAAAGAGTCTTTACCTTGGTGAAGGCGCTCATGCATTCAGACAAGAAGTTGCCGGCGCGCACCTCGGTTTTCCATGGATGCTCCAGCTTGACCGGCTGATTCGCGACTGCGTCCTGTTCAGCCGCGATCCGCGCATTCTCTTGGGCGGTTTGCTTGTCTCGCCACATCTGATACCCGTAGAACCAGACGACGCCCATAGCAACCAGGGCTACGATTGGTGTCAGGGTCCGGATGGGATTGTTCTTGACGGGAAGCAGAGCCCATCCGCGCAAGACAGTCGTCTCGCCACTCGACTTCTTGGGCAGGAACTCTTCAAATGCACGCTCGGTGGCACCGGACATGCCCCAATGATCCGGAGCAAAGATCATGCTCCATTCGTCGAGCGAGATGTCCGATAGCATGCGACTACGGACTTCATCTTCCGCCCCGAGGAAGTCCCCGTCGGGCAGGATAAATCCGTCGCGTTGCGCGACATACAGCCACTTCCCGTTGGTTACTTCGGTGGCGCACAAGAAGTTTCTTGCGCCTTGCTCCGCCTCGAGAATCTCCGAAACGGCGGCCGCGGCAGAGAGCATCCCCTGCCTGACATCCTTGGATGCCTTCGCGAAGCCAACCTGCAGGGCACCGGTAAGGCGATAAACCGCCAAGTCGAAATTCAGATCCTTGGCGAGACGCTCCGCTTCCTTCTTGCGGTCGCGAAGAGTGCCCGGCAGCGGCTGCCAGAACAGTCCGGCAACGAAGCTGCGATTACGCCCAAGGTCAAAAGTTTGGGGCATCGGGATCAGCCTTCCGAGATCACCGGCTGGATCAGTATTACAAGCACCGAGCGCGCGCGACTCCCTTTTACGCCGCCGCCGAGCATCACGTTGTCTGGACTGCCCATGCCCTGCGTAGTCGCGTTCAGGCTGGTTTGTTCGAACCCCGCCATGACCATCGTGTCGCCCGAGTTCAGCATCACTCGCTGCAGGAAGTCGCGCGTATCGATCTTCGGCGTCTGGATGGAGGAGCCCCCCGACGTCACGGTATCGATGCCGGTCAGGGACGATATGTTGATCGTGTATTGCAGCAGCAACTTGCCCTTGTCCAGAATGTGCGGGACCAGATTCATCGAGAAGCCGGTCGTGATCAGCCCTGGCTGGAGGGTAGTGGTGGCCCCCACCCCCGTGGCAATGGTGGTCATGCTCGACGCCAGATACGACGTCTGCTTGCCGACCTGAAGGGGAGCGGGTTGATTGTTGAGGGTGGGTATCGTGGCCGAGGTGACCTGCGACACGTGGCCTTGCGACGACAGCGCGGAAATGATGGCCGAACTGCCTGACCATGCCTTCATATCCGGACTCCCGGTGGTGGCCGCACCTGCCGTGCCGAGTACCTTCAACGCCAGGTTGGAAGCTGCGGCGTCGACCGCGAAAGCATTTTTGAAGGTAAAGCCGAAGTTGCCCGAGAGCGAGTTGAAGACCGCATCCCAGTTGATACCGTACTGATCAGCGTTGTTGAGTTCCACCGAGAGGACGCGCACATTGACGACCACCTGCCGTGACAACATCACGTTCAGTTCATCCACGTAGCGCTCCGCGATCGCTACGATTTGGGGCGTATCGGTCACCGTGACGGTGCCCGTTGCCGCCGCTACGGTGACCTTGCCGGCGGAAGAAACGATGGTCTTCAGAGCTTCGTCAATAGCTTTCCAGACCGACAGGCCCGAGAACGCCACCCCCGTCTGCTGGGACGATGACGTCGATGTGTTGCTGGCGCTGTTTGCGCCTCCGGAACCCGAGCCCCCCGACTGGTTGCTGATCGTGCTGAGGGTGGTGGTGTCACCCGGCAAGGCGGTCAGGGTGAAGGTTTTCGTCACATAGCGGTACAGGCGGATGCGGTCGCCCTGCCACTCCCAGCTCACGCCGAAACGGGCCACAACGATGTCGAGAAAGCCGGCCAGCGTTCCCGAGTAGCTCAGCGATACGGGGGCACCTGCTGCTCCGGCCGCTTGCGTGCCCGGAATGGGGGGCGGCATGGAAGGCATGCCGGCTGGGCCGGGAGTTGCCCCGGGCGCGCCTGTGGTCGTCGATGTTGCCCCGGGCAAGGCGGCGGAAGTGATGGAAGCGTCCGGAGAGACGATCACGGGAATGCCGGTCAGCTGCGTGACCCGTTCTGCGACTTCCTGAGTCGAGCGAAACTCGCGATTGATGGCGATCTGGCGCTTGCCGAGAACGTTCCCGCTCGGCGTGCCTTCACCCTCTCGTACCTTGCGCACCGGCAGCCATACCCCTGTGTCGCGTTTCACCAGGTTTGCAGGCGCCACGACGCTCGCATCGGGAACCTGCCGTTGGTTGCGAGCCAGTTGATTCAGGCTCTTCCCCACCTCGGCATCCACAGCTAGCACGTCCTTCTGGATGGGAGCCACCATCGCGCTGGAACAGGCGCCGAGGGTGAGCGCGCAGAACAATGTTGCCAGTGGGTTTTTCATTTCTTCTTCTCCATGACCCGCAGCATTCGGTTTCCATCGAAAAACATGTGATCGAGCCCAGCGCCGTTTCTGTTCAAGGCATTGAGTACTTCAACCACGGACTGTTCGAAGGGCTTGTTGCCGGAGTAATCGTATTGAGCGACCAACTCGGGCGCTTCCCATGACACCTGCCAGCCCACCTCTTGTCCCCATCGCACAAAGGCGTCCGAGAGCTTTTCGCCGATCTGTATGCGGGCTTGCTGAGCCGCCGGCGTCGTGGCGACGGCCGCCAGGGCCGCCTGCCGTCTTTGTTCCGCCCCGCCTTTGCCCGCGGGCGAACCCGATACCAGCAGCCGTTTTTTTGCCCAATCGACTGTGGCGACATGGCCGCTGGCAGTCATCACCTGTGCGAGCGCATCAAACCAAGAGTCCGCCTCATCCCATGAGACGGTCTTTGAGAAATCGGCGTCCTTGGAGTACCCCGCCCATTTCGGCGGAACGATGCGCTTGATGGCATCACCAAGCCGTACCTTGTCGCCCGCTTTGGCTGGGGGCAGCACTTTCGGCCTGCTGCCGATTTCGTCGATCGGACCACCCGACTTGACAGCGCTTGCCATGACCGCAGCGCTCTCGGCATCGGTATCGACGATCTTGAGCTCGGCATTTGCCGAAGAGGCCGTCAGCAGAATCAGAGGGATGAACAAATATTTCATGGCCGCAATACGTCCAGAGAAAGGGTATGGGAATGGTAGGAGGGGAAATGCACTTGATCGGCGCGGAAAAACAGCGGCAGAGAGGGGATTTCCGGAAATATGACGGCGATCAGGTCGTCGTCGGACCGCTAGACGTCTTGGTAAATCGTCGTTTCGTAGTTGGTACGAGTGGCGGTAGCGGGCGCGGGATGGAAGTGCAGCCAAATCTTGACTGCGTCCTTTACCTGGTCGACTTCCGCATCTGACAGGCCAAGCGTCGTGCGGGTCGGCGGCGGAGTTCCTCGACGATTGGGGTTCTGACGCAGGATCTCCATCCATTTGCCGGCTTCCACGCGATTTTTCGGCACGAAGATCCCTTGGCCATAGATCTCTGTCAGCGTCGCCATCGCTTCCGCATTCCACAGCGTTGCGGCGCGCGTGATGAGCATCAGTCCGTTCTTGGTGTCGGGCCGGCTGCCTCCGCCCGGCCCCCGAAACGTCAGCACACCTTGCCGGTAGATTGCGAAGTCGTGAATCTTGTCGCTCGACGCAACGCTGTAGGCCCGCGCGGCTTCTTCATACTTGCGAGTCTCTTCTGCCAACATCCCTAGCCGAACGGCGGCATATTTGTGGTGCTGCAGCATGGCCTTCTTCAACAAGTCCGCCGCCATCACCTTGTTGGCTGAAACGCCTCGTCCCTGCTGTAAAAGCAGGGCAAGGTTGTAGAGTCCGTTGCCGTCCCCCTTCATGGCTGCTGCTCGAAAGTATGCCGCCGCCTTGTAGCTGTCTCGCGGCACCCCGCCCTTGCCGTGATCCAGCAGCCACCCCATGAAGTTGAGTGCCGTCGAATTGCCCGCCCGCGCAAGCTTCTCGAGTTCCGCCATGGCGGCGGGATCGGCGCCGTTGGCCAGCGTGTTCTGCAGTTGCCGCAATCGTCCGGCATTGAGTTGCCAGTCCTTGACCGAGGTAACGACATCCGCAATCGCGTCCTGGGCTCCCTGCTTGATATCCGCGCCGAGCGTGCTATCACCTGCCGCCGCGCTGCCGCAAGCCATAACGGCCACGAATGCCAGAAACGGTCTCATTGCCGCTTTGCCTTGAGGGCGTCCAGATAGCGCTCGGCGCTGGCCGCTATATCCGGTCTGGCACGTGACTTGATGATGTTGAGCGCGTACTCCGGAGCCACTAGACCATCGACGGAGGCGTAGCTCCCTGCCGGAGCGCAGCCGTTTTGCTCCGCCGCGCTTTCTGAGACCTTGGCCAGCACAAATGCCGGCACTTGCGCGACGCGGTATTTGGTGAAAGCCGGCGGATTGATTTGAATTTCACCCGCGCGCTTCAAACCAAGGGTCTGGATTTTGGAGGCGAATTTGCGTAGCGAGGTATCGGTTTTATCAATCGGCCCGCGAAAGACAACGGTGGCCTTGGCTTCTTCCGCGCTTTCGATGAGCTTCTTGAGTTCAAGGGGCGGTATCGCGAACGACACGAACATCAGGAACTCCGTGTCCGTCTTGGACGGGGCCGGCCTGGCCGTCGTTTCGTAGGCTCTCGCCAAAGCCGCCGGATCGAGCATGTTGCCTTTGGTGGGTCGGGCAAGAAGATGCGGCGGCAGCATCGGCGTGTCGGGCGCACGGATCAGCCGACCAGAGGTACCGGTTTCGGGCAGCGCCGGCGGCTTTGCGGGCTCCGGCATCGCCATCGGCTTCGCCGGCGCGGCATTCAGCGCCCTGTCCATTTCGGGTTTCATGGACTTCAGCGCTTCATCCATCCGTGCATCACTAGGGATCGGATTGTTTCGTCTTACCGCCTCGTAATCGACAGTGATTACGTCTTCGGCACGACATGACCCTCCCATGAGCAGCAGGGCTCCGACCGTCACGCTGATGATCTCAGAACGCTTGGTCAAGAGGTACCACTCCCATGCAGCAGTCGCGCCGCTTGAATACGACGTACGACATGTCTTCCCCCGTCACCGGCCAGGTATGTCCCGCCCCCCACACCATGGTCGAAGCGCCAAAGGCCTGGCAGCATCGCCCCGCTATTGGCTCGGTTTCGGGGAGGGGGTAGGTCATCGACAACTTGTAGTCGTTGTCGTCCATGAAGGGTTGCGGGTAGTACCCGCACATACCGTCCAACCCGGACGTTCCCCACACGCGGAACGTGCGGTGCTGAACTGTGAAAGCGCGCTTGGCAATATTCATGGACGTCGAAATCGGGCTGACGTCGGTGTCGTTCGAACCGGTCAGCGGATAGGTCGTGCCATTGAAGCCCACGCTCCAGTGAGCGAGCATTCGCAAGGTAGTGCAGGCGGGATCTCCTGTCCCGAGAGTCGAGCACACGCCGTGGGGGATGCCAATCAGTACAGCGGCGAGATTGCCGTACAGGAATGCATCTGGATTCAGAATCGCCGCGAGTTGATCGTCGCCCCATGCCGGATTGGCCGCGCTGAAGTCCAGGGCGTCGAAGGGTTTGTGCTCGAGGCAGGGATTGTCCGACATGAACTGCATTGCCACCATGATGGGATTGCGATAGGCAATGTAGTGATAGAAGGAGTTCTGTTGTCCGGGCTTTCCGGACTTCATCGCGACCATGCCGGTCACGTCGCCGGGGAGCCCAACGGGGTTCATCGAAATCCCCCCCAGCGAAGGCATGCAGTAGGGATCTGACGAAATGTCGACCTGATGGCTCGGCTCCCACATTTCTGTACCAAGCCCCACGGTGTTGCCGCATGTGCAGGTGAGCGGAAGATCGTTGTACGGCTCGTTGCCCGGCTCGTAGGGATCGCGCCACACGACGTGGCTGCCGATACGCAAGGGGAAAACGCAGCGCCAGCAAATGTCGGTAAGCGGATTCATGAACCGTCCGGAGCACGTGGCCGAGGCAGCACCGGCTCCGCCGAGTTCCAACCCCAGGGCGAGGATCAGCGCGAATATGACTCGCGCCCTATTTGACAAGGAGCCCCTCCTCGATGGCGAGCAGGCGTCCCTCCTGGCGGACAATCGCCGGGACTGCCGTAATACCGAACTTGGAAGTCAACCATCCGCTGACGTCGAAGAACACCCGTCGCCCGAGCTTGCCGGACAAGTCGAGCCATGCTCCCGCGGTCAGAATCATCTTGGACGGCCGCGACAGGGCTTCCTTGGTTGCCCACGCCACTTGCCGTTCGTCGCGTCCATCGAAGAACAGCAACTGCTCCGTCATGGAGACGTAATCGAGCGGGTTGACGGCCGTCCCGGCCGGAACGATCACGTTACCCTGGGGATCATCGACGCCCTTGGTGGCGGTGACTGTCGGATCCCACGTGAAGCGGCGATACACCGGCAGCGTGGACATAGGGGCGGGCTCCGGATGGGCGAAACTGTTCTTTGCCCGTTCGATGGATTCCTTTTTCCACGTCTCATAGCGGCCGCTATCGACGAAGTCCTTGGCCTTCTTCTGGATCATCTCCAGCATGTCCGGCTCGGCGACACGGTAGGTGGTTCCATAGACGCCCAGTTCCTGAGCGATAGCGGAACTCGCGAACAACATCCAGCACAGCATCAGCGTGCGAGCCATGCCTCGATCCTCGATGCGGACGAGTAACCAGCCAACCGTGTACCGTCCATCTGCATCATCGTTGGGGTGCCGCGCACGCCAAGATCCATGGCGATTTTCGTGTTGCGGCTGAGTGGCGAAAGACACACCGATGCGTGGCGCAGAACCTCCTCGCCGCGCATTGCCCGATCCCAGGCCTCCGCTCTGTTCTCCGAGCACCAGACGGACTCCGCCCGATAACCGTCGCTGACAAACGCTACGGGGTACGTGTAGATCGTGACATCGTCCAGGGTGGACAACTCCTTCTCCAGCCGGGCGCAATAGGGGCACTCCACGTCCGAGAACAGGATCAGCTTTCGAGTCCCCTTCCCCTTTACTCGCACGATCGCGTCTTTGGGACGCAAGGCGTTTAGGGAGGGTTTCGTATCACCACCGGACATGCCGGCGGCGTCCTGCGGGGATTTCCCCTTCAGTCGTTCGGCCGTCAGATCACGGCTCTGCGCCATGTCGTAGAGATGACCGAAGATCCATAGCTTGCCCGCAGCATCGGTATAGGCAATGTTGTTGCCCATGCGGATCTCGTAGATATTCGCCAGCTCGCTCCTGACCACGGAATCGAATTGGGTCGCGGGGTACTGGGTCTTGAGCCGCGTCAGCACATCGTCCGTATCCGCAGCATTTGATGTCGCGGCGAATAGAACGAGGGTCAGCGTAGCAATGATTGGTTTTAGCATCCGGACATCTTAGGAGGCGCCACCGCGAAACTTTCGCGGAAAAACACGCTCCCAGAGGGGATTTCCGGCTCACGGTGGTTCGACGCTGCCGCGCGACGAACCGATCAAGCCGAGGCCTGGAGGTTGGCGACCATCGAACGCAGAATCGCGCCGATGCCGACCAGTGCAAAGGGGTACCCCAGCGCCGGAAACGGAATGGCCACGCTGATGGTCATCAACGCCAATGCAACGACGGCGATGATCAGGTGCCACAGAATGTTGTACTGCGACGGACTGGAGTAGTGCTCCAATGTCTGATAGGTCTTCCGTCTCATGATTCCGTCCCAGAGCAAGGCCAGAATGAACGGGGCGACATAGAGAAGCCAGAGCATGTAGTTCTCGAACCGCCACACCCCCAGATAGAGGAAATACACCGGACCCTGCATGAGCTGCCGCGCGCTGCCTTCGGGAAGATCGAAGAAGCCGAGTGTTTTCCCGTTGCGACGCTTGGGCAACTTGGACAGTCCCTTGTCGATCCATTCGATCGCATCGTCCATGTGCGATGCCGCCATGAGTTTGAGATAGCGCGCATTGGCGCGGCGTACCAAAGCCGTGCCATCGTCGCTGCCGTACCAGTGCAGGGATTCGGTGAATTCGCTCTGGATGATTTCCTTGTAGCTGTCTTTCGAGACGAAGACCGGCGTGAGCAGCGTTACCGCAAGAACCAGCAGAAGCCAGACGAACCCGTGAACCCTCACAGCGCGACCTCGTCTCCGGTGCGAATGACGATGCCCGCTACCTGCAGGTCCGCCGGCGTGCAAATGTACGAAAGCATCTTTACCGCCACGGCGCCAGGGAGAAAGGGTTTGGCGCGGGAGCGAATCATCACGGCGTCCCGCTTGTGCGTGCTCATGACCGCCATCAAGGGGCGTTCGTAGTCCCAAATCGCCCAATCGCCTTCAGCGGTGAGGATCGATATCCGCAAATCGCAGATGGATGCCGAGTGCTGCATGAGCACGTTAACGAAGTTGCGCACTCCAGCGCGGGCGGCATTCGGGCCGCCTTTAGTCAGAGCCGCAATCGCTTCCGGTACCGCTCGATCCAGCAGCAACCCCTTGTTGTCGTAGACGTAGGGCGACACATACCAACAGTACGCCGCCGCCACATCCCTCATTTCGGGCAAGGTGTCGAACACTGCCTTCGCCTGACTGGTGAGGTTGTGCTGTTGCAGCAGGCGCTGCAGAATCAGTCGCCCGCGTCCTACGTTCCGTGTCGCGTGGCGCTTATGCATGGGTGTGCTTGATGATGGATAGCCGGCCCTTGACGATTCGCCCTCCGCTCACGGATCCGTAGTACTGCCAGTTAGGCATCTTGACGAAGGTATCCATCGGAATCACCGCCTCCAGCGAATCATTCGTTTTCTCCGCGATCGTGCCGGTGAAGTGCGCCGCATTGGTTTTGGTAGCGGTAGAGCTTGACCGGGTCACTTGCTTGCTCTGCACAAACGATTCCCCGAAGGTCTCGACCGCGAACTCCTGTGTCCCCTTGTCTTTCAGACGCATGGCTATCAGGTTGTTGAAATTGCCGAGCATCTGGCGCGCCTTGTCCATCGAGCCAAAGCGGGCCGAGAAGTCGGAGACGGTCTGGGCCACGCCGAAATTGACGAAGCCGGCGCCGGCCGATTTGTTCAGCATCTGGATGTAGGGCTCGTTGACCACCTCTGCCAGCTCGTCCACGATGAGGAAGATCTTGTTGTCCACCTGCTCGGACTGATAGTTGTAGATACTCGCCGCCACCGAGGTTAAATCCGAGAGCAACAGGGAGCCGACCGCCGAGGAGATGGTCTTGTTTGCCAGCGAGTCCAGCCCGATATAAACCACGCTCTTCGATTTGATCAGCGCCTGGAAATCGGTGATCTGGCGCGTATCGTTGATATCGCGTGGATCGGGCGACATCAGCCCCCCCAACTCGCCCGTGGTCAGCATGGCCAGGATCGGCAGCAGGTTCTGAATCATTTTGGAGTAGTGCGCGGCATCGTGCTCGTAGGTCGCCGCGAGCGTCTCCAAGGCCTCATGTTGGTGTCCCTGCGGCTTCAATACGTTTCGGTAGTAGCTGACCATCAGGTTCAGGCTTTGCCGAACCATGATGTCGCCATCGACGGCTTCTTTGCCGCGCGCGACCTTGAGCGTCCTCGCGTAGTCGGCGACGACGTCTTCCCACTTGGGCGCCAGCTTGGCGTCGAAGTACTTGAGCACCACCCGCCGCAGGAGATCCGCAACCCCGTTGTTCGCGTAGCTGCGAATCTTGACCAAGGTCGGCTTCTCGCCCACCTCGAACATCCCTAACGTGATGGAGTTAAGCACACCCCAGGCGAAGTCTCTGAACGAACTGCTGTCGTCTCCACCGCCCATGAGGGCTGTGATGCGCGACGGGAGATCGGACGGATTGATGTAGTTCTTCAGGGGATCGATTCGGATTGAGGTCTTCGGAAACGCTAGATGGAATCGCACATAGGACTCGGTCCGCCCGGCCACGCGGCACGCTTCCCGCATCGATTTCTCATACGCCTGGTCGCCCTTCGGATCGATCGATATGACCGTGTACCCGAGCGAGATGGCCATCTCGACGATGAGCTCCAACATGCGGGTCTTCCCGCAGCGGGTGGTCCCCAGAATGAGCGTGTTTCCGATGAAGTGTTCGATCGGCACATAGATATCCTCTTCCTTGGGTTCGACTCCATGAATCCAAGGCGCGCCGATGTAGTCCGTGGTGAGTGCGCCGACCTGTTCCCGTGTGATCAACTGCCTGAGCCACATGAAAAAGGCCGGGGGATACATGACTTGCGGGTTGATGCGCTTGATTTCGTACAGACGCTGGGTGTGCACCGGCGTCCAGTCGAATCCCTTGCCCAACCAGAGCGATCCTGGCTTTTTGCGAATCAGTTCGAACAGTCTGGCGTCCGTGATGAAGCTGATCCCCTTGCCACACAAATTAAACGTTATCTCCCACAGGCGAACGGCCCTGATGCCGTTGAGGATGAGGAACACCATGGCCCCCGCGGCGAGATACATGAACGGCAGCGTCGGGAGCGACGCCCAGAACCAGAGACCGCTCATCAAACCAAGGCACAGCAGCCACCCAGCCGCGGCGAACGATTCGTAGTTTGGCCGCCAGACCATTTCATATTTACGAAGCACTGCACGGTTCCTTCCGGACAAGGCCGAGATTGACGGCGACATCGGGACGCAGAATGATCATTCGCCGCTCCACGCCATCGATGGTGACGCGGTGCAAATGACGGGTCTGATGGTTGTGGTCCTTCCACAGCCACCGCTTGGCGCTCAGTTCCTCGACAAAGTCCGCGATCTGTTGCCCGTGAGCAGCCAACTCGTCGTGGCTGATACCCACCCCGGTTGGCATGAAGTGAATGGTTCCGGTCAGGCGGTTGTTCTGGTAGGCAGCGACAATTTCGGACATCAGCCAGGCGTGCTCTTTCTTCAGCGCGCTGATCATTGTGGAATCCTCGGCCTGCGATGCCGGTGCCGCCGCGTCGGGAGCGCTCTTGCTTTCGGCGGCCGGCGGCACGTCGGGCTTCGCGGGCGCCTTCGGCTTCGCCCTTGGCGTCTTGGGGCTGGCCGGTTTGTTCGATGTTTCCGCGGACGGTGGCGGCGCCACAGGGGGCCCCGCCAGTTCCAGTTCGATCTGGGCCGTTGCAGGTGCCGCCGGACGCGCGGCGTGAGCCGAGTCGTCTGTGGGAGGGCGTGCGCTCTTGGTGCTCGCTGCCCGCTCGTTGATGGCCAGCACCATGTTGCTGCTGTCGGGAGCAACCCATCCGGCCGGGAAGATGAAATCGTGCTGGGCCAGTTTGGCCATGCCCTCGACCACGTCCCCGCTGTTTGGAAGCACGACGGTCCAGTAATAGGTAGCGGCGTCCTTGCGTTGTAAAACCGCGGAGCGAATCAGGATCTCCGCCAATGTGTCCGGGTCTTGGGGCACGCCGGCGAAACCATCCCGGTTCAGGAACGCGACGATATCGGCGGCCGCAGTCGTCCAGCGCAGATAGGTGCCGTCGGGGCCGACCCACACCGGCGACTTCGGATGGTTGGGTATCCAGTTGCCTTCATTGATCAGGCGCCGCATGGCGTCGATGATGTGCGGCTCAAGATGCAGACCGACCGACAAATGCCCGTAGTTGAGGGAGTTCCGTCGCATGTCATCATCAATGACGCGACTGACGATCGGCGCCACGATCCGTGCGATCGGATTGTCGCGATGCGAACTCTCGATCCCGGCAATTGCAGAGGCCATCGCCGGCAACACATGGTTGTTTCCCTCGGCGAGCCACTGCAGCACGGCTGGACTGACAATTTGATTGACAAGAAAGGCTCCCGCCGCCTGGCCCGAGTTGCCGTGCGGTTCGTCGAGCCAACGCACAAAGTAGGTTGAGTACCCGCCCTCCGTCGCCCAGTCGGATAAGGGCTGCATCAGCGCCGCCCATTGCTGGCCTGTCCCGGACACGACCGCCATGTGATTGACGGCGCGATGCAACTGGGAGCAGGCGCCGGCAAGGAAGGCGGCCACACACCACTTCGGCTGGATGTAGTAACGCCGCTCAACGCCGCCGGCAATGGGGAATACGGAAGCGTTTGCGGTTTGCAGCGAAAACAGACCGATTTCGAGGGACATGCGCAAGAGGCCGCCTTCGCCCCGGAAGTACGCCGTTGCGGTGGCCGGCAGCAAATGCACGTATCGGGCGAGCTTATGGATCGCCGGCTCGAAACGCTCAGCGAACTCCTCGTCGCTCAGACCGGACGTGCGGCCAATGCGGGTAATGATGTCCTTCTGACCTTCGATGACGCTCGCTACCGAGGTGAAGCGAAAACCGGTGTCATAAGGGGGATAGCGCAGAACCTCCGCCCGTGGTGCGGTTCCGCCCGGGGGGAGGTCCAGCGCGGCCTGGGATGAGGGAATCGCCTGTTCTGACGATTGGGGAACAGGACGCTCGGTGCGGCGAACGCCGGCGAGGCTTAACAGTAGCGACAGGGGCTTCCACATGAAGTCGATTTTCCGCCAGCTTGCAAATGCGCGGCGCGGCTTACCCCTACACCAAAGGGGGGGGGCGGAGCGGAAAGCTACCGCGAGGCCGACAAAGAGGGTGCTTTTTTGTGCGATGTAGCCGCCGAGCGCACCCCGGCGTTCGAATTGGCCATGTGACAGATCGGGCACTGCTGCGTGTCGAGTTCCTTCTTGGTCAACACGAGATAGTCGGTGTGGCAGGTGCCGCAGGTCGCGGTCGCGAGATGCGCATACTCTTCGGCCGATTCGAGTGACGCGTAGGCAAGTAATGAGTATGCGTGGTTGATGGTGAGTCGGGGGGTGCCCGTTTCCTGGTGCAAGCGCTCGGTTTGGGCTTTGTAGCTTTGGTAGGCATGTGCCAAAAGCCAGCCCCGATTCAGCGGGAATGGCGCAATTTGGAGCAGGTGTTGATAGCAGGAAAGAAAGATGGTGCCTTGGACATTCCACGCCGGACCGGACTGGTGGTTGCTCCCGCTGGCATTCACGTAGAACTCGGCGCTGCCCCGCGCGGCCGGCCCGCCTTCGGGACAGGTGTTGTGGATCTCGCGAAACAGGGCAGAGACTTTGCGATGTGAGAGCCCAGTATAGTTTTCGATGAGAGCCGTTTTTGCCCGCTCTTCGGCCATGGCTCTGGCCAGGCTGTAGAAGTGGCCGCTCCATTGCGGATCGTCGGCGGTCGCTCCCCGTGGAATCCCTGGGCAAAAGACTTCAGTGCAGTGAGCCTTTCTTGACATCGACAGTGGAACTGTAGCGTGCATTTTGCCGACGCTATGCGCTAGCGCGCTTCCGGCTTTGAGCTTGTCACCGATGAATCTGTAGATGGCGCCGTTCCATTGGGCGGCGATGGTTCGAATTTGCAGGTTGGTCACTTGCGCCAGGAATTGCACGTCCTCCCAGTCGAATCCTGTCTCGACCAGGCGCACGTGCTTGCCGGCGAGAATATCTTTTCCGGCGAGCCGGGCATACTCAAGGTACGCGCGATTTCCTTGGATGATCCCAAGTGGATTCTCTGCTCCGGACGGGTCCGCATTGAGAAACTTCCGCAACTCGTCGGCGCGCGGAGCGATTCTGCCAAGGCAAACCGGCAGATGCCGCAAATAGGTCTCTTCCGCGTCTGACAACCGGCCCCACGCGAGGCGCGCCAACATCCGGTTAAGTTCAATCAAATCGTCCATGCGACTCCACCTTTTCGATTCGTCCTTAACGCCACATCGCAACATATCCTACTGCATCTGTTTCACATATGTCTATGCATATGTACGGAAGAACAGAATGGTTGCTATCTATTCGGATTTCACCTTTTCCGGCGTTTCCGTTTGCGATGTGACATTTAACCGAATTTCGAAACGAATTCTTTGACTGTTTTTGTTTTTCTTGATCCACATCAAGCGGCGTCTTGTTGTTTTGTGTTCGGTTAGCACTTTCGTTTAGTTCGCCTAGTACTTTCGTTTAGCCCGCCTAGGCCTTTCGTTTAGTCCTCGCGTCTCCACGGGTTATCCAACACAATGCGCCGGGCGATTCCGCAGCCCGATTATGGCATTGGCATATTTATGCGCGTAATTGCGCGATGCCGGTGCATATCGAACGTCATGCACCGCAGATCAATGCGTCCTGAATGCGGCTCAGCCCCCACGCACCGGCCGCGCCAGCTAATTCGGTCAGCTCACTTCGCGGACGCGGACCAGCAGTTCCGACCGTGAACCCACGTTAAAGCACTTGAAGATGGCGCTCGTGTGGGCCTTGACCGTGCCTTCGGCAATCTCCAGCCGCTCGGCAATCTTTCTGTTGCGCCATCCCAATGTCAGATATTCGAGAATCAGGGACTGTGTCTTGGTAAGCCCGAATCTCTCGCCGATGGTCTTGACGTCTCCCTCGGGGCCTTGGGCGATCCAATCGACGTGCGACGAGCTGACGCTGCGGACACCGTGCAGAAACTCTCTCACATTGGTCACCAGCAGGTCGGTCCCGGCGGTTTTCGTCAAGAACCCGATCGCCCCGGCGCTGAGCGCCTCCTGCACGGTGCGCATGTCGTCCTCTCCGGACAGCATTGCGACCTTCAACCCGACATAGCGACGCCGCAAAGTCTTCAGCAGCGTGATGCCGTTGCCATCCGGGAGCCGAACGTCGAGCAGCACGAGGTCTGGCTGCCCATGCGTCTCGATCCACGCCAGTGCCTTTTCGCCATCGCCTACGCCCTCGATCTTTACATCGTTGCCCAGATTGCGCAGCGCCATCGAGATCGCGTCGCGCAGCATTGCATGATCATCAACCAACAGAATTTTCGCCACGGTAGTCTCCTCAAGGACGGATGGCAGGTCGCCTTGTGTTCAGTGTGTGGGATTCGTGTAGAGCACCGACTCCAACTCGACTGCCGATACCGGCTTGCTCAGAACGCGCCACGGGCAAGTCGTCAGTTCGGCGACGTCATGGATCGCTTCTCCGGTAACAATGGCGGCCCGAATCGGCCCGCTGGACTGCGCCCGTTGTTTCAGAAAGTCCAAACCTGTCATGGAGCCCCCAGTCGGTAGTCGACCAGGAAGCAATCACCATTGCTAATGCCGCTAACCTGCAGCGCTTCTTCGCCGGTGGGGAACGTCAGAAGATCCAACCCCGCGGATCTAGCCCATTGGCCTAGCGCATCCACAATCGTTTCGTTGTCCTCGACGAGGATGACCCGCGACACTTCGTGCGGCTTCTTGCTGTCGAGCTCCTGGGCCGGTTCCGGCGGCACGGATCCGGCCGGCTCCGAATCTGGCAACAGCACACTAAAGACTGTGCCACGGCCCACTACGGATCGATAATCGAGCTCGCAATTCAGAATCGTCGCCAGCCGCTTGACGATGGACAGGCCAAGGCCCACTCCCGCGGAATGCGCGCGGGACGGGTTATCGATCTGAAAAAACTCGTCGAACAGGCGATCGCGATGCTCCTCGGCAATGCCTATGCCGGTGTCCCATACCTGCAGCAACGCGCGCCGGCCGCGCATCCTTCCGGCGATCAGAATCCCGCCCTGCGGCGTGTATTTAATGGCATTTGTCACCAGGTTTCGAAGCAGCGTGAGCAGCAGATTGAAGTCTGTCCGTACGATCATCTCCCGTCCCGGCCAGAAAAGCTTCCAGCGCAAGCCTTTCTGGGTCACGCTCGGGGCAAACTCTTCATCAAGGTGCTGGAACAGGGCGTCGAGCGAAACGGGAGCCATTCTCGCGACGACCCCGCCGGCGTCGAGTTGAGCAACGTTCAGCAGCGAGTCGAGCAGCATGCGCAAGTCGTCGGTCACGACCGTCAGCTTGGCGTGCAAAGCGCGTTGGTCCGTCGACAGCCGTTCTGCGCCCAAGGCCTGCAGATACAACGAGACCGCCTGCATTGGTTGACGCAGATCGTGGCTGGCCGCCGCAAGGAATCGGGTTTTCTCGGCGCTCGCCCGTCGCGCCTTGTCACGCTCCGCCCGAAGACTGGTTTCGCTGCGTTGCCAGTGCAAGAGCAGCATTCCGCACGTCAGTACGAGCACGGCGCACATGCCGATAAGCAAAGTGATCGGGTCGGTAGCGACGCCCGTCTGGCGCTCCGGCAGCCACCAGACGACCCACGCATTGGTGACTGCCCGCGACCAGAACTGCGCCGTCATGATCGCTGCACTGACAATCAGCATCAGGCGGGGAGTCTTTTCGGGTCCGAAACCACGCCGCTGCAAGAGCAGCAGCATGATCGGCACGAATTGCGTCCCGAGGATTACCCCTGAAGCGATGTTCCTTTGAGCCTGGTCGGCAGCAAGCCAAAACGCGACCGCCGACGCCAGCGGCGGCAGATATTTCCAGTGCCACGTCACCCGCTTGTCGAAGTAGATACAGATCGCCCAATACATGAAAACAAACTCGATGCTTACCAGGGTATTGGCAACAATTTTGGTGAGAAAGTCCGGCCAGATGTCGCGGAAGGCCAGCAGGAACAATCCCATGCCGCCGGCAAGCATCGCATGTCCCAAACGCTCCAGACTCGGGGCCCATTGATTTCGCAACGTCAACATGATGGTTAGCGCCAGCACGAGGTGCAGGGCGATCACGACGATGAAAAGCGTTTTGGGGTCAAGTATTGACATGAACGTCCCTCACTCCGGCAGTTGCCGTATTGAATCTCCTGGGTACTGGCCTGCGACACTTGCCCACTGGGCTTCTGTTGCGAGTATCTGGCTCAGCCATCATTACGTATTCCTCGCCGTTTTGCTCTATCCTGAGCGTGCTTTCTTTGGTTACACTTGCGCACTTATTCCTCATATTTCGTGCTATGACCGCCTTGCCTACCAATTTCGCGGACCGGAACGCGCTCATCGTGGAAGGCTTCGCCAAGCGGCTGAACAAGCTGCTGGATTCCTTTGACTACCCACGTCATTACTCGGGACGCTACACGCAGCTCGCCGATCGATACGGTGTTTCGGTGCAGACATCCCGGAAGTGGTGCAAGGGCTTGGGACTGCCTTCGCCTGCGGTTCTTCAGGAGATGGCAAGCGACTTTGACACGACGATCGATGCGCTTCTGGGCGATGAGAACTTGGCGCACGGGCAGCGAATCCCGCCTCTGATAGCCATCCCCTTTTATGAGTTGTCTGACATATCGAGCGGCACGCACCACTCGGAGTTTACTCAAATCAGTTCGGTGCTTAGTTCGGAGCTGCCGTTCATCACGCAGCAAAGGCAAGACAAAATGGCGCTGGTGCGCAACTGGGCCACCCTTGAGTCCCCCGATGCACGGCTGGGTGACATACTGCTCGTCGGACTTGACTGCCACGCCATCGTGGACGGCGGTACGTATGTCGTGCGCACACCCTCGATGACCACGGTGCGAATCGGTTCGGTCTCCCTGTCTGATAAGGTGCTTTTTACCAAGGTCGACCACGTCGGCGTCGCCGAGAATACTGACATTCCTTTGGCGCGTCTGGTGTTCAACACGACAGCAGACTTCCTGATGCCGGCGGAAGAGCCCAAGGCCGTTCTGGTTGTCGGGCGCGTGCTCGGCATCTACCGCGAGCTCGGGGTAGTCCAAAAACGCAACCGCCGCAGGGCTCCTCAAGGCGGCGGCCCCGGATAGGCAGTTGCCAATTTCGGCCGGCGTTCTGGGTGATCCGCCGGCACGACGACAAACACGATATTCTTTCGGTGATTGATCGCAAACGAGCCAATCTTGCGATGCTTCAGATTTGAGATAGCCCGCCGCTTGGAGGCGTCCCCTGGCACGGCATCTTTCGCCGCCGCCGCAAGGTTGAGCCACGAGCGCTCGACCTTGCCGCCAAAGTGTTTGCCAAACCGCTCGAGTACATGGGCAGTCAGTTCCACCTCGCCATACCCGCCCAGCTCAATATGCTCTGGCTGGGGCTCGTGGATGGCCAGCCGCTCCCGATCTTCCTCACAGAGCGGATCGATCCAACTGCGATCCTTGTCGACGACAACCTGTGCGCCGACGAAACGAGTGCGCAAGAACAGGGCATATGGCACCAAATGCACCTTGTCCGATCCCTGACGCATAAGCTTCCTCGTGGCTCCGGCTGAAACGTAAATACACAACCCAGCTCCGGTCTTGTTGTGACCGCAGGCATTATGCTCGACGAGAAGTTTCCGAGCGACCGACAGTTCCGCCGCCACTCTCGCGTCTGCCATGTCCGGCATGGACACCTGAACGACCCCTTTGGTCCGGGCGCCGGTCATCCAAAACACATCATAGGTGCCGTCGAGGCGTTCCTGAGTAAAAAGCCGCAATACGTTCATCAAATCTCCTTACGAGACGGACCTTAACAAATTGCCCCTAGCGGGGAGGAAACATTTTTTCCAACGCTTTTCAGTACCGATTCAACGAATGGGTACTGAAAAGCCCCCTACCCCGCGCAAGCGCGGGATAAGGGTGAAGGTTGTCAGTGATGGACAATGGCGGACTTCACCAGTCGCACCATCACGCTCGACAACTCGTCGATGCTTGCCAGGGTCGCGGCATGACGCTCCCCGAAGACTTCCGAGGGATCGACGCCGATACCGACACCGGTTACCGCGATTCCTGCGGCGCGGGCCTTGGTGATCACATCGTGTGTTGCTTCGAGGTCGCTCGGATCTCCATCGGTTACCACCATGACCAGCTTCAGGCTTTCCGTCCGGGGCAGCAGTGTGGCCGACGCGGACAGGATTGCCTCCGCCATGGGAGTGCCTCCCTGAACACCAAGACTCCCCATGCGCGATGCCAGCGAGCGCGAGGTTTCATCCCAGCGCTTGACGATGGCAACACCCTCGTCGCCGGCGGCGTCATATACGGGGAACACCGAGACTTGCGTCTTGATTCCTGGTACATCGAACGCCAGCATGGTTGCGACAGCCGCTTTGGCCGCCTCAACGATGCACATGGACATCGAGCCCGACCGATCAATGACGATGGCGATCGCTGCGTTGAGATCCACGCCTTCCGTCTCCTCGACGAAAATGTCGCCACCAAGGCGATAGCGGTACAACTGGGTCGGATCAATCATCATCCCCCGCCTTTCGTGAGTCACCTCACTTTGCGCGGCGGACGACATCCAGTTGAGCGTCTTGGTGCGTACGGCATTGATGCTGCCCCGAATACCGTTCATATCCACCGGCTGCTGCTTGAGCGGCAGCTTGTGAATGTTCGGTAACGAGGTGCCCCCGCCGTTACTGCTCTCGGAGACGGCGTCGACAGCCTGCTTCAGCATGTCGCCCAGGTCGCCCACAACGTCCTCGTCGGACATCTCGAGCAATCGGGAGAGCGCCTCCGCATTGGCGGCGGCATCTTCTCCGCTGCCTGCCGACGCCCCGTCCGTGGCGCTGTCGCCCGACGGATCGCCGCCATCCGAACCGGAATCCGACGGATCCTGACTGGAAGCGCTTTGGGAGTCGTCGGTGCCCTCGTCAGCACCGGGTTGTCCAGAGGCCTGCTGCTCCCCATCGGAATCCCCGTCACCATCACCCGACGCATCGCCGTTGCCCGCTGCCTGCTGCTGTTGATCGGCTTGCGGCGGCTTTGCGTCGTTGTCCTGCTTGGCCTTCTCCTCCGCCTTCTCCTTTTCCTCCGCGATCATCTTCACAATCTCTCGGGTCAGGGAGACTACATCGGCGGTCGACTCACAGTCCGTGATCTGGAACATAAGTCCATCCAACCTGGTACGCATTCCCGACGGGAGCTTCGCAGCTACCGCCGCTTCTGCGCTGGCCAGCACGGGAGCGATGCCCGTTTGCTTCAGGACGTCGTGGCGCAAGCGGTAAAGCAGATACCACTGCAGCACCTCGACTTCGGTTTGCTCTTGGCTCAGAGGCGAAAAATATATCCCCTTGGGCGATTCGGACATACCCTCTTCCGTCAGCATCCGAACCAAGTCGCCCAGATACTTCGATGCCGCCGGAAATGTGCCGATGGCTTTCAGCTCGATCCTGATGTCTTCGAGCTTTCCGCGAATCGACCGTTCCAGCGGGGTCAGGGCCTCGCCGTCGTGGGTTGTCCACAAGATGTGCGCTGCCTCGTGATAGAGGAAAGCGATGACCTTGATGACTTCCGACCACGTCATGCTGGTGTCCGGAAGCTTCGGGAGAAATATCGACCTGAGATCCGTCGAAGGCCGGCTTCCGCGAACCACCGGCACCCCGACTTTGTCTGTCAGGAAACCGGCGATCGCGGAAAGGGCGCCCCAGAGGGCGGACCCTGTGATCGGTGTATTGATCATGGCCCTCCCCCTAGAACAACTGCGGACGAGCAACACTTCCAGCCGGACGGACGACCTTGCCCGGAACAGGAGGCAGCGCCTTGGCTGGCGCGGCCGCCGTGGCGACAGGTGCTACCGCCACGGCAGGCTTCGCCGACCGCAACGCTGCTGCTGCCGCCTTCACCGGCGCTGGTACTGCCGGCGCCGGAACAGCCTTGGGCGGGAAGAGAATCGCCGCGGCCGTGAGGCCGTTCGCGGTTTTCCCTGCGGCATCGAAGATGTCATCCGGATCGGACAACAGTTCCACCAGTCGCTGCAAAGTCGAGAAGCTCTTTGCGGTCACGGTGTCTTCGATGTACCCCTCGGTCGGCAGCGTCGCCAACACTGCTCCGATGAACTGGATGGCGTCGTCGATGGCCTTGTCCAGGAAGGATAGGCCCTGCATCTTGGTGACTTGCGCCTTGATGGGGCGCAGGGTGCGCTGACCGGCTTTGATCTTGCCGATTAGCGGGTCCGATTCCGCGACCTTTTGCATTGCGTCCGCCACCTCCTCGAAGACCTGGCGAGCCAGGCCGGCAACGAGGCTCTGCACGCCCTGATTGGGGTCCTGACCTTCCCGTACTACCGGAGAGATCTGGAACACGTTGTGCGTGAAGTGCATCTTGGCGATGGCAGTTGCACGCGGAACCTTGAGGCCCTGAATGATGGCTGCCGCGGCCGGATTGTCCGCGACGTGCTGATCGAACAGGGTGTCGTACTGCCGTTCGAGCCCGGCGACGTCCGCTGCGTGTTGCGCGTGGGCGTCGGCGAGAAGCTTTTCGACCGCCGGCAGCTTGGCCTTGGGAATCGCGAATACCGTCCGCGATCCCAGCGCCTTGATGCCGATCGACGCGATGGCGCGGAACACCTTGCGGCGCGCCGTACCAAAGGGCTTCATGGGCTTGTTCGGAAACACCTTGATGCTTCCCTCGGTTACCGCCGAACAATCCGGCAAGGAACCCCCGAGTTCGGCGATCATCGCGCGAGTGGCGCGACGATAGCCACCGAACGTGCCGATGCTGACGCTCACAAGCGCGAGCTTGTCGTCCAGAATGTTGCTGGTACTGCTGTTGGCATTGCTCATAGCAATCTCCCTGAAAAGCGGGCAACAGCAATCCCTGGCGGGCTTGTGTTGATCCCGCGAAGTGGATGTAGAACGCTTACAGCGTTCTGGCTCTCGCAACCCGTGAATGGGTGGCGAGGTCCGGTCGATATGACCGAAAGGTTTGTTCGCGAACGCGCGAACGGCGGTCCTCTTGCGAGGGGTGAAACCGGTGTTCTGTTCTGCGATACGGACTGGATCAATCCGTATTGAAGAAAAAACACTTCCACGCAAAGCCCGAAGGCCTTGCGTGGGTGTCTCTCGAAACATGCGGCAGTGCTGCTAGCCGCATGCTCCAACCGTGTTGCAACTGGTACAGAAGTCGCAGCCATCCTTGCGAATGACGGCGGCCGCTCCGCACTCCTTGCAGATCTTGCCGGCTTGCACGGCAATACCGTAGCCAGCGGATGAATGGCTGTCGGCGGCATGCTCGAGATCGCTCTCAAGCACGTCGCTGGTGGCCACCATCTTCGCCAGCACCCTGCTCGGAATCTGGTTCCCATCAACATCGAGGAAACCTTCCTCCTGCAAGATGCGCTGGAGGGAATAGGCAAACACGGCCGCTTCCGAATCGTGAGACATCGGAACCTTGGTACCGTCTTCCTTGACGTGGAAGCCAGATTTCACCTGGCCGTCCTCCCAGCGTACCCCGCGCATGTTGTGCAACGCGCCGGCGATATCGCCGCCAGAGCGCATCAACATGCTGATGGTCATCATCAGCGAGCTGATCCATTGCTGGCCTTCGCTCAACTGATTGGCGGGGAAGAACACCTCCACCGGACGCTTGATGGCGACCTTCTTGCCATCCAGCACCCCCTCCACCGTATCGAACGACACGGAGACGTAGAAGTGGTACTTCCCGCGCGATCCGCGCAGAACCACCTTTTCGGTGACTGCCGGCAAACGACCTTCGCGCCTGCCAACAATCGGCTTGCGCAGCGGATCGTCCTCCGCCAGCAACGCCGGCGCCGGCTCCTGCTTGGCGCCTTCGCTGCCGCTCACGCTCAGCACGCTTCCCAGCACGCTGTTCGGCCGGTAGGTGGCCAATCCCTTCAGTCCGCCCTTCCAGGCGTCCATGTACAGGCTCTGGAAGAGCTCGTAGGGATAATCGGCTTCCACATTGACTGTCTTGGATATCGACGTATCAACGTAGGGCTGCACCGCTTCAACCATCTTCTCGTGGTCCTGCGCCGAGATCTCCAGCGCGGTCACGAAGTGCTTGGGAAGGTTGGTTGCGTCGCCTCCGCGGTGCTTGTACAAGCGCCAGGCGTGATCCTCGACGGCGTATTCCTTGTGGGTGCCGTCAGCCATCCGCTTCTTGCGCGTGTAAGTCCATGCGAACGGCGGCTCGATGCCGTTGCTGCAGTTGTCCGCGAACGCCAGTGTGATCGTGCCCGTGGGGGCGATCGACAACACGTGCGAGTTGCGCATGCCGTGTTCGGCAATTGCGTTGCGGATGTTCTGGGGCAGACGTTTCACGAACTGGCCGGCCAGATACTTCTCGGCATCGAAGAGCGGGAAGCTGCCCTTCTCCTTCGCCAACCCCACCGACGCCATGTAACTTGCGTTGCGCATCTCTTCCGAAATGCGTGCCGCCATGGCGCGGGCCGCCGGAGTGTCGTACTGCAACCCCAGCATGATCAGCGCATCACCCAGTCCGGTGAAGCCCAGGCCGATGCGGCGCTTGCTCCGCGCCTCCTGTTGCTGCTGCTCAAGCGGCCAGTAGGTCACATCGAGCACGTTGTCCAGCATGCGCACCGAGGTGTTGATGATCTTGCCGAATTCGGCGAAATCAAATGCAGCCTTCTCGGTGAACGGGCCTTCGACGAACAGCGTCAGGTTGATCGACCCCAGACAGCAGCACCCATACGGCGGCAGCGGCTGTTCAGCACAGGGGTTGGTGGCCTCGATCGTCTCGCAGTAGTAGAGGTTGTTCTCCTCGTTCATGCGGTCCAGAAACAGGACCCCCGGCTCGGCGTGGTCGTAGGTGGAGCGCATGATCTGCTCCCACAAATCGCGGGCGCTCACAGTGCGATACACCCACTTGCCATCGGCGCGCTGCTTGGCCGGATGTGCCGGCTCGGCGTCATGCACCAGATCCACTGCACCGTGGTTTTCGACGGCTCTCATGAACTCGTCGGTGACGCCAACGGAGATGTTGAAGTTGCTGAGATCACCGGAATCCTTGGCGTGAATGAACGCCTCGATATCCGGATGGTCACAGCGCAGCACCCCCATCTGGGCTCCGCGCCGGGAACCCGCCGATTCCACTGTCTCGCACGAGCGGTCGAAGACGCGCATGTACGACACCGGACCGGACGCGTTGGACTGCGTCCCCTTGACGATCGCGCCCATGGGGCGAATCGTTGAGAAGTCGTAGCCGACGCCGCCACCGCGACGCATTGTCTCGGCAGCCTGCAGCAACGCGGTGTAGATACCCGGGCGACCGTTCTTGAACTCGGAAACCGAGTCCCCCACCGGCTGCACGAAGCAGTTGATGAGCGTGGCCGACAGCGCAGTACCGGCGGCGGAGTTGATGCGACCGGCGGGAACGAACCCGCGTTCCTGAGCCTCCAGGAATTGTTCCTCCCAGTGATTGCGGGTGCTTTCGGCTTCGACGGAAGCCAAGGCGCGGGCGACGCGCGCACGAACATCGTGCACGCTTCGTTCGCTGCCTTTTGCGTACTTTT
Source organism: Sulfuritalea sp. (assembly GCA_030247575.1). Classification (GTDB taxonomy): domain Bacteria; phylum Pseudomonadota; class Gammaproteobacteria; order Burkholderiales; family Rhodocyclaceae; genus Sulfuritalea. The sequence goes on from JAOTRV010000006.1 coordinate 28,643, forward strand.
CAAGCAGAACTTCGCCTGAAATCTCCTGCGGCGCTGGGCGCAACAGGGTATCGCTCAAAGTCAGAGCGTTCATGGTTTCTCCTTCGGTAAAAAACCCGTCTGGCCGGAGGGCCGACGGGTTTGATGAGAGCCCTGACGATTGAACGCGCAAAGGTTCTTAGCGAACCCGTTGGCATTTCAATGGACAAGGCTGAACCCGAACAGGAGACACGAATCCCCTCACGGGAAATGCGTCCCGCTCGGGAATGTGTATGTGCCGCGTGGCACGACCCAGCTGGCGCTGGATACAAGGGGGAGGATAAGGGCTCCACCGGCCCGCCCTGATAAATCAGGGAATTACAGTCCTAACGATACTCCTAGACAAAGCGAAATGCAATACCTTCCCAAAGACGCCCAAGAGCGGCTTTGGGAAGGCCCCTCGCCGGGATGGCGAGGGGCTGCGGCTAGACTACGGCCGCAAGGAAGGGGTAACGCGCCAGCAGCTCGGGAGAAATCCCTTGGCGACTGGCTTTTCTGGGTGCTTCCACGCGGGGAACCGACTCCGCCTCCCGCAGAAGTTCGTCGAGTTGCGTGTCGTCGAGCGCGGTGCAGGCGAAGCCGCCTTTCTTGACGACCGCATTCACATAGCTCCCTTTGGACGATGCCTGTGCGAGGCCGTCTGCCAGGTCCTGGGGAATGCCGTCGTAGCGATAGTGGCGTCCGTCCTTGGTCGCCACCACCAGTACTCCTCCGGCGAAGAAGCGGTATCCCGCGACCCATGAGGAGGTTACCGCGATCAGCTTGGGGTGCATTGTTGGCCTCCCGTGCTGAGCGGTTCGACGATGCTGCCCGCGCGCGCGATATCGATTTCAAGTTCGCGTTCGCGGCCTGCCGACGGCACCGCACCATCGAAGCTGAGGAAGCCGGATCTGAGCAGCTTGACGTTCATCCGGGTGTCGCCAATGCGAAGCACTGCTGCTCGGCGTGGCTGCTCCTTGAGGATGTCCATCACGCCGATCAGCGATTGGGCGTGTTGCGGACTGGCGTCCGCGGTGTGTGTGGATGTGTTCATGATTTCTCGCGAGGACCGATAGCGCGGGATGACCCGCACTACCGGCAACGCGAATTTCCTCTGGTTGAGAATGATGGATGGCCCGGATGCTTTGGGCCGCTATGCCGTTGCGCTACTCCTTGTGGCGAAGACGCTTGAACATCGGATCTGCGAACATCCCGTTTTTCGTAAACGGAATATCGTCCTCGAACCCGTCAAACCCGTGCCCCGCTTGCGCGCTTTGCCCGCCCGCGTTGTTCGGACGCGCATCGCCGCCGCCGCCCGTTGCGCGCGCACCACTGCTGGTTCGCGCCGGCTGGTCGTTGCTGCCGGCGCCCTCGCGGGAACCAAGCATCTTCATTTCGTTGGCGACGATTTCCGTGGTGTAGCGTTCCTGGCCATCCTTGTCGGTCCACTTTCGGGTGCGAAGAGCGCCCTCGATGTAGACCTGACGCCCCTTCTTCAGGTATTGGCCGGCGATTTCCGCCAGCTTGCCGAAGAACACGACGCGATGCCACTCGGTCGCTTCCTTCTTTTCCCCGGTCGCCTTGTCCTTCCAGCTGTCGGTGGTGGCGATGGTGATGTTGGTGATCGTCGCACCATCGTTGAGGGACTTCACGTCCGGATCGCGGCCCAAAAAGCCGATGATCAGAACCTTGTTGACGCTTGCTGCCATGATTACTTCTCCTGAATATGCAATGCCATTGTTCCACTGTCCGCGACGTGCGGCTATGGTGATGGCATCGACTTTGCGTTTGCCGAATGTTCTCCGGCGATGGATGGTGTCGACGCGAAATGCGGCGTCACCTGATTCCAGCGAGACCCGCTGCGGGCCTCCTGAATATGTTCCTCCGAGAGCCGTGGAGGTCCGGTTTCCTCTAACGAGGGAAACTCTTGGCGATGGCGGCTGTGCAACCGTCATGGCTAAAAGCTTCTGTGGAAAGTCTCTGGTGAAGCGCCCGAAGGCGCCTCACCAGGAACTCGTTCTACAACTTCTTGACTTCGAACACGGTCATCGGGGCTTTACCTTCCTCGAGAACCTTGCGTCCGACCTTGGTGATCTCGACACGATCACCGACGCCAGCACCGACGGCCTTCAACTCGCTTCGGAGATGAATCCCCCAAACCGTGTCTTCGGCGCCCGCTTCATTACGGTAGGTAACCCCGTACATGGTGATGGTCTCGGTTCCTTGCGTTCTGGGCATTTTGCCCATCTGCAGGATCGTTCCGCGATGCACTACCGGCACTTTGCGGCGCTTGACGGCGGGCTCATCGCCCGCGATCGGCACCGCCGCTGCGACTTCCTTCGTCACACCAGGTAGCACCTTCAGCGTGGCCAGTTTGGCCTTTGCCAGCGCCAGAGCATCATCAATCATCTGGTTTTCGATGCGCCCGCCCGGAAACATGCACAGGGCGATGTGCGTCTCCTGAACACGAACCGCCGTCTCCGACGCTACGGGCTGCCAGACGATCATGTGTGCCGACACGCCCTCCTCTTCACGTTGATGGACGAAGAGAGTGGCTTGCCCCAGTTCACGAATCACCGATGTTCCGATGACAGGCCCCGCCGGAACCAAGCAGTTCTGCGCTTTCGCGGACAACCGCGAACGCAGTGCCCAGCCGACCGCGACGATGAGGACCAGCATGATGGTGAGCTGAGTGGCAGTCATATCAGCCTCCCCAGCATTCCGGCGTGCTGCTGCATGAAGTTGGCCGTTCCGACCAGCCCCACGCATTCCGCAACCTGTTGCACCAGGGGCCAGTCGGCCGCGTAGAGCCGGTTCGACTGGCGCACCCTGACCGGGATGTCTTTCTGTTCATCATCCACGATCTGCAACTTCCCGATCGAGCCTCGGATTGCCACCAGGCAGGCCAGCAAAGCACCCGCCTTAGGCATCGCCTTGATCATGCCCTGGGACCGCCCACCGAGCAGCGGAACGTTGAGCACGCTCTTGTCGAACGCGATGTGCAACACCCAAGCGTCCCGCTGACCTTCGAACGCCGCCTTACCGCCGACGCCCTGGATGGGCGCCAGCAGTGCGGCAGCCCGTTGGCCCCACTCGTGATCCAGATCGGTACCGGTGAAGTACGCAATCCCCTTGAATGACTTGGCCATGATGACCTAGTCCTTCAGTACCATGCCGACTCCGAACACGGTTTCAACCGCCTGATGGAGCGCGATCGACGTGCTTTGAGTAGCGAGGTTGGAAAGGTACTTCTTCAGGGTCAGGTGCAACCCCGACATGCCGAACTTCTCCGGTGCCCTGGCGTGGGCCGGTGCGTGCATTGCCCACTTGCGCAGGATGCGCGTGGACATCGTCCGCTCCAGCGCGGCATCAGAGGTGGAGCCGCCATCCTTGGATTGCGCCCGGATCTTGTGGGCGACATCCAGGAGCGCGTCGATGTACTCGGCGCGCGTGATGGCGGCTCCTTCTTTCAAGCCGTTCGGAGTTGAGACCTTGAAGCCCTCCTGGTCGAACCAGTAAGCCAGCAGATCATCACCCACGCCGCTCATCACGTCCTCGATCAGGGCGCGCTCGACGTCTCGGTCGGGATAGCCCACATGCACGGAGTACAGGCGCTCCAGCAGGGAGATGTCGTGCGACGAGGCCGTTCCGTAGTTGCCCGACGGATCCTCCACCAGATTGGTGTTGGCGGTCAGGACGACGCGGAACCCGGGTTGCGGTTCGACGAGCATGTTGTTGTTGCTCGGCACCGGGAACGGCCGTCCCTCGAAGATGTCATTGAACACGATGGCCTTCGCCGGAGCGATACGATCGTACTCGTTGATGATCACCGGCAAGCCATACTGCGCTGCCAGTGTGAGCGGCCCCGGCGTATGCACCGTGTTGCCGTCCACCAGATCCGTCTTCCCGGTGGCTTCCCACTCGTTGAACGCTTTGTGGCCCTTGATGCTGAACAGGGGAATGCCCAGACAGGCGCACCACTGCTCCCAGGCCGACGTCTTGCCGGAGCCGGTAGGTCCCCACAAGAGCAGGGCATCGTCGCCCGCGTTCGACCAGTAGTAAATGTCGCTGATGATCGCGCGACGGTGCTTGTAGAGCGGGTCGATCGCCGGCACGGCGGCGCGAAGAAACGCCGCAGTTTCCTGCATCTGCGGGTCGGTGAATGTGCTGGGGTCCGGTATTTCATACCCCATCGTTTCGATGCTCGGGTCGACTTCGTTAGGATCGAGTCCGAAGGTTTGGGCCAGCGAGTAAGCGCGCGGCACAAGAATTTGATCAAGCATGGTGTTCTCCAAAGAATTTGGGGGCACCATGACCCCGAGGGGTTGGTTGCCCCCTAATGGGATGCTGTTAGCGAATCAGAATGTGCAGACTCGCGTCACGGCCTTGTGAAGTTCCGGATGGATGTTCCGAATGACTCCTTCTCGAATTTCGTCTTCGTTCATCCGCGCTGCCATGCAGCACAGGTGAAACGAGAACGCATATTCGTTTTCGTGCATCTCCAGGCACCGGGAACGTCCCAGCTTCTGGCTCCACACGTAGTACTTCCTGACGGCAGGCATGAAGATCCATTTCAGGACGCTCCATTTCTCCAGCTGGTTTTCCACCAGCGTGAGTTCCTCCATCGATTCCCAGAACACCAAGACCTGCAGTGTCCTAAGTGCTTCCTCCGACCATTCCCCCGCGTTTTCGCTCGCGATCCACGTCGCCCCCCAGGGGACGCGTTGGATCTCGGGCTCCACGAACGTGGCGTCGTCGTCGGCCAACTCATAGTTGACCTGGACTTCGCTGCGATCACTGCGGTACTCCTCCGGTATCCCCTCCCTGGATAGCAGCGGGGTCTGGAGGTACTCCAATGCGTCGAACAACAGGCGGCTGATGCCGTCGTCGTTCCACTTCAGCGCTCGCTGTGCTGCTTGGCGGCGCCCATACGCAATAGGAGCAGGCGGGGGTGCGGCAATGGGGTGCCCGAACAGATCAGTTTGGAGATGCATTTCGCACCTCTTCGAGATCCACGGGCTTCCATCCGCGTGCAACGAGTTTCTTCTCGACTACCCCCAGCGGCTGACGCCACTCGCGGAAGCTGAGAAGCTTGAACTTCCCAACTGCGCGCTTCAGTACCGCACAGATGGATCCGTACTCATAGACGACGAGTTCGTAACCGCCTGCCAGGTATCTGCGACTGGAGGATGCCGGATGGCACCCGTTTTTGACATGAAACGCTACCCAGTTGCCAATCAAGGCGTGAGCAGGAGTTTCCGTGTCGAAGAAGGTTTTCGAAGAAACCGAAACCTCTCGCTTCATGGCGACGCTCCTTTCAGAGGACGCCATGACCCCACTGGGGATCACTTTGTCCCCTAGTGGGTTGCATGGAAGGCCGTTTATGCTTCTCGGCCAGCTTACCGATCACACCACGTGTGACCGATGAAGTTGCGCGTAACGTGCGCTTACGTCTGGGTTTGCACCCAAGATCCAGCAACCCCGGAGTCGGCATTCGCCGCCCGGTGCCCCGATACTCTGGAGCGAATTGAACGTCTTTTTACCGAAGACCTATTGGTTTGTCAACTGTGGGCGACGCCAGCTTCCTTTTTGCAATCTTGACGCCCCCGCCCGCCCGTTGTTCGAAGGGGACTTCGTCTTGCGAGGATTCACCCTCTGGCGACACCCGAAGGGAGCCCTCGCTCACTCGGCGGACCTTGGGTGGCGGGGGACGGCCACCATCCTACTCGTCGCCGAGCGCGAAGCGCTTCTTCAGGTCGTCGACCAAGGCTTGTCGCTCCGCAGCTGACGTGCAGACCACATCAAACGACACCCGCCCGGAATCCCATTCCTTGAGTACGCCGGCAAGAGTGCCGTCTGGCATCTTGAGCTTGTACTGGCGCGAGGTTTCCTTTTCCTTGCGCGGCTTCGGGGCGGTGAAACGCGCTCTCGCCTCGGTGATCTCCGTGCGCCCGATCTCACCCAACCCCAAGCGCTCCGCAAACGCCAGAGCCACGTCGGTGCCGCCGGCGGTCTCGAGCAGTACCAACTCGGCCAAGCTGGACATGGGATACGCCTCGGGGTTCTGACTCACCAGGTCGATGATTGCCGGTGACAGCTTCAGGATGGACAACGTGCGATTGACAACGGCAAGCGATTTTTGCACTGCCGCGGCCAGTTCCGTTTCGCTCCCATAGATCTTTTGGTCGATCGCATAGCGCCAGGCCATCGCATCATCGAGCGCGGATTGCCCTTCCCGCTCCGCGTTCTCGCGGTAGCTGTACTCGAAAAGATCACGGTCGGTCAGTCCGTCGTGAATCATCAGGTCCATCACGGGCAGGGCCGCTTGCCGTATGCCTGCCAATCGATAGTGTCCGGCGGCGAGTATGCAGCGGCCATTGCGGAACGTTCCAACACCTGGTTGAAGCTGGCCGTTGGCGACGAGGCTTTGGGCGAGCTCGCCGATCCGCTGCGGGCGGTAGATCTTGCGCGCGTTGTACGGATTGGGATCAATCAGGCCGATCGCAACGCGCTCGAACCGGCCCGCGCGCTTGTCATCCGAATGCAGGGGCGCGACCATGGGCGCCGCGCCTGGTATTGCGCTGGGCGGTGGCGTGCGCGATGCAAAGCCGGTCGGCTGTACTGCGAGAAGCGCCTCGGCCCGTTCGAACCGGCTCGCGCTATCTGCCGTTTGATGCGCTTGTTTCGCGAGATCTTCTTTTTTCATTTCTTCTGATCCTTTTGCATAGTGCGCGGCATATCGAGCAGATCGAGCACCTCGTCTGCCAACTGTTCCATCTCCTTTGCGGCAGCGGAAGATCGCGAAACCTGCCGCACGCATAGGCCGACGAACTGGGCTTCCAGATAGGCATTGCGCTGGAAGATCGTCGTCTTCATCATCGCCACCTTCGGATCGCTCTTGTATTGCTCAAGCACCGTCTCGATGACGTTGCCGCGCCGAACGCAACTGGGTAGATGCAGAACCGCCCGAATGTCGGGGTTCTGGGCGGCTGCCCGGGCGGCCAGCGTTTGCGCCTGACGGGCCCATTGGTTGTCGGCCGTGGGAATGAAAGGGATGATGCCAAGATCCGAGATTTGCAATGCGGCCCAGGGGGCCTCGGACTCCGTGGCCGGTGGAGTATCGATAACGATCAGGTCGTAGTCGGGGGCCAGTTTTCCGACGGGCCCCACCATGGCGCGCCCCAAGGGAGCCATGGAACGGACGTCTGCAGGAAAGTCCGGTAGCCGCAGCTCCGGATTGCGCTGAATCGCCGACCAAATGGTCGATGTTCCCTGAGAATCCATATCTATCACGAGGGTCTTGTGGCCGCGCAAGGCACAGGTCCCTGCCAGCTGCATGGTGGTCATTGTTTTTGCCGAGCCACCCTTTTGGTTGAAGACGGTAACGATTCGCGTCATGACACCTCCGAGCATTTGCACGCGTGCAAGTGAACCGGCTTGGCCGGCGAAATTAACTAGCAATTTCGCCCACTATATATTTTTGATCTGAGGTTGGAGCGATTATCTGTTCGGCTGGTCAATGTAGTCGGCTGGGCGTTCGCGTGGTCGCGTCATTTGCACGCGTGCAAATTGGACGCGCTGCTCACCGATCGGGAACCGGGCCTCGATGGAGACTTGGGCTAGGGTAGATGAATCGGCGCGCCGTGAATCGTACTGGCGCTGAAACCGCTTTAATCCGGATCGATGAGAAGCTGCTGGACGAACTCCCGAAGCTTGGACTCCTTCCGAGGCGACATTGCAGCCGTTCGAATTTTGACGGTTAGCGCTGAGGCATCGCGGGTGATTGAGCCCGCCTGCTCCTTGCCAATGAAGAGCTTCTTGATGTCGCGATCCGTACGGACCGTGGGGCCCCGGAGCACGAAAGCTTCAATCATGGCGGCAATCTTGCCTTGGTCAATATCGCGGGACTTGATGCGCGGCCATTGGCCAGACAGAGCGTCAAGAGCTGACTTGCCGTGTTTAGCGATTACGGCAGCGAGATCCTCTGCTGCCGCTCGGCCTAGATACGACGGATTGAGCTCAAGATCACGAATGACAAAATCGGGTAGCTTGAAGAACGCCAGGTAGCTGTACAGTTCGGTTCGCTGCTTTCCGAGCGATCTGGCCATCTCTTTCTTGCTTGGAAACGAGTCTTGCGCATTTCGGATGGCGACAGCAATTTCGTAGTCGAACAGGTCCTTGCGATCAATGTTTTCGGCGAGCGCCATGATCGCCATCTCATCATCGGAGACATCAACCACGACAGCCTTGATTTCCGGATGGCCGATGAGTTTGTGCGCCCGGTAACGCCGCTCGCCAGCGACGATCTCATACTCAGTGTCAGAATTTCTGACACTGCCACCCTCAGCTCCGACAGTGCCGGAAGGAGTGTCAGAATTTCTGACACTCCGGCGAACGACGATGGGTTGAATCAACCCGATTGCGGCGATGCTCTCACCCAGCGATTCAATTTCCTTCGGATCGAACACCCTTCTGGGCTGCCATGGATTGGGGCCGATACTTTCCAGCGGCAAAGCCGTGGAGTGAAGGTCCTTGATCCTTGCTTCCAACTCCGACACCTTTCGCTCGGCGGCCTTCGCGCGGTCGTTCAGTGCGTCGATTGTCGGCTGCATCATGGCGGTGGCTCCAGGAGATGTCGCCGGGCGCTTGGCGCGATCGACCCCCTTGGCGGAATCGCTCTCCGTTGACGGCGGCGTGGCGGACTGATCCATCGCAGCGGCGCTTTTCTTTCGCAACTCTTTCAGGCTCATTTGAGTCCCCATACCGTGCTCATGATCGATTGGTCTATGAGTTCGACCAGCGTATCGAAGGCGTCGCGAATCTTTGCGTAGGTCTTGGCGGCACCCTCGTACTTGGAAATATCGAAGACGGTCCCGAATTGAACCGCCCCCACACCGGATACCTGGCTGCGTGGAATTTCGGTTGTCAGGACGTACGGGCCGTAGGTCCGGATGATCCAATCCTTCACGATCGACGCAGACACCGAGGTCGAATCCACTCTGCTCAGCAGGACCCTCATGAACGCAAAATCCTTTTCGATTTTCCGGTGCGTCTTCAACGAGCCCAGGGTCTCCGAAAGGAGGGACCAAAACGCGACCGAACTGGCGTAGTCCAGGTTATCGGGCGGGATCGGCATCAGCAGTCCATCCGCCGCGATCACGGCATTTACGGCCAAGTAGCTTAGCGCCGGCGCAGTGTCGAAGATGATCACATCGTACTCATCGCGTAGCGGATCGATGGCCTTATCCAGCAACGACCACCAGTGAATATCCGGATCGCGAGAGTGAATCGGAAGGAAGATTTCCGCGTTGAAAAGATGCGGGGCTGCCGGGATGATATCGAGACCATCCCAGTAGGTGCTTTGGACAGCGTAGCGTAAGTCCTTCGGCGCCTCGCTGAGTGGGGGATACGTGATTGGCCCTACCGTATGCTCTTCGAAGACCTCCGCTGCCGGGAGCATTCCGGTGAGCGTCGTTGCGGAACCCTGCGGATCGAGATCGACAAGAAGCACCCGCCGGCCAAGCAAGGTTTCACCCTGCGCCAAGTTGAAGGTTGTCGTGGTCTTGGTACTACCCCCTTTGAAATTCACGACTGCGATGGTTGCCGCCCTCGCACCTTCCGGGCGCCTGGGACGCTTGGACAGTTTCGCCACCCATTCGCGTGTTTCTGCCAACGTGAAGACCCTGCGTTTACCGCGGCCCTCGACGCTGCCCTCGGGAAGGTCACCACGCTTTGCCAGATAAGGCACCTGGGTGGCTTCGATGCCGCAAAGCGCGGCAACTTGGCCACCCGAAAATGTGGGGGCCTTTTTCCTTGGATGCGGCTCCAGCATTTTCGTCCGCAAGCTTTCCAGCAAGGTGTTTGCGGAGTCGGACAGAGCTTCAAGATCGGCAATTGAAAACCGCTGTGCTTCCGGGGCTAGCTGCATACTTTTCTCCGCGTTCGATGTTGCCGTCAATTCTCCCTCTAACCTCGAATTTCCGCAACGCCAATGAAACCTCGATTAAGCCTCGAATGTTGTTGCTGAGCGGTGCTTCGTTTCGCGGTTACATCCGGAGAATGCCCCATCAGATCGCGTTGTAGGCGGTTAAACGGTGTTGCCGAATGCTCTGGGCTGACCTGTTGCACATTGGAGGCGCTTGAGGCCGGCATTCTTTTTTGATGACTGACGAGGTGCGTCGAGCGATGGACGACAGGGAAGACGATGGTGGATCCTCGGCGTCCGCTTTGCCGATTTTCGGTTTTGATTCCATGAAAAAAAGCAGCTGCAGTTTTCCGGTTTTTCGGGATATCCATAACCCTCGGATCCCGACAGGCTGCTGCTTTTCTTTAAGACACAAAAGCAGATTCAAAAGCTTTAGAGGACTGGAATCCCTTGCGGCACAAGGTCATCGGCTTCCAAAGGTGGAAGGATCCACCCCTGTTAGGTGGAAGTATTCACTGACGGGAGTGGGCGTAGGTGGAAGAATTCACCTGGACTGGTGGAAGGATTCACCCTCCATAAGTGGAAGAATCCACCCCCTTTGGGTGGAAGGAATCACTCCTGTTGGGTGGAAGAAAACACCTCCCCGAGGCCATTGCAGACCCTTGATGGGGGCTGAACCACGAATCTGGTCTTGCACAGAAGCGAATGTTCGCGCCGCGGCAACGAAAACTCGTTTTTCGGTTGGCGGATCGCGTCGTAAGGTGGAAGAAAACACCCCCTGTCATTTGGTACGCAGAAGGGTGGAAGAATTCACCCCCCGTCTTGTTCGTTTTCGGCATTCGAAAGGTGGAAGGATTCACCTCCCCATTACAAAGGTGGAGAGAAATTTGACATGGCTTCCACCGTCGGTATGATTTCGGAATGAATTCGCTGACCAAGCAGAAATCGCTGCCTCCGTCGATTAAGACGCCGCAGGAGCTCGTGCATATCAAGCACAAGATCAGCTTACGTCAATACAAATACTGGATTCTTGCGTTGCGGGCCTATCGGGAAAACTACGAAGCCAGCAAGGGTCCCGATGACTCCGGCTTTCACCGGATCTCGCTGGCAAACGTCAAGGAGCTTATCGGTTACGAGCCCGTCAGGGCAGAACTGCGCTCGGATTTTGAAGCCCTCAGAAAAGAACCAATCATCTATAACGTCCTCAGCAAGGACGGGAAAACAGCCCAGCGTGGATCCGGTTTCATTTCGGAATGGGAGGTGTCGGCCAACTGGATCGGGTTCAAGCTTCCAGGCTTCCTGGTGGATTGCATCGAGCGTCTGGATCTAAAAAACGCAATGTTTCAAGCGCTCAATTGGTCCGTCTTTGACAGTTTCTCCGGTAAGTACGAGGCGATCCTCTACAAGCTGTGCAAGGACTACGTTGGTGTGCAACGCACTCCATACATGGCGATCGCGACCTTTCGAGACTACATGGGACTGAATGACAGCGAGTATGCGGAGTTCAAGGATCTCAACAAATTCGTAATCTCGGGGCCCGTCAAGAAGATCAACGCAAGCAGGCTCGCCGACATCACCATTGCCGCAAATTTCAAGAAGGAATCGCGACGGGTAGTGGGTGTTCAGTTCGACGTCAAGTTGCGGCACCAGGCCGTGATGGGATTTGGCGATGACCCCGTGTTCAGTATGGCGCGGGTCACGATTTCCATGGCTCAGCAGAAGAAATATCTTTCCGAGAAGACGCAGGAGGAAATTGCGCTAGCCATTGAGCGTGCCAACGCCTACGCGGACGAGCAGGAACAGAGCGGGAAGCCCGTCAGTCTTGGTGCGCTGTACCACACCGCAATTACGCAGGGCTGGGGCCTGGAGTACAAATCGAAACTCGCGCGCGAAGAGAAGAAACGCGCTAAACAGCCTGCGCCGGCGCCCGAGGGGAAGAGGGCGGGCTCAGGATTCGACGCACCCAACCCCGGCTCCAATCAAGCGATGGCAAAGTTTGAAGCCCTTCCGCTCGCGGATCAGAAACGGATTCTCGAGCGCTTTTCGGAGACGTTGAAGGGGCCGCTCAAGAAGACCTACGAGAACCAAGGCCTGGGTAGCCAGATCATTCGCGGCAGCCTGGCTGGCTGGCTGGCGAGGGACAGTGATGGCAAAGACGCCTAGCGATCCGATGCCTGCCAAAATCACCCTGGATGAGGATGACCCGCGAATTGCGCGATGGGCCCAGCTGACCGAGCTGGCGGTTCGCGAGTGCCAAGGGATGCCCCAAGCGAGCCGATGGCTGAACACGCCAAAGATCGCGCTCAAAGGGAAGACGCCCCTTGAGGCCATGATGACGCCGGTCGGCTGCGATGCAGTGGAGGTGTTGCTGCAGCAGTTGAACCAGTGAGCGCGGCCTCTCACTCACATTCAGCTGTACTTGCCCATGGGTTTGAGAACCTCTATCGGCGTGATTTTTTTCAGTTTCACTGGGGTGCTGCTGCCGCTGGGTCGCCCTTCCCGCCGGATTGTTTCACGACTTATCGCCACCCCCTTTTCTAACTTGCTGTTTTTTAACCGTAGATTGTGACTTGCGCTCATTTGTTTCACGACTGTTCGCTTTTGTGGCTTCCTTTTTTTTACCCGCGATGGTAACGTGTTACCAATTCGCGCCGCCGCGTGGCGGGATGTTGATCGCGGGGAACAAGTCTGTCGTCCCGCCGTTGGGACTGTAGCGCGACCATCGGTCAAAGAGTGCAAGGACGAACTGCCGTGCAAACAACAATCCTCGACGTGATTGACGCGTTGTGTTTGGAAGGCGTGGCGCCCACGGTGCGTAATGTATGCGCGCGCGCGCGAAAAAGCGCACGCGATGTCACTCCTGTTCTTGCCGCGTGGCGCCGGCGCACGCAAACGCAAGATAGCGCGACTATTCAAGAAAAGCGGATCGAGGAGCTCGAACACCAGGTCGAGATCCAATCTCGAGAGGCGATGGTCGCTTTGGCAAGCGCAAAGGGGGATGCCGCCGCACCCCTCGAAAGACGAATTAGGGAACTGGAGCAACAGTTGGCGCAAGCAGCAGCCGATCTAGCGACCGCCAGGGCTGACGCCGAGGCATCGTTCGAGGCAAACCGGCGGTGGCTGATGGAGCAGACCGATAAGATCCGTCAGGACGCACTCGTGGATGTTCGGTATTGGAAAGAGGAGGCCTCGCGTTTGCGGGCCGCGCTGAATGCAAGGAAAGCGGAACTGCGCGCCGAGTCCTGGGCCCTTCTCGATCCCAAGGGACTGCTCCCCAACGTCGATCAAGCTAAGTCGTAAGTGGACATCCACATGCTGACGGCCTTCTCGCCGTCAGCAATGAAGGTCTTCTTGGCAATCGGGTTGCTGCCACAGATCGCCGTAGCCACGAAGTCCAGTGATTCCGGATCTGCGAGGAAGTATGTCCACAGCGGCCAAAGTCTGTTCAGCCCGGTGAAGAACTTTGCGACGTCCGTGTCGCTGCTGGGCAAGCCAACGCGAAGGTTGATGCGCTTCCGGTGGTCGACTATCGATTCGGCGGACGCGGTGACAGCGACTAGCAGACGAAGGACGCTGTCCGTCTCCTGAGCCCGGATTTGGTCGGCAGAAATAACGATGGAAACCGGCGGCTTTGACATTGCTCTCGCGACCCTACGAGCAGCTGATCCATACATTGTGTACTGAGAATATACAGGCTATTGCGAATATTTGACATCGCAATATCAAGTTCTCCGGCGTCTGGCCGGCGGGATTCAAGGGGAGGAGGGTGATAACGATTCGGCGTGTGTCGCACAAGCGAGATCTGATAGCTCCTTGGGAGGAAGGTTCGGGTAGGCGAGAATCATTTGCTCGAAGAAAATCACCGCCAGTCGAGTCACGGCATCGGGGAAAATCTTCACCGCACGCGCGACCGGTCTATTGTTTTCGACTGCGGTTACCCGACAAAAGTAGTGGGGCTTTTGATAAGTGAGACAGAAAGTCTTGTCGTGTTTGGCGCCATGCCCCTTGAACTCTGCACGGGGTCCGGCCTTACGCAGTACCGCATAGGCCACCATGACTTCGGAGATATTCATCCAGAAGTGAATCGCGGTGCTCCAAGCGTAATCGCTCCCATTGGATTCTGCGGCGTCCAGCATTATTCCTGGCGTTCCATCGGTGCTTTCGATCGCGTTAAAGCAGAAGGCGTACGTCGAGCCGTAGATATGTTCTGACCGAAACTTCTTGGGCGGGAGTGCCGTGTTCGGTACCAGTGATGATGTGCTGTCGGCGGGCGGAAGGGAGGGGGAGGGCGGTGTCACTCGGGGAGTCACGGAGGAGCTCAGAGAATCCCACGGCCGCGCAGCGACGAACGCCGTCAAGAAGTTCTTGGCCGCTGCATAGCGTGCATGAGTTGGATCGGCACAGATGTCTATCGCGGACAGGAAGCGCACTGGCCTTGATGCGCCAATCCTGCTCAAGTCCTCATGTGAGAGTTGAATGTTTGCCGCCGCCAGGGTCGTAATCGTGCGGTCCGAAAGACAGGCGCAAATGTTTTCGATTAGTTGTCGCTCGCTCTTCTGAGTCTCTTTGGAGGCGTTCCCGGCGCAAACGGCGAGAGCTGCGAGAAACGGTTCGCGACATCCTTTCGACACGGCTGCGATTCGCTGCTGGTCCAGAACAGGAAATCCTGCGCCCGCGAGCGCGTTTGCTACGCCACGGGTTGTGGTGAGTGCGGGAGGGGAGGGTGGGGATGTCGCGTTCGGCATGATTGGTCAGGTTAACAAACCTACCGCTCCATTTCAGAGAAAAGGCGCTCAGACGATGGCCGCTAATTCATTTCCGATCACCAACCCGGATACAACGCATACAGGCGTGCCCAATCGGCAAGCGCGCCTTGCGCATGAAGAATCTCGATACCTTCCGCTGCGTGCCACTTCTTCGGCACGCGCACCATCCAGTAAGGATCGTTCCCCTGGCGGTAGAGTTGCAGCACCGTCGCCACCATCAACTGACGAACGGGCGGCAGCTTCTTGTAATCGCTGCGCCATTTCTGCAAAGCACCGGGAATCTCTGCCTCCTCAGGGCCGTTCCAATCGAAACCGCGCGGACGCATCAGGAAGTGGTCGCCACTGAGGCCGTAGCGTCTATCCACGCGATCGAAAAATGGCGTGAGGTCGTACTTGCGAATGATTTCCCATAAGTGCTTTCCGAAAGGTTCCGGGTTCCCCCAAAAGGGTGGCGAGACTTCGGCACCACAGATGGCAGCCAGAGCGCAGGCCTCGGTTTCATCCATCGACGGCCGCTTCTGGATCAGGTCGATAAACGACCATTTCGGGAAACGGCCGCGCGCAAAAGCCGGCGAGACAAGGGCGTAGCCAGCAATGGCGACCGGCGCCTGAGTGTGATGGATGTAGCACTGTTCGGCCTGGTTGAAGTCGACAAGTTCGACGTGCCGAGAACCGATTGCAAGCCCAAGGTTGTCCAGCAGTTCTGCCACGTCGGGAGAGGGGTGCATCATCGGCTCCTGAGAAGGGCTGCCCCGAAAAGCGGTCGGAGAATTTAAGACAGGAAGACGCGGAGTATACGGCCCTCCAACATCGCTGCGGCGGAAACGGTTTTGGTGATCACGCGTTCTGTGCCTTCAGCTTCGAGTTTCGATCGGCGGCTGCGATATCCTCGGCGCGGGCCGACTGGCTTTGGTGGATGTAATACTTGGCCGTTGTTGCGGGCAGGCTATGCCGCAATTGATCTTGCACGCTCTTTGGGCTTGCGCCCCACAGCGCTAGGTGCGAAGCCCTGGAGTGGCGTAGCCAGTGCGTGGAGGCCATGGCGATCTTTGGCAGCCAGACTTCCTTCTCCGGTTCGTGGCGCTCTATGTGGCTTTTCGCTTCCTTGAAAAACGCTTTGAGCTCCCGATAGATGCCCGCATCAGATTCACGACCGGCGCCGTCGAGGGTGAATAAGAGCGGATTTCGCTCGCCGACCATTGGATAGGCGGGACGGGCGAGCGATCGACGGTAGCGGGCCAGGGCGTCCATGGCTTCATCGTCGAGAACGATGTCTTTTTGCTCCTCGCCTTTGCCGACGACCCACCAAATCCAGTCGCCTTTAGAGTTGCGACTAACGTCCCCGGCGAACCCGTTGGCCAACTCCGCTCGCCGGACCGCCGTCCGGTACAACCAAACGAGCGCAAACCTGATGCGCTCGCGGCGTTCGATCGGCCACAAATCGCGCCAAACCCTTTCCCGCTTCTTCTTCTCTTTGCCGGTTCTCGTCGTTAGTTCAGCTTCTGCCTTCTCTTGTTCTTGGCGTTCCAGTGCAGCGACGGGCAGATTGTCCGGGAAGGACAATAGCCATTCCCAAATCTCCGGATCAAGAAAACGCTGAACTCCTCTTTGGGAGTCGTTGTCGATGGCGCGCTGAACGTTGCCGTAGCTGATCAGGCGGAACGGGTTTCCCGACAGATAGCCGGCATCGATCAGCCATTCGAACATCGTATGCAAGATCCGCATTGTCTGCTTCAGTGACGAGGTTTTGAGCCCACGCGGATTGATAACCCGCCACTGTTTCGGCCACGTGGCGGGTATTTCCGGATTGGCTATCCACGCCTCGAAGTTCTGAACGTCCTCTACGGACAGGGATGAGATCGGCTTCTGCTGGAATGTGATCGACCACAGCATGAAGCGATAGGCTTCCTTCGTGTAAGAGCGCTTCGTGTTGGGGTTCTTGGCCGCGTCCAGCCACTGATCGACCGCTGCCACATCATTGTCGACCTGGAGTTGGTTCTTGACGTGTGGATTGCTTTCGCGATTGGCCCCGTACGCTCCGCTCAGATTCGGCGGAAGATTCTTCGGCACCCATAGAGTCGGTGCGCTCACCTTCGGGGCGGCCTTTGCCGGTGGGCGACGGGGCGAGGGGAGGTGTTCCTGCACGACTAGACTGCTGCTGTGGTTGCGGTCCACGCGGCGACGCGGTTGCGTCCGGTCTTTTTGGCCCGGTACAAGGCTTGGTCTGCTTTTCCTATCAAAGCTTCCATGTCTTCCGGTGTCGTGGAATCGGTTTCGGCACACCCCAGACTAACAGTGATCGGTCGGGGCTCCTTTATTCTCGCTTCGATTGAACTTCGGATGCGCTCGGCTACCAGCGCCGCGGCATCGACAGCCGTATCGGGGAGTACAATTACGAACTCCTCTCCGCCCCAGCGGCCGGCGGTGTCTATATCGCGCAGACACTCCTTGATGATTCTCGCGACCGCGATGATCACCTGGTCACCGACATTATGCCCATAAGTGTCATTCACCGATTTGAAGTGATCGATGTCCACCATCAGCACAGCTAACGATTTGCTCGTCCCTCGAGCCACACGGCTCAGCGATTTACTCAACTCCAATTCGATGCGTCGCCGGTTCGGAATGTCCGTCATGGCGTCGTGACTGGCATGGTGCTGGAAACCATGGATGGCCGTTTCAAGTGCCCCGGGCTTCCCTTTATGGCAATGGGGTGAGGCCCCGACACTGGCGACCAGTTTAAGGGACTTCAGTGCGGCTTCCGGCAGGGGAAGCCCCAGCAGCTCGTGAAGGAACACGACGCCGGCGGCCATCGCGTCTCCCATTCCGAGGCGGGATCCGTCGGCGTTGACCTCAGGGGCCGGTATATGTGTTTCTGTGCCGTCGGGCAGGGCCAGGGTGGAACCGTGTGCGCCTTCGGTAACCAGTAGTGCAGCTCCGATAATCCGAGCCGCCTCTCCAACCGACTTCCGCGCGCCCAGCACCTGCCTGCAAAAGAAGCGGAACTCGTTCTGGTTGATGAAAATGCCGTCCAAGCGCGCTGAGATCGCGGCGATTCTCAGGCTCTTCTCTTCGGACACCGCGGAGACATACACCGGAATGCCGCGATCGTTCGCAAAGGTCGCCAGGCGAGAGATCGCGAGAGCCGACAGATTGCAGTCGACTATCAGCGCCGCAGTCCCGTTCAACAGGGCGGCGATCTTTTCGCCGTCGAAGTTCACGCGTTCAACAGGCATCGATGAAATCGCGGAGACCATCTCGCCGCGGGTATCGATGTGAGCGGAGAAGCCGGCGCTCGGCAGATCAGGTGAATACTCCACGTGTGGTTCGACACCCATTGAGGCGACGTAGGCGACGATCGCGGCGGAGTAGGGTGAGTCATTCATCGCCGTCAGGAGTCTCACTGGCGCTCCCGCGTGGGCCAGGTTGATCGCGATGTTGCAAGCGGTTCCGCCGAACTCGATTGATACCTCGCCAATTCGATCAATAACATCATCTCGATGAAGCGCCCTTGCCAGGACATCGAGATGGGCCGAACCGACGACGAGGATAGGACGCATCAGGGGTTGCCAAGCTCGAAGATCATGAACAACGGAATCCTGCTATGAATGGCCCAGAAGGAGGGCGCTTCCGTTTCCGCTTCTGGCGTCGGTCGGGGTTCCAGAAAATCCAGCAGCAGAAATCCGGCATCCAGGATGTCTCGGAAGATCGGTTCGAGCGGCCGATGGTAATACTCGACCGTCATGGACCCGAACCACTGGTCGAGAATCCGCCGTGTGCCCAGGTAGTCGCCGAAGACGGTTGGGGGGCGGCCGACAGGGCGCTCGTACCCCATGCGAAACATATCCAGGTCGCCCCCCCGGGTGACTTCGCTTCCCCACTTGACGGGATGATGCGTGGAGAACAGCATGCGGCCGCCCGGTTTCAGCAGCCGGCGCATCTCGCAGAGGATCTGCAGCCAGCTGGCCGCGTAATGAAGGGTTAGGCTCGAGTAGATGAAATCGAATGCCCCGTCTTGAAAAGGCTGCCGTTCTTCCATTGATCGCACATCGAACTGGACACTGGGATAAGTCTCCCTTGCCACTTGAATCAGGCTTTCTGAAATGTCGATGGCGTGAATGTGTTGCGCGCCTTTGGCTTGAAGCATCCCGATTTCTTCGGCAGACCCGCATCCGACGCAGAACACGGATTGGCCCGTGAGATCCGGTAGCTTGCCGAACATCGCCGGCTTTTCGAGAAAACGGTGAGCTGGATTGTTCCCGGATCTCAGCCGCTCGACCCATTGGGCTGCGTCTTGGTTGTAGCTGTTGGCCACGTTCTTGTCGATCATTTCGGTTGTCCTGTCGGTTGTGTCGCGGCAAGCCGCTTGCAATTGAGCAACTGGTTGGAGGCTGAACTTGGAGGCTTCCAATTTTGATCGACGATTATCGGGCTTCCTGGTGCTTCTTTATTGAACGATGAACTTGACGCAGTTTCAGTGCTTGGCGCACGCTCACCGGGGCGTTCAGATTGCCTAGCTCTGGATTGCCGAACGCGCGGCCATAGCGTTCGATTCGGGTTTTGACGTCCGCCAGAAACTCAGATTCCCAAGGTGTCGTGCTCCCCTCATTGTCGTGCGCCGCCTTCAGCAGCCGCTCAAGGCGCCGAAGGGTTTTCTTTGTGGCGGGAGTTTTCGTTCGTTCCTGACGGCGGGATTGGTCGCTCGTGCGGGCGAACGCATTCTCAGGCGATTGGGTTGCGGCGATCTGGCTGCGAGGGGCGCGTTGCTTGAACATGGCAGCAGTTATCGAAGAGCGTTTCGGGGAATGATGGCAGCCACGCCGGCGATGTAGTCGTCGTCGTGAATGGATTCGGCTGTCCGCGCAATTGCGGTGGCCGTTCTGTTGGCGAAATGCGAGATTGCCTTGGCGTTTTCGTTCATCACCATGTAGCGCGAACCCGGAAGTGAAACCACCTGCAAATAGCCTCCCACGATCGCTTGTAGTGTTTCGAGCCGCAGGGAGTCTCCTGTTGGCAACTCCACGATCGTCGAGTCGCCACTTGGCGGAATAACGATTGCGAGAGATGGTTCAGGTTGGCTCATTGCTTTTCAAAAAGCCCGCGGTGGATCGTGGTGGCGGCGAGGTACACGACGTCGGCAGTGACCCGCATCGAGAGCGTTGGGACTCGTGAATAGGTTTCTGGGGTGATCATGTCCGTCTCATCCTGTATACGGCCGGTATTGTTGCGGCAGATTTGTCGCAGGCGATTGCGGAAAAACGCTTCTGGAGCGCGGTTTATCGGAAAGGAGGTTGCGTAAGCGCCCAGTCGGCAATTGCCCGACAAGCAGCCTTCGCGCTGGTAGCAGGCCGGGCGGGCGTGCCGGTGTTGCCGAACTCGGCGACCCATGTACGCGCGCGCCCGGTCAAATATCCAATCCTTAGCGCGCTTCCAGCGGCCGCTTTCTCGCGAGGTTTGTCCTGTAGAGACATTCGCACCATGTAGCGACAGACGCCCTCGGCCTCGGCGGTGATGGTTGCGATCTTGTCCCCGATCTCGAATGTATAGGTCTTGGTCATGAAGAAGATCCCTCAGGTTGCCGTGAAAGCGGCGGCGCTCGGTGATGGACAGTCTTGAACCGCCAACTGAAGACGTGGTTGCCCGGATGTCTCACGCGGGGGAAGGTTTGCAGCGCGCGGGCGACATAGACGGCGCCATCCTCGAACAAGCGGCGAGGCGGGGCGCCCATGGCCGCCAACTGGCGCGTCGCGTAATCGGAGCCTGATTCGCCATTGCGAATCTTGGACAAACTCCGTTCGCTTACCACTCGCCCGTCCGGCGCAACGATCAGGGTCCGCGGGCCCGAGCGCCCGTGATAGTGGCCGTTATGTGCCTTGTAGATCGTTCCGACATGCCCTGGCTTCACTAGGGTGCCGTCGCCGGTATAGCGGGGCAGGGGGTCTGAATACGACACCACACCTCGGATGGACGGAATGGAACGGCGTAGAAGCTTGAAGGCACGTGCCAGAAAATAGGTTTCGGCATTGGCCGCCAATTCATCGAGCAGCACGAATCGGCCCAGCTCGACGCCGGCGATCGGCGCGACGTTCAGATATTTAGGGATAACCGCCTGGGTCATCGGGACGGAAAAGACCGCGACTCCCGCCAAATGCTCACGTCCGAGTCGAGGTGTATGGACGAGCCCGACACGAAAGCGCGCGGCCGGATAGGCGTGGCTGTAATGATGTTTGACCACGAATGCGCGGGCGTCGCTTTCTGGCAAGGTGACGATTTCAACCCGCCCCGGATCGAAGATCTCACCGGCAGGGCGATACCGCGTCCGTCCGTTGCGCCAGCGCTGGCAAAAGTTGAAGTCAGGCGTGTTCATGGCGGGGGAACTGCTGCTCCGTCCCACGAACGATTTGCACCGGTGCAAACCGGCGCGATCGAGCCTGTTGCAGATCCTTCCGGATTTGTTCGGCGACCTTGTCCGGGTCGCACGTCCATCCGGTCCGCAGCGGCACCCACAGTGAGAAACCTTCGCGCTGCGCCTTTACGGCGGCCTTAGCGGTGGACAGGTAACGGCGCCGATCCAGGCCTTCGGCGAGATAGCGGCGGGTCTTCGACGGAACAAGGATCGGTGCCATAGATTTGCTTTGCTGCGCTCGCGTTGGTGATTTGTTGCGCCCACGATAGCATATATACAGCACCGATTATGGAAATAATCGGCGCGGCAGTGCTATACCGTCCGAAAGCAGACGTAAAACGGCAGTATTGACATTCCCTGCCGGAAAGGCCGACAATGCCAGTGTCTTTAAGGCCGGAGAGGCTCATGGCGCGAGTTAGTGAGGTTTCGTACGACGACGTGGCTAGGATTTGCTACCAGATATTGGGGCAAGGGAAAAATCCGACTTTCCCGCCTGTTTATGCAGCACTTGGCAACAAAGGCGGTGCCAAGGTCGTTCAGGAGGCGATTTCGCGGTGGCGAAGGAGTGTTGTCGAAGTGCGCTCCCGTCCCGGCGTTCCGGAATCGATCATCAAAGCTACTGATGCATTGGCTGACGCCATCTGGGTCGAGGCGATCAAATCTGTAGAACAGGCAATGGAAGCCCGGCGCCAGACGCTTGAGGCCGAGGCGCTGGAGGTACGCGCTGCCGCTGCGCGGCTTGAGGCGGAGTCTGTGGAAAAGATCGCCGCGCTGTCCGGACGACTCACAACCGCGGAGACGCAGTTGGCCTTGGCCACTCAGCGGATCGCCAACCTGGTTGATCAGTTGGCTGACCGTGAGACTCAACTCGCCGCTCGAGACCAGACCATCGCAAGCCAGCTGAGCATCATGGCTGAAAAGGACGCCGAACGGCGGCAATTTCTCGCGGAAATCGAGCGTCACGACGTCGACCGTCGGGACCTTCTCCAGATGGTCGACCAGGTAAGGCAGGAAGCACGGGCCCTGGACGTGGCCAACAGCAGTCTTACGGCGTCCCTTGGCGAGTCGCGCGATACCGCAAGCCGGCTGCGTGCCGAGCTTGAGTCCGTTCGGGGGCTACAAAATGCGGCTGAAGGTGAGCTCAAGGTGGTCGCCGCCCGTTTGGCGGAGACCGCGACCAGTTTGAATGCCGCGCGAGGGGAACTGAAGGTCGCGCAGGATCAGGTGATGGAGGCGCAGGCTTCTCGGCAGGATCTCCTGCGGCGCGCCGAAGTTGCCGAGGCCACGGTGGCTGCCATTCGGTCCACGCGGAGCAAAAGCCGCCCTACCCTCTCCAAGCGGCAAGACAGGATTTGAGCCGCGTCTTGCGGAAGTCCTCCGGCGCTACCGATTGTTTTTGGCTGTTTTGATCGCTTTGGCCAGCTCTGCGTCGGTGATGGTTCCGGTCAAGTACAGCATGACGAGCGCGCCTGTCGGCACCGGTATGTCACGGCTGGTCTCGTAACGCGATCCCCCGGATTGGGTTACCCCGAAGCGACTCCAGAACTGAAGCTGGTTCTCTCCGCGCGCCAGGCGCACTTCCCGCACGTTGTGCAGAGCGGGCTTTGGACTCTTCTTCGCTGGGGCTGGAATTCTAGGCATCGCATACTCTCCAAAATGTGGAACCGAAAGGCCATTTTACCCACTACTCATAGATGGCACACGCATTTATCCGAAGGCGGTGCTTCCGCGCGATCGTCCCCGCGTGGTTCAAAGCCTAGATTCGGTTCTGTGGAAAGCGGATTACCTGCGCCTTGCGGCGCGCCACCGTCGAAAGTCCTGCTGACGTGCGTGAGTGAGTCGGCGTATCCGCCGGCGCGGTTGTGGGCCGGTCCAGCGGCGCAGCGGACGCGATGGTGGACACGGGCCGCAGGAGATAGAACAGGATCGCTAGGATCATCCCGACGCCGATAACCACGATGCCGCTGACAAGCCACGCGATCGCTGGTGCGAACAGACCGACGGCGATTGCGCTGGCCAGCCCACCCATGCCTATTACCAACAGTCGACGACCCAAAACTCCCATTCCCGAGTCCTGTCCTGATCTGATCAACAGCAGTCGGCTAAACCTCTTCCAAAGGCGAACTCTCCGGAAGGCCGAAGCATTCGTCCTCGGTGAGGATATCGTGAGGGCTGCAACTGTAATGGCTGTATTGTCCAGTTAAGCACAGTACTTGGCGGATGTTACGGAGCCAGGCAGTCAAGGTTTTGCTCGCTGCAATCCTGTTGGCAAGATCCTTCGAGATCGCGGCTTTCGATTCCTGCGGCAGACTGCTGGACCCGCTATTCCAGTCGATAGACAGCGGACTGCCGGCGCTCCAGATGCGAATCGAGCCGCCGTGCAGTGTCGCGTGGCGCTTATAAAGAGCGACCCAATACTTCAGAAATTCGCTCAACTCTGCCAGTTCGGCAGCCGCCTCGACGCCGGGCAATCCAAATGCTCTGGCCAGGTTGAACTCGATGCGCGCTGTTCCATTGTTGGTGTCCAACGTGGCTCCAAGCGCACGGAACCCGTTCCCGGTGGAAAAAGGACTGAGCTTGTGCAAAGACACTACGAATCGCGAAAACACCGCGTCATAGAGTAGCCAGCATTTGGCCTCCGGTGTCATTTCCTCAAGCTGAGACCTCGAATAGCCGGTGGCCCGATCGAAGTCCTTCATCACCACGGCTATCCGGCCATTGGCGTCGGCATTCCGAAGCAGATCGAAGTACGTCTCGATGGTTTCGTGATCGATAGTCAATGCGAAAATACCTCTCGGTTTAGCGACTCTTGGATTGTTGCCCGCGTAATGTCATCCGGTCTGACAGCTCTCTCGAACGTAATTACCCTGCGTTTCTGCCAAGACAATTTTATAGGGGCTTCGGATTGTTTGGGCGAGTGCGGGAGTCATAAACGATGCTTCGCAAGTTGCTAGAGATCCCCGTTGGTTTGCGTCACGAATGGTCCAACCAATTCAGCATACGCTTTGACCATCGTCAGCGCTTCATCCCAGTCCGCCGCGAAATGATCGCCATGGAATGGATCGCGTTCGGTGTCGGCAATCGCCGCCGGAGCCCAGACGTTCATTCCCCCATCGACGAGTTTTTCTATCTCGATTTTGTGGAGAGCCGCCATCTGTTTCGCTCTTTCGCGCTGTTGACGGTAGCGATCCGCCTTCTTTGGAGCTGGAGCGCTGAAGAGACGGTTGAGGGACCGCCCGAGGTGTCTCAATTGCGACATGGCTGTCCTTTCATAACCTCAATGGCTGCATGGAAGCATCACCCGCCGCATCCCAAATACATGAACGCGACACCTTCATCCACCCACGTTGGTGCAGACTATTCCAAGCGCCATAGCAATCGTCGCACGGAGCAGTGATCTTGAGATGAACTGCCGCGATCTTGGTTGCGCTCACGGTTTCAACAGCCTCGAAGCATGATTCGAATAGACGGCGAGACACTTCCAATAAAGGGCCATCGGTCCCTTATGAGAGCGCCAGCACTTCTCAGCGCGAACGCGTGCGTCGGCGCTGATCTCTCTGAGCAACGCGCGAAGCGCCACTTTCGCTTCGATGGGCAGTTGGTCGAGCGCTTTTGCGGCGGGAAGCGCCATAAGGGGATTGCGCACCAGGATCGATGCGCTTCTGGGGGTGGTGTTCATTTCGTTGCTCGCTAGGGGTGTGAAGATCATGTCGCTAAAGAATAGCAATTAGGCAGACGACATTCCGAAGTTTCTTCCTTGTTGGCCATCCGGGCCATCCGGCGATGTTGTGGCGTAACAGCTTGCCGGCGTCAATTGATAGGCGCTGAACGTCAAGCCAATGCGTGCCGATTATCAAGGCACCAATTGAAAATCCTTGCGCCACAAATGAACATGCCCCGCACACTCCGTATGGAGGGCGGGGCATGGTTACTGCGTTTAGCCTTGCGGCTTGTTGGACTGTTCGCCCTTGAAGTCGGGCGGGACGACCACGCGAAAGGTTCTGAAATCTTCGACTGTCGCTGGCCGGATATTCGAAAAGGAAATCGAAACCGGCCCACCGTTCGGATGGTGCCCGCCCTTTTTGCTGGACAAGACTCCCATCAAATGGGGTTGCGCGTCGAAGATGTAACCCATCGTGTGCCCGTCTTTGACGACGTAGCTCACACTCATAATGTGCCTCCTTAGAGCATGCAATTTAGCCTTGCAGTGATTCCTGCTCAGCCAAGAACGCGCCGATGTCCTGCTTTGCCTGCGTGGCTTCTTCGGCGGTAAAGTCCTCCGGAGTTTCCAGCAAGTGAGCGGCTAGTTTCAGTAGTTGCAGTGCATCCATTTTCCCTCTCCTTAAATCATGCCCCGAGAGACACCGCCCCCTTGAGGACGGTAGTTTGTCCCCGTGGACGGTTTGAACTGAATGCCGGGCAACCGGTCATCGTTCGTAACGTGTGGAGCGTTTTCCTGGTAAATCTCGGAATACGCTATTTAGCCTCGTTGCTCTCTGTCGGCTGTTCTGCTTGGTTCGCGACACGTGCATTGGCGATCGCTTTACTTGCTTGCGCATCAGCGACCATCAGAGAAAAGTCTCTCCTGACGTTCATCTTGTGATGCGCGTGGATCTGCTGTTGCAGATTCACAAGTGCGTCAAGCAACTCCTGTTGTTGCGCCATCTTCATCTCCTTCAATACTCAGGTGCCTTGATGGAAAATCAGGTAGCCAACATTGGCTTGCCTAGCCTTCGCAATGACCGGTGCCAACTTCACAGGAATCTCCTCGAAGTGACGGCTCAAGTTCAGTACGAATTCCCAGATGCCATCTTGGCCGTTGCGGACGTGGTTGAAGCTCGCATTCTGCTCGACCCACACCCACTCAGGCACCTGTTCCGGAACATCGTAATCCCCCACGATGTCCTGCATCATGATCTCGGCGATTTCCTGGTGCGTGGCACCCGGAAGGACCTCTGTACCATCGTCGATACCGAGGCGCCTGTGGATGGCCGCAGCGATTGTCCTCTCGGACTGTGTCTCAGCAAGGACGGCACGGGCATTGCACACCCAAGCCGGCTCACCGTTTTCGGCGGCACGCAGATCCGTCGGTCCGCTGACGGAATAGCCGGAGGCCTCGATCGCGTGCACAAGTGCGGCCCGCAGCGAGATTGCCTTTACCAGCTCCAACTCAGCCTTGGCGGCGGCATCCCGCGTGGGGAACGTATAGTCATTGGGCCGTCCGTCGCAGGCAATACGCCATTTCTTGTCGGGGTAATTGCTGCTGACGCAGCCGCAAGCCCCATTCGGATACTTGACGTTATTGACGTACCAGCCACCGTGTCGCCACGGCGAATAGGAAGGTGTCCATTCCTGGTTCTTGATTGTCATTATCTACTCCAGATGTTGCCCGGAGAGACAGCCCGCCCCTGAAGGGGCGGTGCTGCTGTCCCCTCTGGGCGGTTGATGTTCCACCACCTTGCGGCGGTGAAGGTGACGCCTACCGGCGCGGAACCTTGGACCAGTCCTGGTAGGACAGGTCTTCAGGGCGGCAGCCGGAGTTCTGGCGGTATTCCTTGAATTCTTCCTTTGTTGCGAGGCGCCCAAGATATCTCCTTTGGTTTCCCCAGCACGTCATGATGACTACAATCGGAAGGTCATTTCGCTCCATGCTATGCAGCATTTGGCGTTCCTTTCTCAGTCCGCACCGGGAGGCTGTCCTAGCCCTCCGCAGTGGTTGTTACGCTGGACGCATCGATCTGGACTCGAACGCGCTTCTCAGACTGGCCAACTGCCCGATCGCCGTATCGAGTCGTTGAACTGCGCAATCAAAGCTGTCGCAGTCTTCCTGCTCCGAAAGCTCGGTCAGGACGAACTTGAGCAGCCCATCGCCACAGTTCGGGATATCGACCGAGGTTTGCACCAGATGGTCGCCGTAGGATTCGAGGACCACCTGCTGAAACTGATCGAACCCCCGATCGGAAGTGTCCAGCAGCCCTTGAATACGCGCTTTCAGTTGGACGGCCTCCGCCGGCAGTTCGAAGTCGATTCCATTCTCCTTGGTGCAGCCATCCGGAAGATCGCTACCAAATCTCACGACGTCCGACAGATTGTTCGAGGTGATGAACTCATCAACATCTGCTCTGCTGGACGCAGCGACCCAGAGAACCAGGTGGTCCGTGTTGCTGGTGCTCCCATCAAATCCCTGCAACACCAGTTCAAAATTAGCCATAAATTCCGGCCTTTCTGCTCTTTGAGCGATTGTGCCCAGAGAGGCGCCCTGAGGGGCGTGCAATCCCTCTTGGGCGGTGAAGATGCTCCATCGGGCTTGCGCCGACGATGAAGGCGATGATGGCGGGATCGGTGCGTTGATCCCGTAAGCACGCTCGCGCCTGCGAGTGTGTTCAGGTCTTTTCGGAGGGCCCGAGCGGGCTCTCTGAAAAGACCTCCTGCGAGTCGCAGGAGGGTAAGGGTGTTGCTTTCGTTAGGCGGCGGCCAGCAGATCCATGGGAATGGCCTGTGTCTCCGTGTTGAATCCGCTTTGCATGGCTTTGGCCAGCAGGCGTCCCAGCGCGTGGAACGGGGCGTAGCAGATGGATTGCCCAAGCATCTCGTGCGCGGTGGTCGAGCACAATCCTGCCACCAGGTGATCGGAGATCCCCTTGCAGCGAGCGTGCTCGGTGGCGGTCACTTGGCGGAGCAATTCCGGTTCGTTCGGATGCGCTAGTTTTGGATCACTACATCTGATCTTAGCGTAGCCCCTTGTGAGTGTGCCGATGTGGTCGGAGTCCGCCGTAAAGACCTGCATGGCGAATCCATTTCCTTTTGCCGCGTGCTTCTCCTGATGCTTGCGGAGATAGTCAAAGCGGCTCCAGCGCGGGTCATCGTCGGCGATCGGATCGAGCACCTCACCCAACTGACGGGTGCGGCGCTCGGGTCGCTCGATGTCGTCGAAGCTGAAATGCATGCCGCGTGTCACAGCGACCATGCAAAGCCGCTCCCGATGTTCGAGCTCGTTGAACTCGGCCGCATCCAGTATCGTCTCATGCACGTCGTACCCCATGTCGCGCAGCGAATGCCGCAAGATCCACATGGACGCGCTCGAGGCGTAAGGCTTGACGTTCTCCAGCACCACAACGGCAGGATTGACCGCCGCGAGGATTTGGAGGAACGGGACGATCAGATGACCGACATCGGGATGCGCTTCTGCCACGGCCGTGCCGAGCTTGGCGCGACCCGCGACCGATGCACCCGAGCACGGAATCCCGGCCTCGAATAGCTCCAGCGAAGGCAGTTGCTTGAGGCTCCATTGATCGAGTGCCAACTCCTGCATCGGAGCCGCCAGCATGATCGTATTGGCGTTCCACGCGTCGTTGACGGCGCTGGCATGATCGAGCAGATCCTCTCTGATGTCATTCGCGAACTCCAGTTTCGAGGAGAGTCCGGCCGCCGCCATCCCCTTATGCAGGGCATGGCTCAGAATGCCGCCGCCGTGTGACAGTGACCCGACCGCGATGGGCTCCTTGGCATCCAGCTTGGCCTGGAGTCTCGCCAGCCGTTCGCGACGGCGCATCTCGGCGACGGTAGGGAGGATATGAATCTTGTTGTCCGTCATGATGACCCGGACGGAATCCATTCCCTTGAACAGCGACAGCAATTCGTGGGAGTTGATGTCGATTACGGGAATGCGCTTCCCGCTGCGTTCCTTGCCAGATACGACCCGGTAGCCGGTGTCGGCCAAGGACAGCGTGAGGCGCTTCTTCTCGGTATCGAGTTCCACCATGAAGCGCTTACCGGGGGTGAAGCCGGCGCGTTCAGGCTGCGCCCCTTCCAGCCAGAGCCGGGGAGCGCCTTTGTTTTGTGTGAGCTTCCTGTAGAGAAAGGTTTTCAGCATGTGTTGCTCCTTCGGTGAATGAAAGAGCCCACCCCGAAGGATGGGCCCTTCAGGGTGGTTGTGCGCCCGCTTAACGCGGTGGGTGTGCTGCGCGCACGCGGCCGGGCGTGAATTTGCCAGACCAGGACAGACCGCTTTTCCTGACGTCGATTCGCGCCTGCTTCTTGAATGAGCGCGGACCGTGTTCAAGATGCCTGGTGCCGTGCCAGTCCTCGATGGCCAGAAGGAACGCGATGTCCTCCTGGGCGAGTTGCAGCTTTTCTTCCAGGCGCTTGCGGTTTGCAATCTGCTTGCCGATGATGGCAGTGCAGATCGCGGCGACGATGGCGGCGAATACGACGCCGATCGATTGAATGAGCGAGGCTTGTACAGCCGGATCATTCAGATTCCAAATGATGGTCATGATGATTCCTTTGCTTGGTGTATCCACGGAATCCCCCGGATGGGCGGGATCCCCATGGGGTTTGACATTGCCGGGCTTGCCGGCAGGTGTCGACTTGAGTGCCAAGTCGTAAGCATTCGCTCGTGAGAGCAGAACCGGTGCGCGGTCTGCCGCGATGGCAGAGCGAGCGAGCCTTTCCTCGCCGCACTGTGAAGTCAGTACGGCGGAGAAAGGCCCCGCGTCCAGGAGGACGCAGGGAAGTTGCTGTTTGCCGGGTCAGGACGTGCCCGGCTGCGGTAGCCCGATGGCAAGAACACGTTGCACAGCCTCAGGCGTGATGCACGCCTCCTCCATCGCTGCGACGAAGCCGTCGTAGGTCTGAAGGATTTTGCAATCGGATTGCAGGCCCTCGCCTTGCAGAACATGGAACATGACGTAGGTGCCGAGATTGCATTCGTCGCCCAGCGTATAGCGCAGAACGATCTCGCTGCGGATGATGGCGATTGCGACTGCGTTTCCCTCGGGAAGACTGAGGATCAGCCAACGGCAACGACCATCTTCGCGGAAGATCGTATAGCTGGCCGTCATCGTCTGCACCCAAGGGGTTTCTGCCGGCGCATCCGCGAACGGGGTGTAGCGACCGACCGTGCGCATGTTGACCGGAAAGCCGCGGTCTTCCAGAGAACGGCAGCAGGCTGCCAGTTCCTCGGCGGCCGCTCGTTCGCGGTCCGCATCGGAGAACGAGTAGTGCTCGACCACCGTGCCCTTCC
This sequence comes from Sulfuritalea sp., assembly GCA_030247575.1. GTDB lineage: Bacteria > Pseudomonadota > Gammaproteobacteria > Burkholderiales > Rhodocyclaceae > Sulfuritalea. The sequence goes on from JAOTRV010000006.1 coordinate 58,762, forward strand.
ACTTGATAGCCCCGCCATGCTCGCGTGTCAGCCCCTCGATGCCGTACATCCACGGGCGGGTGTAGCGGCCCGAGGTAACGTCGTCGTGGAGCTTGTCGAAGGCATTTTCGCCCTCGGCGGTGAGTCGCTTGTTGATAGCGCACTCGACGAGGAAGAGGTGCCCAGGGGAAAGCGCGTCGCCGTCATGTGTGGCGCGGAGAATGGCGATCGCCTTGTCAGTGTTGATCATTTGCTGCTCCTATGGAAATGCACGGAGCCTGCCCCGTCGGGGAGTGGAACCCCGTGCGGGAAGATGATTTCGGTTTGGTGCACCGGATATCGACTTGAGTGCCAAGTCGTAAGCATTCGCTCAAAGAGAGCGGAACCGGGCGTGTTGTGGTTGAAGCAATGCCTTTCGTCGCCGCACTGTGATCAATGCGGCGGAGAAAGGCCCGCGTCCAGTAAGGACGCGGGAAATGCAGTAGCGTGGTTTAGGTCGTCTGGAGCGCAGCCAGGATGGCGTCCAGCTTGTTGCCATACTGGATGCAGAAGCGCTCTGATTGATCTGCGAGCGTGTCGGATAAGCCGTTCTGCCGTGCCAGCAGCCGCAGTTGTGACAGGGCGTCGGATGGCATGAAGCGAACTGCCTTGCCGCTGCCATCGACCCAGGTGATCGGGCCGGGGACGCCTTTCAGCACCTCCGATTCAATCCCGTCGAGCTCGTCGGCGAAATTCGAGATCAGATCCTCCAGCCAGTCGGTCTGGGTATCACGAAGGATTTCGGTCGCGGCGTCCAAGCCATGCTGGCCCGCGAGACCTAACCTGGCGTGATCCAGAACCTTTTCCAGCACCTCGGAGTTGGAGAGAATCCCTGCCGCTTCGTTGGAGACCCAAATCCAGCCCATCACGTAGGCCCCCTCGTCGCTGTGCGAGACAACTGCCGGCGCATCGACTTCGAGTTCGCCTTCGCTGGCTTTGTTTCGGGCGGCGGCAACAAATGGATCTTTGTCGTCGGCACCAAACACAGTGATGCATTCACTGAACGTCAAGCCGATGCCCTTGAGCGCTTCCAGCGCCTTGCTGCGAAGTCCCGCACTGGACTTCGCATCCAGATCGGGACTCGCCCAGATTCCGCCACCGTCTGGCGATGATGCGGAGGGCGTCACCTCGACCAGGTAGTGCGTGGCCCAGTTCTGGTCGCCCGGTGCCGGCGCGTAGGTCGCGGGAGAAATCACTTCTCCGCCGCAGTAATTGCAGACCAGCTTCGTGAGCTCGGTGAAGAACTCCTCGAATGCTTCTTGCGCGTCCACCTCACCGGAAAACGGGTTGGTGAGGATGTTGGCGAGCAGCGCGGCCATCTGGCCATTGTTGATCGATTTCATGTTGCTCCTTCGTTGTGAATTTGAAGGAGTTCCGCCCCGGAGGGCAGAACCCCTCCGGGTGGTTGATTCCGATCAGGTGCGGATCAGCTGTCGGCTGACCTTCACCCGCAGTGCCTCGCGAACATCCTCCTTCGACAAACCGTTCAGCAGGCGGTCGATTTCGGTCAGGATCAGCTCCGCACTCTTGTCGAGGTCGCCGGCCTCAAGCGCATCCTCGAGCTCGGCGCCAAGCGTCACTGCATGGGTAGAACTCTGGTTGAGTCGGCAATGGGTACCGATGAACGAACCATGGCCGCCGAACTCAAACAGGCGCGGCTTGCTGCAATGCCAGCACCCCTCGTACTTGATGGCGTGGAGGCCGTGGCCGTCGTTGAAGCGCTGGGCAATGATGAAGAGTTCCTCGAGATCCGCGTCATTGTCGAAGTCGTGGTGCTCGATCAGATTGCCGAGGGCTTCATCCTGGTCGGCGCCGAAGTGCTTGGCCAGCAGGTGGAGGTACTCTTCGATCGACCCTTCCGCGTCTTCCGGCGGCGTGAGTTTCAATTCGGCTGCCAGGTCGGTAAGGTTTTCCAGAACTGCATCCCAACTGGTGTTGCTGTCTTCGGCGATGTTGGCGATATACACCTCGCCGCCAGGTGACGACTCATCCAGATTGAATGGGCCGAAGAGTGCCTTGATAACCGGCGTAAGCGTCTTCAGACACAGAACGCCGGTTGCGTCGTAGTAGCAATTTGCCACGGGTGACTCCTTGAAAATGCGCGGAGCCTTCCCGTCCGGGGAATGGAACCCCGCACGGGTGGTGGTTTCGGTCGGATGACCGTGATGTCGGCTCGAATGCCAAGCCGCAAGCTTTCGCTCTGGTGAGCAAAATGAGGTTGCTGCGGACGAGCAGACGCCGGCAACAACGGGAGATGAGGGAAACCACTGGTCGCGGTCATCGGGGCCGCGAAGCAAGCGGCGCGCGTAACGAGATGACGATCGAACTGAGTGATTGTTTGTCGGCGTTGGAGTTCCGTTGTGGAAGTCCGCGCATACGCGACTTTGCATATGCTGGCCGGCGAAGCGAATCGGCAGGTAGGCTGTCGATTCAGCAGCGGGTTCAGCGAACCCGTAAGGCATACGCGGGCGACGATACCATGCCCCGGGGCCAAACGCAATACCTCGTTGCCGAGGGCCGCCAACGGAAAAAGGCCGGCATCCCCGAAGGGAGCCGGCCTCAATCGACGTGATGCTCATATCGTCACCGCTTACGCGGCCTTTTTACGTCTTGCCCGTGGGGAAAACCCCATGGCTTTCCAGACCTGAGGATTGATCGGCAGCGGATTGCTGCGTCCCGTCTTCAAGTTGAAGAAGTAGCCGTGCTGGGTGATCTCGCCGTGACGAAACAGTTGCCACAGCAAGTTCAGGCCCCACGTTGCCGCCATCGAATTCACGAAGAGGCTTTGCTTTTCCAGCGCGTCCGCCAGCGAACACGAGGGTTCGTTGTCGCCCGCATCGAGCGTGTCATCCACGATCTCCGGAAACAGGTCGGCCGCATGCGGCAAACGGGGCATGGTCTTCTTGTCCCCGAAGCCCGGGATCTGGCCAAAAACCACCTGACCATCATCGGCGCGGTTGCCCAAGTCCATCCAGAAGCAGCCTCGACGGCTCGCGCCGTCGAGAATCGCTTTCCTGCTGGCGCGGGTATCCACGCATCCGATGATCAGATGCTCGCTGCTGAAGGCGGTCGACTGGAATCGGGCGGCGATGGCCCGCCACTGGGTGCCCAGCGTCATATTGACGCGATGAATCAGCACCGTGGATTTCGGGTGGCCTACATCGGGGGCGTAGAACTCCTGTCGCCCCAGATTGGCCGGGCTGACCCGGTCATCGTCCCACAGCGTTACCTTGATTCCAGGATGCCCGAGGCTGAGCAGGGCCAGATGAAGCTTGGCCAAGCCCTTGACCATCTGGCTGCCCGTGCCGCCCGCTCCCACCACCGTGATGGCGACAGGTGCGGTAAGCCATCGGTTGGGTATGGTGAATTTCTCCATGATCCCTCCTAGCCTGCCGGCAACGTGATGAACAGCCCCTGCACACACAGCCTGACTTCCAGACTGTAGGTCTCTTGGTCGAGATTCCCGAGCACACCGGTGATTTTGACCTCGCCTCGATCGTCTCGGTCGTCCCGTCCGCTGAAAAAGGCAGGGTACAGACCGTGGGAATGCAAGTCGATGATCAGATGCTCGCCATCGGCCACGATGGGGCGTTCATACTTGACGAATCCGTGAAGCGCCTTGATGCTGCCAAGGGGGCGCAACTCGAAGCCATTGTGCTCCGACCAAACGATGCAAGCGGCACATTCGTTCGGGAGGTGTTCGCGAGCGAGTACGGCAAACTCATCGAACAGTCCTCGCGGAATCTTGCCAAACGACAGGTCGATTTCGCGGGTGACGCGGCCGTAGGGCATCGCCACCGTCTTCTGAAGTGCAAGCGGCTGGCGGATATACACCCACGGGCGATACGCCTCGATCCAGAGCCCGTCCGCCGCTGACAAAAAGCGATGGCCGGGTTCCTGGAGCGGTTGAAAGGTGCCGAAACGCGGCACCATGACGGTGGGACAGCTTGCCTGAAGCGCACTATCCCGTAAATCGATGCTCATGTTTCAGTCCTTCCTGTTGTTGGCCCCGTTGATCAACCCCTGAAGGGTTGTGTCCAACGGGACCAGTGTCCCCATCGGGAACGATTGACCGAAGCCGCCCGACAGCATCCGTTTCCAGAATGCAGTTGCGCCGCCCCGGTATTTCACGAGCTTGTCCACATTGCTGTGGGTAAACCAACTCTCGAAAAACGCCTTTTCCCAGAGATCCGTGCGTTCCGCCAAACTGCCTTGCGGCACGGACACGTTTCCGGCGCAGATGCGACCGCTTTCCCATACGTTGTAGAAGGGAGCGCGAAACAGCGGTGACTCCTGCGTGGGACGCTGGTCGCCAGAGACGGCATACACGAACCAGTCGCCGCGGCAAACCGCGAAGACCAGCCCCGGTACCGGTACGCTGGCGCTGCGCTGACCGCCCAGTTCCTTTTGATCGAACCAGACGTTGCGCATGGCTGGCGGCATCCACCAGACAATGACGTCGGGCGATTGCGCTAGTACCGTCGCCGGGATGAATTCCGCTTTCGGGACTGCTTCCGGCGCGAGCACCTTAAACGTTTCGCGCAAGGCCCTGACGGTGACCGGATGGCCTTCGCCTGGGAAAAGCTTGTCGCCCTTGTGGGCGACGCGATGCACGGAGCCATAACCCTTGCCCGCGCCGCCGTACAACAGGATGACGGATTCGAGCTTGAACGCTTCCCTTGCTTCGCGTGTAATGACCGTCAATGTCATGATGTTTTCTCCTTGACGGATATCAGACCAATGAGCTGGTCCAAAAGATTGAAGATGCGCAGCGATGACGAAGTGCTGTCGAGCCATGCCTTGAACTGCTCCGCGTCCTGCGGAATTGGCATGACGGCAAGTTGGTCGGTCGCCGTTTCGCACTGTCCGAGATAGTCGTCGAGGTCGTCGATGACTTGCGTCGTCGAGTCTTCCGAATTCCAGCGCAGTGCTGCGGTAGCGACCACGGGAATCAGGTCCCGGTTCGGCTCGAACCCGCTGCAGGTGTTGAGGGCGTCGATCAGATCGATCAATACCTTCGCCACCGCGCCGGCCCCGGTCTTCTTCAAGGCAATGCGCTGCAGCTGCTTCGTGCCGAGAACCTCTCTGGGCTTGATCACCCATTCAGGAAACTCCGCGTCGAAGACTGCCGGCGACAATCCGTCGAAGGTCTCGCCGTCACCATTCATGGCCTCGTGTTCCTCCATGAAGTCCTTCTGTGTGTCGGCGCCGTACCACATGTGATTGACGCACAACTCGCGCAGCTGATTCGGCGTGGCAACCCCGGCTTCGACTTTCCAGATGGCTCGATTCAGCCAATACAAGGCGGTCTCGCCCAGACCCTTATGCGCGGTTTCCAACGCACGAGTGCGAGGTTCCATCAGGCGATAGCCGTCGAAGCCTTCGGCGTATGTTGCCATGGCGCACGAAGCGCCATGCACTCCGGGAGCGTCATCGTCCTCATACCCCGAAAGGAACTCGTTCGGGTTGCAGGTGACGACCAAGCCGATCTGCAGGTTGGGTAATTCGCCGCAGTGTTCCGCGGTCCAGCGCGATACCGCCTCCCTGACCCGTGTGACGGGGTCGTAGGGGTCGGCATCGTGCGGAATGTAGCCGGCAGCCAGCCAATTCAGCGCAGCAATGGACCAGCGCTTGAGATCGTCCGGCGACTCCACGGAGGCGCGTACCTTGTCTAGCGCCGGAAGCGCTAGAGCAGCGGCAGCGCCTCCGACGGGGGCGACAGGAAGCGATCGTTGGGCCCGCGCGCGAATGTTACGCGCACGAGCGTGTTGAGCGCCTGAGCGCATAACTCCATCTCCTTTTCGGAGTACGGCGGGAGTGTGGCTCCCACCTTACGGTTGTCGGAGAAATCGCCCGCCGCCTGCTTGCGCAGCGCGGCTTCGATGGGCGATTTCACGATTAGCCCATTCGCGGCAAACCGAGAATCCGATCAAGCCGGAGTCCGAGGTTCTTGAGCGTTTTGCGCAGTTTCGCGAGAAGGGTGGTTTGGCGCGGTGTTGCCGGGACAACGAACGGCAAGCCGTCCCGCTGCACGATGGCGATTTGCAGTGCGCCCTTGGTGCCGACGGCGCGACGGAATACGTACACCAGTTTCCCACCCTTGCTCTCCGGCCCTTCGATCTGGGCAGAAGTAATGTCGGGGTAGGTCGCGGCATACACATCCTTTACCTGCTCCGGCGTGAGGTGCGCGCCGACGTCAGGCAATTTGACGCCGTTGTACTCAAACACCCGCGTTAGGTTGACGATTTTCATAGATCCTCCTTACGCGAACAGGTTGAGTTCTTCACCGGCGGTAGCGGTTTGGGCCGTGTCGCTCCCCTGTGCTCCGCCGTTGTCGTCGTCGTTGCCGCTGCCGGAGGCCGGTGCCGCGCCAGGTTTCGGCGCTACCGGTTTCGCAGCTTTCTTCATCGCCCCTGCTGCCTTGGCTTCCGCATCCTTCTTGGCGGCTTCCATGATGCTGGTGCTGGCCTCGAGTTGCTCCATGAGGCTGGCGCGAACGGCTGAGTGCTTGGCCACCAGATCGGCGAAGTGAACGTCGAGTTCCTCTGCTGTGTCCGTCAGACAGATAGACGTGTTGACGACAGGAGGAACCTTGCTTTCCTTGTCGAGGAGAGGAATGACCGAAACGGTCAGTTCGTCGTTGTCGCCGGGTACGATGATGAGGGACAGCGACGTGCAGCCCGCGAGTAGCGGGAGAATGCTTTTGAACATGATTGCTCCTGGAGAAAAATGGAGTCGACATGCCTCCCCAACGGGGAGGTGTCTTCCCCGTGTGGGTTGTGGTGTCCGAAATGGACGGTATGGACCAGTGGAGGACTGGACGGCCTTTGTCGGTTTCCCGACGAAGAAACAAGCCAGGCGGCTTTCTGAAAACGGCGTGCGCCGTCTTTAAAAAGCCGCCTGTCCGAGGACAGGCGGGTATTGCGGTTGGTACGTTACTGCGATGACCACTTCATGTTGCCCGGCACGAGACCGTCGTAGGCAAAGCCTTCGATGGTCAGCAGCCCTTTGATGAGGTCTGCTTTCTTGCCGCCGAGCAACTTCTGGGCGTTGTTGTCCAGGGCTGCCATCAGCCCAAGCTCGCCGGCGATGGCTTCCATCTCGGTCTTGGTGAGCAGGTCGAGATAGTCGGCATTGAGCTTCCAATGCTTGCCGAGGTCGGCGTCGATCCAGCGCAGCAGTTCCTGCACGCTGCGGATCTCCAGGCCCTTGGCGGCGCCCGGCGCGAGGCTGAACAGCATCTTCTGCCGCACTTCCTTGTCGCCGGCGATCACCGAGGCGGCCGCCTCCCCGACGTTTGTCATGGAGACGTCGCTGCCGTCGAGGCTCTTGAAGAGTTCTCGCGCGGCGGTGTTGTCGATGTGGCGCGCATTGCCAGTGATGGCCAAGGCGGTCAGCGCCGACAGGTTCTTGCCGGGGTCCGCGGTCAGTTCTGCGGCAAGCACCTCGCGCCAGACTTTCTCGCGATAGTCCTTGATGCGCTGACTGTCCTGGACGGACGGCTTGGTCTTGGCGGTCGGCTTACCCTTCGCGCCTGACTTCGATGCTGCGGATTTGACGGCCGCGGCGGGGTTTGTTGCGGCTTTTTCCGCCTTGATTCTGGCGGCCACCTTGTTTGTGTTGCAGGTGATGTCGAAACAATATCCGTCGTAGACGTTGCCTTCCTTGCCCGGCACGGCGGAGACTGCCGCACCGTAGTTGGTGCAACCCTTGCAAGCCGTAGCCTGCTCTTCGCCGACACCAAGATCGCCGTTGGCGATCAGCTTGATGATCGTTTTGTCCTCGCCGGGACGAACGATGCGAACCGTAGCCCACTGGTCCTTGAGGGACGCCGCTTTTGCCTCGACCGCTTCCAGTGTCTTGGCCGAGAAGCAGTCGCTGTTGGTGCAATGCTCACCCGCGATCGATTCCGAAAACAGGTCGTTCTGGGTCGTTGCGTTGAACTCGCATCCCACGCAGGCGTCCTTGGAGAAAATTGCGTCCGCCAGCGGCGATGCGCTCTTCTGCAGATGGGCCTTGAATTCGGCGACGGTGATCCGCGTCGGCATGGCAAGAAGCTTCGCGAGCACCTCATCTTGTTTTGCCTTCGGTTTGGTGGCCAGCAACTCAGCGTGTCCGATATGGATCTTCTCCGCCGTCAGCGCAGCGAAGACCGCCGCCGAACACTGGTTGAGCGCCAGCATTTGATCGAGATAGCGAGGTGCCCAGCCTGCCTCGCTTGCGGCCGCCAGTCGATCGCCGCCGCACTGCGCGAGATAGTCCTTGGCTGCGAGTGCCTTGTCCACGGGGGACATTTCTTCGCGATTGTCGTTCTCGTCGATCGCCATCCGCAAAGCATCTGCATCCGACAGTCCGTGGTAAATCACCGCCGGCATTTCGTAGTCCTCACCAAACTCCTCCTTGGCGATTTCGTAGCGGCCGAAACCGGCGAAGACCTCGTGGGTGTCGTTGTCGCGAGGGCGAACGAAAATCGGCTGATTCACGCGGCCGGCTTTCACGATGCTCAGACGTAGCCTGGCGAACTTCGCCGGGTTGCGCTTGAGACGAGGATTGGTGCCCGGCACCAGTTTTCCAACCGCGATGGCTGCTTGAATTTGCCGCACTTGTTGCTGCTGCATAAGTGTCTCCTGATGATCGGGGTCGACCATCCCCTTGAGGGCTGGTGTCCCCCGAGGGTTGAGTTGGGCGTGAGCCCGTTGGCGACCAGTGAAGCGTGGTCGTGTGCTTTCGTCCGTAAGGACAAAAATGGTGTCGAGACGCTTTGCGAGGCACTCGGAAGAGCACCTTGAAAAACGCCCTCCCCCGTTGTGCGGGGAAGGGATGAAACGTGAAACGGTCAGGCCGCCGCTTCGACCTCCGCCTTGTACTTCAGGCTGGCGATCGGATCGGCTTCGTGCTTGTCGTCGCGCGGCCCGAGGTAAGTCGGCTGGTACAAGCTGCCGCCCGGATAGGCGTAGAGATACCGGACCTCGGCGTAAGTGCCGGTGGCAGGTATTTCATGGTTTGCCGGGATGGTGACGTTACCCAAAGGTACATCCATCTCGCCGTTGCGCCCCAGAATGGCGACGCTGCGCTTGCCTTCGCGCCCGTCGGCGATCTTCACGGTTGCCGTGGCGTACAACTTCCACTTCAACTGCGTGCCACCGCTATTGGGACGCCCCGATTCGTAAGGTGCGTCGGCACGCTTGAACACCACGCCTTCACCCCGGTTGGCGGTGATGCGATTCAGCATCAGGCGCTTGACGCGAGGATCCGTGTAGGACGTGACGATCGTAAAGCAACTTCCGCCGCGCTCGCCCCCGAAAAGCTGGACAAGACGCTGGTGGCGCTCAACGGCGGGTAGCCCACGCACGTCGGTTTCCCCGTCTTCGAGCAAATCGAAGGCGTAGTACTTGACGCCCACAAGCTCGCCGTCGATGAGAGCGGTCCCCAGCACGCCGGTGATTCGATTGCCGACCTCCGCGGGCAATGGCGTTGCCTGTCCATCGCGGTTGATGCCGATGATGCCGCGAGTATCGACGCGGATCAGTCGGCGGTGACCATCCATCTTCTCCTGCAGCATCCAGGATGGATCGTCCAGCACAGTGTCGAGATCCTCTTCGCTGACTTCATTCAACAGCTGCGGCCGGACACCGGTGTCCTCGCCGGCCTTGACGCCGGCCGGCGTGATCGATGTCGCGAGGGGTGCTTGTATTGGAGCCACCCGCGCACTCGAGAATTGGTAGCCCTTCTTGCGTTTCTCGTCGACCACCTTCTGAAACTGCTGGTGTGCCGATGACGATGAGACACCGCTGACTTTTTCGCCGGTGTTGAGCGTGGATCCGCGGCGTCCGTACTGGAACGGGACCGAGAAGGTTCCATCGTCGTTTTGAACGATTTGGACGTGATAGACCTTGTCGCTGCGGTTGTCCTGGTAATGCAGGTCCGCCTGGTCAATGACTTTCGCCATTGTGTTTCCTCCATGCAAGGCACGGAGTCCTCTCCCGGTGGGGAGTGGAACCCCGTGCGGGTGAGTGGATTCGATCCGAAGATCGAGGTATCGACTTGTGTGCCAAGTCGCAAGCATTCGCTCATGAAGAGCAGAATCGGTCGCTTTATCCGGACCCCTGTTGAATTCGGGAGGAGGCCTGAAAAAGCGCCCTCCCGTTACGGGAGGACGTGTTGCTGCTGATCGGCGCCGTGAGGCGCGCCGTCGTCTTGATGATCGAGCTGGGACAGCTTCTTCTCCACCAATGCCGTCCATTCGTCCCAATCGGCTGCGGTCATGGCGAGTTGCCGCCGATCGCGCAGGAATCGAATCGAGCATCGCCTTTACGTCGGCGAGGGTGTGAAGTCCGCCGTAGGTATTGCCGGCATGCTTCGCTGTTTCCATCCAATGGTCTCCTTGCGGGGTTAATGCCGATCGGCTTCGTCCGGTAGTCCGCAACGGAAGGCGTCGCGCTGCTTGGCGTCGATGATCGCGGCGCGCAGTTCTTCGGCATCCAGCCCGAATACGTCAATGCCGTATTGCCGTGCGCGAAGGCGCAATTCATTGGCGCCGAGAACGCTGAGCTCGACGTGCAAGGTGAAGGGCATTGAAGCTGGTTGCCGCGTACCTGATGTTGCGAGCATGATCTGTCCTCCTCATGCATGCGGCGGAGTTCTCCCCTTGCGGGAGGAACCCGCCAGGGTTGAGAGAGCCTTTCGGCGTGCGACCTGATAAGCCCGGTCGTGGGGCGTGAGAACATGGTAAGCAGCAGGCTCGATGCTAGGGGCCTGCGCGGAAATGGGGAAATGACGGCCGCGATGGCGCTATCAGACGATCGCCGCGGGCGCGCGAAGGCGCCAACGGTGAAACGATCAACTAAAGTCCCGGAGGAAGGCTTTCCGCGACCGCGAGCGTGGCTCAGCGGCGTTTGATGCGGATTCGACAGGCAGTTCGTCGAAGCGAGAGCGGGTTTCACGAACCCGTAACAGATACCTACAACGCAACGATACCACGCCCTTTTTGAGATTGCAACACACGCCCGCCGGGAGCTTTTCCTCCACGCATCACGGGGAATCGGGGGGCTTCGTCGCCGCGACCGGACGCGGCCAGCGATGCCGGTTGTTCCACGCCAAGCCGAACGTGACGGCGAGCAAGGGCATCAGCACAAGTCCATCCGTCCAGCCTTGGCCGCCCACATTGCACGCCACGAAGTGGCTCGGTATGGGATCGGCAATGAGGTCCAGATGCTGCAACCAGCCGATGGTGAAGTCGTTGCACAGGATGGTGAGAAATGTCCCGACATAGAGCGTCGCGATGCGAACCGGTTCTTTCCTGAAGACCATTCGATACAGGGCGATGTACAGCAGCCATACCGCCATGATCCGGATGCCCTCGGGGCGGATCATCTGGCTGGCCACCAGCGCGCCGACCAGGGTGCACACAGCCAGTGACGGTGCGTAGGCCAGCAGTTCGCGGCGCCAAGGCGCGTGGACAAGCATGCCCGCGCAAAGGAGCAACTGAAATACGGCGACCCCGAAAAAGCTCTGTGGCCACACGTGACCGGAGCAGGACCAATAACTCATGCGGTAAATGCGCTGGCATCAATTCTCGATGGGTTGAATGGTACACGTGGCGCGTGCGACCGTGTGTGGGTTCCCCGGCACAACGTAGCCGCCTTGGGTGCGGAGTTGGTCCCGTTCGGGCATCTGGACGAGCGAGTGTTTTAGAGGCGAGCCCCTTCTCAGCTTCCTGCGTCATCGACGGAAACCCTCTGCTGATTCTCTGCGAGCAGGCGCTTCAATATCTCTTCGTCCGGAACCCCTGGACCCCAATCCGTCCATCCGTACGCAGCTGCAACCACGGCATCAAGCCGCGTATGGGCATCAGCGAGCCAGGTGGGGCGCTCGTTGTAAAGATTGGTGAGCGACCGTCCGGACGCCAGCGCGTTGTCGCGTTTGACGATCAGATCCCGAGCCGCATTGGCAATCGCCATGGCGAACGGGTTGCCCGCGAAGCCAGAGGCGGGTTGGTTCGGTTCCATTCCGCTGGGAAATGGAAAGGTATCGAAACACTGCGTCGAGTTGTAACGGGGCCGGTCCTCGAGTGTTCCGCCCATCGCAAGCGCCCAAACGACGTGTATGCGCGACGACAGGATGCCTAAGGTGGTGTCGTCGTCGCGTGCGATGACGATCAGGCTGTGCTCCGGCGCGATGGCCTTGTCGAGAAGGACAAAGATTCGATGTTTCGCTGTCTCAACCGTGGCGATGTAGCGCGATAGCGGCTTGAGCGATTCCCGGAGCTCCGGGCGTGGGCGCGCAAGACGCCACCAATACTTTGCCCGCGATGCTTCGCGATTCGTGATTCGTTCAGGCTTGACCACTCGCTCCAGGTAGGCGAACGGCGCCTCGTAGAGTGACGCGTCGTTTTCGGTCATATCGACGCCGAAGTCTACGACCCATCGGTTCGACGGGGATTTGAGAATGTCATTTCCATTCCGGATCGGCCGCACTACGTCAGAGTTTGGCCGACCGTTCGGGTTGGCCTCACGTAGCCAGCGCTTCGCGGTATCGTCATCCACGGCGAACTTCCCCGCCAGGAGAACGCCAAAGAAGGAGCGTCCGGCATTGGCGGCGAGGCGACGGGCCGTGGTCAGATCGGTACCGGACACCCCGCCCTCGGTGAGGTCCGCATGGACCCCGGCGACCGGGCGCCCATCGAGAATGGCTGGCCCGCCGCTTGTCTTGCTATCGAAACAGACGATGGAGACGCGAACGTTGGCCCCCTCATTGACCCACGGCTCGCTCGACCAGGCGTGAAATATCCGGCCGGAGGCCTGAATCCGGTCCAGCACCGGGCGACTGGCCACCTGGCGGATGGAGTCGGTGGCTACGAGGCCTGCCGCGCCAACATGCCCGTTGGCAATGTAGGCACGAGCCTTTTCGAACCAGTAGGTCACCAGATCCGCCTCGCCGGGAACGCGCCCTTCGTAACACTGGCGCAAGCGGTCCGTATACTCATCGCCCAGTTCGGCGCGCATGCGCTTCGCGCCGAGGAAGGGCGGGTTGCCAATGACCGCGCTGCACTTCGGCCATGTTGCCTCGGAACTGTCGGCGTTCATGATGGCATCGCGGCAGGCAATCTGGTCGAGCGATCTCAGGATCGGGTTTCTGGACAGGTTGAAGCCGTGCCGGCGCATCCATTGAATCTCGCCGATCCAGATGGTCACGCGCGCCAGTTCGGCGGCGTAATCGTTCAGTTCGATGCCCATCACGCACTGCGGCCCCACTTCCGGAAATCCACGCTCGAGCCCCATGTTTTCGGCGTCGAGCATCACCTTCAGTTCAAAGTCCTTCAGGGACTGCAGCGCGAGGTAGAGGAAGTTGCCGCTTCCGCATGCCGGGTCGAGAACGCGGTAGTCGCGCAGCTTCATGAGAAAGGCGAGATAGGCGGTCTTCGCTTCGCGGAACCGGCGGGTGGCGTTGTCGCGGGTCGTCTTTTTGACGGAATCCTTCCCGGCGGCCCATGCCGCAATCCCATACTGGATCGATTGCTTAATGGTTTCCCACTCGACGGCTAGCGGCTGGATCACCACGGGGTCGACGATCCGCATGATGGAGTCTGGATCGGTGTAGTGCGCGCCGAGCTGGCTGCGCTTGCTCGGGTCCAGGCCGCGCTCAAACAGCGTGCCAAACAACGAGGGCGAAATATCGTTCCACCGAGCGCGAGCCACGGTCAGCAGCCGCGCAATATCGTCGGCATCCAGCGGCAGCACATCGTCGCTGTCGAACAAGCCGCCGTTGAACCACTCGATGACCTCGGCGCCGAATTCACCCCCGGTCGACATCGTACGGAACAACGATTGGAGCATGCGCTGCAGCAGTTCCGGCTCGCTTTTGCTGTTCTCCAGCAGGCGGGTCAGCAGCCCTTCGGGAAGAAGCTCGATGTCCTCGGCAAAGAGACAGAACAGGAGCTTATTGAGAAAGTGGGCAACCCTGTGCGGGTCATGCTTCGGAAAGGTGGTGTAGGGCGGATCGCCGCGGAGTTTCTTCGCGAGGTCGGCAAATGCCGCTGCTACCTTGGCGGTAACCTCGGCCGTCGTGACGCCGGGACGGAGTTTCTCGGGTTGGGTGAACAGCCAGCGCAGCTTGGCCAGGTTTTCCGCGGTGCCGATTTCCTCAAGGGCGATGGTGTGGGTTTCCATCACCGTATTGGTGAACATCGTCCGGATGATGATGGTGTCCATGTCGGACACCACGAGCAGTGGCGGATTCTCCAGCGCGGGGGCATAACGCTGCAATTGCACATAAGCGGCGGTGAGATCCTTGTGCTTCCCCTTGTACTCCCATGCAAAGCATTTCCGCCGCCAGACGTCGGCCCATCCATCTTCGCCGCCCGTCTTCTTGGCCCCGCGCTCGAAGCAGAACCACTCGCCATGGGGATCGGCTTGCGCCGGCGTCTCCTGGCCGACCAGATGACACAGGTCGATGAAGTGTTCCTGTGAAGCCGAGCGCTCCTTGAGCGTGCAGCCCTTCCATTTCGCTATGAAGGTCTTGGCGTCCATGATGGCCATTGTAGGGGATTGATGTGACGACAGCATCGCTCAGACTTCCGTCCTGTGGCGAGCGGTTGGACGCACGCCGTTAACGGATCGAAGCAAGACCACGAGTTCACGCGTCTTGCGCGCAGGTCTCGCACCAGCCTCTGGGGTTGGCCAGGTGGGCGCGGGCCAGCGCCAGTGTTCGGTGATTCACAATATGGCCGTGCGCCTCGCAAATCGTCGCCCACGGCCCGGGTGTGGCGTCCAGGTGTGCCTGTTCGGCGTGATACAGCCCGACGAGCCGGCCGGTCTCGCGGCTGCGGCGCTGCTCGACGCAGCCGGCCAGCCCGTTGAAGGCATAGAGGCGCGGCATCCTAGCCGTTCAGCAAAGTGTTGAGGGGGCTCATCTACGCCCACCCCGTGACGGAATCAAGTGCATCCAGATAGCTCTCGTTGTAGTCCTCAAGGCGATCTCGCCCGGCCTCCCATTCGGGGGTTTTCGTGACGCGGAACCCCCGGTATGTCCGGCGATCCCGGATTACCAATGCTCCGCCATACAGCTTGTAGATTTTGGCGCCTTTCGGGATGTCGCCAAGTCCATAAATGGACTCGCCGTTGATGCCATCCGCTTCCAGTCCCTTCTCTATCGCACGCAAGCGCTCAAACTCGGCTGGGACAAGCAGGGACAGAATCACATCATCCGCGCTTTTGCCGTCCTTGGTGCGCAACTCCATGCAACCGCCGTGATCGATGTCGGTCCCGCGATATGGCTCCAATATCGCATTCAAGGATTCGACGGTGAGATTCCCGGCGTCATACAAGGACACCACTGTCCGTTCCATCACTGTGTACCCTTCGTTCCATCCCATGGCAATTACCTCGCAATCAACCCGTTATTGAATGGCCAGGCGCGGCATCGGGCAATTGAAGGGCGCAGGCGATCCGCGCCAGTTGCGCCGGGTCGAGGATCCCCGCCTCGTCCTCGAGCAGCCCGGCGAGCGTCGGATAGCGGTAGGCCTGATGGCGCATGCAGCCGGCCAGCCAGTCGTGTTCCTCTTGGGTGGCCACGCGCTCGGTGACGCAGCGCTGCGGCGTCCAGCCGCGATGCGCCAGCACGCGCCCGGGCCATTCGCCGAAGACCACCGCGAAGCCGGCGTTGCGCCCGGACGGAATGCGGTAATAGCGGACCATCTGCGTCATGGCGTCACCGCCGCGATCGAAGCGCGGGACGGCCCCTCGAAGCCGTCGTCCTCGCCGCGGCTGCGCCGGTAGGTGCTCCACATGCGCTCGACCCAGTCGCTGTTGGCCAGCCCGAGGTAGCTCGTGACGAGCCCGATGACGTGATCGCGGTTGCCGTCCTGGTCGAACAGTTCGGCGGCGAAGGAGTTGCGCAAGGTCTGGGCGCACAGGCGCGGCGCGCTCTCGGCGGCGCCGGCGGCCGACGCCGTGGCGCGCACGCCCGCCGCATCGAGCACGGCGCGCACGCTGCGGTGGATCGTGGTCGAGTGCATCCGCGCCCCGTCCTGCGAGCGCGGGTTGATGCCGCGGCGCGTCGGGAACAGCACGTCGCCTGGCAGCCCCAGCGAACGCCGGCGCGCCTCCCACGCCTGCACAATGCGCCACGCGAACGGAACGAGCCGGGTCTTGTGCTCCTTCACCGGCCCCGTCGCCGGCACATTCACCCACCCCTCGCCGGGGCTAATGCAACTAACCGCCATCCCCTTCAGCTCACCCACCTTGACTCCGCCTCCAAAGATCATGGCGACGATCGCCCGATCTCGGAGATCGGTCCATTCGGGGTCGGGGGCCGCACACATCTGCGCACTACTCAACTCAACTTCACACGTCTGGGTCAGGTAGTGCTTCAAGCGCTGGCGGTCTTCATGATCCAGAAACGACGTGGGATCATTCTCTCCGAACCAGCGCTTGGACCAGGCCACACCTCGGCCCGGATTATTCGACAGGCTCGGGTCGAGTTCGTAGAGGTGATTGAACACCTTCTCGACCAGACGGACATAGCGGTAGCGATGATCCTTCTTCAGTTCGTTCTCGGTGAAAAAGTTTTCAATGTCCTCCTCGGTCAGATCGATCAACCGGATGTCATTGGCACGGGCCCAGGCACAGAGCTTTCCGAACATCGTCATCCAGACCTCACGGCTTGACTGCCGGTAAGGGAGACGATTGATCCAGGCCTCGTAGGCGACCTCGGGGGTCTCCAGCCAGGTCGGGATGACATCGAACACATCCCTGGAAAGGGGGCGCGGGATCACTTGATTCGGGATGGCGGTTAGTTGCATAGGTGTCTCCGGAGAAGAGGTATGGCGAGTGTGGCGGTGGCGAGGCTCATGGGGTGAGCTTGTGCGGCGCGAACGTCATGACAGGGACCGGCGCAGCTGGGCGGCCAGCGCCTGATAGGCGCGGCGCGTGCCGCCAGGCATGGATTCGGGACCGCCGCGCGTGTCGCCGTTGAACTCGCAGTCGGCCAGAATCTCGCGCGCGATCTCGGGCGTGACCGAGATGACACCGCCGCCGTAGGCGGGCCGGGGCACACCGGGAATGACGTCGTCGATACCGCGCCCGGCCCATTCGTCGGCGATCGCGGCGCTGATGCGCAGCGAAATCATCCTGCGCCCTCCCCGGGCAGCGCGGCGCAGGCCTGCTCCAGCGTGGCCAGCACGGCATCGATCTCCTTCTGGATCTGCCCGGCGGTGAAGCGCAGGATGCGCCAGCCGTGGATCGTCAGCAGGTTCTGCCGCTGGCGGTCCCGCTCAAAGTCGCCCTTGTGCTTACCATGCCACTCCCAGCCATCGACCTCGATCGCCAGGCGACGGTCGGGCAGTGCAATGTCGAGGCGAAACTTGCGCCCCGGCACCACGTTGGGGTACTCCCGCCGGGCCGCCGGAAACCGGCGCGAGACGGCCTCCCAGAGCAGATCGTGCGGCGTGGCGCCGATGCGGGCGGAACGCGGGCGGTTAATTGCTTTGCCGGTGGGCGTGATCGCCGCGACCTTGATGCGCGGGTTCTTGAGGATCGATTCTGGAAAGTGGAGACTCATGCCGCCATGCTAGAGAGACGGGTCGAGTGATTCCTGAAAAGTTGCGCGGGCGGAGCGCGTGCGTCAAGCCGGCGATTGCGACGTCTCGCGCGCGAGGGTGATGTCGCGCTCGGCGCACAGGCGCCTGAATGCGGCGAAGACTTCCTCGCAGTTATCGATTTCGATGCAGATGACCGGACGGTGAAGCGCTCCATCGCCATAGCCTGGCTTGCCTTTCAGCTCGCGCTTGACGGCGGCCTCCGCCAGCGCCTGGAGGCGACGGGCTTCCGGATAGGTCTGGCGCGAATGCAGTGTCCGAATTGTGGGTTCCAGCTCCGCATCGAGCTCCGATCGATACACGCGGTAGCGCACGACAGCCTCCCAGGCGGGAGACAGATCGATGTTACGCATATGTCTTTGCCCCGGCCCGCACGACGCGATCGAACTGTGTGAGCCCGTCGCCTATGACGAATCCTCCGCAGGCACGGAAGCGTTCCGCGGCGGCGCGGACGTACTCGAGAATCCATTCCGTGACGAGCCAGCGGCGGCCCAGCTCCTCGGCCGACTTGCCGAGCGTCAGGCGACCGCCGAAAATGTCGACGCACAGATCTCCGGGTTCGGTGAGGAACTGGATCCAGAAGTCGTACATGGCTTTCGGCATCGGCGCACCATGGGGCGGGAGCCCGAGTCCGGCGGCATCCTTGCGGTACTGCCGGTGGTCCGGGCAGTGATTGCCCATGGTGATGACGTTGCGCGGAATCCGTCCTGCCGTGGTTTTGCCGTAGCTACCCGGCCGGATTCGGTAGGCACCATCGCCATACGACGCTGTGCGCTGTTCGCCGCCGGCGGCCAGCAGCTTCAGGTGCTTCTCTGAATGCGGTTGCAAGACGCGGCGATTGTCCGACTTGGCCCGCAGAGGATCGTTGCAGAACCAGAGCACCGGCTCCCAGGCGACGTTCATCTGGAACCGCGCCTTGCTGGCCCATGCAACCGGTCCTGGCGGCTTGTTGGAGCACCATGGCACCCGATCCATCAGGGACAAGCCCAGCCGATCCTCCAGGGCAATGATCATCCGCTCGAGATAGGTGGAGCGTGCCGGCGTCCCCGGTACGAAGATATCGTTGCTGACGTTCAGCACGATGCTGCCGCCCGGTTCGAGATTGGCCACCACCGGTTCCAGCGCCCGGCAAATGAAGTCGGTGTATTGGGACACGTCGGGATTGCCATAGGCGCGAGGGTTGGACAGCGGAAACGGCGGGCTCGAAATCATCAGCGCGATAGGGAGGTCGAGGTGCGGGAACACCCGGTTGCAGCTTCCCCAGATTGCGATGCCGAGATCTGTCGAAAAGGCGAGCATGGCGACATCCGGTAGCGCCTTGGTCAGCTTCTTCTCGCCGGCATCAGTAAGTCGCCACAGGCCGCGGGGGCCGTCGACACGCTCGATCAGCTTCAGCTGGCGAAGTGTTTGCTGCGCCCAACGGATTTTTCTCTTTTCCGGCGAATGCAATTGACGGGACTTCCCGATCGGCACCTTCTCGTTGAGGTCGCGTTCGTCAATTCCGACTCGGGGCGCAACCCGGCGGTACACATCTTGGGTGCTGATTGGCGTACCGCTGGTGCCCGCAAAAGCACCAAGCACTTCAGCAAATAGATCCATCTGTCGCTGTTGGTTCATGCCTCGATGCTACAGAGACCGATGAAGGAAAACCTGAAAACCTTGGCTGTCAGGATATTCCCGTCATTCCAAGCAGTGAATCAGGTACTTCGAAGAAGCCTTGCATCCCTCGAAAAGGAATCGGCTCAGCGAGCGCATGCGGGTCACGCATACACCAGGCGAACCGTCCCGGCGAAAAATCCCCGAAGGGACCATGACCAGCGCCGCCGTTGGTACCGATGCCTCCAGGATTGCTGTGCCGATGATGGCTCCGCGCGGCATTTCTCGATAGGTACTGAAGCCCAAGTCTGCGATCGCGTTATTGAAAGCCTTCATGTCCTCGTTGCATTCACCGCCGAGCCCCTTCAATTCCTTCATGGCCGGCCCTCGGTGGTCTGCCGCATCGGCACGGATTGCGGACCTCGCGTCCCGTAGAAGTCGGGGCGGTGCGGATCACAAACCTTGCACCACACCCGCCCTGCGAGGACGTATGACGTTTCCCATGCTCTCCCGCTGATTGCCTCGTTTCCGCACTTGTCGCATACCCAGCGATGCTGAACCTTCTGATCTGTGAACTGCCTCCGCTCCAACTCATGCATCAGGGCTTCGGTGGGGATGCCCTTGACGTGATCCCTCGCGCCCCGCCGAACCTTTGTGATGAGCGCCCCGGCCACCTGCTCGACATTCTGCCGGCGGGCAGCTGGCGCGCAACGATTGTGCACCTTCTCGAACGCGCGCAGCTTGCGCATGAAACCCATCACCGTCATTTCCCGATGTGGGCCATCAGTCGCACCGCATTGAGTACAGCAGAAGGCGGTTGGATTGGCGGCGATACGAACCGGATTCCAGGGCGCCAGCTTCACCCTACCGACTCCAGTGCCAAGCGGAGAGCTTCGCGTCCCATCGCCAAGCGAGCGTCGAGATCGTCGTCGTAATAGGGCGCGCCGCCCAGGTGATAGCGCTTCAACATCAGCATGCGCCCGAGATAGTTGTGGCCCTTGCCATTAACGCGGCCCCAGCGACGGCCGGCATCGTCGTCGACCTTGCCTGTCTCGACGATTTCAGCGTCGTCAGTGGATAGCAGCAGATCGCGCAGATCGGTGTGCTGCTTGTACTTGGCGCCCTCGCAGTCGAACATCCACGGATAACGCAGCAGAGACCAACCCGGTCGGATGTGGAATCCCAAGAGCGCGTCTGCCGTGCGGCCCATGATCTCGGCCGGATCGGCTTCGTTGTGCGGCATGGCGTGTGCCGCCAGGGCCACCAAGGACGGCGCCGGCGCCGCCATGAGCCAATCGCGCACGCGCGCATCGCGCGGCTTCAGGAACTGATAGGCGTGCTCGACGGTCGGGAAGCGCATGCCTGCAATCTCAATTCCCCGACGAAAGAGGTTGCTGAAGGCGCCGTAGGGCTTCTCGTTGGCCCGGTAGAACTCGATACTTGGGGTTGGGCTCCTACCCGCCGCAGCAACAGGTTCCCGGTTTCCTCCACCCTGGCTTCCGTGGTCAGTGCAAGGACAAGCTGCGGCGATCGCGGCGCACGGCAACACCTCGCCCGGTTCTACGTCTTTCCTATCCGCCTGATGTTCGGGGTAGTTCAATCGCCCAATTCTTTCTGAAGAGCTAACGTGAGGCCGCTATGCCGGGATCCGCACAAAGCTGGAGGTAACCATAGTTATCGTTCCATCTCGCCATAGCCTCGTCGATTGTTCCCGTGTGGCGATAGGCATTCCATCGGTAAATGCGAATTGGTGGTGACGACGAAAACATTGCTTTGCACGAACCCATCAGCGAATTCAGCTACCGTATCTGTTTGTTGTCGGCGCTGCGTCGTGATTTGCTGCTGGCCTTCCTAAGCAGTTTTTGATGGGCATCACAGGTCGACCAGTCCTTGTTGAAGGCCCATTCCAATTCTGTTTCCGAAAATTCAATAGCCACCTCCTTGGTGCCATGGACTCGAACCCTCTCTATCTCTCGTATGTGACGGCAAAACACTGTGTAATCATCCTCCCCTTGCCCGTCAAAGAAAGGCCCTGGGTCCTCCCCTAGCCATATATTGCCCATCATTTATCTCCATTCGTATTTGCCGCTGTGGTTTTCAAGCGATGTATTCGCCCCTCTTCGATGCCAATGCAGTTGTACGCCTCGCCGCTTGGCAACATGATGCGTATGCCATCCGCGCCGAACTTGGCCGCCTCCTGCGTGGCCTGAAACAACACGAGCAGGAAATCACCGACGCGCGCCACGTCCCGCCCACTAAGATTGAACCTCTCGATAGGGCATGGCGCCGGTCTGGCGCGGCGTGAGTTCTGGTGGCACTCCATAACCGTTGGTGAGCAGGGCCCACTGACCCACTTCCCTGTCGGTGATGTTGGTCGCCTCTCTGAACTCGGCACGTATGGCGATGTCGCAGATGACTCCCTGCTGTTCGAACGACAGCGCGCTGTACCAGTCGCGGAAGCGCGGGAAGACGCCGGGCTCAAGCCATACGTCGCGCGCCCACCGGTTGCGGGCGACCTTGCGGCGGAGACTTTGCACGACTCGGTGCAGCTGACGCTCGGACGCGCCCGTGCAGGAAGCGCGCATGCGGGCGACAGCATTTCCGCTGGCGCCTCCAAGTGCGTGCAGAAAGATGGTTTCCTGAATCATTTGGGTGGAGATCGTTGTCAAGTATGGCAGCAAGACGGTTGACTGCGGCAGGCAATATGTCTGGCCAGCGCCGGTGCTGTGCGGTCCGACCATCACCGCCGCGAGCCTCATCCACTCTCGGACGGTCAAGCCGTCAATACTCTCCTGTGGCCCCTTGGCATCGCTGATGAGGTCCAGAACGTCCGGCAGCAACTTGCTGCCCTTGGCCTTGTTGGCTTTGGTCGACATGATGCAAATGTTCGTGTCGGCGTAACCCCCATTGTTAAAAACCCGGTCAACCGACCAGTCCATCTCGCCGCCGGTGGCGCATGTCATCCGGGTCGTGGTGACGGGGCAAACAGAAGAGGTGATTTTTGCGAGGAACTCCGGTGTCACGTCCGAAGCGACGACGCGATTGCGGCGCAGCGCACCGAAGCGCAGGCCCAGCCATTTGCGGTCGAAGCGCGTGGGCTCTTTCGGTTTCAGACGGCGGCGGCCCTCCTCGTAGCCCTGCTGCATTGCGGGTGGTGCGTCCGGAGGGAGCTTGATGCAGGAGTATCCGGCGAAGTCCCAGCCGAGATCGAAGTACCGCCGGCTGATATCCGCCAACATGCAGTCCGCTTCCGCGATTGAAGTGATGGCACCCGTCGACGCCTGCGCAGGCATCATGCAATCATGCGGCATGGTTCGGCCTGGCGCTCTTGGTTGTCACTCCTGCAAACATGTCTGATTCTCCACTGGGTGCTGTTGCCGGGATCGGCGTCGCGAGATGTCAGCGTTCAGGATGACAAATTGGCTATGCCGCTGCAGAGATACTTTTGAGCGCCTGGCTTAGGATGAGGCGCTGTACGCGAACGGGGGAAGCCGCGAGCCGTCCTCAGTGGCATTGGCTAGCGTATGGGCGGCACGCCATGTCTCTACCCACAGCGGAATCGCCTGCTCGGACATCGGAATCGCGATGCCAAAGCCCTGCCCCCACTCGCAGCCGATTTCCAGAAGCCGAGTGGCGTGGTCCAACGTCTCTATGCCTTCGGCGATGACGATGCGCCCAAACGCCTCGGCCAGGTGGATGACGCCTTGCACAATCGACAGGTCGCCGGAATTGTTCAAGATGGACTGCACGAAGGAGCGGTCGATTTTCAGGGCCGACGTCGGCAGGTGCTTCAAGTAGGTGAACGAGGAATACCCTGTTCCGAAGTCGTCGATCGAAAATGTCACCCCCAAGGCGGCGCATTCCTCGATCACTGCCGACACTTCGATGATATCGCTCAAGGCGGCGCTTTCGAGGATTTCAATTTCCAGGGCGCACGATGGAATGTCTGGATAGCGTGCGAGCAAGGCCTTCAGGCGCGGCACAAACAGCTTGTGCTGAAGATGGGGGCCGCTGATATTGACGCTTATGGGCAGATGCAGGCCGAGCTTGCGCCACTCGTCCAACTGCGACAAAGCGTTCTCGAGAACCCACTCGCCGACCCGGATGGCTGTCTCCGTGTGCTCGATGTAAGGGATGAAATCGATCGGCGACAGCATTCCATGGGTCGGGTGCAACCAGCGAATCAGTGCCTCGACACCGAGGATCTCGCCCGTTCGCAGATTCACTTTTGGTTGATAGAAGAGCCTCAATTCGTCCTGGCGAAGTGCGTCCTCTACCGCCCGCGCCTTCTCGATGTTTCGAAGCGATACGCGATCGGTGACGGGGTCGAAGAGCGAGTATTGATTGCGTCCCAATTGCTTCGCCGCGTGCATGGCGTGGTCCGCGTGGCGCAGCAAGGTGTTGGGCATGGCTTCATCGTACGGAGCAACGGTTACCCCAAGACTTGCCGTCAGAAGGATTGGGGGCATCGCATCGATGAGGATCGGGGCTTCCATCGTCTGCAGCAGGCGCTGAATGCCGGTGCGACAGCCGTCCATGGATGTGAAGTCGCACATCATCAGCGCGAACTGGTTCCCGCTGATTCGGCTCACGAGGTCCCCTTCGCGCAGAACGGCGTGCAATCGCTGGGCGACTTCGATCAATACCCGGTTCCCGATCTCGATGCCGTATTTCTCGTTGACCGACGAGAATTTGTCGATATCCATGTAGCACACGGCCACGAGGGTGTTGCGCTCGCTGGCGGCCGCGATGGTCTGTTCCAGGCGCGTGAGGAGCAAGGCGACGTTGGGGAGTTGTGTGAGCGGATCGTGGGACAGGGCTCGTTGCAACTTGTCTTTCGTTGCAACCTCCGCCGAGATGTCCGAGAAGATGCCGACGTAGTAGATCAGGCTGTCCGTGCTGCCCCGGATCTCGGTCAGCGTCAGATATTCCGGATAGACGTCCTTGTTGGCCCGGCGGCTCCATACCACGCCCGCCCAGGTCCCCTTTTTCGTCAGTTCCTCCCACATGTCGCGGTAGAACGCTTCATCGTGCTCGCCGGACTTGAGAAGGCGCGGGTTCCGGCCGCAAACTTCTGCGGCGGAGTACCCGGTTATGGTGGTGAAGGCGGGATTAACGGCAAGGATGGTCCCCTCGGCGTTGGTGATCAGCATGCCTTCGTTGGCAGATTGAAAGATGACCGACAGAAACGCGGACGCTGTGCTCGGCAGATTGAGATCCGAGATGGAAGTGCTGGCGGGCACTGGGCGCGGCGAAGGACCACTCCTCCGGTCTGGCCTTGTGCTTCCGTTATTCAACATGGAGCCCCGCTTCATAGAGGAATCGGCTGACCTTATCTTTGGGGCGCGTGAAAATGGTCAAGGAGTCTGCCGCGCGGGTCATCGCGACATAAAAGATTCGACGCTCCTCGGCCAGTTCCTCCGCGCTGACGGATTCCTTGCTTGGGACAATGCCTTCGACCACATCCAGCAGGAATACGTGATCAAACTCGAGGCCTTTCGAGGCGTGGAACGTCGCCAGCACAATCCGCGGCAGATCCTTGCGCCGATCATCCTGCTGTGCCATGCGCAGGCGTTGCGCGAGCGAACCGGTAAATCTGTCGGCCAGAATGTCCCGCGCCAGTTCGAGGCAATCCACGGCTGCCGGGCGCTTCTTGGGGATGGCCGATGCGTCGGTGGTCTGGTCGTCGATCTGGACGCCGCAGGTCTCCATCAGGACGGCGGTCATCCATCCGGCGACGCCATAGATGGCCGCTTGAGGACGGCCGGCGGCGTTCTTGCTGACCCAGTTGGGCGCATTCTGGAAGAGGCTTTCGACGACCGGCCCGCCCGGCCAGCGTGCAGAGTAGGTGCCGGGTTTGAGCAAACCGGTGAGGCTGCCTCCGCCTAGCGCGAGGAGTTCCTGGCCAATCGAATCCGGAACCCCCGCCCAGCGGAGCGCGATTTCAAGACCGACGCCGTCCTTCGAGTGGAAGGAACCCAAGAGCGCGAGCATCGCTTGCACGGCCTTGTCCTGCCAGAAATTGCGACCGCTACGCACGTAGGGAATCCGCGACTCGACAAACGCCTTCTCCACGGCTCGCAGGTGATCGTTGGTGCGCGTGAGGATGGCTACTTGTCCAGGGAGGACGCCGAACCGGTAAGGCACTCCGCCTTCTACCGGGGGAGCCGGCGGCGCCGTGCAGAGATGGTCGAGGCGTTGAATGAGGAGATCGATTTGCCCGGCGCTGTCGCGGGTCACCACCACGTGGGGAATGGGACCGCGCCCGCGCGCAGCGATCTGCTCCTTTGGTACGCGATTCGGATTGGTCGCAATGAGCCGCGTGGCGGATGCGAGAATCTGGTCGGTCGAGCGGTAGTTCACGCCCAGATTGACAATGGCCGCCTTCGTCATGGACGCATAGTTCATCATCCCCGCATACCCGAGCGCACGACGGAATCCGTAGACCGACTGATCGTCATCGCCGACGACACAAGACGTCGCCCCGCTGGCCACATGGGCGGCGAGCCACTCGTATTGGAGGCGGTCAACGTCTTGGAATTCGTCGCACAAGATCCAGTCCGCAGGCATCGGTGCAAGCGTCCCCTTTTTCATGAGGGCGACCGTTCTGAGCAGCATGTCCGTGAAGTCGCAGGCGCGTTGGGCATTGACCCGACGCTGATAGGCGCGCGCGAGTTCCAGCATGTCCGGATGCGCCGCCGCGTACGCCGGATCCGTCTTGCACAAGGTGATCTCTTCCTCGGCCACCATTACATCCAGATCCAACCCGACGTCGTGACACGCGCGAAAGACCAGATGGCGGATTTCAATGGGGCTAAGAACGCGAATCGAGATGTGGGCGCCCTTCAGCTGCTGCAGGCCGAGACTGTTGAAGGTGCCGATCGTCACCTGTCCGGATTTGAGTCTGGGCAGACGAGCGCCAATCCGCGTGCGCATTTCATGGGCGGCCTCGCGTGAGAAGGTCGCCAGGACGATGCGGTCGCTGGGAGCTCGGGTGAGGATGTGAGCCACTTTCTCGGTAAGCACGCGGGTTTTGCCGCTGCCCGGTCCCGCGCAGCAAAGCAAGTGGCCCTCGGCAAGCACCGCTTGCCGCTGGCTCTCGTTCAGATTGACAAGATCCTTCCCGATGGGGGCTGACATCGGCGCTTGCTTAGGCGGCGGATACGGCTCCAGCGGGCAGGCTGGTTCCCGCCAGTTGGTTCATGTCGTCCTGCGACGCCGCCAGTCCGGCTTCTTTCGCAGCCTTGGCCTGCGCCTTGTCGCGCAGGGACTGCTGTTCGCGCTCCCCCAGACGCTGCTCGATTGCGCCGCTGCAGATGCGACGGATGATGGTGAATTGCGACATGGTCTTGCGCGGCAGCGCGTGCAGGTTGTTGCGTACATCGCGTTCGTTGTTGAGTTTCGCGCGAAGGGCCTCGTTTTGCACATCGGACAACTCGCCGATGATGTACAGGTATTCGTGATAGCGAAGGTAGATGTCGGCTTTCGCCAGCAAGTTCAGCCAGTCCGTGGCGACGCGGGTTGAACACAAGGCGGCGTAGCGTTCGGTCGGGCAAATGATGGAACTGGGGTCTTCGCCGGCATTGGCCAGTTTCTTGGTAGCCTGCTCGATTCGCCTGTCCAGGTACTCGTCGATTCGAGTGAATTCGGTGGTGATGGCAGTTTCCGCCTTGAAAATCTCATCTTCCTGGTAGATCTTCTGACTGACCCGGTCGGCCAGAATCCCGCGAGACTGCTTGGTGATGTAGTGAGCATCGCGCGACACGGGCTCCCAAGTTCTGGACAGCACCTTCTTTGCCAAGTCGCTACCCAGCTCGACCACGCGGCGCGCCATCACGGCGTTCTTGTTGCGCTCGAAGAACTTGAGCGTGCTTCGCGCCATCCAGTCTTTTTGCTCGATTACCTCGTCGTTGCCGTGTGCCATTTTTCGTCTCCCTTAACGAGTTAGGCGATGCCCGGCAGGTGCCGGGAATCTTGCAAGGCAATGATTGCATGTGGTGCCACCCGCAGTGGGCGGCATTCCCCTACACGGAAGGGGGGGGGCGGCGCGGAAAGCTCGCTTTTCGATTGTCGAACGACTTTGATTCCCGTAGTTTTCGATTCGCAAACTTCTAATCAACAACAAGGGCACCCGTGAACCGGAAGGCATTGGACGATCTGTTTGGGCAGTTTGGGGTCGACGTCGTGATGACGCACGCGGATATCAACCAGCACTGCGTCACGCTGCTGCGCCTGCGAAAAGCGCCGGTGTATGCCGTCTGCCGCGTCCACCCAACGCTCGAAGTGGCCACGGCGCCTCGGTTTGACGGGGAGCATGAGCGCGGAACCCTCAGTGGGGCGATCAGCAGCCATGGGATGAAAGATCTTCTGGACTGGACGGATCGGGGTACGGCCGTCGACCGCTATCGCAGCATGGTCAGTGCCGACGCATCGAGCCGTGCGCTGCAGCCGCTCCCCTGGCGCGGCACCGTGTAGTGTCCGTTGCTGCTCGTGGCGTCCTTGTTGCTCGGGTCGGTCGTGGTAGTGAAGCAGCGGGTGGGCCGCCTGTGCCCCGCACGGGAAGGCGCCTTCGATCTGTCACCCGCGTCAATCAGGATGCTGTTGAGCAAGGGAGGTACGCATGGCAATCCTTAGTGAGGCGGGCGCAAACTGCGCCAACAGCAGTGGCCACGGCGCGCAGCGAGTCCGCGTCGGCACGGACACCCACGCAGTGGAATGGCTGCTGCGCACCGTCACCGGGCAGGGGATATTGGCCAGCGCGCACGCCGCCGGCGAACGCCCGCGTTGTCAGTGCGTTCCCGCGACCGTGGAGATGTATGTGGCGAAACGGGGCCGTCGGTACTATCTGGCGCGTATGCCCGGGAGCGGGCCGCTGCATGCTCCGCATTGCAATTCGCTTGAGGCGGCGAACCTGTTGTCCGGCATGGACTGCTACGCCGAGGGGGCGCTGGCCCATGAGATGGATGGTGCGATGCGGGTACGGTTCGATGCGGCCGTGGAGCTGGGTGAGAATCTTCCGGCCTGTGGCATGAACGGACTTCTCGACGTGCTCATCGAGGGCGCCGGCCTTAATGTGGTCGCGGTCGGCGCAGAACCGCGGGTGCGTTCGGCTGAGGCGCTGCAGCGGCTGCGCGATGCTGCCACGAAGGTGCTGCTTGCCGATCGCGGGCCGCTGAGCCGCTTTCTTCTGGTCCCGGAGCCGTTCGAGAAGGAACGGGCCGACGTCCAAAATGAGGGCTACCTCGCGCTACTGGCGAGCGACCCCTTGCCGCTGGTGTGTTCGACGATCCGGACGCTGCAGCCAAGCGAATTCGGCTGGCTGCTGCGGCTGAAGCACCTGCCCAGGATCAAGTTCTGGCTTTCGCAAACAACGGGGGCGGCACTGTTTTCCCGCTGCGCCGGCACGCTCGGCCCAGAGGATGTCATAGGGTCACTGTGCCTTTTGCAGGTGAAACAGGGGCGCTCGACGGATTCCTTTTCCGTCAAGGGAATCGCGCTGCGCCAGATCGATGCGCGAAAAATGCCGGTCCTGTCCAACGCGGAAATGGTCGTGGCCAACGAGCTTGTCTTGCATGGCAGCGGCTTTGTTCGCCCCTTGCGCTTCGACGCCCCCTGGAGCCGTGTGCTGGCGGATTACTTGCTCACGCAGGACGCGGCCGCGTCCCTCGCGTTCGTGTTTTCACCCACCGGATGCACTGACTATGACGAGGCGAAGAAACGAGTCGCCGGACCGTTGATTCGCGGCGGGATCGCCATCGAACTGTTGCCCGCCGGCAGTTCCGGAGAATCGCCGCCGCTTGGTCCGTAAGCTGTTGCGATGAGCTACGAGTACAGCAATGTTCGAATTAACAACGCATTTCACAGGAGCGCAATTTGAAAACTAAACACGGCAATTCTCTTCGCGTTCGCCCCGGCGACGCCCTGCCCCACCAGCGTTTCGGGGGTTCGCGATGAATCGAAGTGAGTTGAATCGGGTGTTTCGCGACGAATCGGCGCTGCTTCAAAAGATCGCCGTCGCCAGTACCAGCGGTAAAGGCGCTATCTTCGGCGGAGACCCTTCCAATGGTTCTCCCTCCGCGTTCGATGTCTTTCTTGCAGCCATCGATCTGGACCGCGATGGAATCGTGTCGGCGCGTGACCGCATCGTGGCCTTTCTTGGTCTTGATGTCGATCAGGACGATCCGGTGTTTGGCCTGCCCGCGACGATGGTCATAAACGACAACGGGGACACCGTCGCCATCAATGAGCGCCTGGTGGTCGCGATCCAGCCTCGCTCCGAAACCGTCACCGAAACGACGCACGTGGTCACTCCGGGACGATACAACGCCGGATACGTGGATGTCAGGCAGAAGACAACCTACTGGGACGATGTCTGGTTCCGCCTGCTTTTCGGAAACAACCCGACCGAACAGAGGTTCCGCTGGGATTGCTCCCGATGCCGTCCGGGTCACCGGCTCATTGCGCTGTTCCGCAACGAGAGGCGAGCGGCAATGGTGAATGTGGACGCGAAAACCTACTGGGTGGAGCGCGCGGGGCCAGGCCTTGGGACCGGCCTCGCCGTCATGTTGGGCGTGCCGCTTTCCATTTTCGTCGCATGGGCGTTCCTTCTGCCGTCCGTGGCAAGGAGTGAAATCAGCGGCTTCGTCATGGCCTCGGTGCTGGCAACCGCAGCGCTCTTCGGAGGCTGGATTGTCCGATCGCGCGGCGTGGAGATCGAAAACGACCTCAGGAGCGCCTGCTGCCGGCTGCTCGGCGTCAAAGCTCCGGCGCGGCAGACGGCGAGGATGTGGGGGTTTGCCTCCCTTGCATTGGCGGGCTGGAGCGCGTACCTCCTCGTTTCATCCTCTTCGCCT
Organism: Sulfuritalea sp.; assembly: GCA_030247575.1. GTDB lineage: Bacteria > Pseudomonadota > Gammaproteobacteria > Burkholderiales > Rhodocyclaceae > Sulfuritalea. The sequence goes on from JAOTRV010000006.1 coordinate 88,825, forward strand.
GCGCCGCTTGAAAAAGGCACGCCTTCAGCCACCGCGCCGCGACCGGCCAAGGCCTCTGCGGCCACCAAACAAGCCAAGGACGAACTGACCGTGGCGGCTGGGCGGACGGCGCAGGTGACGCCCCCCGATTGGGGTCCTGTGGCCAAGGAAAACGAGGACACGCGATCTGCCTTTCTGGGGGCAAAGAGGGCTTGCGCCGCGCAGAAGGAAAAAGGCATGATGCTCGACTGTCTGAACAAGATTGTGGCGCGATTGACGGATCCGGCGAACCAGGAACCATGGATTCAGCGTCTGTCGGCGTCACAGCGTGAGGACAATATCAAGGGGGTTCGCATACTGCTCGCCGAAGTGCAGGCAGGTCGCGACTAGGAAACGCCGTTCGATCGGCTGAGAGAAGCTGGAGGCTTGCTTGGATCAAGACAAACTGACTCCTGACGAGGGGTCGGCGGAAGAGAAGGCCGCGAATGACGATGTTTCTGGCGACGCGGCGCCGACGCTCGAGCAGATTCTGAACCGGTGGAATCGACGTGACGCGCTGGTGCACGAAGGCCTTCGGCCGGAAGGCCATAGACCCGGACACGGGACCCGACGCAACGAGCTCAAGGACGGTTAACCGGCCACGCCTGGAATCTGCGCCGGTAAATCGGTCAAAGGCCGAGTCGCAAGCCCGGCACCAACGGCAGGCCTAGAGGGAACGTCGCGACCGACATTTTGACTAGAGGGTCCGCAGGAATTCCACCGCCTGTTCGACGCGGTCCAGCGCTGTGATCTTCAGTCCCGCAATAGGGTGCTTGGGCATATTGGCCTTGGGCACCAACGCATGGACGAAGCCGAGCTTGGCGGCTTCCTTGAGCCGCTCCTGCCCGCGCGGCGCCGGACGAATTTCGCCGGCCAGGCCGATTTCACCGAACGCCACCGTCTTTGCCGGGATAGGCCGGCTGCGCAGGGATGAGACGATGGCCAGCAGCATGGCGAGATCGGATGCGGGCTCTTGGATGCGCACGCCCCCGACGGCGTTCATGAAGACATCCTGATCGAAGCAGGCGACGCCGGCATGGCGGTGCAGGACGGCGAGCAGCATGGCAAGCCGCGCCGCATCGAGGCCGACCGTAAGTCGGCGCGGGTTGGGGGTGTGGGCCTCGTCGACCAGCGCCTGAATTTCGACCAGCAGGGGGCGAGTGCCTTCTTGCGTCACCATGACACACGATCCCGCGACGTTTTGCGCGTGTTGCGAGAGGAACAGTGCGGAGGGGTTGGAGACGCCGCGCAGTCCCATTTCAGTCATCGCGAACACGCCGATCTCATTGACGGCGCCGAAACGGTTCTTCACCGCGCGCACCAGGCGGAAGCTCGAATGCGTGTCGCCCTCGAAATAGAGCACGGTGTCGACCATGTGCTCCAGCACGCGCGGCCCGGCCAGGCTGCCTTCCTTGGTGACGTGGCCGACCAGGATCACACAGGTGCCGCTTTGCTTGGCGAAGCGCGTCAGCTGCGCCGCGCATTCGCGCACCTGGGCCACCGAGCCCGGTGCCGATTGCAGGGCATCGCTCCAGATCGTCTGGATGGAGTCGATCACCGCCACCATCGGACGCTGCTGCACCAGCATGCCAAGGATCTTTTCCAGATTGATCTCTGGCAGCAATTGCAGGCCTTCGACCGGCAACTGCAGCCGCCGGGCTCTGAGCGCGACCTGCTCGGCAGACTCCTCGCCGGCCACATAGACCACGTTCTCACGCGCTTCAGCCAGCCGCGAAAGGGCCTGCAACAGGAGAGTCGATTTGCCAATGCCAGGATCGCCGCCGAGCAACACCACTCCCCCGGCGACCAACCCGCCTCCCAATACGCGATCGAACTCGTCGATCCCTGTCGGCTGCCGCGGCTCCTCGCGGGACTCGATCTGCGAGAGTTGCTGCAGCTTGCCGACTCCCGCCAGGGAGGAAAACACGCCGCCAAAGCGCGTGGCGGAAGACGTGCTTGTTGCGACAACGGATTCGACGAGGGTGTTCCATTTTCCGCAGCCGGGACACTGCCCCTGCCATTTGGGCGAGCTGTCACCGCACTCGGTGCAGCTGAACTGGAGTTTTTCGGGTTTTCCCATGTGCTCTATGCCCCGCGAAGCGTCAGCGTGCGCACACCGTCCACCACCACACCGGTGGCCAGGCAGTCGTCTTCGTTGTAATCGAGGATGCGCTGCTTGATTGCGAGGTCTCCGGTTTCGATCCAGCGGTGGTACCACTCAATGGAGGCCGCTCCCGACGGATGCGTGTCTCGCCAATGAAAGCCGAGGTACTGCGCCAGCGTCTTGATCGACTGGTCATAGGTCGGCCATTCAGTGCATTTCTTGATGACGTCGAGGTACAGATCGATCATCGCCGGCAGGGCGAACAGCGCTTCGACGTCCTCGACGCTACAAACGGTCGGGTAGGTCTTCGCCAGCTTCTTGTAGGCGGTGCGCTCGTAGGGCGAATAATAGTAAACGATGGAGTCCTGCACCCGTGCGCACAGATACCGCCACGCCTGGGCGAACACCTGTTCTTCGCATTCGGGCGCGGTGCCGTCGGCAAAATAGGGGGCGAACCGGGCTTGGGCCGGTTGTCCATGCGGGCGTTCCACGAACCCATGAAGATAGACGATGTCGGCCATGGGGTCCGCTTCGATATCGAAATAGACCTCGTGCTGTGCGACCGGCAGTGTGAGCGCCTTCTTCAGGTACGGCCTGGCATTGGGTGTCGCCAGTAGTTTCGCGCGCTCGTGAAACTTGATCAGGGTGTCCCGTCCGATGCCAGGGAAGACCGTCTTGCCGCCCTCGAAAAACTGCTCCGGATTGCAGCGGGCGAGCGCCGCTACCGTGGGCAACGCCGCGGCAATCGTGTCGCGCTTCGACCGGCCCAGTTCGGCGATCAGGGTCAGGTCGTTGCTCCCGATCAGCGTTTCCTTGCAGTGGCGGTACCAATGGCAGAGCTTGCAACCGGCGCTCATGGCGGGCCGCGAGGTGGCTGTTCCGGCGAGCAGGGAGCGCACGTCGTTCAGGACGATCTGGTAGCTGTCCCACCAAGACACGGTGTTGCGAACGCCTTGGGGCGCCGAAAGCGGATACGGGACCTCCTGGCCGGTGCGATCGACAATGAACGGCTCCCGGCTGCCGTCGCTCACGTTGAGGCCTTCGAGGATGTTCGTGTAGTGGCTGATCTGCACCGCGTAATGCTTCTTGAGCTTGCCTTCCTCCGCATCGCCGTCGAAGCCGGAGCCCGCCTTGATGTCGCCGGCGGCATAGCCGTTCCCCCGGAGCTTCAGCAAGTCAGGAATCCCCACCTTGTCGCCATGGCTGATGCGGCCGCCAAAAATCAGCGGCTCGCCCCGGCGCATGGCGTCCAGTGTTTGCGCTTCGCGTTCCTGCTCGGGGACGAGGCTCATGTTGGCGGTGACCCCGAGGGAGGCCACGACGCTGGCTTCGTGAGCCAGGCCCTGCTCCCACAGCAACTCGATGAAGGCGTTGGGCTCATCTCGATCCGCCGGGTTGCCGAAAGCGTCGAGCGCCACGCGATGCGGACACTGGACGGCATTGTAGAGTTGGGTGGCAGTGATCATGATGGGCAGGCCGCGCGTCGAACCGCGTTGGCGATTGTTGTCCAATACTCGCGCCAGTGGGGCGCCAGTTGTTCCCAGGTCACCCGCTTGTGGGGCTGATCAGGGCACGCCTCGTAGGCAATTCGTCCGTAGTCCATGGTGTTCCTTGAGATGGCGGAATGACCGGCTAGCCGGTTTGAGCATAGCCGGTACGTTGGTGGCGGATGGCGGCCCGGGGCGGCGTGGCGCCCGGCACATGCCAGCCGAACATGGACCCCACGAGCATGCACTCCGCTTGTTCGGGCGTCACGCCCAACCGGCGATTGAGAAGCGCGACCAGGTTCTGCGCGTCGGTTGGATCGCGCGTGTCGTAGGTCGTCGCATAACAGCCGGGCTCCCCGCGCTTGATCGCGGCGATGTAACGACCTGGCCCGCGCTCAGGGATGTAGACGAAGCAGTTGGTTGGCAGGTCGGGGTGGAGTGGTTGGGTGGCCATTGGGGCAATGAGCAAGTGAGTGAATGACATCCCGCATTCTCCGGATTACCCCCTACTGCTGCAGAAATATCTGCGACGCCGGCGGCGCGAGGACGCTAGGTGCCCGGCCTGACATGCATCGGTTCGTGATCACGGAGGCAATCGCCGATCATCACCTCGTCGAGGTGGATTGCGTCCGCGAACTCCTGAAACCAGTCGGCGGGCAGCTTGTACTGGACGCCATGTTCGCGCAAGCCGCGTTGCAGCGCAGCGCGTGCCTCGCCAGACGTTTCGCCAAGCGCGGTGAAGGTGAAGTTGCTCGTATCGAGGCTCGCGATGAACATGGTTGGATATCTCCTCAGGTGCTTCGTGCAGCCAGTGCCTGGCGCAACGCCCGTTCGGCATACTGGTACTGGCGTGAGAACCGACCTCGCAGGGCGGGGACCTGTCTGCGCATGAAGCTGTTCGCAAGCGCCTCGGCTTCTTCCGGTGTAGCGGCCGCGTGGATGGCCTTGACTTGCTCATCGATCAGGCTCTCGATGCGTTCCTCGGCCAGGCGCTCTACTGCTTTCAGCGAGTGGACCATATGCTTGAGCGCGCGAACGGTTCCCGGTATATCCACATGCGAGGCGCGGACGATCTGCTCTATGGTCTTTGCGGTGCGCAGCTGACTGAGCGCGCTGCTCGCGTTGCTCTCGGCCTTGGCCAACTGCTGCTGTATGAAGAACTGCGTGGCGTTCATTTGTTCATATTCCTGTATCGGTCCGGCTAGGCGGCCAGCCGGTCGGGAGCTTTCGCCTTCGCCGCCTCGCGGCTGGCTCGGACTTCCTTGTATTTTGCGTAGGTGGCCTCGGGCTGCTCGAGTTCGATGCCAATCATCGGGCGGCCCATGATGTCGGGGTGATATCCCGGCTCCAGACGCAGCGTGGCATCCTCCTGGACTCTTGTCCGGCAGGCCTCTTCATAGTGGAGGTTCGTGTGGAGGGTTCGCTTGGACGTGCCCTTCCCGAATTCAAATTGGGAGCGATACACGCGATAGCGCGCGACCGAATGCCAGTCGGCCTTGAGCTCGCCGAGGTCGCGATCCATGTCGGGCGTGGCGTCTTCTTGCGGTTTGGTGACATCGCACATGGTCAGTGTCTCGTAACGCCGAGGGCCGCATTGGCGATGTCGTAGATGGCATCGGATTCCTCCGCGTATTTCAAGGCGGCGGCCCGATACTGGGACGGAATCGGCTTGTGCCGCATCGGGAGATTGGAAACCCATTTCCCGTTGCCGTTGGGCATCCAGATCGCTTCCTTGTGCGTGGCGTGTGCCAGCGCCCACATGTAGGCAATCGCGGCGTCGAGCGACTTGAATTGGCGCGTTGAAGGCGTGTCATCGAGTCGATGGCAGCCGTCGTCGCCAATGTGGAGGGTTATCGTGCTCTGAGCGCCATCCGGCGGGCAGGCTTGTGGGCGGGCCATCAGGAGGCCAGCGCCTCGGCGCATCCTTCGCGTTCGCTCTCGGCACGAATGCGCCGAAGGGTTGCCGTCGGGGTAAGCCCCTGCCCGTGGTACACCTTGAGCATCTGCTCAGGATAGGGCGAGTACGTCGCGCCGAATAGGCGGTTCGGGTGGGCGTTCAGGCGGTCGCATTCAGCCTTCTGCAGATCATTGACGGCTTTTACGAACTCAGACAGTGTCAGCGATGGCTCGATCTTCTGCCTCTGGGCCTGCTCGGTTGCACAGCAGAAGGGTTGTTGGTCGCGCTTGCGCTCGATCAGGATGTTGTTTCGTCCACGGGGCTTCATCCCTTTGATGATGAAGACCTCTCGGCCGATCGTCACTTCGCTGCCGAGCGGCGGCAAGTCCAGAAAGGCTTCATTCTGCTTATAGAGCACTTCCTCGCGGGTTTCGGCACCGATCAGGACGCCCTCGACCTTCATCGTGAAGGTGCCCGCCAAATAGGAGCCGTGGGTCGCTGCGAGGCGAACGCCGTATTTTTCGGCAAGGGGTTTCATGGTGGCATCCAGGTCTGCGCGGAACGCCTTGAGCATCTGTTTGGTAATCGGCATGTGATTTCCTGAGCACGCTGTGGAGATACTTGAGAGCGTACCGATCCGCCATGGGTAAATCCGAAAAAAGATGCCGGCTGAACGGATAGGAGAAGTGTGAGTTCGCGCTGAATCACGGACATGCAAAAAACAATCTCATGCGTGCGCTTGAAGATGTGATTGGGCTACGCGGATGCCCGGCAATACGGGAAGGTCTTTGGAACTATCCCAGCTTCTCCTTGATGTCTTGGACCGCCTCGGCCAGCGTGTTGTGGGCCAGCCTCTCGCCGTCCTTGTTGTAGAGGGTAAAGACGATGTGCTCCGGGGGTGTGCTGGGACTTACCATCGGATGGGTACCGGCTGTGATCAGGATGTAGCCGCCGGCCGGCAGCCCCTTGTGCAGAGCGGCGCGTCCATCGACAAGTCGCGTCGGGGTGAATCCGTAGTACGAGGGATGTGCCGTGCCGCGCCGATATTCGGTCTCGAATGGATTGACGATCCACGCACCGTTGAACTCGAAACCGACCAGAGGCTGTTTCATGGCCGCCTGTCTGAGTCAATGGCCCATGCGGAATAGATGCACCGATTGGGGATGTTCTCAAAGTCATCCAGCACCACACCGTTGCGGACCGCGAACACATGCTTGGCGACCCGGCAAATATAGGTTCCGGTGGGGAATTGTTTTACGAAGGTGGCGGGATTCATCCGGGGCTTGCCCTTGACGGCAGGGAAGGGGATCTTTCGCGCCCATGGCTGAGTGGCGAGCCAGTCCACGATATTGAACCCGCGACGACATTCCCGGCCGGCGGCGGCCAATAGATCGTAGGCGTCATCGTAGGAGAGATGTCGGACAAGGGCGACGGCGCGCACAGTGCAATCGTTTTTCTGCTTAGGGCGACGCGACTCCGACCGTCCGGCATCGGTCTTAATCCATGGGTACGAGAGGCCGTAGGGTTTCCTGTCCCACCCCACGCCACTCATGGAGGATATTCGGATGGCCTGTGGTGTATTGGTCATGGCGACTCCTACACTCCCATCCGGACGGTAACCGTGTCGCCGCCGCAGCGCGGGCAGACGCCTGGCGTCGAGGATGGTTCGTCCGAGAACTGCGAGTGCCACCCGCAGGCGGCCTTGTCTGCCTGGTAGATATGCCTGCAGGGTTGCGCGACGCGCCTCCCGGCAAACTCCGTCCAGCCAGTGCGGCCATAGGTGTAGGCGGGGCACGAGCACGACGGCCAATGCCGTTCGGAGAACATCCCGCTTTGGATGTAACCCCCCACCGCGGTGGCAATGGGGCCATCCACGGAGCGGCACATTTCAGCGTTAACGAGCGTCAAATCAAACATAGTTGGTGTGGATATCGGCGTGGAGACCTTGCACATTCTCCGAATCGGCCTCACCCCGCGCCGAGAAATCTGTCGTGGCGCCGGGGCCGCGAAACTTTTGCGGAATTGCCTGCACCGCTTCCGTATGATCGGTGGCATGGACCAGAGTAACCACATTGTTCAGCAGTTCTCGCCCGGGCAACTTCAGCAAATGCTCGCGACGGCGGCTGCACGCCTTTTGTCGGATGACATCGCCGGCCCCCTTGGGGTGTTCAAGGTCACCGGTCGTCTCGGCAGCGCTGGTGTCAAACGGGGACAATGGGTGCGCGGTGTGCCGCTGACGGATGACAGCGGGGTCATTCCGCTGGACATCCCGACCGCTCTGGCGAGCGCGCGCAAGCTGGCGCCGGGCTGTCCGGTGACGGTGAGCGGAACGCTGGATGTTCGCGCTGTGCGCTCCGGTGTCCTGGAGATCCGCATGGTGGTGTCGGACGTGGTTCCGCTCAATGAGGATCAGGTAGCGCCCGCTGTGTCCGTGATGGACGCGGGAGTTATGACGGTCGAGGCGATGAAGCAGCTTCACCTCCATCGTCAGCCCTTCCCTGTCCCGCAAGGACGACCGTTGCGCTTGGTCTTGATTCATTCGAGCTCGCTCCATGCCCAGGTCACCATGGATTGCCGGGGTGAGCTCGATAAGTTGGGACGGGCCATCGAGATCCTTCCGGTGCCGACCAATATCACCCAGGCGGTCGCGGTTGCCAATGCAATCAAGCAGGCGCGCGGCGACATTGTGATGGTGATTCGTGGCGGAGGCGACGTTGGCGAGTTCGCAGTTTTCGATGACCCTCGCGTGGTGACGGCGCTGGCCAACAACACGGCCTATCGGGTGGTAGGCCTTGGTCACAGCGGGAACCGCACCTTGCTGGATCTGGTGGCCGACTTCAGTGCTCGCACTCCAGCCCAAGCCGGTCTGCACGTACGGGAGGAGGTCGAACGTCGCATTCAACAATGGAAGCAGCAGCGTACCGTCGAGCAAAAGGCGGCTCCGCCTCCCTCCTCCTTCGCGCTGGCACCTGCCGCCTCGCTCAGCCGCGTACCTCGCTTGGCCTGGGCGGCGGCTGGGGCTCTGTTGTTCGCCACGATGCTTGTCCTCTTTCGCGGCTGGCCCTGATCTGACCGGTGTCGATTCGGAGTACGACACCGGTCAGGCTCCTTCGTGCCACGGCTGGTGGCGATCCGGCTTAGACGCGCATCCGCCGGTGTCCGGCAGCGGCCCTGCTTCGACGGATTGCTCGAATGCGTCTCGCGGCAACAGGGGTAGATCGGGCAACATTTATGACTTTGCGCTGCATAGATGGATTGGCCGATTATGGGTCGCGAACGGCGCCAGGCAGCGCGGAAAAACATCGAATTCGAGCGTTTTTCCGCGTGCCCATGGCCCACGAGACGGGTTAAAAGGTCGCTTTCCGCTCGGCCGCGCGGAGTTCATTTGCTGCGCGGCGGCACCAAAAAGGGAATGCTACGTGACGGCATCAACGGTAAGAAGGCCGGTGGATGGTGAGGCAGGCGCTCGGGAACGATGGCGCCCTGAAAGTATTTGCTCTTTGCCCCCCTTCAATCCGGATACTTGGATACATCCGAGTTTCACCGTTGGAGAACCACTGCCATGAGCACTAATACACTGAAGGTTGTCAAAGGCGTCACCATCACGCCGCCGGTTATCGGGCGGATCATGATCGGCCACGTCGAGCTGCGACAGTCGGACGACAAGACCCGCGCGATTCCTACGAAGGACGATCACTTCACCATCACCACGCTCGTTCAGAAGTCGGATCGCATCTGGGAACCGCACCCCATTACCGAGACGCTGAGCCAGGATGGACAGAAGATCACCTCGATCCCGGTGCGAATTGCCTACAACGACCCCGGCTTGTCCCTGCAAAACAAATACTCGGCGTTTGCCCCTGACCGGCGCGTGATGTGTTCCGGCGACGGAGAGCACGCCAAACGCATGACCACCTCCGGCGTCCAGTCGATCGATTGTCCGGGCAACGAACGATGCCAGTTTGGGAGGGAGAACCGCTGCAAGAACATGAGCCGTCTCTACCTCCAGATCGAGGGGCAAACCAATCCTCTTGGCACGTTTGTGCTGCGCACCACGTCACGCAACTCTCTGGATTCCCTGGCGGGTCATCTCGCGCGCCTGGCTGGGTATACGAGCAATGTGCTGGCCGGCATGCCGCTGATGCTCACGCTGACACCGATGACCACGGCCCAAAGCTTGTGGACCGTCTTCTACGTGGTCGGTTTGGAGCTTCGGGCGGGCATGTCCCTCGCCGAGGCGCTGGCCGCGGCCAAGGAATACCAAGAGCAGCTCGCGAAGGATGGTTTGTCGCAAGAGGGAATGGAGCAGGCGATGCGGAGCGGCCTTGCGAACAGCGACTTCGCCGACGTGGTGGAGGACCCCGATGAGTGGGTGTCGGAGGACGATGTGGCAGAGCGCGCCGAGCGCAATCTGGCGCGTCATGGGTTGCGCGGACTGGACAGCCTGGTCGCAAGTAAGCAAGGCGTGGATTCCGGTGCGTCTCCGGCTGCGCCACCTGCCCCCATAGTGGCTGAAGCGATGGTCGCGGAACCGGCCGGTGCCGACGCGGTGAAGGCGTCTGGAGTAGCGGCTGCTGCGGAGCCGCCGGAAGCCGCCGGCGATGAGGTGTCGGCGAGCACCGGCGGTGCGAGCGTGCAGGAGGTGGCCGTCGAAATCGCGGCCGCGCCGGTCCAGACGGAGGCAGCTCCGGCGGCGGAGCCCTCGGTAGCGGAGGCGGCGGCTGCGCACGTGATGGAGGCTCCGTTCTTTACGCCTCCGAGACGGCCCGTGCTGGCGCCCCTGCCCATGCCGCCGCTGCCGCGCGTCCGTCCCGCGGTTCGGGGCCGGTTGATGCCGCGTTTGCCCGCGCCGGCGGCCGCCATTCTTCGGCCTCTCGTGCCATGAGCCCGGTCATTGCTGCGGCGTCGGCCCGTCCGCCCGTGGCCTCCCCCCTGGTTGCGGTTCCTTCGCCCCCGCGCCCGATCGTGTTGCGGGATCTCTTTGGTCCGGGAGAGTTGTTTCGGACGGACATCAGCCACGCGGTCTATCACGCTGATCGGTCCTGCGTCTCCTCGACGGGGCTGAAGAAGATCGCGACGCAGTCTCCGGCCCACTACCGGGACTACCTTGACGGCGGTCCGCTCAAGGAAACGCTGGCGATGTTTCTGGGCACGGCAATTCACGCCCGGGTGCTGGAGCCCAACGAGTTTCACTCCCGGTATGTCGTCGCGCCCATTTCCGACAAGCGCACGACGGAATGGAAGGAGTTCGTGATCGCCAATGCCGATCGGACCCCCCTGACGGCCGTGCAGATGGAGATCATCGACGGCATTGCCCATCGCGTGAGCCAGCACCAGTCCGCGTCATCCTTGCTCATGAGCGGATGGAAAGAAGTCACGATGATCTGGCAGGACGAAGAAACCGGGATCTGGCTGAAGATTCGACCTGACTGCCTGTGCGTCGATTTCGACACCGGCATCTGCATGGACCTCAAATCCACGGACGACGCCTCGCCCAACGAGTTCGCGCGCTCCTGCGTGAAATACAACTACGACATTTCTGCGGCGATGTATCTGGATGGGCTGCGCGCCGTGCTCAAACGCGATTTCGATTTTGCCTTCCTGGCAGCCGAGAAGGAGCGGCCGTTCGAGGTGGCGCTCTACGGCGCGCCCGAGGAGATGTTGCTGCGCGGCCAGCGGCGCTACCGCGAGGCCCTGCGTTTGGTGGCCGACTGCACGCGCAGGAATCATTGGCCGGGCTACCAGCCGGATGGCGACTACGAGATCCTCAATTGGCCGCGCTTCGCACTCTAGGGAGCGTATGCCAGCCGGACCTCCGGGGTGCCGCTTTCTTGAATTGATTCAATTACGGGCGGGATGTCCGCCCAAACGACGAGGGGATTATGAATCACGCATCTATTGAGATTTGGGCGCTGCTCACCGTTGGCGGATTGGCGCTGCTCGCCGTCGGTGTGGTCGCTGTCTTCGTCAGGCATCGACGCAGAGAGGCGGCGGCAAACGGGGGCGGGCTGAACAAACCGGCCTCGTCTCCGAACCCCGGCGCGGCCGACTCCGTGGCGCCGTACGACCCCAACGCGACTCGGATCTTTCGGCATACCGCGGGGCCGTCGCGGTCCGCGCCCGCGCCCGCGCCAACGGCAGGTGTTCCGGGCGGGTATCTGATCGGATTGAGCGGCACTCAGAGGGGGAAGCGGTTCCGGGTCACCGAGCCCTACATCATGGTTGGGCGCAGCCCCAGCTGCGACATCGTTCTCGACGACCTTCGAGTATCATCGCGTCATGCATGGATCGGAAGCGTGGGAGGGCAGGTGGTCCTGCGCGATCTCAAATCTACCAATGGCACCTTTCTGAATGCGCAAACGAAGGATTCCATCGCGGAAGTCCAGCTACGCTCTGGTGACACGATTTTCTTCGGTGGTCATCTTTGCGAGCAGTTCCGGTTTGTCGCCGATTGACCGGCGCTGCCTTGCTGCGGGTTCGCAGTGATGGCGGAGATCCTCGGAGTGGAAGCGTCGGCGACCGCCTCAAGCGTGACTGAGCCGGCGCCGCCGGCGTTGGGCGTTCTTCCTCCGGATTACCGCTTGCTGCGGCTGATCACAATCGACTCGTATTCGCCGGGCGGGGAAACCATCATCGACCTGTCCGGCGGAACATTGGTTCTGGGCGACAACGGCGGCGGCAAGACATCGCTGTTGCGCCTGATTCCGCTGTTTTATGGCGAAAATCCCTCGCGTATCAATTCCGGCAGCAAGCCGTTTGCCGAGCACTATCTGGCGCGATCCACGTCGTTCATCATTTTTGAATACCTGCGCCGCGACATTCCTTGCATGTCGGTTCTGTTCGTTGGGGAGCGCGGCTACTTTCGCCTGATGTTCATCCGTTCCGGCTATGACTTCGCGCTATTCAGCACGGACCCGGCCGACGGCGATGTTCATCGCCCTATCGTTCCCGCTCATGCGCTGCGTCAACACCTGGGCGCGCTCAAGATCATCCACACGCGGGCCCTGTCAGTGCCCGAATACGGCGACGTCATTCAGAATCGCGTCGCGGCACGCCGCGAACCGGCATTGCGCGCCATGGCGGCCGAGTATGCCTTCACGGCCAGCGGCCATCATCTGAACCACATCGACAAGATCGTCTCCGGCTCCTTCCGGCGGCAGGCGGACTTCAATGACTTCCAGCGATTGGTGGTCGACTACCTGTCAACCCATGAGCGGCCCATCACGTTGAGCGGCGACCGGGCAAAGATCGGCGCATGGCCAGCCGAGTATGCGGCCTACCGCGAGGTTATGTTGCGATCCGGGCAAATGACGGAAGCGCTCGATCGGGAGGCCCGGCTTCAGGCCTGTGACCAGGAATTGCGGGTGATCCGCGCCAAGCTGGAGGCCTTCACCAAGGAGCTGCAGGCTCGGCGTGTGGTGTTGGAGGCTGACGAGAAGGCCTGCAAGAAGGCGCTGGAAGACGCGCAGACGATCTATCTGGGCGCGCAGGGCTTGGCACAAGCGGATCTTTCCGCGGCTACGGCGCGGTGCGCCGCGCAACGCGAACTCATCGCCGCGCTGGATCGCACGGCGGATTCTTACAGGCGGCAGGACATGCCGACAAAGGCGGCTCAAGTCGATCGGCTGGAGCAGACGCGAGCCGAGCACGGACAGGTGGTCAGCCGGCTCGAGGCCTTGTTGGGCGAGGAAAGGCTCATTACGAGCCATTACGCGCGGCTGGCGCAAGACGTCAACGCCGCGTTCCTGATGGTTCGCGAGGCGGCGGTGACGGAACGGACCGGCCTCACCCAGCCCTACATCGAGCGGTTGGCGTCCCTGGACGACCAGCGTCGACAGGAAGAGGAGTCCCTTCGAGCGCACCATCAAAAAGAACTCGAACCGCTCATCCTTTCGAAGGAACGCATCACCCAAAAATGCGGTGAACTCGCGGCCGACATACGCAATGCGCCGCCCGATCCGGAAGCCGTGGCGGCTCTTGCGGCAAAGCGTGAGTTGCTTCGCAAAGCGCGGGCGGACGCCAAGGCCGCCACGCAGGCGCTTCGTGTGCTGCAGTCCGCATTGCAGAAGGCGAACCAGACGCGCGCCGACACCTTGGCGGCGAAGGAGCAGGCAACCCGGGAACTGGTCAAGAAGCGCGAAGCAGTCGAAAAACTGCTGGCGCATGCCACCCCTGAGGATGGAACGCTTTTGCAGTTTCTGCGACTGCATCGGCCGACCTGGTCGACCGATATCGGGAAGGTATTGAACGACGACCTGTTGCTGCGCCCAGACCTTGCGCCGGATATTGCCGGCGCGTCGGACAGCATTTACGGGCTGACGCTCAACCTGTCCGGCGTAGATTGCTCACAGTTCGCCGACGAAGAACAATTGCAAAAGGCCATCGCGGCGGCCCGTTCCGTCGTGGCCAACGCGCTGAAGCATGAAACCGATCTGGCGGAAGCGGCACGACGCGCGCAGCAGGCTTTCGAGACAGCCGAGCAAGCCCAGGCCAAGCAGGCGGCTCTCGCGCTGAGCAACGACGAGCGCGTCAATACGCTGATCGCCGAGGAGACGGACGCCGAACGGGCCGTTGAGGCCTCCATTGAGCAGGCGCGCGCGACGGCAAAGGCCACGCTGGAGGTGGTCCTGCGCACGAAAGAGGAAGTTGCCGTTGCCATCGGCAAACTGGACACCAAGCTCAAGAGCGTGCTGGCGGCGAGTGCGACCGATTATCAGGGGCGCCAGGCGGACGCCAAGGCGACCCACGACGGGGCTCTCGCGCAGATAGCGGTCCGAATCGCGACGGCAGAGCAGCACAAGATGGAACAGCTGCAGGTGCTGGATGCCGAGCGCAGCAAGGCCCTTTCGGAAAAGAACATTGACCCCCTCACGGTCAAGGATCTCGAGCAGCGTCGCGACGCACTGTCGCGAGAGATCACGGAGGCGCTCAACCGGGCCCCGGAAGTCGTGGTGTGGCGGCAATGGCTTGCCAACGAGTGGCCGCGCCGAGACGGACTGGCACGCGAACTGGCCGTACTGGAGGGAGAGCAGAAGGCGGTGGAGCAAGTTCTCGACGACGTCGCCGCGGAATGGGGCCAGGCAACGCGCCTTCACACGGAAACAAAGGACAAGCTGGATCGCCAGCGATTCGCCTTGGCGCGACAGGAATTGCGGGTGGCGTCCCTGATGGAGAGGCTGGACGGCGTGACCGCCGATCCGGCGACGGCCGCCCTGCCCTACGAGCCGATTTGGACGGACGAGACGCTGGCGGTACGCATGAACGAGCAGTTCGCCGTGCAGCGTGCCCTGCTGGCCGACCTCAAGGTGCGGGTGCATGAGATCAAGGCGGCCTTCCGGTCCGGCAACGTCGCCAATTCCCCTACCGAACAGTTCTTCGAATCGATCCGGGGAAAGTTGGGGGTGACCCAGGAGGAGAACCCGCGCGCCTGGGTGATGCCATTGAAGGAATGGTACGACGGTCGCCACAAGGAGCACCTCAGCGCCCTGATGACGCAGGGGCGAGCGATGGGCAGCCTCGTCCTGCGCTTTCATCAAGAACTCACCGAATTCGCCCGAGGCATTCACAACCTCAACAGAGATCTGACCGCTTCCCTGAATGAGACGATGGTGTTCGCCCACATCTCGCGCATCAGGATCGAGCTGCAATCCACGATCGACAAGCTTCAATACTGGCCGCTGATCCGCGATTTCGTGGAGACGCATCGAGACTGGATCACGGGTATCGACGCCAGTGAGCCGCCCGAGACGTTCTCGGACGGCATGCGCGGGCTGATGTCGCATTGGGAGATCAGTGAAGGCATCCAGGCGGATCCACGCAGCCTGATCGAGATTCGCGGCGAAGCGGTCGAGAACAACAAAGCCAAGCAGTTCGCGACCGGCAAGGATCTTGCGAATCTTTCTTCGAACGGCCTGTCGTACTTGATCCTGTGTACCATCTACGTCGCCTTCTTGCGCATGATCCGCGACAAGGCGCGTGTGCATATCACGTGGGCCGTCGATGAACTGCTCGATCTGGACCCCCGCAACATTGCCGCGCTGGTCGGCATGCTGAAGCAAAACGACATCAGTCTCGTTACGGCCTGCCCATCGTCCGACACGGACATCATGCGGCTGTTCCCGAATCGCTATCGAGTCATGCAAGGCGATGCCGGCCCCGTCATCATCAACACGCGCTTGCAGGCCTGATCATGTTCGAGCACGTCGTCTTTCTCCTCCTGACCGGCAAGTTCATCTGCCGCGTCACCCAACCCGCCGCGTTTGACTTCTTGTCCGACGAAGATCACTTCCGTCATGTCGAGGGCTACCTTGCCCAAATCGGTCGGCGCCTGACACGCACGACCCATGAGTCCGGCTATTACCTGTCGTTTGCGCGGATTGGCGATTCCGAACGAAAAGTCATCAAAGCGGCGTATCAGGAGATCAAGACGTCGCTTCGCCCGATCGTGCTGTTCTTTCAGGCGGTGATGAGAACCACCGGGCGGGAGGATCTCCTGATGCCGGGTGGCCTTCTCGAGAAGTCGGCCCTGATGGCCCAGATCGATCTCGACGGATGGCTTCGCGGCGAGCTCCAGTCCGTCGCCGCCTACTTTCGTCCGCACGGCGGCGACGGGTCTCACCGCGCGATGCTTGATCGCATCATCAGGGAGATGGTCGATGCCGACTATCTCGTGTTGTCCAACGCCGAACGCGGGCTGTACCGAGTCACGGCGAAGATCGAGTACCTGACATCCATCATCCAGTTCATCACGGACACGGAGGATGCGCTGAAGAACGATCCGGACGACGATCCCCTGCCGGAATCACTGACGCTGCTGTGAGCGCGGATACCACCCTGCTGGCCGCCCTCGCGGCGCTGGGCAATCCGGCGCATCGCGACTTCATTCTTGAGGTTTATGCGTCACAGGGGCAGGTCTTGCGCGCCGCGGAGAATGCGCGCCACATCCTGCCGCTGAGTCAGTACCGCATCCTGATCCATCATGGGCGGGATCGCTACGGCTTGTCGCGGGTGCTGACCCGCTTCTTTGACGATGTGACGCAACGGCAGCGCTTGTTCGACTCGATGGGCGAATCGGCGGCGGCGCTGCTCGGGCGCGTTCAGGATCTGATTGCCGAATACAGCCGGGCGGTGTCCGAAGGCAATTTCGATGACACCCCCGCGATCGCGGATCAGTTTCACGGCGCCTGCGCGGACTTCTCGGATGCGGTCGGGTCCGCCATCGAGCGCTTGCTGGCTCACATCGAGAACAATTTCGCGATCGCGAGCACTCTGGCCGCCAAGCAGCGCCAGAACGAGTACTACCTGAAGCAGGCCAACCAGCTTCGCATCACCATCAGCTCGCTTGACCGGATGAACCTGATCGAGCAGCCGGGCGAGTACCGCGATCTCAAGGCGCCCTACGAGGCCCTGATCCTCGAACGATGCAACGAATGGAACATCGCCATCATTCGGGTCATCCACCTGCTCAAGCAGCATCTGTTCCGCCTGCGCGCCATCGAGCCGGACGTGCGCCGCCTGCGTCGCCTCGCCGGCTTCCTGCGGCAGAACCCGGTGTATGAGTTGCCGGACATCGACGGACTGAGTGCGCTGCCGGAGTGGCTACGCCGCGACCCCGGCATTCGCGCGACGGCGCACACGGATTTGGCCGACAATTCGACGCTTTCCGAACTGGAAACCCTGGCCCGGTCCCTTCCGGCGCGACGCGAGGTCACGCCGGTGGTCCGGTTGCCCGGCGCGGTGACCCGGCGGGCGGGCAGCACTCCGGAAGAGATGATCGTCGTCCCCGCCTACCGGCAACTGCTCCAGCGCTTTGGCGAGGCGGTCGTGGCCGCCCCGCACGAACTGTCGGCAGTCGCATGGAAGGCGCAGTTCGGCGGCGAGCTCGATGTGCCGGACGACGTCTGGCTGCTTCTCGTGCTTCACGCCGAAGGCCTCCAGACGGAGCCATTCCCGAGCCTGCGCTTCGAGCCGGTCGGACGTCGCGGGGCTGCCTCCATCTCCCGAAACCTCTACCTGTTGGATATCGTCGTTGATGGACCCACGTCTTATAACGGTCTTGCTCCGCTGCGTTCAGTCCGATAAGGATCTGTTCAAGGCGGGAGCCTCGCTTTCCGGATTCATGAAGGAGTTCGGTGTCGGGTCGCGACGCGGGCAATCGATCTATCTGTCCGCCGGCGACAAGACACGCATTCGCGCGCTGCTGACCGCCGCCAACATCCCGTTGGATATGGATCCTGGTGCGTTCAGGGTAATGACGCGGGCCGAGACCTTGCTGTCGAGCAACAACGAGAAGCAGGGAGGTCGCCCGGTCAAGCAAAATCGCGTGGCCTTGAAGGGCTTGCGGCCCGAGCAGGACCTGCATGTCCTAGGGTCTCCGCTGCGCCTGCCGGCCGGCGTCCATCTGGATCTCGACAGTTCGCAGATTCGTCTGAACGGACGGCACGACGTCGTGATCGTTGTCGAGAACTGGGAATGCTTCAATCGTCCGGATCTGTGCGCGGACGAGCTCGACTTCCCCGGCGAGTCGCCCCTGGTGGTGTGGCGCGGTGACATCAGCGTCTCGATGCGCGGCCTGCTGGATTGGCTGGCCACACACGAGTTGCCGGTCGCGGCGTTCATGGATTACGATCCGGAAGGCTTGGTGATGGCCAATGCCCTGCCCCGCTTGAGTCGCATCATTGCACCGCCGCCGGCCGTGCTTTCGCGAATGCTGGCCGACAAGGGCTTGAGCGAACGATACGCGGCGCAGGTCGCTGGATGCCAAGCCACGCTGGACGCGGCCACCCATGCCGACGTGCGAGCGTTGTGGGCCATTATTCGGCAAAGCGGACGGGCCCTGCCGCAAGAACATTTTCTGCACAAGGTCGAGTGACCCTGTGCCGCCACAGCGTCTGTACGAGCACACGATGATGAGATGGCTTCACCGGACTCGGTTCTTGTCTCGACGACGGAAGGATTGGCGTCAGTGTCCTATGTGCATCCCCACCACTCCCAATGGAGGCCCGCAATGAAAGCAATTCTGAAACTCGCCGTGATCGCGGCAATCGCTCTTTTTTCCTGGTTCGCCGTTGCTGAAGATAGCAAATATGACGTGAATCTCAGCGGTCCGTCGGCTAGTGGAAGCGCGCCGGCCAATACGAACCCGGGCAGCGCTTCCGGCCCAGACCTTCCGCCCATTGGCCAGAAATGCCACACCGTGAGAGTGTGTGTCTCGGTCAGTTGTACCGCCTACGACAGCGAGGGGAAGTGCACAAACCAGGCATGCGTCGCGTGGGAGGACCGGTTTGTCTGCGATTGACGAAATGGACGGTATGACAAGCGAGGGAGGGACGAGTTCGACATAGCGGGATCACGCCGGCATGGCGGGCCGATGCGCCCAACCCTTGGGCCTTACGGTGGCCAAAAAAAACCCGGCGCCGCTCGTGAGAGCAGCCCGGGTTTGTGTTTTCAGAAGCCGTCGAAGAGCCCGCAGCGTCCGTTGTTGGCAAGACGCAGCAGGAGATATCCCAGTATGTCGGCGTTGGGTTCTTCGTACGGGCGGCCGCACGCGACGATGATCTTGTCGACGACCAGCGATCGTTTGACGTGCAGGTGACGACATAGCCGGCACACCACCGGCGCCCGACCGCGAAGACGGGTGCTGTCATCATCTGCCAGGTAGCCATCAGCCATGACCGGCCTCCGGTTCCTGCGAGGACGGATGTCGTGCCACCCAGTGCTTGCAACCCTTGGCGAACGGGAAATGCTTGTTCGCCGACAGCCACGCGTAGAGGCGCGGATGTCCGCAATCCGCCGGGTCTTCTGGGTGCCAACGGGATTCCGGGATGCCCGGACTGAAGTGCCTGCAGTTGCTGCACGCCGCACCGGTTCCCGCTTCGATGTGAATCTTTGTCATTTAGAACTTCTCCTTGATTGAAATGATTTCCCAGCTCAACCGCGGAGACACTCTGTTCAGGCAGTGCCACGATGCCTAGGGTCGAAACCCTTACCCCGAAGGGCGAATCGCCTGCTTACCTTCCGGCGCAAGGCCGGATGCAATGGCAGACCCGGTTGTACCCGGGTGGAATTCTCAGATGGGGCTGATGATCAGGCCGGCTTCGATGGCGTCCTTGAGCACGGCACGAATCGCCTGGTCTTCTCCGCCGCCATCCTCTTGCCACTTCGTCCAGTCAGCCGCAAAGGCTTTGCGCTGTCTTGGCGTGGCGCCCTGGTAGATGGGATCCGAATCACTGAGAAACGGTGGATGGCCCGCCAAAAGCGCCTTGCTCGGCACGTCGAGATCGCGGATGTCGAACGCGTTGTCGTCAGATGCGCCATCAGCCGTGTAGTAGCTCCTGCAGCGGCCTTGGTCCATGTCGTCGTCTCTGTACGTGTGATAGATCGTGACGTCGTTATGCTGCAGACAGACTTCGGGATCAACCCAAGTTGTTCTGGTCGGCATATGTTTTTGCTCCTTCGGTGAAGATGCGCGGAGCCGCTCCCGGAAGGGGAGTGGAACCCCACGCGGGTGCGTTGTCGGTCGATGACCGTACTGTCGACTTGAGTGCCAAGTCGCAAGCATTCGCTCGTGGTGAGCAGAATTACGTGGCGGGCTTTCTTAGAGACACTCCAGTCGAATGCGTCGGAGAAAACCCCCGTGCCGTGATGGCCACGGGGAGGGTTCAAAGCGTGACGATCGTGAAATCGTCATCCTTCATGCTGCCTTGCTTGCGGATCAGCGCCTTCACTTCCTTCGTGGTGAGCTTCCCTTTGGAGTAGAAGGACACCTGGCGGTCGTCGCCGCCGCCGTGAATCCATGCGTCGATCCGATGTGTGTAGCCCTGGGCCCGGTGCGTGGCGTCCAGTCGGCGCATTCGGCGGTCTTCCTTCTCCTGTGCCTTCTTGAGTTCGGCGTTGAGCCTGTCCATGAAGCATTCTTCACACTCGCCCGCTCGATTGGTATCGACCGTTGCCGGATCAAAGGCGGGTTTGCCGCACTTTTTGCACGGGACCAGTTTTACCTGGTCGAACATCCGCTCCAAGTCGGCCATGGTGGCCTTTTCGAAGTGGAGTTCCTTGTTGTGGATGTAAGCGTGGCCGCCACCGCCATGCAATGTGATCTGAACTTGCAGACCGTAGCCCGGGTAAAGCCAGGAACACGGTGACACTTCCAGACTCAGCTTGTGCCCATCGATGTCGCGAGTCACTGCGACTCGCGCGAGTTCGCTGGGCTCTTGCCGGCGCATGTTGTCGCGCAGGTTGTCGAGATCGCTCATTGCGCCACTCCTTCCGAGGCCGCGTCGTTTTGAACGACGACGATGAACGGGCGGGGATCGGCTTCGGGCGGTCGGATGCCGACGATCTCGGCGAAGCGCTTGGCACCCATCGTGGCTTCCCAACGTTTGCTGGTGCCGCGGCGGATGAGCAGAAGTTGCAACGTTCCCTTGTCCGGTTGGACCGCTGCAATCACGGCCTTGGCAAATTTCTTCGTTTCGCCCGGATGCCGATAGTCCTTGAACTCCATGCCGACGGTGAAGGCATGCTCTTGCTGAGCCTTGATGTTGGCTTCGGTACGACGCTTCTCTTCCAGATCCTTGCGGCACAGGTAGATTTCGTAGCCAATGACGCGTGTCAGTACCTCGTCCCCTGTCGGCTCGTGGTCGTAGCCGTCGAATTGACCGCCTACCGCCAGCTTGCCGCTGCCGTCGGAAACCATCGCGGAATATGACGGCTTCAGCCAGTCCTTGCAGGTCCTGCGAATCAAAGCGTAGTGTCCCCTGGGGGATGCCTTGATCAGCCGTGCAAGGCGAGAGGTGAGATCCTTTTGACGCTGCCAGTGATCCTCCGCGTCGAGATCGAGCGAGGCCGCTTCGACCAGAGCCGGCGCGCAATCGAGTCCGCCCATGTGCTTCAGGACGAAATCGCGGAACTCATCTTGATAGTAGATGCCGGCATCGAGCGCCGCTTCGCAGCCGGCGATCATTGCGGGTTGAGCAGGAATGCTCATGGGTTTGCTCCTGATGATGCGCGGAGCCTCTCCCCGGCGGGGAGTGGAACCCCGCGCGGGTTAGTGGTTTCGATCGTGAGATCGATGTGTCGACTCGAGTGCCAAGTCGTAAGCATTCGCTCGTGAGAGCAGAATTGGGTGCTGCTGGTTTTCTCAGAAGCACGCCGTGAGGAATGCGTCTGAGAAAACCGCGCCCCGACGATGCGGGGGCGCGGCGGGACGATCAGCGTGTGCCGACCGCCCCGGTGTTAAATGCTGCAAGCGAAGCAGGGAACGTATCTCTCATCCTCTTCCTCGGTTGCCTTCACGACGTCCTTGGGAATGAATGCGCCCATCCCGAGAATCTTTCCCAGCGGTCGGCCAATGGCGGCATGCTCTGCCTCAAGGGCGCCGGCTTTGACGCTGCCAGAAGATCACACGGCTCCGTCTCATAGCCGGGCACAGCGTCATTCGACGCGTAGCTGACCAACTCGACTAGGCTCTTGCGGCTCATGTGCATCGTGTAGCCCGTACGCTGCTCCAGCTCAACGTACTTCTTGAAGAGCACTGGGTTGTGCTTCGCGCCGTTGGCTAAGTCGCGGCCGGACGCCATGATGCAGAATACGCAGGATAGCCTCTCGTTTCCGGCGGCATACGCCCAGTGCGGCTGCTGTCCGGCGGCGGCAATCAGCGCGAAGACCTCAGCGGTCGACAGGCCGTGGATCGGAAGCCAGTCGTACCAGTCTCGGCCCGCGATGCTGTTGCGCTCGTTACGTTTCCATACAGCGAGCTTGGCGCGCCCATGGGATTCCGCAGCACGCAGGCCCATGCAGTTGGCAACCTTGGTAAAACCATTGGCCTTCATGTAGCGACGAACTTCGCGCTCAATCGGACCGCGCTTCAGGTCCGACGTGCATTGCCTGTTTGAAGCTGACGGCCAGGATGGTGCATCCGGGCGTACGCTGAAGCGATGCTCCACCATGTCAATCAGCGTTTTGACTGCTTCAGCGACGATGAACGGCACGCCGGCTTGCTCGGCCTGAAACTTGGCGTGCTCCAATGCGCCCTCCCACTCGACCTCGCCGAGGGTGGCGTGGATGACGAGGAGTTGCTTCTTCGGGACAATCTTGAGCAGTTCGATCATCATCGCCTGGCTGTCCTTGCCGCCGCTGTGATTGATGACGAACAGGGCGCCGTCGTTGATGAGGCGCGTGACTTCTGTGAGTTCCTGATTCATGCTTTTCTCCGTGGCCCGAGATCTACCCGGGCCTCGTGTCGGTGAAGACATATTCGAAGTGGATTTCGGGAAATACCGTCTTCAACATGACCGCGGTGGCTGTGCTGTCGATGCCGCCGGAGAGGGGCACGATGTATCTGTCTCGCGTCGGATCGCCCGGCAGCTGGTAGCAGCCGCGGACGAATGGCGTGGGATCAAAAGCCATGGTGGCTTTCCTTTCAAAAAAGGAAGGCAGCGCGCCCCAAGGGGTTTGCTCCCTTCGGGGGTTGAGACCTTGCGGTCTGAAATGCGGCCCATTCGGCCGTTGGATCTGTCCGGAAGGACAAGAATCAGTGCTGCTGCGCTTTGTGAGGAGCTCGGTTGCGGATCTCCTTAGAAAGCGCCCTCCCTGCAAGCAGGGAGGGAGAGTTCGTTGAGCTGGTTTCGTTGAAGCGGAGGATGGCGTTGCCGTCCTTATGGACGGGTAATAGCTGCCGTCCGTGCATCGATCACGCGGCTTTCAGCGCGGCAACCGCAGGCTGCCACTCGATTTCAAATCGAGTGAAGAGCGATCCGCTGGCCTTGGCGACCGATTTGGACCCCCAGAGCTGCAGGGCGCCGCGATCCATCTCCGAGATGCCGCTTATCGGAGTAATCGAGACACGGTAGCTGCGGTCCTGCCAGCCGCCTACCGGTTCCAGTGCGATATGCCCGACTCGGCCATTCCGGCGGGACAGCCAATAGTCCGTGGTCGTCCCGTCTGCCTTGTAGAGAACCGGAGTCGTTGCCAGCGCCGAGAAGGCCTGGCGGTCGAGCTCGGTCAAACGGGCGTGGCCCGCCCCGACAGTGATGACGAAGAAACGGTCTTCGGCGGCGAGATTCGTGAGATAGGTTACCCCCACGTTTTCCTCAGGATGAATGCCCAGTACGCAGAAGTGCGTATGGCAGTGACCGACCATCCACGCGAGTGTGGCACCCGGAAACGCGTGCCGCTCCAGCATTGCCCGGTCGTGGACCAGCAGGTCGTCGGGATAACGGCTCAAGACTTCCAAGCCGCATTCGGCGATCTTCGCCTGCAGCAGATCGATAAGCGCCTGAATCACGACTTGATCTCCTCAGGTGCGTAAGCGAGGTGCCCACAGAGCGGGCATTCGCCAAGTGGTTCGACAAACCGTACGGCGCCGCGCGGACGATCGAGGTGCGGGTCGACGTAGTCAGCGGGGTACAGACTTGCTTGGTCACACACGTGACCGCAGTGGTCGCATTTGGCATTGGCCATTGCAATCTCCTCTGGTGGACCCGGGGGAGCTCGACCCCGAACGGGTGAGAGCCCCGCTCGGGTCGAGTTGTGAATGTGCGGCTAGGACAGCCGCGCGAGAACGCGGGGATCGCCGAACAGCAGCGTTTCCCCGTTGGGCAGACTGGCCTCATAGACATGGCCCAGCGTGCCCTTCTTGGTTTTTTGCCAGTCGGCATGCGCCTGCTCGTAGAGCTTGAGCAACTGCCTGACCGACATGGCCAGCCAGGCAGCTGTTGGAAGCACGCCGGCCTCTGCAGCCGCGTTGCGCAAGGCTGCGTGCAGCCGCGCCAGGTTGTCCTGACCGAAGTCATCGGACACCATGGCGCCTTGCGCATTGCCCCGCAGGCGGTTTCGGCCGATCACGACGGGAATCTTGAGCGGCATTGTCATGTCACCAGATTCGTGTATCCCGCCAGCCGGTAAAAATCCGTCCAGTCGGCATCGCAATCCAGGCAGGACACCCTCTGGTCCGCCGTCGGGCCGTCAATGTTCACCGAGTTCCCTTCGATCTGGTCCGACCCGCAGGACGGGCAGACACCCCCGCCCTTGCGCACGTACTCGGCGTCGGTAAGCGGGTAGGTATCCGCGGTTGAGGGCGCTGCGCCAGGCTCTTCGTTGCCGATCGCGATTGCGCGGACCATCAGCCCGGCAAGCCAGTCGATCATGCTTTCGATCTGCGCGGCGACCATCTTCAACGAGTCGTGCTGGAACGGCTCCCACAGAAGCATGTCGTCCGGCAACTCGTTGTTGGCGAGCGCTTCGAGGACTTGCTCGGGAGTGAAGTTTCCCCTGTCGGCAAAGAAGTGCCCAACAGCGGCCTCGATTGCCAGTGCTTTGAGCGTTGTGCTCATGGTTTGTGCTCCTAAAGATAGGCGGAGCTGCTCCCCGGCGGGGAGTAGAACCCCGCGCGGGAGAGTGGGTTCGGCCATGTGGCCGAGGTGGCGACTTGAGTGCCAAGTCGCAAGCATTCGCTCGTTGAAGAGCAGAACCGATGGCGTTGCTGGTGATGGGCTGCAGACAAGGCCTTTCCTCGCCGCACTTGAGCAATGCGGCGGAGAAAGGCCCGCGTCCGTCATGGACGCGGGTGACCGTTGATGTCGGGTTGGGTGGATACGGCGTGTAGTTCCGTCAGCCGATCAGGGAGAACTGCGAGAACAGGTTGGCGGTCTCTCGCTTGAGGCGCCGGATAAACGCGGCCCCCAATTCCTTGGCCTGCCAGTACGTCACTTCCGAGCCCTGAACACAGGCCCAGGCTTGGTCGCTATCGTTCTGGCAGGTCTGTGACAGCCAGCGATAGACCAGTTCGTAGGTGGCGGGCTTGCCGTCGAAGCGAACCGTGGTCGGCTTGTCCAGCTTGTAGAGAATCAGCACGTTGCATCCCTTCCCTTGCGCGGCTACCGCGTTGGGAAACGCATGGCTGTAATCGATGACCTCGGGATCCTGCGAGTCGGAGTCGTTACTCATGAGTGCGTCCTTGTGAGAACGGAGCCTCTCCCGGCGGGGAGTGGAACCCCGCGTGGTGAGTGGGTTCGGCCATGTGGCCGAGGTGGTGACTTGAGTGCCAAGTCGCAAGCATTCGCTCGTGATGAGCTGAATGTAGCTGCGATGGATGTAGGCGAGTAGATCGCCCGAGACATACGACAGATGCTTTGCTGGTGGATCGCGATGAATCCACGAGGAAAACATCCGCAAAACTACGCCCCGGGAGGGGCGAGAATCCGAAGATTCTCGCCGCCTGCTACCGGGGTGACCTGGCTACGCGCGCCAGATCCAACTTTCCATCCTCGATGTCTGCGCCAGACATCTCCTGATGCCTCCTCGCGGAGACGCATCGTCGGATCAGTGGACGATCGAATTGATCGCACTGCTACGTAGTAGGGAAAACAAGGTGTCCGCCTTTGGCCTTGGCGGTATGCCCCGGAGGGCTGATGGCGGGAGAACGACTTCTTCTCACCGGTGTCTGGGCGAATGCCCAAAGACGGCGGGTTGTCTCAACCCGTAGAGCTGGCAGTTGCCAGAAGAGATTCTGGTGCGGCGACCGATTGCGCCACGTGATTGGAACATTATCACGATGCGAAGCACGGCGCAAGCCCCGAGATTGCGATGCTGCCGACCCGTCAGTAAGGGGCCCTAAAATCCTGTGACTCGGACCACATGACCTCCCAGTTTTTGAGGAAGACCTTGGCCAGCTCGGGATTGTTGCGATGGATGGTGATCGACTCCCGGTTGGAATGTTCTGCGGCGGCCGAAAAGTTCAGCGAGCCATTGAGAACCGATGCGCCGTCGATGGTCACCGTCTTCTGGTGCTGGATCGACACAGCGTAATCGACACGGATCGGTATTCCACTGGCGGCAAGGAAACTGGCGACACTGTTGGGCGAGTCGCGACGCCCGTTGTGCTCCTTGTCGATGACGAGCCGGATATCGACGCCGCGATGCTTGGCTTCCACCAAGGCCTTGCCGATCGGGTTGGACGTCAGGCTGTAGGCCGCCATCCGAATGGACGACTTGGCTTCGCCGATGAAGCGCACCACCGCGTCGGTGGCGCCGCCGTTTGGCGAAAACGCCACTTCGATGGTGCCCTGCGCCGAGACGGTGACGGGGCGCTCGGAGCGCGCGGCGGCGACGACCTCCCCCGCCAGCTCGTTGATCACGCTCTTGCGCGCCAGGGCGGGTTGGGCGGACAGGAAGATCGTCGCAACTGCGATGATGGATGGAATCAGTTTCATGGAATGGCCTCGAAAAGATGGATGGTGGATTGCCTGACGGCAAGGGAGGGTGCGGCGCGGCTAACAAGCCCGGATGCTTCAATAATGCCCAGAGTGCCTAGGGCGATCCGGAATATCTTCGGCTAGGAAAGGCGCCTAGCGGACGGACCTGTTACTCATGGCAATGCGCGCAACCACCACAGGGCGGTTCCGATGACGGTGTAGAGCGCAATCGATGGCAGTCCCAGGCGAAGATCCGGGCCTGAAGGAATGGCGGCGAACACCAGGTTGGCGGCGAGCGCGCCCCACAACGTCCAGGCGAGGTAGTCGCCGCCGAACCACGCGGCCGTGGAGTACAGGAGACACCAATACGCCGGCCAGAGCAGCAGAATCGGCGCCAGCGCCACGAACGCTCCATTGAGGAGCCCTACACCTCGAAACCCGACTGAACCCAGCACGTAGCCATTGCCGTGCCGTCTGGGCCAGACGCTGAAAGAGGCCGGTTGCGCGAAAAGAACAAAGCCGACCGCCCAATGCGCCAATTCGTGAGCGAGGGTGCCCGGCAGGGAAAGGAGCGAGATTCTCCAGAGCGCCGTTCGGGAGCGCCAGAGCACCAGAAGGCCGGCCGCGATCAGGAGCGCTGTAGGCCAATGAATGGTGGGGTACATGCGCGGAAAGTATAGCGTGCCGGTTCGGCGGATAAGCGCGGCAGATTGGGAAACCGCTGGATCAAGACTCTGCGGAGCAAAGCCTTCATGCGAGCGTTCCATGGATTCGGCAACGCCCCGATAGTCGTGCAGACCTATCGGGGGTTGGTGGTCACCGTGCCGGTTGCGCGCGCGCAGGCGCGGCGGGACGATTGATGACCATCTGGGTGGCGTCGAACGCTACCTCGCGCGGATTCTCACGGGGCGGCCCGATGTACTCCAGATCGCGCCAACCGCGAACGAGGCCGGCGGCGACGAGGGCTTTCATGTCGCTTGCGAACTCCGGGAAGATTTCCCTTACCGTTGCAATGCGCGCCCTGATTTCCTCTTGCTGCTGCTCGCTCAGAGGGGCTTCCTTCTGGGCGAGATTGGTTGCTATCGACAGATCGCTCATGACTCTGACTCCTGTGGATTGATGCACGCCGTTCGGGGTATCCCGCACGGTTTGATTTGCTGTCTTACTCTGCTGCTTGGTTGCTCCCAGCGCCTTTCGGAGCTGGAATTCCCCGGCGCCGGTGTGGCGCGCGGGGATCCTCGACAGCGAAGCTCGCCGATTGGCGAGTACTCCGCTTTTATGGCAATGCCGTCAGCCCCCGATGCGCAGAGTGCTGCTGGGCTGGGCTATCCCGATGCTCTTGAGATAGTCGTGCAGACCGTCGATGTCGCGGGCGTGCTTCATGAAGCCGTCCTCGACCAGCCAAAGGCCTTCCTCGGACGGCCATCCGGTTTCCTCGTCCTCGTTGGAGAACTGAAATACCGTCTTGCCGTTCGTGTTCTCGACGTGCGCGCAAAAACTGCCGCGTTCATCGAGATCCACCACCATCAGCAGATCCTGGCGCCGGGTGTTGCGTGCGAACGCGGAGCCCATGAATCAGCCTCCGTTCGCCGCGTTATCCATGCGCTCGCGCATTTCAGCGACGAAGGCATGATTTTCCATGAGGCCATAGCGTGCCAGCCGCAGAGGAATGTCCTCGACGCCCAGCTCACCGTCTTCGATTCGCTGCAGCATGAAGCCGGCGAGCTCTTCTTCGCCCGGCGGCTCCGGAACTTCCGTCACGGCCAGCGAGTACTCATCGACTTCCGCCGCGGATTCACCGGTCAGCATCCCGTCCCCGACCGCGCGTTCTGCTGCGTTCGTCAGGCGCGTCACCATGTCCTGGATCGGCTCGCCGTTCAGCGCATAGCAGACGTCGAGGGTCAGGCGCAGGCGAACGCTGACCATGGAGGTCGTTGCCACCCACGCCTTGGCGACAGTGCTGCCGTCGCGTAACGTGACGCTTTCCGCCAGGTAGGCATCGACGACCTCATCGGCGAACGTCGCATTGCCGACATCGATCGCGTCCTCCTTCGAGGTCGCATAGCCGTAGATGTCTCCGTTGCCGTCATCGCCGTCGATCACGGGAAACAGATCCTCGGGCTGCGCCGGCGCCAGTTCCGCGGCGAACACCTCGGAGTGGCTGCCCGCCGCATTGGACAGGATCACGACGGTATCGACGCCTTCGATCTTGCCGGTCTCGCTGTTGATGCTGTCGATCCGGTAGATGCCGGACGAAATGCCTGCATGGGGATCGTGCCACCACACTTCATCATCCGATGCGAGCGCGCGCAGCCACGAATCTTCAGGCAGTGAGCTGTCGCTCTGCTCGAACGGCTGGTAAGAAACGATGGTGCAGCCGGTATGCATCTTCTCAGCCAGCGCTTTGGCCTCGGCGTCGCTTCCCGCCGCGCAGTCGAATGTGAACTCCGCACCGCCATTCTGGGCAAGCCGCAGACGGTAGGACATCGGGTTCGAATTGGTAGTGCTCATTCTCAGGTGCTCCTCAAAAAGCTCGCGGAACACCCCTTGCGGGAGCGCATCCCGCGAGGGTGAATGGTTCGGTCAATGACCGCGTATCGACTTGAGTGCCAAGCCGCAAGCATTCGCTCGTGATGAGCAGAATCGTCGCTTTGTCCGGCCTCCCCCTGCGCGCAGGGAGAGGCCTGAAAAAGCGCCCTCCTCCACCGTGCGGTGGGGAAGGCGCATTGCTTAGTGATGCGGTGAGACAGCCAGATAGGCCTTCGCAACAACTCGCATGCCGCTTCGCGCCTGCAACTTGCGCCGGGCGCGGTGCAGTCGCTTGCACTGGGCCGCTGCGCGGCGAAGAGCCGTTACTGCGTTCTGCGGATTGTCACTCTGGGACAATGCCGCTTCGACGGCCTTCATGGCGAGCGCTTCGGCGTGTGCCAGGTGTTTGAGGGTGGAACGGAAAACTCTCAGTGACATCGTGCTCTCCTGGTGGTGGGTGATTGGTCCGCTACGCGGATTGGGTGTAGCGCGGAACGATGATTCCGATCTTCGCCAGTGTTCCGGCCAGAGCTCTCGGTAGCCGGGAAAGCGGTCGAGATTGGGGTCGGGACTGCCGAAGATCACGCTCGCGTAATCCTGGGCGATCCCGTTGTAGCCCATCGCCGGCCCGTCTTCGACAATTTCATCGTGAAGGGCCTTGAGAGCTTCCAAGTGGGACATCCTTCGCACCGATTCGATCGCGGAGGCATCCCAGACGACCCAGACATTGCCGCCAAAAAGACTCAGCGCCTGAATCGGGGGATTGGCCTTGAACCATCCGTCGATCCCGTTGTGCCGGGCATCGATCTGGTCGGACCAGCGCGTGTCGGCGCGCAAGCGAACTTCCAGCACGGCTCCTCCGTTTTCATATTCACCGTACTCGTAGGACACGGTGATCGATTCGGAGAGGTTGATGCCGGTCCCGGTGTACGACGGGCGGGTGCTGCGGCGAAAGCCGCTCTTGAGAATCCGGGTTGCTGACTGCTTTCGGGTGCCATGGTAGAGAATGGGAATTTCCACGGTACGGCCCTCAGTAGACGCAGACCAGCGCCGTCTTGCGTCGTTGCATACGCATCGCGTCCCACACGCGCCAGAGCGCCTGGGGAAGGTCGGCTGGATGCAACGTGCCGGCGGATTCCCACCACGCGAGCTTGCCGCGCTTTTTGTTCGCACGTGCGGTCGCTCGCACCACGAGTGCTTCGCCGTACAAGCCGTCCTGGTCAAGATCGGCGGCGAGGTCGAATTGCGCCGTGCAGGTTACGAATTCCTCCACTGCAACCAGAGGCGATTCTCCCCGCACCGGCATTTCGGTGAGACGCATTAGCGCCATTTGTAGCCTCCTGAGATGAAGCCCCGGCGCTCCCCGGAGGGAGCCCTCCGGGGCGGTTGTTACGTCAAACGGATAGCCGGATCACCGTGCGGCGTGTCCGTTCTCTCCTGGTGCAGTTGGCCGAATTGGGCTTCGGGGATCTCCAGATAGCAGTTGGCGAGTTCCCCTTTGGACGAAATCGGGGTCAGTCGCACGACGCCGCGCTGGACATCCCTATAGACTTCGACGCCGGTCTGGATTCCGATGCCGTTTCTGCCTTGGAACCCCGGCCCGTCGTCGAGGCGCGTCCGCTTCCCCGCCTGGGGATAGATGATCTTTGCAATAGCTGCCATGTAATGGCTCCTTCGTGAATCACGCGGAAGCCAGTACCCCGGACGGGGTAGCGGACCCCGCAAGGTTGAAGATTGCGGCCGGTGACCGCGACATCGACTTGTGTGCCAAGTCGCAAGCATTCGCTCTGTGGTGAGCAAACTTAATGCGCTCTGGCCTTCCTCAAGAAGACCGTCGCTATTTCAGACGCACCTCGATGTCGAACGGCGACCGAACGCCGTAGGAGTCGCGCAGCTCGCCGCTGGGAAGGACGTCAACGAAATGGACGCTGCCTCGCTGCCGGAGGTCGGCAATCGTGACCGACTGTCCTCGATATCGCTGAATCACACTGGCGAGTTCCGTGCGGTCCTTGCAGCGCGTATTGCCACTGAGGTTGCGGATGAGAAACTCAAATGATTGCATGGTGCCTCCGTCAGGGTGCGTGGCGCTGCGTCCAGTCGCCCGATTCGAACGCCTCGATGGCCTGTTCGCGGGTGCGCCACTGTTCCCGCGACTCGCGGGTGAGCGGTCCGTCGGTCGGACTGGCTGTGCCGATGTAGAACCCGCCCGCCGACTGGATGACTTGCAATGGCAGCAAGACGTCCATGCGCAGGGCGAGAATGCCGACTTGAATGTGCATGAGTGATTCCTTCGAGATGTTGTGCCCGTTGCGGGCAAGGAAAGGGAGCGCGGAAATACCCCTGTTTCAGGAGGCATTCGGGGGCAAGTGGGCCGTCATTTCTGGGTATCATCGCGACTCCGCGGCGCTTGCCGCTTAACCCTGGAGTTCCGAATGAACAAAGCTGAACTTGTTGAAGCCATGGCCGCCGGTGCTGATCTCAGCAAAGCTGCCGCTGCCAAGGCGCTGGATGCTGCGCTGGAGTCGATCGTCAAGGCCGTCGCCGCCGGCGACACCGTGAGCCTGATCGGTTTCGGCAGCTTCAAGTCCTCCAAGCGCGCCGCACGGGTGGGTCGCAATCCGCAGACGGGCAAGGAAATCAAGATTGCCGCGACGACCGTGGCGCGCTTTACTGTCGGCGCCAAGTTCAAGGACGCCGTTGCTGCCAAGAAGGCTGCGAAGAAGAAGTGATCGGCTTGCCAGATGGGTCACCCGATCGGGGCGGCCCATCTGGAAAACCTCCCCCGCCGGCGGCAGGGGAAGGGTGATACTGGGTGCTCAGCTCGTCGCGTACGCGGCCAGGGGTCGGATCACGGCGCGTTTGGTCGGAACCATGACGGTTTCTTCCACCACGACATTGCACTCCAAGAGATCGATGAAGTTGCTGCGGATGTCATCACAGGCCCGGTCGAAGTCGCCGACCAGTTTGACGCGGGCGCGCAAGGCGTCCATCGTCCAGTCGGTGAAGTCTTCGCCGTGGTCGATGGCGTTCATGGACACAGCAAGACGGCGCGGCGGGGTCTTGAAATTCACGCGCGGCTTTTTGCAGACACCGCAGGGCCCCGGCGCTTCCGTGAAGTTGCGCTGACCGCAAGCCGGACAAAAGCTCTTGTGGCCCGTGCTTTCGTAGTGGCTGTCGTAGAGCACCAGGTAGCCGCTCGATCGTCCGTTGGTGCCGATCGTGTAGTGGCCATCCTGCTCGACCGTGAAGTCATCGATTGGGTCGCGGATCTCATCCCAGTAATCAGCACCGAGAAAGTGAAACGCGCGGCTGGTCTGATCTTGGGTTAGGCCCAGGCGACCGATCTTGATGCAATGGGCGTAACTGCTGCCGGCATTCCAGCTATTTGCGGTGTTGTAGCGGTAGTGCCTGGTGAGAAACGCGATCATCGCGGCCCGGGAACGGGTGTCGACTTTCTTTTCGAAGAACATGAAATGCTCCTTGAGAGGAGACACCTTCCCTGCCGGGAGGATGTCCCGGTTGGGGAACCCTGAACGCGCTGTTCAGGGCGTGGTGTTGGCAGAAGCCAACCGTGGCGGATCGTGACGCGGATCCGCAGGCGTTGTCTCGGAAGAGACGAAACGTGTTTGTTTGACGTCCCCTCGCGAGAACGTCAAACAAACACCCTGCGAGAGCCCGTGGGTACGGAGTCTCGCAGGGGTGGTGCGGTGAATCAGGCTGCCTTGCGCGGTGCCTCGCGCGCGGCGTTCTGCTCGTTCAGCACATCGAGCCAATCGACACCCTTCATGCCTGCAGGTATTTCTCCTGAAGGCATCCGGATGCCGGCAGTGATGCCCTGATCCCAGAGGCGCTCGATCAGCTTCAGCGCCGCTTCGTAGCCGCGGTTGGAGCGGTCCAGATCGGCATAGATGACGACCTTTTCCACGCCTGCCGGCGGTTCGAACGCTTCCAGCATGCCTGCGCTGAAGGCGGCCCAGCAGATGATGCCGTCCAGCTCCGTTGCCGCCAGCGCGGTTTCGAGGCCTTCGGCGATCCCCAGAATGCGGGGGATCGGCGGGACGGGACCGAGGCGGATGGCGCCGCCCGTGAGCGGCACGTCCTCGTTGTAGGACATCATCTTCTTCGGATCGGGCACGGCCAGCTTGTCGCCGGCGGGCGTGATGTAGATCCGCAGAATCGACCCCGGTGTGCCATTGGCACAGCGGAATCTCGCCAGGATGGCCGGATGGTAGCCCTTGAACTTGCCTCCCTCGTCCGTGTAGGACATCTTCGGATTGAATCGCATCTCACCAGAGTAGCGGGTGAGATGCAATCCGCGCTTGGCCAGATACTTCCTCGCCGGCTCGGCGGCGGGATCCGTCATGGAGACCGAACCCTTCCACGCCGTGTTGAGGTTGCGCTGGGCGCGCAGGTTGCGGGCTCGCTGCTCTCTCGCCTGTGCCTGCCGCGTGGCCGTGCGTGCCGCCTCCTGTTTCGCCAGGTCTTCCGGCGAGAGGATTCGAACCGTACCGCCCAGCCATTCATCGACGGCCTTGACGGCCTCCATGAAGGACCAGTTATTCACCCATTGCAGAACAGCAAAGCCGTCGGCAAAGGTGCCACAGGTGTTGCAGGCCATGGCGCCATCCTGTGCAAAACGCGCGGAAGAGATGGCGCGAAAATTCCGCTCCGTCTTTCCGCTGTGCACCGGGCAGGCGACATGCTTGCCGAACCTGTCGAAAGCCTCCGACAGATTCGGCGCCAGCGCCGGTAGGATGGCGTCCCAGCGGTTCTTGGCTTGGCGCTTGATCTCCTCGACATCGAGGTGACCGGCGGTAGACCGCGTGGAGGTCATGAGGGACCCCCGACGGCCATGGGACTGTTGAAGAACAGGCTCGCGCCGAACTGCCAGTTGGACCTCACCAGATCTCCGCCCTTGAAGTTGGGCGGAGGGTCGCCGTTGCCGGCGGCGGCGGCGGCAAATCCCGCCGCTTCGACTTCCAGCATCTGAAGCGCGTCCTCGACCAATTTGTCGCGACCAGATCGCTTTGGCATGGTGTTTCTCCTTTCGTAAGGTTGCAAAAAAAGGAACACCGTCGGCCCCACCGGGGCTTTCAATGTTCCAGTGGGGTTCGCCGACGAATCGGCGAAAGCGGTTCTGTGTGACGAAGAACCGTAATCGTTGGGCTGAGACCAGCCGCGATATCGAGTGAGGTTTTACCCAGGCGCCTCGACGAAGCGTCTTGAAAAAACCCCCGGAGGGGTTACCCGGAAGCGGGCGGGAAGATCCAGTTGCGAATGCCTGCCAGACTGGTGACCGTAAAGGCGATCTGCTGCCACAACAGGCCGTGTGACTCGGTGAGCACGGCGAAGGCGGCCCACAGGATGTTGCTGATGAGGAAAAGAAGGAATCCGATTCCGGACCAGCTCTTGCGCATGGCAAGCGCGGCTGCGCCGGCGACGCCGAACGCGCATCCGATCCATTGGAGAAGGAAAAGCCGGTCCATGATCAGACACCGAGCGCGTCGTCGAGGACGTATGCGCCTCGTGCAGAAGTCACGGCCGGCGGCCAGTCGCGCAAGGCGCGAAAGGCGGTGCCGATCCGGATCCGACCGAGGGGACCACCAAGCACTACGATGGAGAGGAGATTGCGCAGATAGCCGAGTCGCCAGAAGTGATGGCGTTGCTTGCGCGCGAGGTAGGCCAGCGCCAGGAGGAAGAATCCGCCGGGCACGACCAGGGCGAGGAGAAGCTCGTGGGGTTTCATCGCGGGACCTTTCGAAAGAGGAGCCGCGTTCCCGATGAGGGCTGCGAGGCCCCGTTGCGGGAATCCGCCCGAAGGCGGTGCGAATCGATGTTTTACGTCGTGATCCGTGATCGACGGGCCGGATGGCCGAGGAAACAGCAATGCCCTGACGCATCAGACCGAGCGCGAGGGCATCAAGGAGAAAAAGGAGGCTTTGCGTAAGACGCTCGCAGGAGCGTGCTATGGAAAACCTCTTGGGACCGGATCACCGTGATGGTGAGACTGCTCCCCTCCCGCGATGACGCTGCGGGAGGGAGTTCTGGACGCTGCTTAGGCATTCAGAAGATAGCTGGCACCACCAACAACGGCACCAGACAGACCGGGGGCGGCCAGTACGACACCAACACCACCGATAGTGAGCGCAGCCAACAGCAGGCCGGCGATCGCAAAAGTGCGGACAACTTTCATGGCGAACTCCCAAAAAAATGGGAGCGCCATCAGTCCCCGAGGGACAAAGGCGGTCCCAAGGGTTACCGGCAGCACATGCTGTCGATGGTGGCAGGTTAGATACGTCAAACCCGTAAACACGTCTGCTCTCGCAGAAGGAAACAGATGTTTTGCTTGTGGGTCAGATCAACCCACCAGAGAAACACCCGTTGCAAAAACTACGCCCCGGGAGGGGCGAGAATCCGAAGATCCTCGCCACCTGCTACCGGGGTGACCTGGCTACGCGCACCAGATCCGCCTGTCCATTCTCGATGTCTGCGTCAGACCTCTCTCGGTACCTCCTCGCGGAGACGCACCGTCGAATCAGTGAACAACCATAACGATCGCACTGCTACTTGCGTAGGGAAACAATGGATTGCCGCTTTCGCGGTGTAGCCCCGGGGGGCTGATGACGGGAGAATTGCTTCTCGCGTTTTCCAGGTAGGGATACCTGAAGTGGGCGGGTTATCTCAACCCGTAGAGCTGGCAGTCGCCAGAAGAATCCGTGCGGTGACAGACATCCTCTACCGCTTGGGTCGAACACTATCAGTTGTTTTTGGCAAATGCAAGTGTTTTTGCGGGCAGCGACTCAGCCCGCCAAATTAATTCGGATTTACCCCCCCTCGGTTTTTTATATTAGGCCCGACTCCACTTTGCGGGTTCCAACCGCGGCGTGGAGCGAAATGTTGAGCCGGTCGTGCCGGCAGCAGAAGGGAGACGGGACGCGCAGTCCGGTACCAGAGCCAACCTGAGATGCCCGAATCGAGTAGGGCTGGCCTCCCGCAAGGGAAGAAGCCCAGTAAGGGTTGCAGTACGGAGACGGTGACGCGAACGGTGTGGATGGAAGTCGTGGAAAGGATTTTTTGGTAAATCGCCAGCCATGTTGCCGATGACGAGCCCGACACGAGTTCTGCCAGTAGGCGCAGTAGCGGCCGGCTCAACATTTCGCTTTTCGACGCCAATGAAAGACATCATGACCACACCGCAGTCTCCGCCGACGTTTCAACAATGCCTCGATCCCGCACGGCCGCACACCTTGCTGACGGAAGACACCAGGCGCAGCGGGACGCTCCCCTATTTCTACGACGATACGCAGGAGCGTGTGGCTGTGCCCAACGTTTGGTACAACCAGACGTTCCAGACGAGGGTGGCTACGGTGCGCTGGAATGCAATGCGCGTGTTCGAGCGGGCAGCCCAGATCCAGCGGAGCCCGCCCTATGGGCTGACTCCGGCCGCCGCGGCCGATATCGCGCGGCGGTATCGCGCGCGGGGTGAGCGAATGCGTACTGAAGCGGACCGCATGGAAGCTGCGGGACGAGCCCTCCATCCCGTGGCGGCGTCGCACTTGCCACTGAACTACGGCGACAACGTCCATTAGCCGAACGCCAAACCTCCCCTTCCCCGAAGGACACGTCATGCCCATCAACACCGAATTTCCCGATTTTCCGCCGCTCGATTTCAAGCCAGCCACCTTCGGGCTTGTGGTCGACACGAGCTGGCATAACGATGCCTGCCCGTCGTTCGAAACCGACGATCGCCTCTTTCGCTTGTGGGTCAGCGAACCGGATCCGGCGGATCGCGTAATGCGCGAGATGCCGCGCTTTCACTTCGTCGCCCAAAACAAGGATGGGGATCGCGTCCGCGACGTCTTTGACACGGAGAATCTGTCGGATCTGATCGGCTTCTTGCGCAACAGCTTTCCAGGTATCCGGGCTCGAGGGGCTGAGGGGTTGGCGCCGGCCGTTCCCGGTACGGTGGCGGCTTGCGTGAGCCTGCGCTGGAGCGAATTGCCGACCGAGATCCTTACGATGGACAAGGATTCCAACGTAGGCCAGGACACCGTCCGGTTCCTGGCCGATGTCGATGCGCTGCTCGCGAATCACGAGATCGAGTCGAACGACGCCGAAAAGATCATCGAAGCGGCGATGAACACCGTTCGTGTCTGGTATTTCGGATAAAGGACTGTTCGTGCCGCGCGCTTCGCCCTCTCGGTCCGATTCCTCCGGTGCACGGGCGCTCCGGGTGGGCCCGGCGACGATTGAGTGGCGCGTGCGCGAATACATGAACAAGGCGGGCATCTCATCTGTGCGCGAGCTGCACCGGCGCGTGAAGGCGATCGATCCGGGCGCGGTCAATCACGCCCGCTTCTCACGGATCATCGACGTCCTGCCCTCGCTCATCAATCCGCGGACCCTCGTGGGTCTGTCCCTGGCGCTGGATTGCAAGATCTGCGACCTGCTGCACGTCCGCAAGGACATCGAGAAAAGAAAGGAGTAGCTACAATGTGCGATACACGCGCTCCCTTCAGCTGACGGCTGGAGGTGCAACTACAAGGGTGTCACTATGGGTCCTATTCGAGGCCTGTTTTATTCGTTCATGCGAAAAAGAGAAGATCCCGGCTACCAGGCGCTGCTCGACCGAGAGGATTTCGTCGGGGCGGTCCCGCTGGTGCTGGACGCCATTCGTCGCGATGATCCGCAGGCGATGCTCGCGTTCGGTCTGATGCTGATCCTGGGCCGTGGCATTGAGGTCGACATGATCGACGGCCTATCCTGGTTGCGCCAGTCGGCCGTGCGCGGCTATCCGCCTGGACAACTGATGCTGGGCGTTTATCTCTGCGCAGACATCGTGGGCGAGTTGCGCAATGTCGAGGAGGCGGCGTATTGGCTGCACCGTGCGGTCAAAATGGGCGTGCCCAAGGCGGCCGATTCGCTTTCGACGCTCGCGCTCAAGTATCCAGCGATCGTCGGCGTGCATTTCAGCCGCGAGGAGCTGCTGGCGATCGTGCGCCAGGCGCACCGCGTGCGGTTGCCGCATTGATCCCGACGGCCCCCATCCTTATCGCCGGGGGTGCGGCATGCGGAGCCTGCGTGGCGAGTTTCCTCACGCTGGTCTGGAGTCGGCGCCACTGGAACGACAGCTGGGGACGGCTCAACCAATCGTCCCACTGCTTCCGGTGCAAGCGGGTCGTTCGCGGCTACGACAATATCCCGCTGGTGAGCTGGCTTGTCCTGCATGGACGATGCCGCGATTGCGGCGGGAGCATTCCCGGCTCGTACTGGCTGGCAGAAGTCGCCGGTGCCGTCCTGGCGGGGCTGCTCGTGCGGATCTGGCTCTAGCGCCGTGGGCTACTTCGCTGTCGCTCCCTGGCCCAAGTTCCTGAAGGTCATTTCCTCTCTGGGAACCGGCCTGATGCTGCTCGTCGGGGTTGCCGCGTATCGCGCCGTTCCGGTTCCGAGCGGTTTCACACACTGGTTTGGGGTCGGCGTCGCCATGGTGCCGCTCGCGGCTTTGGTGGGCAGCGCACTTTTCATGGTTCGCGGCTACACGATCAGGGACGCGGACTTGTCCATCGAGCGGCTGGGCTTCTTCACCTCGGTGTCGCTTTCGGGACTGTCCCGCGCCTGGCACGATCCCGCCGTATGCAAGGGATCGAGGCGCGTCTTTGGCAATGGTGGGTTGTTTGCGTTCTGCGGTGTCTTCTACCGGAAGGATCTGGGGCGCTATCGACTGTTCGCCACCGATCTGTCCCGCGCCGTGGTTTTGGTTCTCCCCGGGCGGGTCGCGGTGGTGACGCCGGCGGACCCCGAGGGCTTTATCGCCTATCTGCAGCGCCGCTTCCCGAGCGTCGCCGTCGGCCCGGCCGACTGAGGCCCGAGCGCACTAGGCGGGAATCTCGCGCCAGTCTCGCCCCGAGAGTTTCCATGCGGTTTCGCGCCCGGCGATCTCGCTCGACGGCTTTCCGTTGCGACGCACTTCTCTTGCCAGAATGCTGGCTTCCCCGACGGCGGTAATCCGGATCACGGTCTCCCCTGCTCCGGCGTCGCCTGTCAGGAGGGTGCCGGCGCTCCACCCGTTGGCTCGGCAGATCTCGGCATCGCTGCGCTCGCAGTCGCAGGTGCGGATGGCCGGCGGCCCGAGGCGAGCCTTCCTCGCGCGGACGACGGGGATATCTTTGCGGGCGAGATAGTTCGAGATTCCGCTGATGCCGATCTGGACGTCGTTGGCCGCCAGGTACTCCTGAATCTGACGTAGGGTGCAGCGGGACTCAACCAAATGGCGGATCTGGGCAAGCCACGGCGTGAGGCGCGATTCGCTGCGCGCGGAGGTCTGGAGAAACTGCTCGACGGACATGTGCTCGGCAACGCCACGCCGCGGATGGATGCGACTGACGCTGGCGCTTGCTGCACGTAGCGGTTTGCTCACCGAACGTCCCCGTCGCTGGCCTGGTGCGCGAAGAAGCCACCGGCCCACGAGCCGCCTGTCGGAATGCGCAGTGCCCCGTCCGGTTGGATGTAAAGGTAGTTGCGGGTGATGATGTTCTTGAAGCGCGCGGTGCCGCGTTCGTCGACGCCCATCAGCATGAAGTCCTCACGCTGACAGACCACGCTGCCACCCGATTCGGTCGGCAGTGGCGTCACCTGTAGGACGGCATGAAGCTTCTCCCATGCAGGATGCGGTGTCTCGGATTCCGGTCGGTCTGTTGCGTGTAGCATCGTCTCTCCTGTGTATGGCCGGCGTGTTGTTCCGACCAAGAATACGCGCGGGCGCGCGGGCTTTCCTAGATTTCGTCCTGCTCCGGCAGGATGAGCTCGAACCCGGCGTCCAGGAGTATGTCTCGGGCCTCCTCGCCGTCGGATTCCAGTGCGCGATCGAAGACGCGCCGGGCTTCTTCCGGATCCCAGCTGAAGGCGTACCGGTCCAGCCAGATGATGCGGGCCTCATCGCTTGGCGTCGGCTCGCCGTTGCAAAGAATGGTGAAGGTTTCGGACATGGCGAATCTCCTTCGATATGGTGGGTTTGTCTTCGTTGGGGGCACTCGTTAGAACGTGCCCAAGGAAGACCCCGGACGTGCCGGGGAAAGTTGATTGACATCCTCCCCGCCCTGAAGGACGGGGATTCCTACCGCGCTACGCATGAGCAAGCTCCCGCGTAGTCGCCTCGGTGGGTTCCTGCTTCTTCGGACGGTCTGACTGCACCGTTCCTCCACAGGCATGGACGGCATGTCCTGCCGCAAGAATGTTGATCGCACCGACAAGATCGGCGTTCTCCTCGAAACCGCAGTCGACACAAGCGAACTTTGCTTGCGTCTGGCGATTCTCTTTCGCCACATGCCCACAGGCCGGACACGTCCTGCTCGTGTTCTGCGGTGGCACCGGAACGAGGAAACCGCCAGCCCACTGGAGCTTATAGTCCAGTTGCCTTCGGAACTCGAACCAGCCTTGATCGAGGATACTTTTGCTCAAGCCAGACTTGGCCCGAACATTTCTTCCCGGTTGATCGGTCGTGCCCGTTGCCGACTTGCTCATGTTGCGAATCTGCAAATCCTCGATACACACCATCGCGTGGTTTTGGCTGATCGTGGTCGTGGCTTTGTGCAGATAGTCGCGGCGGACATTGCTGATTTTCTGGTGCAGCTTCGTAATACGGGCTTTCGCCTTCTTCCAGTTGTTGCTGAACTTGACCTTCCGGCTCATAACCCGCTGATAGCGGCGTAGCCGCTCTTCATGGCGGCGGAATGAGTTGAGTGGTGGGAGAAACGTTCCATCGCTCAAGGTGGCGAAGCGGGCGATGCCCATGTCGATGCCTACAGATGAAGTTGATTGCGGTACAGGTTCCGCCACTTCGCGTTCGGTCTGGATCGAAATGAACCATTGTCCGCCACTGGCGGATACCGTAACGTTCTTGAGTGTACCTAAGGCTTCCCGGCTGTTGCGATAGCGCAGCCAGCCGAGTTTTGGCAGGAAGATGCGGCTATTGGCCTGATCGTGTTTGATCTGCTTCGGATCGGGATAACGGAAGCTGTCGGACTGACCTTTCTTCTTGAAGCGCGGGAAGGCCGCGCGTTTCTCGAAGAAGTTTCGATAGGCGCGTTCGAGATCGCGCAAGGTCTGCTGCAAGGGATGTACGGGCGCATCCGCCAGCCAGGCGGTATCGGGACTGTTGCGCCAGGCGGTGAGCTCCTTTGCCATCGCAACGTAGTTGATGAACTTGCCGCCGGCTTCATGATTCTCTTTCTGCATCGCCAGCGCCTTGTTCCAGGCGAAGCGACATGAACCGGCGAAGCGGCGCATCTGCCGCTCTTGCTGGCTATTAGGCTGTAGCGCGTATTTGTAGGCTTGCAGGCGTTGCATAAACGAATATTGAAATGGACGGCGAGTCCGACCATGTTCAACTTCTGGTGGAGTACCCGCCCAAGGTGGCGGTATCCGCCCTGGTGAATAGCCTCAAGGGTGCGTCGAGCCGCCGACTGCGGAACGAACGACCCGACATTGTGAATCGGTACTGGAAACGCATGCTCTGGTCGCCTTCGTATTTCGCCGCTTCCTGTGGCGGTGCGCCCATCGGTATCGTTAAACAGTACATCGAGCAACAGCAGACTCCGCATTAGACGGCAAGGCGGCATCGAGCCGCCCAGCCGTCGCGCTATCCTTCCCCGCCCAAGCTCGCCGGCTCACGCCTTGAGGTTGCTCCGCAACCAGTTCGCTTGGACGGGGTTTGCCGCGCTTTCCGATCAGCGTTTCTGGGGCGTTGTCGCAGCCACTCCGGTACTCACCATCAGATCCACAATGGCTTTCTGGGCGGGCGACAACGGGTCCAGCAGGGTCGATTGGGCGCGGTGCTTGTCCTGCGTCACCCGGATGCCCTCGTCGTCCTTCTTGATGCAGTAGATCGTGCGGCCGAACGGGCCGACGCCCCACGTCACCTTGCAGCCCGACTTCATGAGTTGGGCGGCCCAGCCGGCCGGCGCGACCGTGGCAGGTTTCATGCTCAGGAACATGTTGACTCCTGGGCCAGCCGGGCGGCCGCACAATCGCCGAGCGGCCAGCCATACGTCGCGGACAGCTCGCTGGCGTACCGCATTGCCAGTTCCGCCGTCGCGCAATCGCCGACGCATACCACCCCGCCCTCCTTCCGGTGCGCATAGACAGAGAAGAATTGCGGGTTTTCGTCATCGACTTCGCAGTTGGTGCCGGCCCGCGCTGTCGTGGTGCTCAAGTCTTCCGACTCGGATGGCTCGATTTCCTTGTTGCATGACGGGCAGCGGTCGTTGCACTGGCAGGACCACTCGTCCACCCACTTCGTTCCGCATGGACAACCGTAGTGGTTGAGAAAGAGCGTGCCGGCTTCGTCAAGATCGCGCACGCCATGTACTTCGAGCGCATCATACTGATGCGCCTGATCGCCAATGACGGTCTCGGCGTAGCGATCGTTGAGGACGGTGGAAGTGCGAGTTGCGGGTGTTACCGCTATCTTTCGCGCCTCCTCGATCAGCGCCATCAGGCAGGCGTGCGAGTCGGCCTCGCCTTCGGCGGGCTCCACGCACTCCTCGTAGATGCCGCCGCCGTCGGTGCCGTATCCCCAGATGCGGAGATTGGCGACTTGCGCGACGAACTGTTCGGCCCTGGAAGGGGCCTCCTGCAAGGCGCGCACGATGTAGCTGTGCAACGGCCCATAAAGACCGGTGATCTGGCCTTTTTGCGACGCCGCCATGATCCGTTCCAGGGCATGCCTGAGCATGCCCGGTCCGGATTGAGGGGCTTCGTGTTCCGGGGAGCTCTCCGGCAACGGGGTATTTACTCTCTGATCCATTTTGCTTCTCCAGAAAAGGGCGCATTCGCCCCTCGCGGGATGAATGGCCCGCAAGGGATTGGCGTCTTCCGACACCGGTGGCAGTTCATTCCGAACCGTAGGATTTGCCTCGATGAGGCGAAATAGACCGCCATGGACCGGTGGGTCCTCAGGCTAGTTGCTGGATTGCACCGCCGGCGACAGGGAGTCGAACCCGGTCGCGGCGCCGTCTGTGGTTTCGATCAGACCGTACTGGACGACTGCGGCTTCCACGGCTTCCTCCAGCGACGCGAAGTCGTCAGCGTCGCCGCCGGTGAAGCCGAAGTGGCCGGGCAGGTCCTGTGCCTCATACACCGACACGTCGCATTCATCATCGAGTCGTCGGAGCCAGTGGTGGATCGAGTGGTCACCAATGATGATCGGGCGCAGCCCAACCTCCATGTCGAACGCGACGATACCGTCGCTCTCCTTGTCGCGGGCGATCCGCTCCGCCGCGGCACGGTCTTCGCCTTCTACTTCGATGACCGCCGTCTTGGTGATGGCGACGAGATACTTGTTCATGACTGTCCTGTTGTATGTGGTTGACAAATCGGCCGTGGAGACGGTGCGCTACATGACAATAGGTTAGCAAAACAGGCCCGGTGATTCCGCGTTTTCTCCTGCGGCGAGCGGCTTTGCGGAGCGTCCGACGGGGTGCCAGGTATGCGATATCCGAACTACGGTCGACTGGTAGCCTGTCGGACATTGCTACGGCTTAGACCGGTTGCTCCCTGCATCGATGCCGGAGGCTACCAGCCACTCCGGCGGCGTAGCGCGATGGAAACGGATGCTCTGCCAATATTTGCGAGCGCGCGCACGAACAGCTGCCCGATGATAGTGCCGGACGCCTTTGGATTCGCGTGGTGGTGGATCCCCTTTCAGTCCCCACGCATTCATGGTGGCCAGGCTCACACCGGCCTCCATGGCAGCTTCGCTCAGGGTGAGCCATTCAGCACTCAGCTGCTCGTGGTTGGCAGCCTTGGCTTCCGCCTTCTCACGCAAGCGCTGAAACATCGGCTCGGTAAGGTAGATCCGGCGCCGGTCCCACTTGGCGCGGGAGATACGGGCAGCACCCTCCTTGATCTGCTCGCGCACCCATTGCTCGGTCTTGTTCAAAGCGGACGCCGCTTCC
The DNA here is from genome assembly GCA_030247575.1 of Sulfuritalea sp. Classification (GTDB taxonomy): domain Bacteria; phylum Pseudomonadota; class Gammaproteobacteria; order Burkholderiales; family Rhodocyclaceae; genus Sulfuritalea. The sequence continues at coordinate 133,005 of JAOTRV010000006.1, forward strand.
TCAATAGTGTAGCCGTGGCGAGAATCCATGCGCTTGCGAACGGCCTGGAGGGTGACCAGCGGAATCTTGTCGGCCTTGCGCCAATGCACTCCCTCGAGAAAGTATTTGAAACGGGCAACGGTGATACCTAATCGGCGCGCGGCCTGCTCCTCCGTAAACCCGATCTTTTCGCGCAGTTGGCCGCACTGATGACGCGAAACGTAGACCACCCCGCGCGCTGCGCCGTTGGTCCCCGTCTTCGTTTTCAGGTCGCCGGCATCGACGAGGGCGCGTAGTTCGCGGATTGTGAAGAAATACAGGTCGCAGGCTGTCTTCAGGGCAATCCATGATTTGGGGCCTTCGCCGGTCGGACAGTGCCTGGCGCACCAGCGCGTGGCATCCGTGCGGGACACGTACCTTCGCCCCTTCTCGGTCGTTGCCGCCAGCACCCCGTTTTCGATGGCTGTGCGCACGACACCAATGCTGCGCTCGGCTTGGATTGCCACCTCCCTGAGGGTGAGGCCGGGCGACCAAGGGCGTGTCAGGTGCCGTTTGGCGCCGTGAGCGATTGCCAGGTAGCGGGCGGAATATTCCTCGAAGTTCTTCGGTGCGCCTTGCTCGCCCCAGATCTCCGCACAGGTCGAACAGGACTTCGGGTGCTTGCGCATTTCCCACAGCTTGAACGTGGTGCGCAGATTGTCGGTGTATCTGCCGTGCCACGGCATCGGGCACCCCGCCCGTCGATCGGCGAGCAGTTTTGCGGAGGTTTCCTTCGAGATCCACCAGGTTCCGAACTGCGTGGACGGGCCCTTCGTCCCGTAAGGATTGCAGCGAATGGCAGTGGGGATCAGCCCCATGCGGGCGTATTCGGAGAGCTTGTCGCTGCGGATCCCCAGCGCGTCGCGGATGGTGCTCAACTGAATGTGCCCGGCGGGCGGGAATACGCGTGTGGCCTTCCATTTCTGCCACGCCTCGTACGGGATGACGTGCAACCGGCCGACGCGCCGGGTCGGCAAGTCGCCTTTCGCGATCGTCTGATTGACGATCGCGAAGGAGCCGATTTCACGGGCCGCTTGCGCCGTGGTCAGGCCGCCGATGACATCGGTGGTTTGAAGACCGATCAGGTTGGTCCTGGTCTGGACGGAATTGGGGGTCCGCTCTGCTTGGGAATCCCCGGTCTTTTCCTGCAACCTGGCAGTCAGCACCTCCGCGATTTCGTCCTGGCTGACCTGGCCGACCAAGCTCGCCAGCATCGCTACCTCCGGGGGTTGCCACTCGTAGGCCCCGTTCGCACCCATTTTGCGCGGCGCCGGCCAGTCGTCATCGGTCGGCGCGCGGCCATGCCAGAGGGTGAAGAGTTCATCGAACGTCTTGGGTTTTGTCAGCCGCGCGCACACCCCATTGCTGCGCAGGCGTTGAATGTCATCGACCGGCCTGCCGATGACGGCAGCCAGTTCATAGGCGTGCGCCTTCTCGCCGTTTGCGACGACAAACTCTTCCCAGTGGAGAAGCTTGCGAGGCGCCATCTTCATGCCCGCGCTTCGAACTCGTCGCCGAGGGCGCGCGCGCCGGCCAGCATCTGCTGCGGTGACAGTCCGGCAACGGCACCCAACAGTTCGACCACCGGATCAGTCAGCGCCATAAGGCGCTCGGTTGGAATGGAACGCATGGCGCGGTCCCACTGGCTGAAGGTCGCCGGCAGCGTCCGCTTGACAGTCTTGGCTTTGGGCGCCACCTTCTTCAGCCCGTCACACATTGGCATCTTGACCTTCTCGACGCCGCGACGGCTGAAGCAGAAGAATTCGCCCGGAGCAAGCGCATTGAGATCCTTGAACTCGATACCGGAGGAGCGGAATTGCTGGGCCAGCGCCGACCAGGCGGTAGGGTCTTCCTGGCACCCGACCAAGGTGAGGTTCTTGTTGGCGAACAGGGTGCGGTGCAGCGTGCCGGTGTAACGGTGCGCCGTGACGAACAGATCGAGAGAGCGTTTGCGGCCGCGCTCGACAAACTGGCTGATGATGTCGGCAGCGTCGCCAACGCCATCCTTGCGTTTTCTTGCAGCGCTGAAAAGTTGGCCCTCGTCGATGAACACGAACAGCGGTTTGCGATGTTCCTCGGCGGCGTCGAGGATTGCCATACCGTACGGAATGAATTCGAAGGCGTCCGTTGCGGACACTACGACGATGGGTTGATCGCGGAGCGTCAGGCGTTCGCGCAGTTCGTCGGCACTTTCGACCGGCGCACCGTACATGGATGCCAACTCCCCTTCGGGGTCGATCAGGACGCTGATCCAGCCCTGCTCCGACAGTTGCTCAGCAATCAGGAGGCCGGCATTTGTCTTGCCATTGCCGCTCGGGCCGACAGCGAGCGATCGCAGTCCGGTGGTGGCGTATTCGGACAGGTCGATAGGCTGCCCGCCCAGATTCAGCATTGCGCCGAACATTTCAGTGCGCCGGATGACGGATCGCTTCACGATTCTTCCTCCTCGGATGGCAACACAATGTCCTTCAGGATCAGGACCTGTTTCTGGTTGAGGGAAAACACGACGGCAAAATCGTTGATGACCTGCTCGTCGACCCGGCCGAGAACGCCCGTGCGACGTGCCTTCGCCAGCAGTTTGCGCAAACTGCCCCAATCGTTGCCTTCAGCCGGAACCGCAGTGGATACGCTGGCGATCTCGCTCCTGAGCTGATCGATGGTGTAGGGCGCGGCACGGTCACCGACATCGCAGGCCAGCCGAGTATTCAGGATGCCCAAAAGCTGAAGCGGGTTCATGTAGACGTGCACCCGGCGGATCAGCGCTTTGTCGGCAGCGGAAAACTCCTGAGGCTTTCGCTCCGACAATGCCGCCTCCGCCGTCGCGGAGACGCCACCCGGCTTTGAGTTGTCAAGAAGATGACGGCGTACCGCCCCCGGTGGGGGTGGAGGCATAGCAGCCGGTTTGACGGCGAGCAAGGTTGAAATCATGCTGGGCCGGGCGGTGGTGTTGTCTTCGGCGCGCGTTCTCATTTGTGGTCCCTCCAGGTTTCAGGCAGCCGCATATTGCGGCTCATTGGGTAAGCTACGTGAATGACTGTGGCGATTCCTGTTTTTGTGAAAACAGTCGCCTCTTTGCGCTCGGGTGTGAACCCACGACATCAGGTCGAAGTACGAGGCGTGGTGATTCAGTGGTGGCGAGTGTGTCGGTCTTTGCGGAGTGCCCCTGCGGACACTCTGAAAAGACCTCCCCGAACATCGGGGAGGGTGAAACGGATGCGGCGCTAGGCGGCCAGCCTGAGTTGCTCCGGCTGCTGCGCGTCGATCTGGAAATCCACGTTGATGCCGTGGCGTTCGAGGACCACGGTGGCGGCATCATCAATCGCCTCCATCGCTCGTGCCTTCCTGTCCTCGTCGCCGCTGCAGATGTTGTGCAGCGGGTGATCCCAGTAGCTGCGACCGGCGGCATTGTTGATCTCCGTGCGCAGCTCCTTGTCGAGTTTTTCGGCGGAGTCGAACGACAGCCAGAAGGCGTCGCTGACTTTGGCCCCCTCGGGCGGCAACCACTGACGATGACGTCCGACCAGCCGGTTGAGCCGATCCACCAATTTCCTGTTCGTTGAAAAGAAATGGATCGTGCCGGCGCCAGGATAGTAGCGAACGTCGAAGTAGGAGCTGCTGACCCTGGCGCCATGCTTCAAGTCGGCGAAGTGCGCGCTGAAGGTCTGGACCAGGCTGACTTCCGGCTCGATCTTGCCGTCAAGCATGGCGAACACCTTGTCGAAATCGGCTAACAGGCGCGTCGACTCGTAATTGAGTCCATGTTGATAGCTGTGCGTGCCATGGCCCGGCAGGACAAAGCGCGTGGTCTTGATTTTCATGCCCGCCGTGCGATGGCGATCATTACTCTTCCACCCCTTATAAAACACGGTGTTGTCCGAGTGGTAGCGCGTGATGAGGTCGAACACATCGCAGGCCATCTCGAGTTGCATGGCGGCACGGTTCTCCACCAACCCGCAGAGGAAGCCGTAGATGTTGGGCACCGTGAATTCGAGCTTCTTGATGTCCGCGAACTCCTTTTCCACGCGCTGCTGCGCCGATGACGACAGGCGCGACGTGACGTTGGTCGAGCGAAGAATTCCGGCCCAGGCCCTGTCCTTCAATAGCGAGTAGCGTTTTGCAATCTCGCCCTGCACCCATTTGACCGAGGTATCCGGCTTGCTGGCGCCGCCGTCGCCGTTGCGCACGGCCATGGTGTCGCCCAGCAGCGTGGCGTAGTAGTGCGCCCGCGCTTCGCCAAATACCGCCTCGCGCATCGTTCGCACCGCGGCCTTGAAGGCGCGCACGGTGTTCTCGACAAACGAGTTGGGCAGCGCCAGCGCGTGCACCTCTTCGTAGCCACCGGCCAGCCCGGCGCCTGTTTCGGCATCGTCGTTCAGGTCGCTCAACAGATCGCCGACAATATCGACGGCGACGTTGGCTTCCTTCCGGAGATACACCAGCGCCACTTCCACCGCCGTCTTGCGCTCGGCGTCCGGCACCATGAAGGCGTCGGCGATGAATTCGACCTCGCCAAACTGGTCGATGAGGTTGCCCAGCATCTGCCTTTCCTTGGAACAGCGATTCCGCACCGTTTCGGCATTGATGATGGCGACGATCTCGGCATCCCACACCAGATCCCAGGCCTTCAGAACGTGCGCAGCACCGTTGGCGAAGGGCGGGTTCAGGATCACATGCGAGTAGATGGACCCGCTGCTGAACTGCATGAAATCCACGCCGACGACGTCGTAGTCCTTGGCGCGAAGCATCGGATGTTTCGAGATGTCGAGCTCGCAGCAGTCGATGGGAATGTTGCGGCGGTAGTAGTCACGCTCCCGCGGATTGGCGTCGGCAAGCGCGCCGTCGCCTGCCGAGGGTTCGAGAACCCGGGTGAACTCGCGATTCTTGAATTTGCCCCAGGCGCGCGCCGCGAGATCCGGGGGTGTTGGATAAAACTGTGCATCCATTGGTTTGCTCCGATGAAGTTGCGCGGAGTCCATCCCTTGCGGAGTGGGACCCCGCGCGGGGTGTGATGTCCGTTCAGGCCGCCTGCGCCGTGGCGCAGACTGCCCTCAGGAACCTGTTGCCAAACGCGCATTCGGGCAGCTCGAAATCCCAGATGCAGAATTCCGGCTCCGGCCCGGCCCCAATGCGACCCTCTGACGGGTTGCGCGGGTTGATGAAGGTCGCGTAGGCGCGGTTGCCCATTTCCTCGTTGATCCGAGTGACGCGGCAAAGGTTGAGCGCGTTGAACTGCGCACTATCCTTGAAGAGGATGTCGCCCACCTGGAGCTGGGCGATGTTGGCGATATGCTCGCCGACTGCCCAGTCTCCGAAGTCCTCTGTCCCGTGCGTTCGCCAGGATGTGATTCCCATACATGCCTCCGTTGGTTTTCCATCGCCGCCGGCAGATCGCCGGCGCAATGAAGGTGATGACAAGGGGCTGCCGAAACGCCTAGGGCGAGATGCGGCTCTCTTTGTCACGATGGATGGCGGGATCGGTGCGCTGATCCCGTAAGCACGCTCGCAGGGCGAGAGTGTTCGAGGTCTTTGCGGAGCGCCCGGCCGGACGCTCTGAAAAGACCTCCCCCAAGCTGCAGGGGAGGAAGGGAGGAGTCTTTACGCGCGCCAGACACGTCCGTTATAGCAAACGGTGGCGACGAGTTTTCCTGTCGCGTCCGTCACGGCTCCGCCGGCCCAGTTGCCGGCGCCCAGGTCGTTTTCTTCGATATAGGCGCGACACAGGGCACTGGCCTTCGCCATCGAGTCGGCCTTGGCGGTCTTGTTGCGAACCCCATACAGCGGGCGGCTCGGGTCTTGCCCGTGATCCGGATTACCGAGGCTGCGAAGCGTTACTTTCAGCGCGGCCGGGGCGGTCAGTTCAGCGCCGGTGATTTCTTGTCTCTGGTTCATGGTGATTTCAGTCCTCGGCGAGTCAGGAATCGGCCGCGAGGGCGGCGCGAATCGATTGGGCTTGGTGGTCGAAGCTCTGCGCGTTCCACTGTTCGGCGGAAAAATCGAGAATCCGCATGGCCTGTGCTACGGCATCGGCCCACGCCGCGTCCAATGCGTCACGGGCAGAACCAAAAGCGCGTTCGCAGCCGTCGGCCCCGGCCGACCAAATCCACATGCCGGGCTGATCGCTGTCGGTGTCAATGTCGTATCCCAGCGACTCCAGCAGTTCCAGCTTGGGATCGCCGTCGATCGACGGCTGGTTGCCGGTCACCCAAATGGCGGCTGCCTCGCTGCAGGCATCGTCAAATTTGAGCGTGGCATCCGGAGGGAAATCCCCGGACGTAATCTCGGGAAAGCTAGCAGCAATGCTGGCCCAGAATTGCTCCTTGGCCCGCGCTACTGCGTCGTGAAACCTGTCTTTCATTGTGAGTCTCCTGTTGAATCCGGAGGTCTGCAAATTCCTCGGAAGTGATGTCAGATTAGCGAAACGACGTGAGGCATTCCGATTTATCTGGGTCATCGAACGCGGATTCATGAACGTCGAATCCGTAAGCACGCTTGCCGTGGGCAAGGTGTTCAGGTCTTTGCGGAGCGTCCAGTCGGCCGCTTTGAAAAGACCTCCCCTGTCGAAGGGGAGGTGAAGCCGGTGAAACGTCAGGCCGCCATCAATTGCAGCGGTCCTTCTTCGGCGTCGCCGAACAGGTCGGGTTGCGGAGCGGGCCTCAGCGCCAGCGCCTCCGAGTGAGCGGCAAGCAGTGCGTCATGCGCCGCATCCGATATCGCGTTCCGCACCAGATGCTCGTCCATCTCGGACGGGGTGAGGTTCCGCGTCTCGGCAAGGTGCGCGAAATACTGTCCGCGCTTGGCCATGTACTGGTACTTGCCGGAGGTGCCGGCGGCGAGCTTGACGATCTCCTGGTTCAACCAGAAACGCGCCGACTCGATGCCGGGCATGAGTTGCGTCTGGAGCATGAGTTGCGTGTCATATGTGCACGTGACGTACGCGCACGCCTCGACCGCGTCCACCGTGAAGGACGGTGCTTCGTCGAACCAGACCACCTTGTCGCCGTCGATTTGACGGTTCTTGAACGGACGCTCGGGATGCCGGTAGGGATTCCAGAGTTCCGCGTCGTAACTGCGAAGCCCATCGGTCGGCACCTCCTTGTCGAATTGACCGACCGGAAACCAGCCGATGACCTTGGTGTCCACCTTTTTCAAGGAGGGCACGGCGGGTACTGGATAGCGCCGCCCCAGCGCATGAACCTGGTGCCACTCGTGCAGCGCCGGAAAGGCATGCGGTGCATAGTGATGCAGGCTCAGCTGGAAGTCGATCGCCACAAGCTGCTGCGGCGTGATCAACTGGAACTGGATGTCCGCCAACTCGCGGTTGTCCGGCGTGTCGGCGATGCGGCCCGACAGAAGATCGGCCTCGTGCTGTTCGGCGCGCTCGAGCTCGAGCGCATCGAGAGTCAGCACCATGCGGAGCATGTCGAGGCGATGCTTCATGGAGTACACGTCCGGCCTGACCTGCAGATAGCCGACGTCGCTCAGGGTGCGCCCTACCAGTTCCCGCCGCGTCATATCCCACTGCGTGCGGACGAGGAAGTTGCGGAAATCGTTGAGGCCTTTCAGGTGCGCGTGCTTCGGCTCCTGGATCATCGCCTCCATCGACTTGTCGCGCTCTCCCGTCACGCAGCACAAGGCGCAGCCGAACCGGCTGCCGCAGGCGCTCTTGTTGCCGCCCTCCCCCAGTACCACACCACACGTTCCTTCGTTGCCCTCCCGGTAAAGGTCGAGCATCCGCGTGATGCTGCGGCCGTCCGTGAAGGATGGCCACGGCGCGCTGCCGGAGTTGAACATGCCGAGAAACTCCCAGACCTGGTCGGTCGACCAGTCGGCGATCGGCGAGAGCGTAAGGAACCCGCCGACATTGCGAACGGGCTTGTCGGACTGCTCTCCCCGGTCCAGCATGGCCGCCGAACGGGAGGATGACTCCGCCCGGCGGGTGCCGAGAATCGTCACGGGCTCGCGAAAGCCTTGCGACAGCACCTGCTCCCTGAGTTCCTTGGCGAGGCGTTCCTGCGGCTGAACCTTCCAGTCGTCGCTGCAAGGTCGCTTTCGCTGTCCATCCTTGACGCCGTTTTCCGGAGTGCGGACCAAGGTGCCACGCCCGATCGTGGAGACCACGAACTGGCTGGCCAGGGACGGTGTCGCGATTCTGACGGCCACCGACAATGCCTGCTGTGCGCACCAGGTCTCGATCTCCCCGAGGATCAGCGCCAGGTGATTGGCCATCGACGGGTTCTCGATCAGGGTGTCTGCGCTGGTGACGTAGTGCGTGGGCATCAGCACCCCTTCCTGTTGCGCACGGCGTAAGGCTTCCAACGCGATCAGCGTGGTCGTGGTGCTGTCCTTGCCTCCGCTTGCGGTCATGATGATGGCGTGCCCCTGACGGAGCAGCGCGAGCACCGCCGCGACGGCGGCTTCGAACATGTTGGTCATTTCGGTGACTCCTAAAAAATGCGCGGAGCCTCTCCCCGGCGGGAGTGGAACCCGCGCGGGTAGGTGAAAGAGTTCGGCCTAAGGGCCGAGAGGGCGACTTGACTGCCAAGTCGCAAGCATTCGCTCGTAGTGAGCAGAATCGCTGGCGATGTGGTGCGGTCTTTGCGGAGCATCCCAACATAGCGGACGGATGCTCTGAAAAGACCTCCCCTGACTGCGGGGAGGAATGGGGATCATGACGACCTGCGGCGGATCCAGCGTCCGGTAGCCAACGCCTCTTGCGCCTGTTCGCGTGTCGGCCAGTAACGCTCCGATTCGCGGGACACGGGTCCGGTGCTGTCGGCCAGGCCGATATAGAAGCCCGCGGCGGACTCGAGGACGGCCAGCACATCGTAGAACGTCTGCATGCCGCAGGAGGGACACTCCTGCTGCCGGGCCCCGTAGCCAACAGCGAATCGGGAGTCTGTTCCCTGCTCCGCCAGCGCGAGATTTTCCGCGCAGTTGAAGCAGCCCAGCCGATGGCCGGGCGCCGTTTGAAGGAATGCGTTCATGTGGCGCTCCCTTCGGTTTCGCACATGGCGTCGCGGGCATACTCCGCCGCGCACACGAGGTGCTCGAAGGCACCGCTGAGACGAATGTCGAGTTCCGCGGCGACGTCCCAGTGCTGCACCGCGCAGATGCGCCACACGAGGCAGTGGATGTCGATCAGGAACATCGCCGGATCGTCGGTGTGCATCTGGTTTGCCGTGAAGCCTTCCTGCATTTCGACCCACGTCGTGAAGACGTGGTCATCGTCTTCGTCGAAGGCGCCGAGGGAGGGCGTCGGCAAGCCGATTTGGCGGGCGATGAGCATCCCGTCTTCCAGCTTGGCGTTCAACAGCGTGATCTCGCGATCTGTGATCTTCCCGCGCAGCACAAGCCGGATGTCCCTGGACTTGTAATTGCGGGCATCACGGTACATCAGCGTGATGGCGGTATTGCTGGGCATGATTCTTTGCTCCTTGCGAATGCGCGGAGTTCTCTTCCCGACGGGAATGGAACCCTCGTGCGGGTGAGTGGAATTGGTCGAAAGACCGTGTTCGACTTGAGGCCAAGTCGCAAGCATTCGCTCGTGAGAGCGGAAACGGCGTGACGGCTTTTTCGGAACATCCGTTGCGGACACTCTGAAAAGACCCCTGCCAAGCAGGACCAAGTGAGGCCACGAACCCCGGATGGGGTTCGTGGTGTCTCATGCCGCGCGCAGCACCTCGGTGCGCGCCTTGTGGCAACCCGCAGGCTTGCGGATCACCACGATCGCGCGCTCCTGCGAGGCGCGAATCTGCCGGACGTCCGCGAGGCGGATCACCTGGGCGGCGACCAGCACGGCGGGAGCCGGGGTTGCGGCGAAGCGGTTCATTTCGTACCGCAATTCGTCGATCTCATTGACCTGCTCGCGCAGATCGGCCTGCAGCTGGCGACGCTGCCAGCGGGACAGCGCCTTCTTGAAGTAGGCGCGGTAGGTGCCATCGTTCCACATCATTTGCTGGCTATACGCGAGGTAATCCCTTGCCTGAAATGCCTTGCCGGAAAGTTTGCGCATCATTGACTCCTTTGCAATGAGCGGAGCCGTTCCCCGACGGGGAATCGAACCCCGTACGGGTTGGTGTCGGTCCAACGTGACCGTGAGATCGACTTGAGTGCCAAGTCGCAAGCATTCGCTCGTGAGAGCAGAATCGGCGACACTGCCTGGGTTGCAGACAGGCCTTTCCTCGCTGCACTGGAGCCAGTGCAGCGGAGAAAGGCCCCGCGTCCGTGAGGACGCAGGGTGAATCGGTCAAGCGCTGGGAGCCGAAATCTGCGGTGCGCGCCGCAGATGCGGTGCGTACGGCAGACGGAACTCGACGTCGTCAGTGCTCGGTGGCGGATCGATCATCTGGTAGCCGTTGTCCGCTACCACTTTCTTGGCCGTGCAAACTGCGCGGCCGTCGAAGTGGTGACGGGGCTTCCAGACCCGAATGCCTTCGTAGCGGATCAGGACGTAGTCCCTCGATGCGGAAATGACATCGAAGTTCGCGGCGACCGGAATCGCCTTGGCAACAAACGGCGAGCCCAGCGTGATCGGCTGTGTGGCGAGATAGTGACCTGTTTGCATGATCAGGCCCCCGTGGTCAACGAGATGGCCGCGGCGGCGACAACACCCCACGTCACGACCTTGTCCGCGTTGCGGGCGTCGGACATCCAGCCAAAGCCACGTTCGGTAAAACGCTTGATGGTTTTCATTGCACCTCCTCGAAGAGGAGACGCACTTGTCCCAAGGGGACTGTGTGCGTCCCCGTTGGGATTGCCGCGTGATGAGACTGCGGCGATTGATCCGATGCGCGAATGCTCATCGGGTTTCCGGCCAGGTGGCCGGTGCTGGCGGATCGCGTCTGGGTGCGATCCGTAACACCACGGAAAATTGTCGAAGGTGCTTCCTTGAGGACTCTGGTGCAGAGCCCTCAAGGAAGCAGAAAGCGGGTATAGGCCGTGTGCTAGACTAAATTCATGTTGAAGGTGATCAAAGGCGATCGCGACGCCAAAGAGCGCGAACTGGTTGAGGCGCTGTTCTCGGGAGAGGAGGGAACCCCCCGGGCCAAGACCCTGTTGAAGGATCTCGAACCGCGGGGGAAGCTCAGCGCTGTGCCTGCTGCGCCTTCGACAGATCCAGGCGCGCAATCAACTCCTCGTCGATCAGGCGCAGACCCAGTCTGATGTCGGAACGCCCTTCCGGGGTGCCGACTTTCTTCATCGTCTCCAGAAAGAGTTTCTTCCTTTCCAGAATCGAGTCCTCGCTGGCGCTGTCCAGCCAGGCAAGAAAACCTTTGATGGTTTGTTTGTCCATGACGCTCTCCTTGAAACGAAAACGGAGAGCCCCGAACGGGGTAATTCCCCGTTGGGATGGATGTTCGATGCCGTGGGCACCGGATAGCGGATTGGTTCGACCAGTCCGTAAAACGCCTGCCAGAGCGGCAGGAAAGAATTTCTTCGGCGCAACTTGCCGCCTGTAGCTGCGTAAATTACTCTTTTTTCTCTTGATGTCAAGCGGGGCCTGCAACCACCTGCGCGGTGGGATACCCTAAAACTAAACGCATCCTACAATCAGCCGCCTGTGCGGCGGAGAACATGCAATTCCTTCACAGCCTGCGCTACGCCTCCTATCAGCCGCCTGTGCGGCGGAGAACGCAGATCGTCTGCGACAAGGTCGCGGGCCTTGCCTATCAGCCGCCTGTGCGGCGGAGAACAACACCAGTACTTGGGATGGACTTGTCGGGGCTGGAATTCTGGTACGAGCATCTGGGGCGGTATCTGTCCGATGCGCCCATGGACAAATCCAGTAAGGCGCTGGTGCCGACCCGCCTGGGCAAGAACGATCCCGCGGCGGCCACGCAAGGAAAGGGCAAGCGCACCGCCCCCCACCCGCTGGGCGCCGGGATATCGCTCTACTACATCGTGACGCCCGGACAAAGCCAGGTGATCGGCAAGCTTGCCCTGGACGATCGTCCTGAAGTTCGCGTCATCGCCATGGACGCGCCGGACGCGCGCCGGCCGAACAAACTGCAGGCGGAGTGGCTGATTCATGAGGCGACCACGCCGTTCCTGATCGGCATGTATGGGAGCGCCAACCCGAACGCGTCCTTCCAGGTCAGCCATCACCCCGTCATGGCGACGTTCTGCGACCCATCGGCCAACATCCCCTTCAATCTGGAGTGGCTGCGCGAGGACGTGGCGCGCATCGGCGAATTCCCGTGGCTCACATTGGCGCCCGCGATTCATCGCTACGACGCCTTGCGCAATGCTGAGTCTGGATCGGTCGAGGCCGAGAAGGCAAAGGCGCAGCTGACCAAGCTGCTGGGCGCCTCGCCCGTGCTGAGAACCTTGCTGCCGAAACTTCACGTGCGGCCGCGTTCCGGCGAGTATCAGATACTGAGCTGGTTCTACTCCAAGGAACGCTGAGCGGGCTCGCCGCGACTGAAGGGGTGTCATGCCGGCAGTGGTGACTTCTTCTTCCTCACGCATGCGCATTTTCGACTGAGCTTTCACAAAGGACCGTTACCATGCTCTCCCCCAAATTCATCCAGATTTCCGCCGTGCCGGTGCCGGCGTCCAGTGCCGCCGGCGCTCCGAGCAGTTCAGCCGCCGTCTTTGGCCTCGCCGACGACGGCTCCGTGTGGCAGTGCCAATTCAACGCGGAACGCGGCAAGTGGAAGGATTGGGTGCCCCTGCCCTCCCTTGCCTCGCCACAAAGCTGAGCACGGACGTCGCCGCGAAGCGGCATCCTCCCGATGATCGTCTTTGCCCCGTACGGGGCCAGATGATTGCTGTCGACGTAGAGGAATTGCACGGGCGCGGTGCCATTGCCCGCCACCAGGCAAGAACCGCTGTGGCACAACATTTGCGCCGGCGACAGATACTCGCCGCCGCGCACTGTCACGGCGTGGGCCAGGCGCCGATCCAGCGCGTCGAGCTGCTGTGCCATCGCATCGGGCTGGCGTAGGCGCGTGGCCGCCACGTCGGTGCGATGGATCATGGCCTCCCGCATCACGTGGTCCGGCACCGAATAGGACCATGTAGGGACCGGGCCGACGACGACGATGCGCGCGACGCCGATGGCGCGCAGCCAGGTCAGGGTCTCGCCCAGTTGCGCCGTGAGCGCGGCGTTGTCGTAGGTTTGCCAGTAGGCCGCCAGCACCACCGTTCCGGGCCGGAGTCGCTGCAGATGATCCATGAAGAGCCGTGCGGCGTCCGCGCAGCGCCCGTGTCCAGCAGTGACGCCGGGGAAGCAGCCGGCCGCCGTCAGTTGCGAGGGTTGTCCGGCAGGGAGGCTGTCGAAGCCGGGCGCCAGGTGCGCGGCGTGGGAGTCGCCCCAGAGCACCATCGATGCGGAAGACGCAAGGCACAGATCCGCGCGAAAGTCGGCGGCGGTCTGGGTCGCATCGAGCAAGCAGGTACGAAAGCGCAGCGCCGTGTCGCGATCAACGGGCTGCGCGGCGAACGCCGCTGTTCGCGAGGGCGCGCCACCGGCCTCGAGGAGCGTCGCGCCCACGACGGCGAGCGCGGTGACGACCAGCGCAAGCGGCCGGACATAGGCTCGAGGGCGTCCCGTGGCCGCGCGTCGCACCGGAACTTCGACGAGCGCGTACGTGGCCATCGACAAAAGCGCGGCGAGCGTGAGCGCCGCCGCGATGCCCCACGCGCCCGACGCCGGAAACAGGATTCGCTGAAAGACCAGCGCGGGGTAGTGCCACAGGTACAGGGCATAGCTGATCCGGCCCAGATAGGCCATGACCGGGTTGCCCAGCCATCGATCCGTGAGCGGATTGCCCGGCCCGGCGCCGATCAGGAGCGTCGCCGCAAGACAAGGCAGAAGCGCGGGGAAGCCGGGGTATGGCGTATCGGGACCGATGAGCGCCATGGCCGCGGCGAACACGCCCAGGCCGACGAGGGGAACGAGCGTTCCGCTGGGCTTGTCCAGGGAGGCGGTCTTGCCGGCGAGGGCGACGCCGGCGAGGAACTCCCACGCCCTCCCCCATGGCCAATAAAAGCCGTGCGACGTGCCGGCGGCGGCAACACCCCACACGAGCGAGAGGGTGGCGGCGATGATCATGATGATCATCGTCGGCGGCGGTGACGACGACCATGTCGGTCGCCGCCAGCGTGCGGCGGTGACGAGAATCACGGGTATGACGAGATAGAACTGCGCCTCGACGCCGAGCGACCACAAATGCAGCAGCGGATCGAGGTCCGCCGCCGGCGCGAAATAGCCGCCTGGCTGCCGGGCAAAGAAGACGTTCGGGATCAGGGCGACCGCATAAAGGACCGACTGCCCCAGCCGCTGATATTCACCGGGCAGGAGAATCCACCATCCCGCGAGGACGGTCAGCGCCATCACGAGCAGGAAGGCAGGGAGAATCCGGCGCGCCCGGCGAGCGAAAAAGTCGCGGTAGGAAAAGCGCCCGGCCGCGAGATCGGCCCGGATCATGCCGCCGATCAGAAAGCCGGAGATCACGAAGAAGACGTCCACGCCGATGAAGCCCCCGTGCGCCCACGGCAGGCCGGCATGGAAAGCCACAACGGCGAGTACGGCAACGGCCCGCAGGCCGTCAACGTCGGGACGATAGGAGGACACGGCGGTGGTGATGTCGGGCGGAGTTACTGCCTAGCGCTCGACAGCATGGCGTTCATCAGCAGTCTGGGGTGCCGCCGGCCGGCCCGAAATGCCAACGGGCCTTTTCCGGGCGTGTTGCGGATGCGCGCGGGATTGGAGAGATCGAATCGTCCTGCCATGTCACGACCTTTTGTCCGGTTAGGTGTCGTGATCAGGCTACACCGGGCGCCGGGTTGGGCCGGCGCGGAAAAACCCTTCTATGACGGAGTTTTCGCCCCGCCGGGGTCAGTTCCGGAACTGCTCAGCCAGTGCGGTGAGGTGCTTGATGAGGGCTCGCAGCAAGGGCTCCGCTTCCTCCGGCGGGCACGCGGTGACATTCACAATGGAGGCGGCGAGCGCCGCGCCCAGCGCGTCTGTCTTGCCGGTGGCCGCCGCGGCGACAAGGTCTATCGGCCGTGCGGGCGGAAGATAGCGGTCGCCAAGCGCCGCGTACCGGGTCGAGAAGGTTCCGCATGCGATGATTCCGTCGGAGGTCCACTCATCCTTCGTGCCTTCGATGCCGCGCCAGCACAGCCCGACAACGTTGGACTCGGGCTGCGCCGCCTTGAGAAGGCGGCAGGCATCGGCCAGATCCGGCGCAGGGGCGTCCAGCATGGCTTCGGCTTCGCGCCGCACGGAGTCCGGGAGGCGCGAAGCCGCCACGGCGGCCGAGACGGCGCGCAGGTGCCCATGATAGATGTGCCCCTTGATGCCTTCGGCCTTGGCCTGCTCCTGGGCCTTCCGGATGATCTCCGGCGTCACGGCGCTCGCGCCGAAATAGACTGCGATCTCGGCCAGAAAAGGCAATGGATCGAACCCGTACCACGAGGACATCGCTAGGGCCGCCACATACAATCCGGTGCTCTCATCAAGCTCCGGCCCCGCCAGCAAGCGGACGTCGACTTGGCTGTTGAGGACGAACCTGTCGAGTTCGGAGAGCTCGCCGCTGCGCAGATAAAGCTCGACGCGATGAAGCTCGATCCAGTCGTCCTCTCCCTCGTCTTCCTCTTGGCGGCGGCGCGGTGCCGCGGCCGCCTGCTCCATGAATATCTGCCGGGCTTGCGCACCGGTGGTGCGCTCGGTGATGCCGAAACGGGTGTTCATCAATGTTTGGACGGCACCCATCGGGTTGTCCGCAATGCGGTCGTAAGCCTGAAGCGGTTGCTTCGAGGTCAGCGACGCCGTGATGAAGGCGTCGATCTTTTTCGGAATCGTCCTCGCGGCCTTCGCGCGGTTGTAGTACTGGCGGGTACTCAAAGCGGCAGCGTTCTGCACGGCGCGCCAGATCGTGCTCCAGGCCTGCGCCACGGAGATGTTCATCAAGGCATTGCGCAGGATGTTCCGGGTGGTCTCACGCTCGGGCGGTTCCAGCGCCAGTTCGTGAGTCTGCATCTGGTGCTCAAGGTAGGCCATGCAGTCCTCGACCGACGCATCGAGCCACAGCTTCATGGCGAGGTCCGCATCATCGACCGGCTGCGCCTCGGCGATCATGACGGCATCCCGTCTCGACCCGCCCCGGTGCGGGGTCAGGCGGTAGGCGGATTGCAGTTTGGAGTAGCACAGCTCATCCTTGTCGTTGAGATTGAACGCCGACACCGGACTGAGGACCGCCCGGTCGGTCCTCGATCGTTCCACCAGTTGCAAAACGTCTTCTTCGGTGGCGCCGCATGGATCGGCGCAGGCGTACGACAAACGCAGGTCGGCGCCTTCCGCAAGCGCGCCGTTTGACCAGTCGTTGATCGCCTGCACGACGAGCAGGACGTCGCACGGCAGCGCGGCGTAATCGAGGGTGCGATCGGGGCTCTCGATCTCGTTGAGGTAGGCCCGAATCCGCTCTTCGAGCAGCGCCGCTTTTGGGGAGTTAGTCATGGTGCCTCCGATGCAGTCATGTGTAGCGGCGTCCCCTTCCATGCGGGACGCAGCCCGCGCCGAGAGTCATTCGGTGCCAGATGTTCGCGCGACGGATCTCAGATAGAGGCGATGCCCGGCGGCGACACGCTGCACGTCGGCATAGGTCACCCCCCAGTCCATGGCCAGGTCCGGCCATGTGGCGAAGGCGTCCAGGGTTGCATCGAGTTGGCGCTCGGGATGCCGAATGTCGAATTTCCTGCCGACTTCGATCAGTTCCGCGCGGGTGAAGTTGTCCGCACGACCGGCGACGGTCATCTGGTGCGTGCGGGTGTAGTTGGCGCCGGCGGAGTACGTGAGATCGTAGGCGGGCGCGAGTTCCCAGCCCGAGGCGCGGTCTTTCATCAGGAACGAGATGTTCTTGACGTGGTCATCCTGGTTGCGGCCGACGACGTTGAACAGCATGCGCAGGTAGGCTTGCTCCAGGGCCGGGTGGCCGAGCTTCAGCTCCTGGATCAGGCGGAACCAGGCTTCGTAGCTGTAGGCCTGCGGCACGTTGTAGTCCACATGGGTCATGCCCGCAAGGCTGTGCATGTGATGCTTGGCGGTGCCGCGCCGGTCAAAACGCCGGGTCATGAAGTGGAACAGGTCGCCGTCCTCGAGGTAGCCCACCTCCTCCATGGCGATATCGAGCTGCTTGGCCAGCAGGGCGTAGGTGTATTCGATCCGGTTGAAGGGCTTGGCCTTGTTGTCGAGCTCGTTGGCGGAGTTGATGCCGTCGAACTTGACCATCCAGTGTTCTTCGCCGGGTTTCGGACGGGCGAAACCGGAGCGCACGCGCCGCCTGTCGCGGTCCCAGAGGATGAGCGCCTTGGCGCGAGCGCCGCCGGCGGAGCCGCCGACATGCATGATTTCCTGAATCGCGTCGGTGGTGTCCCCCTCGATCAGCTTGCGGGCCGCCTCGACCAACCCCTTGATTTCGAGCGCCTGTTCCTCGTGGGGCGATTTGCGCTGGAGATGCGGGGCATACTCGAGGGCGCCCATGGCGCGGTTGCCGACATACAGGAGCCTTTGCACGGGGCTCATGGCCTTGTCCGGCTCGCCGCGCTGCTCGAAGTAGGCACGGATGATCAGGTTGCCAAAGGCGTCCGGCAGGGAATCGGCCAGCACACCGGGCAGGCCGAGGAACATGGTCTGACGGCGCAATTCCGGAAACTCGAAGGTTCGCGATTCGAGCGGCAGAAATTTCGGGGAGAGGGCGACGCCGCCCGCCAGATAATCTTTGTCGTAGGCAAAGCCGATGCGACCGGTATCGAATTCCGTCACCGTACCGACGAACTCGTCCCACAGATGCACCTTGGCTTGGGCGATGATGCCTGGGGTCGGCTTGCGGGCGCGGCGCTTGGGTTTGCTGACGGGTTCCTCGGCCATGGGCTATCCCCTGGTGTGCCGGGAGCCCGAGGCGCGTTGCCGGAGCTGGCCGCGGTTGGAGAAGGCTTCGCTGCCGGGCAACGTGTCCGGAATGGCGGCGTCGAGCGCACCCAGCATGTTCAGGGCGCGAAACACCTTGATCACGGTGGCGAGGCGGACATCCGCCCCCGCCTCCAAGTCGAGAACCGTCTTGCGGTTGAGCCCCGCCCTAGCCGCCAACTCTTCAACGGTGAGATTGCGCTCGAGGCGGCGGGCACGCAGCCGGGCGCCGACTTCGGCGATCACCTCGTCATTTGTCAGGAAATCCCCTATCGCGGACATTATGTGCCTCTCTTTCTCATAACGTCCATTATAGGTAACCCTATGCGCCGCGCAAGGATTATTTCATAACGTCCATTCAAACGGACTCCTCCGCGCTACTCTGATCATAACATCCGCTCCGGCGGTCGTTATAACGGTCTTAGTATGAGCATCCATACCGGCGTTTAGTGCCCGTGGTTCGGCTCCGAGGGGGCGAGCGCCACGTGCATGTCCTTTGACGCCGCATTCACGGTGAAGCGCAGTGTGTCGTTTGCTTTCACCCCGGCGTTGCGCAGCAACCGTGCAAGATGGGAGACACGCCCGACCGCACTTGCCACCGCACCGAGTTTCACTTCCCCGCTCACCAAGCCGGACGCCTGGTAGGGTCCTACCGGGAGAGTCCTGGCCACGCTCGCCGGTATGTCGATCATGCTATTGCGTAGGGCGTAGTCTGTTGCGACGACATCGAACACCACGGCGCCGTCCTGATCGGTCGCTACCGCTGTCGCTTGCCGGCCGCCTACCACCGCCTGCGCCGCGGCGAGAGCGGCGCCGGTAAATGGGTACCCGCGCAGCACATACACCCCATGGCAGGGCGAGTAGCAGATCGGCGTCCTGGCCAGCATCAACTGGGCGGCAATCGGTTCCATCAGGTTCGTCTTGATCAGGCGACTGAGAATGACGAATTTCGCGATCACGCCGCCATTCT
The DNA here is from genome assembly GCA_030247575.1 of Sulfuritalea sp. GTDB lineage: Bacteria > Pseudomonadota > Gammaproteobacteria > Burkholderiales > Rhodocyclaceae > Sulfuritalea. The sequence goes on from JAOTRV010000006.1 coordinate 151,907, forward strand.
CCTTGAGCAGCGGCAGGATCGCGTTCTCCGCATCGGACAATTCCTCCTTCGGATCGATGGCGATCTTTGCGCGGAAGTCGTTTCTCTGCACGGTCTCCAGCCATGGGGTCCGGCTCAACACTTCCCGGATCACGCGCCAGGGTGCCTCGATGGGGTAGGCGCTCACGCGGTCATCTTCATAGATAAAGCGCCGACTGCGACAAAGCGCGGAATGGATGTCTTCGATATCAAGACGACCATCGGTGGCGGCGAACATCTTTCGTGCCACCGAGTGCGCGCGGTTCGGCGCGTCGGGGCCTAGCCAGTACCAGCCCTCCGCTTCGACGAGCCATTCCATCCCGTTGAGGGCCTTGAGCGCATTCCGCGTATCCTCAACGGAAATTCCATGACCAGCGATCTCGCTGGCGGCACCAGCAACGAAGAGAACATGAGCGGCCCCGCAACTGCGCACCATGCGGCGGGTCGCTTCGCGCACCGCACGCACATCCCCGGTGTCGGCTTCCGGGTCGACCAGAATTCTCAGTATGGACTGCCCCACGGGCGCGGCAGGCGCATCGTTGAACGTGGCCACATTGCGCCCCAGAACCTCCCGGGCAAACCGACTGGCCCCTTCGACCGAGAGCGCCATTCCCAGCAGCTTGCGGTACCTCGTATCGAAGTCGCTGACCGCGATAGGCACGTTCTGCTTGACCGCCTCCGCCAGTTCCAGAAGGCGCGGCGCGACGAATTGAGCGCCGCCTGCCCGCTCAGACATCATCGCTTGCACCTGCCGGATGCGCTCGCGCGTCAGCCCGTACCGGTCGCCAATGGATTGAAGTCTCGCGCACTCTTCTCCGAGAATGCCGTAGCGTTCCGCAAAGAAGTGAGCGATCCGCTGCTCCGACGGACTCAGATCTTCCATTCGTACTGTCCGGTGCAGCATTCTTTTGCTCGCAAGCCATGTCGCTGCCGCGAGGATCTCGTCCGCCACCGTGGAGCCCTCCCCTGTTCCGAGTTCCACCGTCCCCGCTCCAAACGGGACGGACATCTCCCATTGCCCGCCGCCTTCCACCAGGCGCAGCTTGCCGTAGGTCCGTCCCGCCTGGGTCATATCCAGCCTCGGCTGAGCGAGGCGGCATAGACCGGCTTGCCGTTGATCTCCGGGGGCAGGCCCATCGCCAGATTGGACACCAGAATGAGCGCCGTTACGTCGGGATAGACGGCGTAGCGCCGCAACTGTTTGTAGATGTCCATCTTGCGCGCGCCGCGCATCTTGCATTCGAGGACGACGCCGCCCGCCAGGACGAAGTCCGGGATGTCCTGCGCGGACAGGCGCTTTTCGCGCTCGAAGACGATGCCTTCCCGCGCGAGCGCCTCCTCGAGCTGCGCTTGCACGCATTTTTCGGTGGAGAGGTCGAAGCGGTGCTGCCGGATGAGGCGAACGATCGCGGCGGCGGCGTCTTGTGTCGGCGCCGGGTCGGCAAGCGCGGTTGCGGTGCTCATGGCGTGGTCACGGATCAATCGAAGAGTCCCGGTTGCGGGCGTCCAAGATTCTTGGTGGCGACCGTGAATTCGACGGGCCGGCCGCTGTGTCCGATAGCGCGCACGACCATCCGCCGGCCGGAGGCCTCGGCGACGACTTCCACCATGCGTCCGCCGCGCAGCAGACGGCTGGTGCGTCCTGTGTAACTGGCATATCGCCCCGGCTGGGGCGCCCATGCAAGGGATTGGCGAGCCATCGCGATCTCCGTCGTCAGAGGAACTGCGCCAGATGCGTCACCTCGTAACCGGCGGCGGCGACAGCCGCGGCGATGCGCGCCCCTTCGGCCTGATGGACTCGCGCCTGGTCAGTCAAGCCGTTTTTCTCCGCTGCTGCTGCCGCCTGGCATTCGGCCAGCCATTGGCGGGCCAGACGCACCTGCTCGAACTGCGGCAGAGCCTCGAAGTCGTTGGACGACATTTCGAGCCACTCGACCGCGAACTTGTCTCCGGGCTCGACGTCGAGCAGCAGGGGAAATGACGCCATGTCGTTGCTTTCGATGAAGAACGGCGTGCTCTCGCCTTCCCGGGTGATCTTCGCCACGAGCATCAGCACGCTGCGCTCGCCCGCCTGCCATCGCTTCAACTGGTCGGGGCAGCCCGAGCAGACGCCGAGGCCGGCCCCGTAATCGACCGCCAACCAGGAGCACGGCCCGTCCTCGCCCTGACAGGCGTGGAAATCCGTACATCGGCAGCCAATACATGTGGCGGTTCGCATTCCGGGTTCTCCTGTCGCGTCTGGATGTGGCATCGTGGTTTCCCCGGTCAGTACCATGTGGTCTCGGTGAGGTGAAAGCGCGCCTCGCCGGCGACGTCCTGCGACTGCCAGAGCAGGTTATCGACATCGGCCGCGGTGCCGCCCACCTGCGCGGCGATCGCTTCGCAGGCGATGATCGTCGCCGCGCGGATCGCGTTCTCTTCGGCCGAGTCGGGTGCCAGGAGCTCCCCGCCATCGACCCTGCGGGACAACTCCGGGCTGTAGCTCAGCATCCCGAGCGCTCGCAGCACGCGCGGCACCTGGTAATCGGCCATGGCCGTGAGATCCGAGGTATTGACGGGCCGGGCCAGGCTGCGCAAGTAGCCCGCGTACGCCGCCAAGGCGAGCTGGGCCTTCTTTAGATAGGGGTCGCCGAAGGCCGCCGGGAAGGCGTCCGCCAGCAGCCTGGCCTGACCGACCTGCACCGTGCCCGTGGCGTCGATCTCGCGCTCGATCTCGGCGCACACCTCGCGCAACCAATTGTTCGTCAGCACCTCGCACAAGATCGTGGCGCGGCTTTCCGGGTCCGGAATGGCACCGAACCAGTCCCACAGATGTCCATGCTGGAACCCCTGCGCGAACTCGGCGACGGATTCCCCCCAGGCGTGTTCGAAGGCGAGCCACAGTGCGCGCGCGCCCGTCTTGCCCAAGTGCCGGTAGCGCGTCAGCGTGCCGTCCCGCTGACGATCCCAGAAGCGGTAGTTGATGCTGGTCATCGCAACCAGAAACGGCAGGGCGCTCGAGGGCGAGGTCCCTGCCGGACCGTTGATCCGGATGACCATCGCGTCGGCCCCGCTCGCCTCCCACTGAATCGCGCGAACGCGCTCCGCATCGATCATGACGAGACCCGGGCGGTAATCGTCGTTGGCCCGCTGAAGCAGGGCCCGTCGGTATTCTGTGCTCATATGTCCTCCCGTCCTTCCAAGGATTTCATCCCGGCGGCGAAGGCCGTCGCCCCGCCGTTGGCCGGGTGCCGCACGGTGGCCAGCGGCACGATGCCGATGGCGGCGAGCAGCCCTTCCGCCTTCTTGCCCACCGCGACGATTCGTGCGCGCGGGAAGTGCTCGAGCAGCAGACGCAAGGCGGGCTCGCCCAGCGCAATCTCGCCGGGCGTCGGCGTGCGGTTCGACCACGGCTCTCCCGCCCGATGCGGATGGAGCTGGACGGCGTTCCAGAGCACGGTACGTTCCGCGAGCCCCAGGCGGTAGAGGGTCCGCCACACAATCGTCGCCGACGGTTCGGAAAACGGCCGCTCGCGCCTGGATAGCCGGTGCAACAGCGGCGGCACGCGCGGAATCGCGCCGTCGAGCAGGAGCCGTTCGCTGGTGAAGGCGATGCCGCTGTAGCGACAGCCCCGATAGCCCGGCGCTTCGGCCACCAGAATGAGGTCGGGATCGCAGTCGAGGTGCCGGGCAAGACGGTCCATCCGCGCTGCCGGTCCATCCGGGACGGCGTCGTGCGGACATTGGTCGCGCCACGGGTTGAAGAGATCCGCGCGCCCGAACGGGAGCGTGTCGATCAGGCGTTGGGCCAGCGCCTGGCTCACGGGCGCCCTCGTGCGTTGGTTTCCATCAACGTCAGGCGGCGGCCGTTTGCGGCGTCCGGGCTTCGTGGCTCTCCGTCCCGCAGGCCGCCGGGAACGCGCTGCGCAACGCCACGATCTCAAGGCAGAAGCGGCAGCGATCCAGGCTCAGGCGGTCGATGCCTTCACGATCGCCAGCGCGCAGGCGGCCTTCCATGTCGATCCAGAACGGACGGGCTTCGGCCGCGCGGTCTATCCTCGCCAGGTGCTCGTAGAGCGTGTCCGGCCCGAGGCCTCCGGCGTAACCGCAGGCGACCTCCGGGAGCGGATGCGGCCACTGTGCGGGGAGCACGCCGTTTCCGCCCGAGGCGTCGAACAGGACCGCGTGATTCTCCCGATCGTGCAATTCCCGCCAGACGTCCTGATTGGCGCTGTTGTGCTGGGTGATGACGGTGGTCGCCGGCATGGCGTCGAGAAACCGGCGCAGATCGATGAGATCGACCGGCTTGCGGTGCTGATTGAAGTTGAGCTGCACGCGCCCGCCGCGCGCGGCGACCCGGCTGACCAGCTCGCGAACCACGGATTCGCCCGCCAGAAGGTCGGGAACGCCCTCGCCGCAGACGTGCAGCGCGACGCGGACGTCCGCCGGCAACTCGCGGAAGGCCCGCTGCAGCGTGGCGACGGACGGGTACCGGCCGGGCTGTCCCTGACGCTTGGGGGAGTAGAGGAAGCCCCATTCGACGATCGGGTAATCCCGCGAGAGGCCGGCAAGACGGGTGAGGTCGGTCGCGTCATCGACGCCGGTCAAGGTGCAATGCGACAGGTTCATGAACATTCCTTCAACAGACATCAGAGAGGGCCGCGGCGCAGGGTGATTGCTGCCTGACGCGCCACGCGCGAATGAGCGCCACCGTCTGGCGGCGGTTGATTTCGACGGCGCCGGCGGCGAGGGCGAGCCGCCGCTTGGCCTGGCACAGATCGTAATGCGGGGTTTTGCCGTCATGCTGAAACCACTCCCGCTTGAGACCGACGCGGTCGGCCATGGCGTGCAGTTCCTCCAGCGTGTCCGCCAGCATGTGGGCCATGCGCATGCGCCGGTAGGGGGTCGCCGCCTGATCGACATAGACCGGCATCTACGTTCCTCCCTTGCCGGCATCATCATCAGGGTGATGGTGCGAAAGGCCATGATGGCGGTAATGCAAAGCGGCGGCGAGCGCAGTGTCCACGGTCGGGTATTCCCGCCAGAACGGATGCTTGCGAAACACCCGGCTCAGGCTGTCGCACTCGCCCACGCACAGCACCGGCGTGCCGTGCATCAAGGCGGCTCCCGCTTCGAGCAACGCGCCCTTCAGGAGCTCTCCCGGTTCGCAATACAGCACGACGGCGGTGGCTCGCGCGATTTCCCGCAGGGAGCGCTCGGCCAGTTCCGCGTAGTCGGCCGTCTGGCCCTCCCCCGCTTCATCGATCCAGGTCGAGATCGTGGGCACCCCGCCCGCGCGCAAGGCTCGCCAGCGCGGCGCATGGATGACCTTCGACGCGAAATAGATGCCGCCGCCGGCAGGCGAGGCCGCACCGGTGAGACGCTGCTCACTCATGGTGCGGACACCATGGACGGCGGCACCATCGCGGAGACGGCTGCCCGCACGATCGCCGGCCACTGCTTGATTTCGATCCCTCCGATGGCGCATCCTCCCTTGTCGTGACCGCGGCCGCCCCACTGCTTGAAGAAGAACGCCGCGCCCGCGGCATCGCACTGCTGCTGAAGGCTCTCGACCCAGGCGGCTTCCATCGGACGGGCGTGGGGACCGGATTCGCCGCCCACGATGGCCCACTGGATGCCGCGCAGATCCAGCCGGCCCAGATCCTCGAGCAGCGGCTCGATCGACAGGAAGCGGACCCGGGCGGGAATGCGGCGCAGGTGCTCGATGCGCGGCAGGCCGTGCCGGCGGTCCTCCACGGTGACGCCCAGCCACACATTCGGATAGCCCTCACCCCAATCGCCGGGGAGGCAGCGGGCGATGTTCGGCGCGCGCTTGGTCAGCAGCAGCCAGTCGAGATCGGGTGTGGCGCGGATCAGTTCCCACAATCGATCGCGCTGCCCGGCCGGCGCGTTCTTGTCCGCCCAGTCGCACATGGACCCGCAGAACACCCGGCGGCGCACCCCGGTTTCCTCGGCGCGGCGCTGCCAGCGAAGCGGCTCGCGCCAGTTTCGGTCGCTCATCACGCGGGGTGTCCTGCGCGGACCCCAGTGGTCGCCTCCGGTTCGATGGTCGAACGCCTCCGCGTAGCAGAAGTCGCAGCCCGACGAGACCTTGGCGCAGCCCCACCATGGATTGAAGGTGGCATCGCACCACGCAATCGCGGTCTGTTCAGCCATGCGCGCCCCCGAGGATCTCCGTCATGAGCGCATAGGTCCGGCTCGGGCCCGGCGTCTTTTTGCCCAATCGGGGTTCGTTCTCGTAGCACTCCAGCAGTTCTTCCCAGCGGGCGATCAGGGCGGCCCATTGAGGCGACCGCGCGGCGATCATGGCGCGAAACGGCTCGATGTCCGTTATGTCCGCTGCGTCAAGAAAGGCCATGCAACGGCGCAGATCGTCCGGGTCGCGCGGATGCTCGGTCAAGACCTTTCCCGGGGGAACCCCGAAAATGGCCTGACACAGCGCGTTGGACGAGGCTCCGCGCTCCCCCTCGCGCAACCAGCGCACGAGACTTTCGGAGAGTCCCAGGCGGACTGCGGTGCTGGCGTCGTGCTGGCGCGTCGCGGAAATCGGCAGGCTTCCCCGGTGCGCCCGCAGCCACTCCAGATCCTTCGGTTCGCCAATGACCAGCGTCGCGCCGATGAGGTCCGCAAGATCGATCGCGATCAGGGCTTTCTTGCTGAGACCATGGCAAAGCATGGACAGGTCTTCCACGGGTACGGGGCCTTCAACCACGCGGCAGCGGCCGAGACGCGTGACCCGATAACCCGGCTCCAGCGCATGGGCGCGCTGCAAATTGATACCTTCACTCATGCCCGGAACCCTCAACGAAGAGAGGGTCCGGGGAGGCAACGTCGGATGTTCCGGTCATTTCATTTCCTCAGGCGGCCATCGCGGCCTTGATCGGCGAATGGCACTCGTAGCCCACCAGGGTGAGGTCGGCGGGCTCGATGCGCGCGAAGGCGCCCGCGATCCCGTCGAGGTCGCGAATCGGGCGGATGCGCTCCGCGAGCGCGAGGTGCGGCGCGTCGAAGTGCTTGCGCCCCAGCAGCTCGCGCACCGCGTCGAGGTGGTCGGGAAGATAGATATGGACGTTGGCCGCCTGAACCGTCACGACGCCCGGTTCATAGCCCGCGAGCCGCGCCATGACGGCGAGGAAGATCGCCGTCGAGGCGATGTTCGCGGGACCGCCGAGGAACAGATCCCAGCTGCGCAAGGTCACCACGACATTGAGCACGCGCGGATTGTCGAAGGCGACGAACCGGTAATCCATATGGCACGGCGGCAGGGCCATGCGGTCGAATTCGTCGGGCGCCACGCCGAGACGATGATGCGGCGGTCGGACGGGTCGGTCAGGAGCTTGCGCAGCGCGTCTTCCAGCTGGTTGATGCCGCGCTCCATGAGCCACATGCCTTGCGCGGGATCATGGAGGCGCTCGGTGTAGCCGCCGGCCAGAAGCGCGTCGCGTTCCTCGCGGGAGCCCGCCACCCGGCTGTCGCGCCAGTCCGTCCATTGCTTGCCGTAGATGCGTCCGAGAAAGTCCGTACGCCCGGCGCGATGGGGATTGGCCAGCCAGGCCGCCGTCTCGTTGGCGTTCCGGTCCCAGAAGGTGCACCCCAGCGCCCTGAAGTCGGCGGCGCTGTCGCTGCCGCGGAAGAAGCCGAGCAGCTCGCCGACGATGTTCTTGAAGGGCAGCTTGCGCGTGGTCAGCGCAGGAAAGCCCTCGCGCAGGTCGTACTGCAGCTGGTGCCCGACGAGGGCGCGGCAGGTCTTGCCGGTGCGGGTGTTGAATTGATCCACCCCCTGCTCAAGGGTGAGGCGCAGGAGATCGTGGTAGTTCTGCATGGGGTTTCCGGTGTCCGTGGTCATGCGAACCATCCTACGGAATCGGGGGCAGGCGCGCGCCGATTTCTCGCCTCCCCCACCTGCGCTTGCGCCACCCCATTGCGATAGTGCGAGTCCCATAGCCGATGCAGCAAGCCACCCAGGAACGCCGGGTGGAACGGATTGCGGTGCGTCACCGCCGTCAGCTCGCCCGTCTCCAGGGTGTCCCACCAGCCGGCCAGCTCCGCCTCGCGCTCCGTATAGTCCAGCATGGACGCGGCGTCTTCCGGCGTGATCTCGGTGTCGCGCTTACCCGACCAGACGGGCGTGCTGAGGCCCCTCGGGAGCACGGTCGGGGCGCTATCAGCAGTTCCTTGTCTCAGAATGATCTGCAGCATGACTCGTGCTCCTCGCCAGACTCAAGGGAGGGGATGCGGAGCCGATCCCGGCCGGGTGGCTGCTACCCCGCGGTGCGGTACGGGGGACGTTACGGCGCGGTAGAGCAGGATGAGCGCGCGCACGGCCGCCGCCACCGCTTCGGGCGGCGTGTCCGACTTGATGACCACTTCAAGGCCGAAGGGCTCGGGGTAAATGAACTGACGGCCGCCGACCTTCGCCAGCACCTGCGCGACACACTGCTTCATGGCGGCACGGAGATCGGGGGGATTGGCGGTCGCCACCTCGGCGTCGCCGCGCGAAAACACCATAAAGGAACTGGCGCGCTCGCATGCCGCCTGCAGGTCGGCGGCGGACTGCTTCACGGCCTCCTCGATGCGCTGCTGCGCCGGTTCATCGTCGCAGGAGAGCGCGAGGTAAATCACAGGTTCGGGCTCTATCTCATTCTGGGCGTGCAAGCCGAGGCAAAGGGTTGCCGGTTCCAGCTCGAGCAAGTCGTGCACGCCGGTGGGCTTGGTGGAAGCCGCCTTGAATTCCATGAAACGGTACGACGGGATGAGGACCGCCTCAGCGACGACTGGCTCGTTCGCCGGCTTGGAGTCACCTGGATACGGGAAAGGCATGTGGCTGCGGAACTGCTCGTCGGGAATCCCCGCAAGGATGTGCGAGTAGAGCCGGGTGGCCGCGTCGCCGAACCGCTCGACGGCCTCCTTGCGAAAGGCCTTGAGGTCCGGCCGTGTCATCTTCGAAACATCGCGGCCCTTCATGAACTGAAGCAATGCCAGAAGGGGGGCGGCAGCGTGGTCGTGGGGCATGGTGATTCTCCTTGGTGGACGATCAATGGGGAACTGCGAGATACCATCCGGCGCCCAGCCACAACACGGCTGCCAGCGACAGATCGGCGATGCTTCCAGTGCGCACCGTGACGGGCGCGTGGTAATGCTTGAGGGACGGCCACAACAGAGGCACGCCGCCATGTGTGCACCAGTCGGCGGCCAGGTGGGACAGATAGCCCAGGGCCGCCGGGGCCGCCACGGCGGTATGCCCGGCCTCCCAGAGGAGCGCCAGGCAGGCGACCGTGGCCAGCAGTGAATGGGTAATGCCGCGATGACCCACCACGGCGGCCAGCGGCCAGGACACGAAAGGCAGCCGCCGGCCGAGCCAGCTCTTGGGGTGATCGATATCGGGCAGCAGGGATCCGGCGATGCTGGCGACCACCGCCGGAAGCAGCGCCCCCTCTGCCAGCGCCGCCCAGCCAATTCCGGCCACGGCGCCCAGTGCGACATGTGTGACGGCCATCATCGGACACGTCCAGGGAAAGTGGAGGGAAATAGTAGGAGCGGAACCCCCTTCGATCGGCGCGGAAAAACAGCAGCAGCGGAGGGATTTCCAGGAAGACAAGGAGCGGATGGGTGACCGGAACGCGTATCGACGCCCCGGGACCGGGTCGCGGTCCGCCCCATCACATCCCTCCCCCGTTCGCGATGGACGAGGCCGGGTGGCCGGCGCCGGTGCGGCTCGCAGGCGCCGCGGACTCTTCGAAAACGAGAAGCTGGGTCTCGAAGGCGGTCTCGTAGCACTCTCGATGTTCGAGCAATATCCAAAAGGGACTGTGACGAATATCCTGGTCGTCGCGCCGGCAGATCCGCCCAAGCTTCCCCATCGAATAGCGCAGCACGGCGTCAAGACGCGCTTCCCGGGTGGTCGCCGGCTGAATACCAATTCCGCCCTCGGGCCTCGCGGCCGACTGGCGTTGCAGGCGCAGCAAGGCCGATGAGGCGGCGAGGTCCGCCAGGAGAGAACTGAGGTTGAGGCTTGGGGTGGTGAAGTCGGTGGTCGCGGTCATTGGGATTCCTTTCCTATCAGTCATTCGCGCAGTCAGCACGGCAAGCGGTTGTAGGGCGTGGCGGTTCGCAGGAGCGTTTTCCAGCGCCGGGCCTGCTTGGCTTCTTCGCGCTCGGAGGGGGTGAGCAGCAACTGGTGGATCTGCCGGGACACCTGAAGATCGCTCGGCACACAGCGTGGGGTGTGGTGGTAGCAAGCCATAAGGGCTGCGCGGTAACAGATGAAAAACGCTTCTTCCGTGTGATCCAGCGCTTCCCGGTCGGCGCGCTGGGCGCGCGCCAGTGCTCGCTCGCCCAGCGCTTCTTGCAGAAGACGAGGAATCAGATCTGCCACATCTTCGTTGCGCCGGTTCGATTCGGCGGCGATCTTCGCCCATAGAACGACATCCGGATGGTCATCCGGCAACTCCGGCAGCCGTGCGGGCGCCGGCATCACAGGGAAGCCGATGAGGAACACTTTCTTCCACTTATTCATGGCTAGACCCCTACCGTTTGAGTGGGCGACACCCCGGCGACACCGAGCGGCCCGATTCGGGAGGGAAGCACCGTCGTGCGCAGGGAGTGTCCGGGCGAACCTACGTAGTAGCCGAGAACGTCCGCACGGTTGTGCCCGAGCCGACAGGACACCTTGATCGCGGCATAGTGATGCGTCGCCCAGTCGAGCTTCCCCGGTGCGCCCCCATGAACCGGACTCGGGCATCCAGATGTCTTGGCGTACGCGCGCTGGGCATCCCCATGACGCAAGCCGTGCGCGGTAATCCCCAGCTGCGCCTTGGTCGCCTTGATCTTCTTCATCAGGTTGTAGAAGCGATCGTGCGCCCGGATCCACGTATGCCCCGGCCAACGAATGCGGCCGGTCCTGCTCTTGGCAGCCACCTTCCGTGCCCAGGTGGCCACCTCCTGTTGGGCAGGCGTCTCGATCGGGACGAGGCGCGGGCGCCCACCTTTGGTTCCCTCATACACCTCCAGCACGCCCTCATCGAACGCGCTATGCAGCGGGCGCAACTGGATCGACTCTTTCACGCGCAGGCCGAAATGGTGCTGCAGGGACAGGTACAGGCCGAAGCGCTCGTCGATCGTCGTCGCCTGCTGGATCATGGCCGCGACATCAACCCCCGCATCTTCCCAGGCGCGGCTCTTGGTGGTCACGATGGAGCGCTTGAGCGCCGCCGGATCCTCGAAGTAGGTTTCGATATCGCCGACCAGCCCACGCTTACCCACCCATCCAGCAAAGACGCGCAGCGTGCAAAAGCGCTTGTGCAGGGTCGAGGCCGCCAGGTTCTTGGAATGCCAATGAGTGGCGAGGGCGTGGAGATGCTTCTCACGAAGACCGGTCGGGCTCTTGAGCTTGTAGCCCAACTTCCAGAGCTCGGCGAACACCAGGAGCAGGATCGACTCACGGTCGTCGCGCGTAGCCGAGGAGCAATCGCGCTTGACACCCCCGCGTCGATCATGCGCCTTTCGGTTGTGGGGACCAATGAGACGGGCGAGCTCCGCACGGAACTGTGGCGTCAATACCTGGTTGGCAAGTGCTTTAGTCATCGTGACGCTCCTTGATGGACGAGGGGGGTGTGGACTTCTTTCGGGGACGCAGCTCAGCCCAGCATTCGCCCCAGCCCGGCGTGTCCCGGACAACGAGATCGAAGCGGTCAAGCTTGCGGACAGGGCTGTTGCGGTGCGATCGCGGAGGCTTCTCGTCGTGGTCACCCGGCGACACTTTTCTCTGGACGAGCGGAGGCCCGCCCTGGTAGGCGTGCGCGTGCTTGCGGCCCGGACGGGCTTGTCGATCGAGTTCGGTTGAGTGCATGACTGCTCCTGAATGAAGGGAAAGACGGGAACGTCCGCTCGCGGTGCGGACGTGCAGGCGCCTCGCGTGAGCCGCGCAAGGCAGGAATCGGGGGGTATGGCGGGACGGCGGAGTGGTAAATGTGATCCATCAAGTGCCCTTGCAGCCCGGATTTCTCCAAGATGCCAGGAGGAATCGCCGGCGCTCACAGCGCTGCGTGTTCCACAGGACAAGCGACACGACGCTCACAGCGTCAAGTGTCAGGCATGGCCTGGCGTGACCAAGTACCTCTCACAGAGGTACGACCCATCACATGGGCCGGTCGGATATTCGACGATCTTCTTCGCTGTCCGCCATGGACTTCTCAGCTGGTGCCAACCCAGCAGCGTGCGTTTGCGACAGGTAGCGCCTGGCTCTCGTGATTCAGCCGAACGAACACCTGGTTTGCGCCCCATGGGACGCGTCACGCGTGAAGATCCGAAAAGGATCGGCGTGCTTCCTGGATCAGCCGCCGCGGCGGTTCATGATCCTGTACTACGGTAAGCAACGCTTGAGTTGCCTGATGCATCGGTACCGCAACGCTCACAGCGTTACAAGCAAACGATTTCGTCAGGCGTGGACGTACCTCTGGCGAGGACAATCCGTTGAATGCCCTTGTGGGCTGATGGGTGGTCCATTACGGACAGCCTGTGCTGCTGACTATCTCTCTCGGACGCGGCCGAGGCGGCTCGCCTCGACATTTGGCGCAGTTCCGACCCCTATTGCGGCGGGTCTTACGAGAATCTGCGTGATCCCGTTTTGGCCCTCTCGGTGCCAAGTGATTCCGATTCGACCATATCGATTTTGCAGTGTCAACATTTTTTTCGCTCACACTTTCCTCGCGCGCGCTTGTTACTTTGTGAAACCACCCGGCACACCTTCTCAGCAGCGGAAAGCGATACCCGTTTCCATGTGAGACGTTTGTGTGTCTGCAAAGCATGTGCCAGTTTCAATCACGCTGACCGCTCGCCAAGCTGACTGCCGCGCCGCCGGCGGCGCGGCGGGTGGCGCGGCGGGTGGCGTTGATACAGCGATCGCGCCACCGAAATGGCAAATCTCGGCGCATCCGTAGCGCGATCAACGCTGGTTGCGCTACCGAGTTGCTTTCAGCAGCCAAGGATGAGAGTTCTCACGCACCGCGCTTCGGTTGCGCTACGAATGTGCTGCCAACGCGCTCGCCACTATTTGGTGGCGCCAGATCCTTCGAAGGCCTGCAGAGGTCAATTTTTTCTGCGAATAGTGAGCTTTCCGCGCCGCCCCCCCCATTGCCTGCAAGGGAATCCGACGCACAAACGGCGGATCTGTGGGGACAATCTCGCCATCAACAATGTGAAGGATGCGCGATGGAGCAGGCAGTCGTAGTTCGGGCGGTTGATGTCGGTTACGGTCACGTGAAATTCACCGATAGTTACGATGCAGAGGGCACGCTGTGTGTTGACAGCTTCCCGTCCCAGTCGCCGATTGCCAAGGGCGACCCGCTCAGTGCCCGAGTGCTGAAGCGTCGCGACACGTTCATCGTGCCTGTGGGTAAGCGCTTCTACGAAGTGGGGAAGGAGGTGGCTGATGCGCTTCACGGGCACCAAGAAAGCGCTGTGCTGGATACGAAGTTCGCTCTCTCGGATGCCTACCACGCGCGATTGCTGGGGGCCCTGAATTACATGGCCCCAAACCTGCCCGGCAAAACATTGGACTGCCTGGTTCTCGGACTACCGCTCACCACATTCAAGAACCTCCATGAAAAAGTAGCGCAACGATACTCCGGCGAGCAGGTGCTGAATACCAAGGGCGACACACTATTCATTCGCCATTGCGAGGTCTTTCCTCAGCCATTGGGAAGCTACGCTGCGTTTCTTGGAACGAAGGAATTCACGGAAGTCCCGCGGGCCCTGGTGATCGATCCCGGCTACAACACGATCGACTGGTTTGTTTGCAAGGGAATGGTAGTCAGCGACCAGCGATCGGAGGCGACCCACCGGGGAATGTCCGCGGTGATGAAGGACATCGCCGAACGCATCATCAAGGAGCTCAGCATCGATGCCGGGACCGCTGAAGTGATTCGTCTGGTCGATGCGGCTCTCACCAATGGCAAGCCGCTCAAGCTGTGCGGGCAGTTAGTGAATTTGCCCGAGTTCATGCCCGCCGGTGATTCCGTGATCGAGGAGGCGGCGCAGGCCGTGAAGAATTCCGTTGCTTCCGGCGCGGACATCGATGAGATCGTGATGACCGGTGGCGGCGCCTGTTTGTATGCCCCCGCCGTTCAGAAGTTCTTCAGCCAGCCGCTAACAATTCTCCCGGATTCGAGCTTTGCCAATGTGCGCGGCTTCCAAGCACTCGGCGAGAACGTGGCTCGGTCACAGCGCCGCGCCATGGGCAACGTGAAGGCCTAATAATGCCCCGGCTCAACAAGAAGCTCCGATTGCAGTCGTCCATCAACTCGCTCGAGTACCCGCGCGTTCATGAATTCCTGCACGAGGTCGCCGGCGAGGAGCGCGGCATGCGCGCCCGGCTCCTGCTGAGCCTTGGCATGCTAGTGCTGGATAACCAAATATCCCTCACCTCGCAGTCTGCAGCTGCACCGTCGGCGCCGCCGGCCGTGCAACCAACCCCGGCGGCACGCAAATCCGGCGACCTCTCAAGCCGTTTGGAAAGCTTGGGCGTGACGGGGTCTTTGCGATTTGACACCACTTCACTTTCCAAGTGAGCACTCTCATGACAATTACACCTACCGAACTCTACGCCCTCAACTCCCGTTTCCTGGTGTTGATGCAGCAGGCCGCCAAAAAGGATGCGGCCGACGCGGCGCGCACCTTCCGGGCCTCTGAATCCGTATGTGAGCGCATCGCCGCACTGTCGCTGGACCAGCTTGACGGCCTCGCCAAGACGAATGCACTGGTCTTTACGTGTCGCCTCGACGAAGCCGCGCTCGATTTCGCCGTCGCCAATCCGTCCTCCGCACTTCGCGCCGTAATGCTCGAAGCCCGCGGCGTAAGAAACTGACTCCGGAGACTGCCATGTACGCCCCTGCGCAACCGCCGCTTGATTGCTGCGCCCCCGCCCCGTCGGACGGCGGCTTCCACGATGCCTACCAGTTGCTCGTCAAGCTATGTACGCTGGGCGCCCGGCCTTCGATCATCCGCAACCTGCTGCCCGACATCATCACGCGAAAGATGATGTGTAATACCTTCCGCAGGTTTACAGGACGCAACGCGCCTCAAGGCAAACTGCCCCAGAGCGTAAAGGTCTGCCTATCAAGCCCGACCCAACGACTGCACGCCACGTCGGTCTTGTTGCTGCACAAGAACTTCTCGGCGCTACCACCGGAACAACGCTATATCCGGGTGCACGAGGGCTACCTTGCCCTGGTCGGAGACGAGTGGATTTTTGATTTCAACCGGGTGTATTTCCTGTGCCGCGCGTCTGCCGTCGGCACCCTTCATCTGGTTGAGTGCGAGGGCTGCCACACCCACTTCGCCGCCAACTCCGAGAGGATCACCGATGCGAAGAACTGCCCGGTCTGTGCCTTGATGAACCAGTCAGCAACCCAAGCGGAAAGGATAGCCGAGGAGTCTCTTCTGTATGATCAACCTGCACAACCGCCGCTTGGTTGCTGCACCCCCATCCCGTCGGACGGCGGCTTCCACGATGCCTACCAGTTGCTCGTCAAGCTATGCACGCTGGGCGCCCGGCCGTCGATTCTCCGGAATCTGCTGCCCGACATCATCACGCGAAAAATGATGTGCAATACCTTCCGCAGGATCACAGGACGCAACGCGCCCCAAGGCCAACTGCCCCAGAGCGTAAACGTCTGCCTGGAAAGTCCGACCCAACGGCTGCATGCCACCTCGGTCCTGTTACTGCAAAGGAAATTCTCGGCGCTACCGCCGGAACAACGCTATATCCGGGTATACGAGGGCTACCTTGCCCTGGTCGGAGACGAGTGGATTTTTGATTTCAACCGGGTGTATTTCCTGTGTCGAGCGTCTGCCATCGGCAACCTTCATCTGGTTGAGTGCAAGTGCTGTCACACCCACTTCGCCGCCAACTACGAGAGCATCACCGATGTGAAGAACTGCCCGGTCTGTGCTTTGATGAAGCGGTCAGCGGCCCGAGCGGAAGGGACAGCTGAGGAGTCTCTTCTGCATGATCAGTTAGTAGCCAAGCAAGATCGGAAACGCCTAGCACGCGCGCCCAAAGCAGTAGCGCACAGGCCCGCAATTCATCTTCAGAAGGCGATGTCGTGACAACAACCATTTCATCGATCGTGGCGGCCCATCGGCAAATCGGCTCGTCGCACAGTTGCCACCGTTCATCGGCGCCGTCTGTCGTCAGCCCGTAAATCGCCACCGAAGCGAAGACGCTCGCGATCGTGTCAAGGAAGCCCAGAAGAAACGGTCGGTACGTTTTACCCTCGCCGCAGTGGCGCAGGCTCTGCAAAATGCCGTTGCGCAAAGCTCTAACCAGCAAACTGTGATCCGCCTTGTCGGCAGCAGGGAACGCCGGCGACACGAAAAACGCGGTGCGGCGCAGAATGGCTTCGAGATTTGGCCACGCAACGGCGATCTGCTCGAGATCTTCCCGGTACTCGGGATGACAGGCCAGAAAGTCCCGCACCATTTTGCGGTAGGCCTCGTCGATTCCGAACACCAGGTGGTTGGCAGAGATTGGCATTGGCTCAGGCGAAGGTTGGGTCGAATGAGGGCTATGGGCATCCAGTATGGACATTAAATGGCT
This sequence comes from Sulfuritalea sp., assembly GCA_030247575.1. Taxonomy (GTDB): domain Bacteria; phylum Pseudomonadota; class Gammaproteobacteria; order Burkholderiales; family Rhodocyclaceae; genus Sulfuritalea. The sequence goes on from JAOTRV010000006.1 coordinate 168,522, forward strand.
CACGGAGGCGCGGAAAAAGTCATCGCTAGCGGGGATTTCCGCGACGACGATGAAAAGCAAGGCTTGAGATTCCGGTGCTGGTAGACATAGCGTGCTGGTTAAGTATTGGAGGATTTTGCCCCATGGTGCTGGCGCACAATGTGCGGAAAAACAGCTTTCGAGGGGTCATTACGGCGGCGAGGACCGCGGCCGAGCAGCGACAGGAGGTTGCCGACGAATTTTCCGGCAGAGGTTGCGTTGTTTTGTTATCTTGGGATTATGAGCGGCATTCAACAACTTTGAGGCGTATATGGGCGAAACAACTTTCTCGTTTGGAGCAGTCGCGTTCCTACTTGTTCTGATCATCCTGACCGTGGGTGGTGTTCTCGCGTGCGTTCACGCCTCGAATCAAGGCGCACCAGACCGTCAGAGCGGCCCCCGCAAAACTCGAAACGATGAGGCTGACACGTTCTGGGACGATCAAGTCAATCCAGCAACAGGGCTAACCATGCATGGTGCGGTCGATGCTGCTGGTAATCCCTATGGCTGCAACCTTGATGAGTGACAGCCGCTTGGTTGCAGTGCGCCGAGCTTGAATCGAAGTAGCTCGCGTCAAATCGAACGCGTCAAGCTCGGCTAGCCGTTCCGCAAACTTGTTGAACAAGTGATGCGGATGTTCTACAATCCCCTACAGTGATTCGCTGTAGGGGATTTTCATTTCTGAGGTAAATTCTTCTGCTGGTGGTTCTGGCCGGGTTCCTGCCGTCGCAGGAGAAATCCAGGTCAATTTCTGCAAGAACCCCAAGTGCGCCAATTACGGTGTAGTCCCTAGGCAATCTGCCTTGGCGCGCGGCATCGCCGCGCAAGGCGTGCAGCAGGACACCTATACGATCCAGTCCGCTGGTGCCGGCACACCGGTCTTGAAGTGCCGGCTTTGCAGTGAATTCCCGCCCATCAAGAGCAATCAGGCAATAGCCGAAGAACGGGATCGCTACCTCGCGGCCTTTGCCGTGCCTCTTGAGCCATCCTGCCCCGACTCCAACTGCTCAAACAATGCGGTTCGAGTGAGTACCAAAGGCCACTATCAATCGTTCGGTCTGACCGCATCCGGTTCCAAGCGTTATCGTTGCAAAGCATGTAACAAGACCTTTGCTGTGGGCAAATCCACCACTGGCCACAAGGCGCCGCACAAGAACCGGCTGATTTTCTCGCTGCTGATGAACAAATCCCCGATGCGACGAATTTGCGAGGTCGCGGACATTGGCCCCGAAGGGCTCTACGGCAAAATCGACTTCCTCTACGAGCAGACCCGACTGTTTGCCGCTCACCGCGAAAATCGCCTGCCCGGCATGATGATTCCCCGGCTCTATCTTTCCACCGATCGGCAGGACTACGTGGTCAACTGGACGCGCCACGAAGATCGTCGCAACGTGGTGCTGCATGCCGTCGGCACTGCCGACAGCAGCGCTGGTTACGTCTTCGGGATGCACCTCAACTACGATCCCGGCCTCGATGCCGAAGAGATCGAGCACCAGGCCGTTGCAGCAGGTGACTATCAGGCCAAGGCTCCTTTTCGGCGCTTTGCCCGCTGCTGGCTCAAGGGCGACTACGATGCGGCGGTGCGGGCCAGTAAAGCCGGCCGGAGCCGCCCAACTCGGCAGGACTTGCAGGGCGACATCGACACAACCTATACCGAGGCGGTTTCCCGTGAGGATGTTGAGATTTCGGAGACCACCGATAACGCGCGCCGACTGCCAACCCGTGGCATGCAGATCCATGCCGAGTACAGTCTGTACGGCCATTTCTTCTTTTTGCGACAACTCCTCGGCGGCGCGGAGAAGCTGCGTTTCTTCCTCGATCAAGACTCCGGCATGCGGGCGGCGTGCCTTGCGGCATTCCAGCCAGAGATCGCTGCCCGGCGTGCCGACGCCCTCTATGTGCGCATAGCCAAAGACCTGACGATCACCGAGAAGCGTGCCGCCATTGCCGCCAGTCGGGCTGCATTCGACCTGGCACGGCAAGCCAACCCCGGCCTCAAGGACTATGAAGTAGAAACACTACTGATTAAAGCGCGTATTGCCCAGATGACCGCCATCGGCAAGTGGCAGGATAAGTGGCTCATTCACCCGTTCCCGAACATGAGCGAACCCGAGAAGGCGATTTGCTACCTGACCGACTATGGCGACTACGACGAGGATCATCTGGCGCGGCTTTACAACAAGGCAAGCCTGCACGCCATCGACTGTTTTTTCATGCAGGTACGGCGACGCCTATCCATCCTGGAACGCCCAATTACCAGTTCAAGCAATACCGGACGAACATGGTACGGCTACAGTGCCTACAACCCGGAATCCATCGTGAAGATGCTTAGCATCTTCCGGGTGTTTTACAACTACTGCCTTGCCGGGCAGGACAAGAAAACGCCGGCTATGCGTCTTGGGCTGGCGAAGGGCAAGGTCGCGCTGGAAGACATTATTTACTTTTAGGAAGAACACATGGCCAAGTTTTCATTCGACGCTGCTGCAGAAAAACTACGCGCTACGCCGAAAGGTAAGGAGGCGTCGATGTATGGCCCGATTCGGGATATTTTCATCCATATCCTCGGTTATCCGGCCGGAGATGTTGATATCGATACCGCTGGAGAAGGCGGCCGCCCTGACGTTACGGTTCGGGCACCATCTGGCTTGGTCGATGCAAAGGGAAGACCTGCGAAAATCGACTGGATTGTTGTCGAGGCCAAGGATGAACATCATTGCTTCGTGGAACCAAACTCGCGTGAGTTGATATTCGAGAAGAAGTCCAAATACGTTGGGCCTCACACAGCATGGTTCGTCATGGTCGAACCCAATGCGTGGATTTTCCGCCCGGTAGCTGGGAACGCATTGAGCCCAGATGCCGACATTCAGGTCTCAATAGAGGTTGGCGGCGAACTTGCCTTTAAGTCGGCGATGGACGCCTTGGCAGCGAATAAGGCTGGGGTCTCGACCCAACTCACAAAATTCCGCGACGGTGATTTACGCATGATTGCTGTCGAGAAGCTTTCCACCGCCGATGCCGCACCTCCAAAGCGGTTGGCGAATCGCATACGCTTAAACAGAAAGCGATTTTTCCAGCAAATACGGGAAGCGACGATGCACCTGCAATCCGCAGTCGCGGGTGCGCTATCGAGGATTGATCCGGACATCCAGTTGTATCAGGGTAAAGCTCGCTCGTTTTGGGATGAGTTTGGACGGAACGGGGAAAACTTCGACCAGCACTCATTAAGCATCTATGGAGCCCCTCAGGGACCCGAGCAAAGCCGAAAACATGATCGTGAATCCGCCCGATTGAAACGTGACTTCGCCAAATCGCCGCATGTAGCGCGACTCGCCTTGAAGGGACTTCCCGATTTCCATGCACGTACCGGGGTTGATGACAGCAAGTTGAATGAACTGTTTGCCATTGAAACGGCCAACCTCATTCTTGCTCGTGTGCTTTTGCTACGCTTTTTTGAGGATCACGGCTTTTTCGGCGAAACCAGATATGTCTGCAATGGTGGTGTCGCGGCATTCCAGAACATGCGGCAATATTTCAAGGCGAGCTACGCCAAACTCTTGGAGCAAGCCTACCAGGAGGGCAGTCGGCTCTATGCGTCGGCGTTCGATGAAACAGAACTTGACTGGATATTTGGGGTGGCGGATGAAACCCTGTCCAGCGCTATCGAATGGACGCTATTCAGGTTTGCACGGTACGATTTCAAGACCATCAAGGGTGACATCCTCACGGGTATCTATGATCGCTTCATGGACCGGGAGCAGCGGAAGAAGCTGGGGGAGTTTTACACGCCGCCATCGATTGCCAGGTACATCATCCGGCGCGTAGGCATCACCCGCCAGAGCCGGGTACTTGATCCGGCGTGTGGGTCCGGCACTTTTGTCATAGAGAGCTACCGAAGCATGGTTGGCAACGACGTTGAGCGTGGCGCGGCCGAATACTCCGATGTTCTCGATGTCATGAATCGCATTGCCGGAAACGACCTGAACACGTTTTCAGCCGTCCTCGCACAGATCCAGCTACTTTGGCAGATTCTTGGTCTCAAGGCGGAGATTGAAAGACTGGGGTTCCCTGATGTGCGGATTACGGCCAAGGTCAATTCCCTGGTCGAACGCGATCACTGGGGGTCGCTGGACCGGTTCGCGGAAATTGATGTCACTGAATACGATGCTGTCATCGGTAACCCACCCTACGTTCGTGCTGAAAGAAGCGATCAGGCGCTTGATCTGCGATCACAGAAGGAGTTTGAGCGCGGGCGGGAAGGCTTTCACGGTGTTTCCAGCAAACTCAACGCATTTGCACTATTTCTCTATCGCGCCCTGGATAGGTGGTGCAAGCCACTGGATAGTAGCGGGAATGCGGGAAAGGTTGGTTTTGTCCTGCCGGTATCATTCTTCGACAGCAACGACACAGCGCAGATGCGGAAGTTGTTTGCCGTGGGTGCACGCTGGGCAATCCGCGAAATCGTCGATCTTGAAGTCATCTATCGACAGGTTTTTGATGCAGATGTTCTCCCTGCCATATTGGTTGTCGAGAATTGTCCAGCAAAGGAGGATGACCTCGTTTCAATCCGATTCGCTGACCACGCATGCGTTCGCCATCATGATCGTGACGCGCTACCTGAGTTTGATTTTGACGCCCTACCCGAAGCGCGCATCCCATATCAGTCGCTTTTCTCACCTGATGGTCGAATTCTTACGCGAATCACGCAAGCCCGCCTCGCCATTCTTCGAAAATTGTGGACGAACGACACCTTTGCTGATGTAGCGAAGCCTTACTGGGTTCGCAAGGATGGCAGCAAGATTGTGGAGTGGACTGATACCCCGCCACCAAAAGGAACGGAAGCACTTTGGGATGCAAGAAAACTGATCGGCGGTGGAGTTGCGTTTCGAGGAGCAAAAGCCCAGCGTGATGGCGGAGTTGATGTGTATAAAGGAGAAAACATCGTGGCAGCAGAGTTGCAGGGATCGCCTGCACTTGTCAGCGCTGACCTCGATCAAGTGGATGACATTAGTCTTTGGCGCTACAAAAGCATTCATCCGAGCAGGGGCTTAGCTGTCGCGCGTGTCGCACACTGTCCAAATGGCGTCATCTTTGATCCAGCTAAAGTCGCCTTTACAAATACAGCGACAATCTTGCTGCCTCGCGATGAACTGGGAACGGTTCCGTTTGATCTCTTGTTGATGTCGAACGTCTATGTGTGGTTTTATGCATTGGCCGCACGCATGGGCATCTTGCGGACACTACGCAGCGACGTATACCCGACAAACCTTGCTTTTCTCCCTTGGCATCAGAAATTGGCAAAGCGATCTGGAGAGATCGAAGCGCTTAGACACCTCGTGATTTCGTGCTGCACGAGCTGCCTGGCGGCATCCGAATCGCTGCGACTTGCTCTTGATGCGTTAGGACTAAGAACTTTCAAGAGCCACGTGAAGGATGATCCGGAGGCACGAATCACCTGGGGTGATAATTTCGCCGACCCCAAGTACGAGACGCCGATCGTTGATACAACAGTGCATTCAGTTGATGGCGCGTGGCAAGTGCAATGGTCGAGCGACATCTTTGATGGTGTCGAATGCAACCGCAAAGATCTGATAGATGGCCTTGCTATTGCGTTGCATCACCAACTCGGTGCCGCAATGGATAAATCTTCAATCCTGAATCTACCAATTCCAGTTTCCGCAGAAGAAATTACCGCATGGGATGACGCCATTGCAAGGCATCAAACAGCAAGCTTGGAGCGGGCGATGTCTGAGTCAATCGCCGCTCTCGACGAAATAGTTGGGGAATCTCTCGGTTTGACCCAGGACGATATCAAGGAAATACAACGCGACCTCGCTTCCGATCCGTTCTTGAGAGGCATTCGCCCACGATATCCTGGAACCGTTACTCGAAAGCAGGGATTCCGTACGGGATTGGATTCCGAAGAGCGTTACGAATAGGGCAAAAATAACGGAGGCACGCGGCCTCCGTTATTCAACACTATTGCGGAACGGCTAGCAAGCTCGGTGCCGTTCCTAAGGCCGCAACCACCTGCAGCGATTATTTCTTGCTGAGCCAAAGCCCCCCGCTTGGCCCTTGGGGAATCGTGTTCCCATGTCCAGCTTTGTTTCTCTCCAATGCATCCTTGGAGGGCTCTTGGTTCTGCCCAGTATTGCGACCCATTGCCGTCTGTGCTTCGATCCATGCCTTTTCGATGGCGGGCATGTCCGCTTTAGTGGCTTTGCTTCGCGCCTCCTGAAAGAGCGCAGTAATGCGCTGCTGGGCTTCGAGGGTTTTCCCTCCTTGTGACATTGCAAACACGCTATGCGCCTGTTGCAGTAGGCTGCCTGACGGAGTCTTTTGCATCGCCAGATTTCCCCAGGTCGTATTGATAGCTGGGTCCGGTAGATTCGATGCGGCCGATTGACTCGCGTAGTTAGTGCCCACGGCCGCCGTTCCACCATCGACGATGGCTTTCCCTTTACCCATTGTTCCCCTTGCGGCAGACGACGGATCCTTCGTGCCGTCGAATCCGGAAAGATTCCTTGCGGCGGATTGATCCACTACTTCCTGCGCGTGCCCGCCGCTTGGTGCCGTCATTCCGCTTCCATGCCCGGCGATAACTGACGCCACTGCCGAAAATCCTGCAGGATCGACCCTCGCCAGCGCTTTTAGCTCAGCCAGCTGCTCCAGCGCATGAGCCCCAACTTTCTCATTGCCAAGGGCGAGAAGGTTTGTCTGCTTGAGCGCCGCCAACTCTTCACTGACGGCGGCCTGGTAGGCTGGATCATGGGAGTTGTTGTGTTTTTCGTGTTCCTTGTCGATTGCCTTCGACCATGTGCCCTCCGGCTCAGCCATCAGTTGCCGCGCGACATCGCCAGCACCAATCTGCTGGCTGAGCGCCTGTTGATGAGTCAGTGACTGCAGGGTCGAATAGCTCTCGGTGTACGACTGCGCTTCCTGGAACGTATTCCCCCACGTAGTATCGTTCTTCAACGAACTGCTATCTGACCCAGCTTCGACGAAACGTGCAATATTCCCACTCGACATTTCGGAGTTGATCCCGGCAATGAAGGAACTGTCTCTGCTCTGTACGAGTTGAAGCGTCTCTTTCTCGCTTGCAGAAAGGGCGTCAGTCTTGATGTTGCTCAGGGTGGTGTCCGCTTGGGCGCCTAGACTGATACCGTGCACGGAGCTCCCCGGGAGCTGAATTCCAAGCTTGGCGCTCAGTGATTCCTGCAAGTTTCGCGTCTGTTTTTCGTCGTAGCCGTTACTCTTTGCGATGCTGTGAGCGAGATCGTTTACGGCTCCCAGTCGGTGCATTCCCGATGATGCAAGTCGATTGCTGAAATCGCCCCCGTGTTCGCCTGTCGTGGTGCTTCCCAACGAGTGCGATAAGGCTTTCGCAAAGGACTGCTGCAACGTGTGGGTCTTCTGATCGACCGTGGCCTGTTGCGCGCTCACTTGCCCTGACAGTCCATCCGACAGATTGATACTCCCTGCCTCGCGGTAGCCTGCCATTTCCATGCCGGGGCGCCCCATGATTGAAGTCATCGCCGCCTGGCGCGTACCGATGGGGTTGCTCCCCACATAGGCTGGCGAGTTGATGCCTTGGTCGTAGTAATCCTTCGCCCCCCATCTGCTCGCCAGCTGGACCATGCCATAAACGCTTCCGCTCATCACCGTCATCATGATCAGCGGGACGCTGGCCATCATGTCGCCCGACACCGCGATCTTGTTCTGCAGCACGTCGAAGAATTGCCCGATCCCGGTTTGCGTGAGGCCGCTTATTTGGCCGAGCATGGCGACCTCGTACTGCACTTGCTTCAGCATGTAAAAATTCACAATGCTCGCGCCCACGTACCAGGACACCGCCCACGCACCGAACATCAAGTAGCTGCCGGCCAGCTTCATCCCCCGAATGCCCATGATGAGCATGACCATGGCGACAACCGGCGACAGGCATATCCAGAGGAAGAACAGCGCGTTCATGCCGTGGAACATCAGTCGCTGAAAGAATGTCCCGGCGGCCGCCGCGTCCTCGCTGTACTGGACCACCGCCTGCTGGAACGGCAGGCATTGCGCCCATGATCTCGGATCACCGCTGGCGCTGGCACAGTCGAAGGCCTTATTGATGGAGGGCATGAACATGGCCATCTTCATGAAGTTGTAGGCATCGGTTGAGCTCGACTGGAACAACATCTGCATGGCCGTATCCTGGGCATCCACGGTGATTGGTTCGACCATCGCCTTGTTGTTGATGATCTTCACCGGTGCTGCGCCCGTTGTCGCCGCGGCGGCCGTCATCACCGCCGTACTCTTGCCGCTCGGCAACATGAAATCGCCCAGATCCTTTTCGAGCTTGCCGGCTGCCGTTTCGCACGACATCAGTGACGCGTCTGTGGCGCCGGCTTCCGCGTACATCGTGAGCCCTTTTGCCGCAGCCGCTTGCGCCAGCACGAGGTCCACGGAATTATCGGCGATTCGGGCGCTGATCCAGGCGTTGTAATTGTTGTTCCGCCCAGCGACGCAGTAGGCCACCAGGTTTTGAAGGTTGCTCATCTCCCGCGTGAAGAGATCCCGGCTGTGAGGTGCTCCGCCCCGCAGAGCCAGCAACATTTTCAAGGGCGATGTCAGTGCTCCTGGCGTATTCAACCCAGAGGGATAACCGTCGACAGTGGAGAAGGCTGTCCCCATTCGGATGTTCATTTCGCGCGCGAGCCCGCTGACAAGCGCAGCCGGCATTGCGACCCCCAAGGGCACGTTATCGACTTTGGCGATTGCATCACCGTTGTAGTCCTCGATATTCACGCTGAACTTGGGTACGAACAGGATGACGAACAAGACTATCGCCATGACGAAGCCGCCCAGCGCCACCTTCTGATCGATGACGCCCTGAATCAACATCACCATCAGCCCGAGCAGGAGACCCAAGCCAGCCAACGCGCCAAGCCCCACCCCTCCCTCGCCGACAAAAAAGCCGGTGCTGTCGAAAATCATTGCGACACCGGCCAGGGCGGCCCTGAACACCTCAACATCGCCGAACGTGTAGATCGTAAAGTCCATGCTGCGCCCCTTCGGCTATCGTCTTCCAGTATTGGATGGCAGGCTCAAGCTGCCGCTGCCGAGTGACTGAGCCACTCGCGTCGTCAGCTCGTGCATCTTGTTGTCCATGTCCAACGCCTCCGACTGCTTTGCCCGGTAATCAGCGATGTCGCGCCTGAAGGCCTCGATGTTCTCGTAGTAACCATCGGGCACATGCACCTTGGAGGCAATGTCTCCCTTGAAGGCTTGTTGGGCGGCATTAGCCAGTTCCGTTGCAAGTTGCACGGCCATGGATGTTGCGAGGATGGGTGCATACTTCGTTGCGATGTATTTGACGGCCTCGGGGTCGCGTTGCACCATCACCAGCAGTCGCAACATCGGCGCCGTCATCGAGGTGAGATATCTCTCGGCCTCTGGGAAATCTCCCCAGGTGCCATTTGTGATGTAGTAGAAAATTCCGCCTCTCGGGTCCGCTGGCGCAGCATCGAGTTCCGCCTGAGTTCCTGCCCCGACGGCCGTAGTACCGAACAGAATCTTGTAGGCCAGCGCCGTGGTCCCGCCCGGAAACATGTCGGTGTCGGTGAGTTTCTTTTCGGTCATTGTCAGCCATCCGAATTCATCGGTAAGGGATGTATTCGTGAAGGAAGCCAGCACATCGTTTTCGGTCGGCGCGGTGAGCATCGCCATCGTAAGGCGCCGCTTCACGTTGTCAGGTGTCTGTGTGCACAACGGAGTGTCCGGGGCGGATTCGCACTGTTTTTTCGATGGCGTGTCCAGCTTGACGATTTCCGTCCCACCGATATTGATGATCAGCATGGCGGCGAGTGCGGGATCGCTTCCTACGTACACGCGTTCATAGGTTCCCGAGCGGTAGAGCGCGCGCCACGTCATATTGCCTACGAACGGGTTATCTGGATCGGCGGTTACCTTTGCAAAGTTGTCTCCAAACTGGCCTTTGAACCACACATCAAACGACGCCGGAACCCTTCCTTTTGCGGCGTCAATCTTTTCTTGGTTTTGTCCCGCGGTCTCGGCATCCAATTGCATGCCTTTCGCCATCTGGCCCCCTAGAAATTCCCCGATCTTGCAGCTGTTCAGCTTGATGTTGTTCAGCCATTGGATGTAGCCGAGAAACTCGGACATGTTGACGCTCAGTTCCTTCGAAATCGCTGCGATCGCCAGCTTGAAGAGAGCTGCGACGGCAATCTGCCCGATGTTGCGCATTACCGCGATGAGCCGGTCCGCGTTGATGAAGCTGAAGGATCCCCCGAACATGTCAATCCCGCCGCATCCCATGCTGATTCTGGGAACATCCAGTGTTAGGACGTTGATGTTCTGGTTGGGCATCCGAATCGATGCGTAGCCACCGACGGCACCCATGCGGTTCTGTGAGCGGTATGAGCCGGGATTCGTTATGGACACAAACATGTTGTCCATCGCGTCCTTCATGTTGGCATGGACGAGCCACGGCATCGTCAGTGACATGCCGATCATGGCCGCTGCCGCGTTGCGTCGAAATCGTCGTGTGAACATGCCGATCGTCCTTATTGGTTAGTAGCGAGTGCCCAGTTTCTTCCGCAATGAGTCGACCCACGCCTTCGTATCGGTCGAATTCACCGCCGGATCGCGGAGATCCTCCGCTGTAAGCACGCCGCGCTCATATACCTGTTGCGATTTCACTAAGCGCTCTGGCAGCAACTTGTCGCCCAGTGCGGCCATGACTATCTTTTCGCCAAGCGTTTGGGCGGAGTGATAGCCCTGGCTGATGATGTAATAGCGATCGGGCGGCACCGCGAAGATCGTGGTGGGCATGATCGTCAAACCTAGCGCCTTGGCTTGCCCTTCGTCCCGCACCCACCCGACCGACATGCCGGGAATTGGCTTGCCATCGACTGAGATGTTCTTTACCGTGAAGCCGTGATCCTTCTTGAGCCATTCCAACGCCGCAAACTGGGTCGTGCAATGAGGGCATGTCGAGTCGAAGAAGAACAGGATGCCCCCCACTCCGGCCATGTACTTCAAGGCTTCTTCCCTGTCCTTCGAGATGCCCTGCTGCACGGCGGCGATCGCGGCGGCGTCCATGGGTATCCGGTTCGTTTCATCGAGCAGCGGATCGGTCTGCGCCATGGTCGATGCCGAGCTGGCGAAGCGCTGAGCCTTGTCCATCAGCACGCGTTGCGAATACAGGAAGGCGCGCACTTTCGCCGGGTCATCGGGGTGATCGATCGCGTCATCACGCAGCTTGTCCATGTTTTCGCGCAACCACGCCGCACTGAACATGGCCGGGCCCTTCGGTTCGGGCGTCTTCGCGCTGGGGGGCGGCGCCGGGCGCAAGGGTTCGACCTTCTCCGGCGGCTGTTCCTTCTTCGCTGGCGGGTCTTCGTACCAGTGCCAGCCCCGTTCCTTGTCCTGGTAGAAGGGCGACTCGGCACGACCTGCCCCCGCGACGGCGGCCAACAAAAGTAGGGGCACAATCCGGCGCATCATGCGGCTCCCATCCGGAGTTCGGGCCAGATGATGGTGCCGACCACCTGCCTTTGCGGGATTGGCCCCCAATAGCGGCTATCGAACGAGTTGGGGTGGTCCGCCATCATCAGCAGGGAATCGGGTGGGACCACGCCTTCCCGGTCATCGCAATAGCGTGGGAGATACTTCGTCTGGCACAAGTTGAGCTTGCCCGCCGGCGTCCCGTTTACATAGAACGCCAGACGCTCGACGCGGTAGCGATCCCCGGGCAATCCGGCCACCCGCTTGCCCATGAGGCGCTCCTCAGTAATATAAGGCCGCGCGCGATCTGTCCGGTAAGCGAGCACGTCACCCCGAACGAACGACTCTGGATGCCCGATTTTGACCACTACGAGACGCGCCGGCAGGCAATTCTGTTCAAGCTGCAAGTCCACTCCAATGCGGTAATGTTGGCCCAGCAAACGCAACGACTCCCCCGTGCCTATCAAGGCAAGGAGGAGCGCGGCGAACTGCCACCACCAACGCCCGCCGTTACTTGGGCGCGGCGCTTTTCTGGAGAAGATTCTGGATACGCGCGCCGCGAGCAGCATCGTCTTGGTCCACGAGTTTGAGGTCGACGCCGAGCTTCTTTGCCAGAGTCGCCGTGCTATCCATGCCATCCGGCCATGCCACCAAATGCGCGGTGTTGATTACGACATAGCCGCTGCGCGTGAGGAGTTCCGTTTCCTCCTTGATCTTGCGGGCGAAGCCTTCGGCCTCCGCCGCGATATTGGCGGCATTGCCAACGCCGACGCCGAGCGCCTTGGCACGCAAGATGCGATCCATATCGATTACCGCTATTCGGGCGCTATGCGCCGCGGCGTCTTTCGAGGGCTCCTGGATGAACAGCGTAAGGAAATACGCGGCGGCGACGATGGAAGCGATCATCAGCAGGTTGACCGGCGGCAACTTGAACGTCCCGGTCGCCGCAGTTTCTACAGTTGCCGGCTCTTTGTTTGTTTCTGACATGGCTTTACCCTCGCTCTGCAATGAATTGATTGATTGCCTGGTGCACCGGAATACCGCTCTCCACCGCCTTGATGATGAGATCGCGGGCGTCTCCCCGGCTTGAATAGAGCACTTGCAGGAAGCGCGGCAATACCAGCCTGGCCACTGACCATGCTCCCCCCTGCGTAAACATCACTTCGGAGTACGCATCCGGCACGGTATGTACCGTCTTCAGCTGACTGACTCCGTACGGATCGAGCGTCAAGTGCCCGCTGGAGACGGCCCGATCCACGGACTCCGGCAACTGATTGAGAATGATCTTGGTCGAGGCATTGGCCGCCACAGAGACCAGCTTCGGATTCAGATACACGTCGCCAATATCCTGAAATACCACGATCGCCGAGCCGCGATACTTGGCAAAACGGCGGAACGCATGATTGAGGAACTGCGCCACTTCCGGATCGTCGAATAGCGCCCAACTCTCATCGAACACGGCCAACTTCTTGATGCCGTCCATGGTGTGGAACATGTCGTGCTGGATCTTCGACATCAGGATCATCAGCACCACCTGCTGCAGGATCGGCTTCTGACTGAGTTCCTCCAGTTCGAGAACGATCAGGTTGGACTGGAAGTTGAGGTTGTTCTCACCTTCGAACCAGAAGCCGAATTGGCCGTGAAGGGTGAAGGGATAGAGCATCTTGGCGATATCCCTGACCCGCTCGTCCGGCGACAGCCCCATGTAGTCCGCCACCGACGTGATGGTCATGGACGGACCCTGGTTCGACCAGACCGCCTTGATCGCCTCCTGCAAACGCGCCCGGCGATAGTCATCCAGGCCTTCGGACGGCGCCGCCATCTTCGACATCAGGGACACAAGCAGATCCATTTCGTCGTCGATGTCGATGACGTTAGTGAATGGATTCAGGCAAACCTTCGAGTCTTCGCTGAAGGACCAGAACTCCCCGCCCAAGGCCATCGCCAGTTTGTAGTAGCCGCGTCCGATATCGACTACCCAAGCCCTGGCCCCGCCGGCCAGATAGTTGGTGATGATGTCCTGCGTCAGGAAGGTCTTGCCGGCCCTCGACTGTGCGAACAGCATCGCATTGAAGTTGTAGGCCGAATCGTAGAGGTCGAAGCAGAACGGTTGCGCGCGCCGCGTTTCGAGAAGCAGTGCGGCCCCCTTCCCCGTGCCGCCCCATTCGCTCACGCACGGCATCGCCTGCAAGGCTTGGCGGATCGACATCGACCAGTAGCGTTCGAGATACTGGATCGAGGTTTCCGACGGAAACAGCGGCAGCGTGTTCCAGAACAGCGGCCACAGAATTTCCGTATCTTCGACCAGCTCGAACTGGACCCCGGCCGCGTAGGTCGTCATCTGCGACGAGATCCGGTTGAGTTCTTTTGGATCCTTCGAGTAGAGGACAACCGCGAGATTCATCTCGCACGCGGCCTCTCCTTCGTCGAGTTCCGCCTTCAGAATCTCGGCATCGGCCTTTTTGATGTTCAGGCGCGTCGCCCACTGACTTAAATTGCCCTGCCCCTGAATGTTCAGCAGGGAGAAGCGGCGCTCAAACCAGTTCTTCTTCTTGGTGCGATCCGGGAGACGGATACTCAGACTGATAGCCCATGGAATCGGCACCTGGTTATTGATGCCTTCGGGTTCGCCCTGGAGCAGATCCATGATGCTGATATGCATGCGTGGCGGGAATCGCTTCGGCGAAAGGATGCGCGCATGAACGTCGCCGAACTTGATCTCGGACGTCTTCGCGTAGTCGATGGAAAAGCCTGGCGGAAGAATCTGTTCCCGCAGTTCCCGAATGTCGTCGTACCAATTAGTCTCCGCTTCGAACGGATTGAAGTACAGCCGCATCAAGCCGAGATAGCGCCCGGCATTGCAGCGGGACAATCCCATGCCGGCGGTTTCCAGTCCCTGTTGAAACTTCTCGATCATCGCCTCGGCTTTGGCGATTTCCTCGTCTGTGGGCTGGCAGGACACTGGAATCTTGATGGTTGCGCACTGAATGATGCGATGCAGGCGCATGCCTGTCGCGCGAATGTGCGGCTCCTCCTTGCCGCCTACGAAGTGGCGGGCATGAAGTAGCGAGATCTCCCGCAACATTTCCTGCTGGTCCGGATGCATGCCGCGACCGTCCGCACATGCCTTGATTTTTGGCTCAAGCCAGCGCTCGGCGTAATCGTCAATATCAGGGACCGAAAGTTGGCTGATCTGAATGAATGTCTCAGGCGGGTAGTTCGCCGCCACCACTGACTTCAGTTGGGCGAAGGTGTTCTCATTCATGCCGTTCATGGGCGAGCCGGTCAGGCACGCGCCAATGAAGGAGCGCTTCTCGGTGTCCTCGAGGAAGATCAAACCATTCTCCTCGGCGACCGGCGGGAAGTTGTGCTGCGGAGAATGACGCCGCAACTGCGCGGCGATGCGCGCCGAAATCAGCATTATTAGAGGCTTTGCAGCGTCATCATCGACATTTGCGAGATGATGGCCGGCCCGTAATAGGATCCGGCCGCGAGGCCGAAGCCCACGCCGGCGCCGCCCAAACTGCCCTTCATGACGCCACCAAACAGGCCGTAGAGGAGGCCGGAAATGCCGATCACGGCGCCGAGCGTGCCCTCCATGGAATCGACGAGGAATTGCTTGAGTCCGTCAAGAAAGGCACCGCCGGTTCCAGCCAGAGCGGGTTCGGCGAGCACAAGCAGGAACAGCGCAAGCACGGCGAGTCGTGCGGTTGATTGAGTTTTTGGCATAACGATTACTCCTAGCGGGAAGGGAGAACGGGTTGGGCGGTGGGCGACGTCGGGGCGGCAGGCGTCTCGCCCGGTTCGGCGCGGCGATCCACTTGCAGCGGTACGAGTTGGCGCGCGCGCACGAAGTCGGAGTTGCCGAAGGACCACTTGCGCGGGGTGACTTCGGTGAAGACATAACTTGGCCAGTGCAGCGACTGCGCGTCATCCACCCACGGCGCGACCCAGATTCGCATGACCTGGGCCGGCTCCAGCACGGGCGCCGGAAAATTCGGCGCGGTCATGGGTGTCGCCGTGGCGGCCCGCTGTGGCTCATTGACCTGCTTGTCCTTGCTGACCGGCGCAGGACGCCAATTGGCGCCGTTGGTCTTGCCATAGACCTCGTCTACTGAGGCGCACGGCATTCCGGTCTTTTCCTTGGAACACGAAAACTCCGAGTTGCCCACCCCCATCGCCGAGCAGCCGGCGAGCTCGACAACGGCGAGCGCCAGTATCAGTTGCCGCTTATTGTTGACTGCCATGATTTGCCTCGGTTTTGACTGTCGGTTTTCTTGCCGCTGCCGCCGAGCGCCAGCGATACGCCACGGACGAGAATCACGGTGGCCTCGATGCCGCTGGGAATCTCGATCACCGGATGCATTTCCTTGGCAGTTTCGAGAAAGAACTTGGAGTAGTCGGCCGCGGCTTGCGAGACCCCGCGCATGGCGCCTGCCTGCGAGGCGGCCCCCACGTCGGGGCTCAAGTAGGATTGCTGACCGGAGTTCAGGCTCAGTGAGGACCCCATGCTTGGCGTGAGCATCGCACCAAAGCCCGAGAGGAAACCTGCCACAAGGCCTCGCGCGATGATCGCCCCCTGCTTGGTCACCAACGTGCCCTTGATGCCCTCCTTGCCGTCGATGTCCACTACGTAGCCATCGAGCTTCGATTCGATCACGCCACCGTCGGCCCGCACGCAGCTGATCGCCTCGGTGCGCATCTTGACGCGCTCGGAGGACATCACCCCGTAGCCGGACAGCACCACAAAGCATTCGCGCATATCCTGCGTCACGCGGTTAGGCAGGATCGCCTCCTTCTTGATGCGCATGAGGACCGGCACGGTGTTCTTCTGGGCTTGCCCCGCCGTGGGCGCATCGACGCCATTCATCAAGACACCCTGAAAAATGGTGCCCGCGGGAACGAACTGCAACTGCTGCTGCGAAACTGCAGCAGCCGTGGCTCCACTCTTGACCCCGTCGCCGATGTAGTTGGCCTGCATGACCGCAGCCCCTTTGTCGCCCGGAGTGGACGGTTTCGCGCCCGGGCTCGCCACCGTGATCTTGTTGCCGCTACCGGCCACCTGCGCCTCGGGCGCGCTCGCACTTCCGACCGCCGCGGCTTCCGCGTTGGAGCCACCGAATACGCGAATCTTCGGGCGCGATGCCGCGACTTCCTTCTTGGGGGCCTCCACAGGCGGGGGTAGATCGGGCAGAGCGATGTTGCCGCCCTTGCCTGGCGCATCCATCATCGTCGAGCGCGTCAGCTTGGATTCCTCGCGCAACCGCCCCACCTCTCTCACCAGGTCGCGAATCTGCTTGTTCTCGACCTCTTTGTTGCCTTCCGTGAGCATCTTCAGCTTTTCTTCGAGCGACGCCGAATGTGCGCGCTCCTTTTCGAGATTCCCAGCTAGGGTCTCGACCTTCGTCCGCACTTCGCCCAGCCCGTCTTCCTTACGTGCCGGGACGACCACGCTCATTTCGGCCTTGGGTTCGGTTTTCTTGATCGGGGCATGTTCCCGTTTGAACGCTTTGGCGGCTACGACCAACACGACAAGCGCACCGACGATCATGATTCCGCGCCGACGCTCCGGGCTCAGGTTGGTCCAGCGCTCCCTTAGGGCCCGCATGCTCATTTGTCTACCGCCGGCTCAGCCACGATGAAGACATTGGTCGATTCGGTCGGGGCAAGGCGCGCGTTCGGCCAAAATGCCACGGCACGCACCCCTTCCTCGTTGAAGGACGCCTCGTTGAGTTCAATCGACTCGCGCCCCGCGTTCTCCACGCGGTACCGGTAGACGTTGAAGGTGGAGCCGGTGAAGATCTTCTCCGGCATCAGCACAACGGCTCCGACACGGGCCGCGCCGACTTTGAGCGCCCCTTCCTGGTAGCCCGGGGCCACACCGCCTTGCACGAACACGCGGAGAAGTTGCTTCAGGCCATCCACATAGTCCGACGCCGGCGCCGTCATCTCGCGCTTGGAAATGTCCGCAGAGGTGCGCGCTGCCGTATCGCCCTCGGCGACCAGCAGAATGTTCTGGCCAGGCATCCCGGCGCGCGGGATTAGGGTCAGCGACGCGACCGACCCTTGACCGCTGGCATCGGTAATGAACAGCCCGATCGGCGCTTCCTTGTCCGGGATGAAGAAGATATTTCGTCCCACCACGCTGAATTCGACCAGCCCTTCCGCGGCGACAGGCTGTGGATTGGCGAACGGCGTGGCTATGCGGTTTGGAAACCCAAGCCCCACGTAGACGATCTCGTTCTCGCCCTCGCTGATGCGCACGATGTTCTGTTTGACGGGCGCTTGCGGCTGCCCAGGCGCGCCGAGCACCGGCATCGTAATGACGGGGCGCTTCTTCCCGAGCACCTTGGAATCCAATTGTGGCGGCATGCCGGGAACCGGCACATCGGCAGCAAGCACTGTGCAGCTCACTCCCATCGCTAAGAGCGCAGCCCAATACGCTTTCATTGCTTGGTCCTCTCCGGCGCTACGGCGGGCGCAACGGGTATCGCCGCCTTTTCCTTGAGTGTTTCGGCATTCGCGGCGCGTTCGTCCAAGGCTGCTTCCTTGGTTGTCGTCATCCGTTCTTCGGCGTCACGCCGCTTGGCCTCGAGTTCGGCCTTCTTCGGGTCCTGCAGCCAGATCAAGGTGTGGGGAACGTTGCCTTCATAGGAATCGAAATGCGTGATCACCGGCATGCCTTCGCGGACCACGATCCGGTACTCGTACACGACCTGCTTGGTAGTGACCTGTCGCGCCTGATTGGCCGTCAGCAATTTCCCGATGACGAAGACCTTGCCGCTCTTTTCCTCCCAGGCCAGCCTCTCGCCTTCGAACCAGCTACTGGCGGTCGATTGCTTGAACTCGTATTCGCTGGACAACGCTCTCAGACGCCGCTTGAACTCCTCGGCGACTTCCGGCGCGCAGAAGCGTTCGATATTCTTGATGACGTAGTCAATGGTGCGCGGGCCCACAGTCCCGATGACGCCACTGAAGTACATGGCCATCGACTTGTAATACTCGGGAGTCGCGCTGCGCCAGCCCACGGTGTAGGGCTGGTCCATGGTCGGCGGCATTACGGTCAGGCGATCGCGGTTGTTGATCGCTGCGCCGCCCAACACCAGTGTCGCGCAAGCGAGCACCAGGTTCGATCCCAGAAGGATCTTGTTGGAAAACGATGTCAGTCGCCAGCTGGCGTTTAGATTGGTGAGGTTCATCCTCGCAGGGGAAAGCCAAGTGTTATCACAGTGGCTATGCTACGGAGGACGCGGCGAGAATCGGCGCGGAAAAACCTCTCTTGAGGGCCTATTTTGCCGACCGGGGGATTTTTCCCAGCGTGTCTAGGGCCGCCTCGCGCTGCTGCTTTTGCACGTCGGGTGTCAGCGTTTCGGCGGGGGGTTTGCCGTCCAGACACATATTGACCTCAAAGGGCGGGAGGCTGAGATCCACCACCGGACCTTCGATGGACTTGACGCTCTTCTTTAGAAGACTCACCCGCAGGCGCTTGCATTCTGGGCTGGCAAACGCCCCCACGGTCTTGACGCTGGCCACCAGGAGATCGTCTGACCCGGTTTGGGCGGCCACCGTCTTGGCAATAGCGCCGGTCACTACCCCGCTGGCGTCGCCATTACTGATGGCGGCGCGCAGATAATCGTTGAGTTCGGCCGCCCGAGCCGGAAAGGTCGCCCCCATGACGAGCAGCGCTATCAGAGAGGGGGAAGCAAGTCGTCGCATGGGTCGAGCCTAGCCTAGTTATTGCCCTGAGGCGCGCGGAAAAACGCGCTATTGGCGAGGTTTTCCGGAATCACTTGGCGCAAGCTCGTATCATAATTCTATGTACTTCACTTATCGGAACCCGACTATGAGATCCCTCATTCTTGTACCCCTCGCCCTTCTTGGACTGGCCCTGCTCTCCGGATGCGCTGGTCCCACGCTGAAGGAGCAGCAGTCGCGCGGCAACATGATCGTTATCGCGCGCTACGACTCGCGATTCCCCGAAGGAAATCGTGGTAATGGACGCGTCGTCACCGACAATGCCGGCGGCGCTCCGAGCGCAGTCGCTGGAGCGGCGGGTTTGCCGACCTCTCCGGCGGGTGGCGCGGTGCTGAATGTGGGCGCCGCGCTGGCAGCGAATCTGATCTTCGGCGATATGGCCAAGGACGAAATTAAGATGGCCTTCAAGGTGCTGTACGAGAACGGTTGCGAGTACGGCATCCGTTATCTCGACTTGCGCAAATCACCAGAGGCTCAGAAACTCTATCCGGGATACATGGCTCGCGTCGAGGCGTACAAGGAAGGGGTTTTGATACTGCAACCCGTGACGGATGGCGGCAAGCAAGTGTATCTCACCAAATCACATCCGTGCTATGCGACGTGGGTTACTGAGTGGAAGGAGCATCAGCGGGTGCTTTCCAGCAAGACGTCGCCATGGGATGCCCGACGCTTTGACCCGGTCTTCGGGTCTGTCCCCCTCGATCGATTCCCTGACCCGCAAATGGATTGGGTGAAGTAGGCGGCAACAGCCGAATCTAGAATGGCTTGCATAGGGACAAGCCATGTCCTTCCTCTGGGTCGCGGTTTATTTCTTCAACATCGACCCGACACGCCCTTCCGCATAGCCCGTCAGGCTCGATTCGACAGCTCCGGCCGCTGACTGGCTCGGATTGACTGCGTCGCGTGCCCGCGTCGCCTGAATGCTCGTCTGTGAGGCGGTTGATGCGCTGTAGGTTGAGTCAGGCAACACGATACTTGCGCGCATTTCGGCCGCAAATGCGGAGAAGTCGATCTTGGAGAAGTCGATCTTCGTCAGCTCGTCCGGACTGAACCCCCCGCATCTCGGTCCGCCTCCCAGTTGAGCGCCACCCTGCACGGCGATGACCTGCGCCAGGCGTGAATTCCAGCAACACCAGTCTTCGGTGATTTGAATGCATGTCTTTAATGGCCACGGCAATTGCATCGAACAGTGTTCCCCCAGTTTGACGCAGAGGTTTCCTCCGCGTCGCGCCGACAGCAATTTCTCATCCACAGAGCAGCTGTTCATTTCCTGAATCACCTGGATCGCGATCATGGCCGCCATCATGTAGGGATTGAAAGTGAACGACAGATTCATTCCTCCAATCGTTGTCTCAAACAGCGTCGTGGTCGCTGCGTTGTAGGCTTGGACAAGGCTGTTGCTGGCAAGGCTTTCCGTAATTCCTGAGGGCAGCAAGCTACCGACGAAGGAGCCAGATTGTGAGCCGAGGCTCATGTTGAACCCATAGGCTCCCAGAGACATTCCGAATTCCGGGCTGACCCCCGGTTTGTAGGCCCCCGACCCAAGCGCCTCCCATGCCTTTGATTGCCAGAAGTCGCTTTGGCTGCTCATCATCATGTCGTACGCGTAGCTGGTTGCCTGCTGCGCTCCGTAGCGTCCGGCCGAGACCACCGCTGATCCAGCCGCCTGCCACGCGATCGCGGGCAGAATGTCGCGATTGTTTACCAGCGCGGCCCCACTTGCGTTGCAGCAGTTCGCGCCGATCCCTATCCCGGTCGGGCGGGTGCAACTGCTTGGGTCCCCATGAAAGACCCTGAGATTGCTCTCACCGCCGGCGGAATACACTCCCGCCTCCCGAACCATCTCCATCCCCACGGCCATCGATGCAAAATCCTGATTGGCGGCCGGGGTCGTATCGAAACACGTGCCGCCGACACAGGTCGTGGACTTGCATGCACTGGTTATCGACACCTGCTCCGGTTTCATCACACAGGAGTACTCGAGATCCTTCCAGACCACATTGCCGGACACCAGTTGCACTGGCGATTCCTTGCCAGTGGGAGCGCATTGCGGATTGTTTGCCAGCGCGCTGCAGTTCGCCAGATTCCACGCGGCATTCACGCCCCAGCAATCGTAGCCCTGAGTCTTGATCCCGCACACGCGCGTCAGAACGGGCTTGCCAGTATCGTCCTTGGCGCCCGTATCGACGTCGGTTTCCAGTGTGCAGGTAATTCCGCCAGGAACGCAGCTGGGATTCATCGCGTAGGCGCTGCAAAGGCTCGGATCATCGTGGGAAACGATCTTCCCATCGACCAGTTGGTTGGAAACGGTGATCGGACACGTCGTGGGGGTCACCGGGCGCTCCGCACGACAGTAGTCCAGCCGGGACGCGGCGGGTGTTGTGTTGCTTTGGGTGCCGCAGTCTGTTTTTGACGAGAAAGTCATCGGGTTTGCAATTTCTCCCGACGCTGCTTTATCCAGCGCCGTCCGTTGGACTGTGCGCAAGGACTTGGCTGTTTGCTCGAACTCGGCACCCTTCGGATTGGCGGTGTCGAGATAGGGGTTGGGGGCAAACGTGACGTTGGCGGCGGTGATCACGGCGTTGCAATCCAGCTTCTCCTGGTTGGATACGCCCTTGTAATCCGTGTTGGCCTCGGCGCGACACTGGTTGATTCGATCAAGGTTGGCCGCCCGATGCGTACCCAGAGACGCCGTGTGTGAGCCGAGGACCGCTGCCTGGCTGGTATCGACGTTGCTGTAATCGCGCTGCTGGATCTCCGGCCCGGTCGTCTTCGAGAAGTTCTCGATAAACGCCTTGGAGGCGGCTCTATCCGTGGAATAGTCCTGCGCGTCCGCGATGGATGCACACAGGAATAGCAGTGGAAACAGCCAGCGCATGAGGTATCAGACGTGATACAAGTGAATGGCGCCGTTAGGGAACTTCTTGTTCAGCGGAACCAGCCCTATTCGGTAGGCCACGTGCAGCAAATACCCCCTCAGGTGCTTGCTCTTGAAATGCACGAACAGCTTATGCACCCCGAAGGCGATCACGATGCAGTAGGTCAGCGTACCGGTGATAATGCCGATGCCGATAAGAAAGAACGCCGGAGCGATTTCGTCGGCCTCCCAGAACATGATCTGTGGCGGGTTGTCGATGAACTGCGGTATCGGTATGGCTTCCATTGCTATCCCCTGACAATGATCGTGATTTCGGACTCTGCCGATGCGCCTTGATGCCCCGAAGGGCCGAGGGTCAGGCGCGACGCAGGGACTCCATTCTTGGCAAGCCAATTCTTGACAGCGAGGGCGCGGCGACGGGCGATGTCATCCTTTTCGCCCTTCGCAGTATTGCCAACGATCCGTATTGGACGATCCGGATGCGCCTTGGCCACCTCGAGCAAGCGCGCCAATCCTTCGTGACTGCTCGGTACCAGTGCCGATCCGCGCTTGAACCGCTGCTCGTAGCGCAACCGCTGCTCGCGGTCCGCCGGCGGCTGCCAGCCGTCATAGCCTGGTACCGCTACCCATAGCACCGGGCCATCCCCGAGCGAATCCTCGCTCTCGGCGCATCGGTTTCCGATCACGGTCTCATTTGAAGGACGGATATAGGCGAAGTCCGAATAGCTGCGAACCTCGCCCTGGCAGAACGTAGGTGCCTCGATCCACACGAGCTCGAACACCCCCTCGCTGGTCGGGCCGGTGGCGCACGCGCCAAGCAACAGAGTCAGCAATGCCGCGATCCGTGTTCTCACCCGGGCCTCCCTGTCTCGATCATGTGCTTGGAGGTGACCGCATTGACCAACTGAAAGAAGTTGCCGTTGATTCCCTGTGTCGCTTCCGGGGTCACCACGTACCGCCCACCGGTGGTCACGCTGGGCGTTGCGTCAAGAGCGTAGGCCGCCACCAGCTGCGCGGCGCGGTATGTGGCCTGCTTCACCGGTTCGCTTCGCACGGTGCGCTTGAGGGCTTCGGTATCAATTCCGACGCGGGCGGCGGCCTTGAGATAGGTGACCTCCTGGTCAGCGCGACCGTTTTGTCTCTGGATGCCCTCATAGACCGCCGCGGAAAATATCGCGAGCTTGAGCGGTGCCGCCTGCTTGACTGCGTAGTAATAGGCCGCGCCCATCAGGCTCGCGGCGTCCTTTGTCACCACCGGCGTAACCTCGAATCGAAGCGACGTTGGCAGGGACGAGCCCCACCGGACAATAGGGTCGTGGGCCTGATAACAATGCGGACAGGAGAACGAGAAGAACATCCGGACGGTATCCGCGTCTTCCTTGATCGTCGTCTTGAGGGTGCGAAACGGCGTGACCTCCTCTGTCCCCGGCGTGGCCGCTACCGGAGTGGCTCCCATGGGCGGGGCCGCGACAACGGTCCCCGCCATCGCGGCCGCGAGCGCCACGGCAACGCTAAAGCGCCTGAACTTCATCTATGTCCTCCTGACTGCAATATCGGTGAGCGATCAATACCTCTTCCAACGACAGGCGCTGCCCTTTGCGCGATGCGTCTTGCTGGAGTTCCTTGCAAACATCGAGTTGATAGGGGGTGAGCTTGCCGAGTTCGACAAGGCGCTCGGAGAGCGTGCGCAGCGTCTGCAGGTGCTCCGAAACGGACGACACGGTATAAAGCTGGCTAAGCCCTGTGAGTCCGCGTCGAGCGAGACTCGCCGCTGCCTGGGCCAGCGTCTGAAACTGCGGCTGGTTCTTGGCCACGGCGCGAATCAGGCGCGAGTCCTGCAAAGGCATGACATTGCGCATCGTGCGATCGATCACGATCAGTTCCATCACCGGCAGCCGGCCGTTGTAACCCTCACCATCACCCTCACCAACGATCGGCGACCCGTAATCGCTGTCCGTTTCCTCGATTTGGTGGCTGGTCAGCCAGTGAATCTCGTTTTCCGTGGGCTTGACCCAATCGAACGGTTCCGCCAGACGGCGCACCAAGCGCTGCGCCAGCACCCCACGCAATGCTGCCCCCAAGGTATTCGGGTCGACACCCAGTTCCAGCATGCGGGTCACGGTCGCCGCCGCATCGTTGGCGTGCAAGGTGGAGAGCACCAGGTGCCCGGTCATCGCGGCTTGCACCGCTGTCTGCGCCGTCTCCGCATCGCGAATTTCACCGACCAGAATGATGTCGGGATCCTGCCGCAGTTCGGAACGCAGCGTTTGCGCGAAGGTAAGCTCGCCCTCGATGTTGGTCTGGCACAAACCCGGCACGCGATATTCGACCGGATTCTCGATGGTCACAATCTTGCGTTCATCGGTATGCAGAGCATTGAGCAGCGCGTAGAGGGTCGAGGTCTTTCCAGATCCGGTGGGCCCGGTCACCAGAAACAAGCCATGCGGCTCACGCAGCAGAATCTCGATCCAGTGCTTTACCTCGTCGGTCATTTCGATCTGATCGAGCGTGCGTGCGGTATTGCGCTGATCAAGGATCCGGCAGACCAGGGACGTGCCATAGAGAATTGGCACGAAGGAGACGCGAACATCAATGGCGATCCGTTCTGCGACGTAGTCCAGCGAGAAGCGGCCGTCGAGCGGCGTGCGAATGTCAGACAGCGGCAAATTGGCTCGCGCTCGCATCTTGTTCATTCCGTCGATGGCGTGGATCCGGCTGACGGTGCCAATGGTGCCGAGTATCCCGTTGATCCGGTAACGGATGCGGGTCTCTTCGCTGGACACGTCCTCGAAGTGAATGTCCGAGGCCCCCTTCTGTGCGGCATCCGCAAACAGCCAGTTGAGCCATGTGACCACGTCCTGGTCCCGGCTGCTTGTCGAGATGAAAAGCGCGGGGAGCGCCATCAGCCGCCCCGCACTTTCTCGCCAGCGCGTTGGGCCAGACTGAGGACCTTGCGGGCGTAATTGACGCGCTTTGCCTGGGTTGTGGCGTTGTAGGCGCCAACCGCTTCCCAGTTGTAACCATAGCGCCGAATGTTCTGGGCGAGGATCCACGCGCCGACGTATATGTTGGTGCAGGGGTCCTGGAGTGCCTGGCGATCGATTCCATAGCGTTTGAGCGTCGGCAGCCATGCGCTGTTGATCTGCATCACGCCGATGTCCGTAGTGCCGTTGGGATTCTTGTTCTCGGCGAGGGGCGAAAAGCTTGATTCAACTTTGGCAATCGACCACAGCAGGACCGGGTTGATGTGATAGCGCGCGCCTGCGCCTTCCATGCATTCCGTCATGGGGTGCGCGCGCGCCGCAGTTCCCAGCGCGAGCAGCAGCAGTGCGCCGCCCACCCACCGGATCATAGTGTCGCCCCCGCGGCGACCGCCCGCCGCACGCTTTTCAGTGGGCGACAAAGTCAATGCGCTGGGCCGACCGGACATAGATCAACTCTGCCGCGCCCTTCATCTGGGCATCGAAGGATTCGAGAGCCGCGCGCAAGGGGATTTGGCGCAACCGCAACGAGACGCCGAGATATTTCTTCGGGGCCGCCACGACCTTGTAAGTAATCCCGGCGTGCTGGGCGAGGCGGCGCAAACCTTCCGTGGCGTCTCCGTCGAATTCGAGATCCACCGAGCGTTGCAGCGGGTCTGCCGTCGGCGACGCTTTCGTTGCCTGCGGCATCTGCGCCACCATGGACGCCTCGGCTTTGCGCATCATGGCTGCCGGATCGGCGGCAGGAGCCGATGAAACTGTCGGCTTACCGTCGCGAGCCATCTTGGCCAAGAAGGTACCGGTTCCACGCCGCCCGGCGCGAATCTCTCTGAGGGCGTTTTGAGCATCCCGCAGGCCATCCTGGTCGGCGTCAAACTCCACCACGCCGCCGGCGATCCTGACGTTAGCCGCTCGCGTTGCTTGCAGGCGGGCCGCCACTTCGGTCAGGTTCTCGTAGGCTGGCATTTGCACTTGATAGCCGCGCCGATCGGAGAATTCGACCTGATTGCGGCGGATATACACCTGCAACCCCGCTTGTTGCGCCAGGCTGTTCAGCGCTCCTCGCAGGCCTCCGGAAAACAGCGCGGGGCCCACCGGCTGCATTGCTGCTTCCAGCGCCCGAACACCCGAAAACCGAGCCGCCAAGCCACTATCGGCCAAGAGCAGAGTTACCACATCACGCATCGGGGTGGGGGTTCGTATCGTGAGGTTGGCCGCCTTCCCCGCGAGTTCCGCGTCATCCTGCTCGCGTTCAACGACCTTGTATTCCGCGGCCGCATGCGGAGCAGAGTCCTCGCTTGACGTGACCCGAAAGAGCGTGCCCTCCTTAGTCGTCCGCAGCCCCGGCAAGTCGAAAGCACTGCTCACTGTGGAAACACTCAGCAGGCAGCACATGAGCGTGCCCGGGAGCCAGCGATCAGATCGCATTGCGGGCCTCCCCGGTCTGGTATTCATGGCCCGGATCGAAGGCCTGCCGATGAAGAGGCCGCAGCGGTCTTCCGACGCCGTCCATCATCGGCGAATCGGCGGCGGGTGGCGACGCCGTCTCGACCGGCATCTCGCCCTTGGCGCAATCCTCCGACCAAACCAGTTCGATGCGCTTTGGCGCTCCCGTGAGCATGTCGGCCAGCCGGTAAGGCAGCGGTTTGCCGTAAGAAGCACTGGTCACGCGCACGAACTTGCCTTCGATCGGCGTCCGTCCTGGACCCACGAGAAACACGGACGTCCCGGCAGGCAGCTTCGGACGCGATCCGATGAACCAGGCGGCGGCCAGACTCATGCCAAGTATCGCGGCGCCTCCCATCATCGTCAGTTCATCCAGCCACGGAGTTTCCTGCTTCGGGGGCGGGACCAGCAGCATCAGCGCCGCGGTCTGCTTTTCGCGCTCCAGGTTATCGCGCTTGAATTCGGCCGTAACCTGCTTGATGCCCTCGGCCACCCGATCAATCGACTCGTTGATGGCGGTCATGCGCGCGTCGAACGCCGCATCGATCCCCTGGCGGACGGCTTCCGCCGAGTGGGAAGGGAGATTGATGGCAGGTTTCGCGATTTTTGCGACCACCGCAACGGGCGCGGCTTCGACGGGCTTGGCCTTGGCCGGAATGGCCGCCACGAACTGTCTCACCGCCTGTCCGCTGCTGGTATCGATCTCAAGCACAACCGGCAGCGCATCGCCCTTCGGCACACCGCCGGACAGATGAATCACCGGACTTCCCTGCCTGTCCTGAATGGACACCGCGGCACTACGCAGCGATTGCGGAAACGACATGCCCAGCGCGCCATACACGCGATCCTGGGCCACGGCCACCTTGATGAGTTGCTCGCCCGCTGCCAGCTCAATCGGAATGTCGATCGACACGCGTTCGTTCTGGTGCATCAGTACCTGGGGCGCCCCCAGCTTTGCTGCCATTGACGATCCCGCGACCAGTGAAAACACCAGCACCGAAATACAACGGGTAATGAGTTTGAAGTTCATGCTGCGCCTCCTCAGAAGAATCGCTTACCTTCTTGCCAACTGTCCGGGGTGGTCTGTCGGTCTTTCCTTGCTAGCGCCGACGGGACTTTGGCGGGATGCGCCGCTCTCTCCGCGGCGACCGCCACTGGCGCGGCCGCCTGAGCCACGGTTGCGCTTGCCATCGCCGGCGGTACTGCCGCGAGGGGACTGGTGGCAGCCGGCTTTTGTTGAGCCATCACGGGAGTCGTGACCGCGGTCGAAGCCGGTACGGCGGCGGCATTCTCGGCGGCCTTGACCACCTTTGCCTCTGAAACGACGATGGGAACTGGAGTCACCGCGCTCGGCGCAACGCTCGGCATCGGATCTGGTCCCGGCGTTGCTGCCGTCACGACAGGTTTGTCTGTCTGCGGCTCACTCGAAGCAATCGGTGCGGGCTTCAGGACGGTTTCTTGTACTCCCGACTCCGACTGCTGCTTGGCGGTCGCCGGTGGAGTCATGGCGGCCAGCTGCGCCTTGGGCGCGTCGCCGCCAAGAGTTGCGGGGATCAGGTTGTACCGCTTCGCGTAGTTAAAGCCAAGGAAGAGGGCAACGAGCAGTGATACCCCCATCGCAAGGCGACGCGGCAGCTGGCTCGCGGGTTGATTGACGACCTCCGCTACGAGAACCTCGTCGTCAGCGGTGGAAGGGGGGCGTTTCGATGGGAATATCGGCATGATGGATCTTTCGAAGAAGACCGTTCCGATTATCCGCAGGACGCCGCACAGGACGGCGCGGAAAAACCGCTTGTCAGGGGGGATTTCCCGCCTCCATGCCCGCGATGCATTGCGCCGTAAAAGACGAACGCCAAGGTTCGACGCGAGCCGCACCAGCTCCTGGTGATAGGAAAGCCACTCCAACGGGCCCACTGTCTCGGCAACGCGCGAGCAGTTGCGCCGCAGGAACATTCAACGACTGGGCGCTACGTTCATACCGAGGATGACAAGCGGCATGATGCGGTGGTCGAGGCATCTGCTTCGACCCCGCGTCGTCAGCCTACCGGTGGCGCGGTATAGTTATTCCGGACCGTAGAGTTGCGAATACACCTTCGGCCATGCAGCGCCGCAGCCGGTCGCGCCGTTGAAACCGGGATAGTTCCAAGAACCAGAGATCCCTGTGGACGTGTTGATGGAGGTACTGATGCTGAGCGAGCCAAAGTAGTACCAGCCGCAACTACCATCAGTCATGGTTACGCTGGTGCCAGCAACCCACCCGCTGTCGCACGATCCAAGGCCATAGCTCCCAGTAACACGAACGTACGGCTGCCCGGCGGCGGTGTAATACGCATAATGCCCCGACGAACTTGTTGGGTAACCGATGGAAGTTCCACAGGAAAGCGTTCCTTCAAGAGAGCGCGCTTTGTTCATTTGGCTCTGTGTGTATCCGCTACCGGACACCTTCGTCCACACGGCCGACACGCAGGTAAGCAGCAAGCCGGTTCCATCCTGGGCGAGTCGGCCGTTCGGCGTACACGCGGCCCCCACAGCCGCGGTCGGCGTGATCGTCAGATTCCCGGCCAGGTTGTTGATGGTCGCGGTCCCAGCGATCGTGATATTCCCGCTGTCATCGACCGCCAGCGGTTGCCACGTTGTGCCATTGCAAGTGTAGGCACGGGGCCCTGACCCGGTGGTGGGTGTCTGCACTACGCGCGTCTGCCATGCTGCCCCGGCATTGCAGGTCGGAAGAGCGGCGGCATTGGCTACTGGATCCTTCCAGAAGGCCGACCCTTGGGGCTGCCACGTTGCAGACTGGCACGACATTACGGCGCCATTTGTATCGCGCGCAACGACACCGTTGGTCGCGCAAGCCGCGCCTGTGGTCACGACGGTGTTGAGGGCTACTGTCGCCGCATTGGTGATGGCGTTGCTGTTCATATCCAGAGCCGTTTGCATCTGGTTGAGCTCGGGATGGCCAGCCACGGCGTTGCGATAGAGGAAGCCGGAAGTGACATCACCGCCGGCAAACCAGAGCGCCATTATGGGGTGCCCCGCTGCAATGGAGACAGCCCCGGCGGTTCCATCGCAGTGAAGGCCTGCCGCATTGGCGTTAGCAAAATTGCCGACGCCGGTGCTCCACCCTCCCATTGCTCCCTTTAGCGTTGTGGTCGCGCTGGAATACACCCCGCCCCCCGCCGCCCCCATCAGAGCGGCGATTTGGCCCAATGACAAATCATCGATCGCGGTGCCCCCCTCGGCCACCACGAGAGCCGCCAGTTGGTTGGCCACCGGCTGCAATACCAGCACACAGACATTCTGGTTGTAGGTGTTCGATACGGAATACCCGGATTGCAGATAGTTTGCCCCGGAGAGCGTACTGACTCGAATCAGCGCCGGCGTCGTCGCCGTCGCTACAGCCGACACGGCGGAATAGTTGTCCTTGATGTAGGCTTGCGCCGCCTGCCCGACGGTGGACATGTGCTGCGACACCACCGCCGTGCGTGTGTTCTGATTGAATGTGTCGACGAGTTGGTACAAGCCCGTCATGACGCCGGCCATGAGCCCTAAGGCAATCACCAGCTCCAGCAGCGTGATACCGTTTTGTGAGTGGCGCATTGTTACCTCGTTCGACATTGGTCAGGGCTTGTTTTAGGTGACCGCTTTCAGGCGGGCGCTGAGTGCTGGCTGATCTACCGTGACGGCTCGCAACGCATCGCTCTTGGAAACCTTCCCGCTCACGACGAGTTCTTCGAGACTGTCGATCATGGTGCGTGAAATCTTGTCTTCCTTCCGGTCAAGCCACGCGTTCAGTTTCTCCGTCTCGCCCAGATGCTTCGAGCACTGCTGCTTGTTGTTGAACAGCAATTCCGCAGCCAACACGTAGTTTTGCTTGTCGACGTGGGGAAGGAGAATTTGGCTTATGGCACCAACGAGCGTCGTCGACAGCGCCTGCAGCTTGCTATCGCGATCTGCGGCCGTGAAGAAGGACAACATCTTCTGAACGGAACCGGCGGCGGTATTCGCGTGCACGGTTGCGATGACTAGGTGACCGGACTCCGCTGCGAGCAATGCCGCTTCCGCGGTCTCGCGATCGCGAATCTCTCCGATCACGATGACGTCCGGCCTCTGCCGCATTGCATCTCGAACGCCTTCATAGAAAGTCGGACAGTCGAC
This sequence comes from Sulfuritalea sp., assembly GCA_030247575.1. Classification (GTDB taxonomy): domain Bacteria; phylum Pseudomonadota; class Gammaproteobacteria; order Burkholderiales; family Rhodocyclaceae; genus Sulfuritalea. Next base: position 199,263 of record JAOTRV010000006.1, read on the forward strand.
CCCGACCTCCCGTTGCGAGAAGATGGCTTTGTTGCGGACGAACTTGTACTCGATGGGATCCTCAATCGTGATGACATGGGCGGGCCTGGACTCGTTGATGCAATCCACCATGGCCCCCACCGTCGTGGACTTGCCGCTTCCAGTCGCTCCCGCGACGAGAATGAACCCGCGCGAGCTGTCGATCATGAGCCGCACGTGCTCCGATAGACCGATCGCCTTGAGCGTAGGCTGTTTGAGCGGCAGGCGGCGAATCGACATCATCAGGCGGCCGCCGCTGAATGCCAGATATCCGTTGACGCGCAGCCGCCATGGCTCAATGTCCATCGGACGATTGATGGCCCCCTTGAGAATGTTGACTTCCCAATTCGGATCGAGCGCGTTGAAGATGACGGCGATATCGTCATAACTGGGAATCTCCATGACCCCCATCATTTCCCAGCCTGCGGGACCTCTCACCATCACAGGAGCATCTTGCTCGACCAAGATGTCCGAAAACGGTATATCCAGATTGAGGAGTTCGATGATTTCGGCGATGATATTTCGGGTGGTTTCCATGGTCGCTCTCTCTTTTGTCCTGTCGATTGCCCTGCGCTCTTCCATTGCGGCTCCTTCTCGGAATTGATCTATTGGCCGATCACTACGACGACGCCCTGCGGGAGGGCGCTCATGGCGGCGGGCAACACGAACCCTGATGCCGCGCCGGTGAGACTGGTCATTTGTCCTGCTGCATTCTTGTATCCGATCAACATTGATCGCCCTCCGCGCCTCGCAATCGCGTCCATAGCGGCGGGCGCAAGAACTGACGTCGAATAGACGTAGGGAGTGCCGGTCTGCACGGTATTGGTCCAGCTGCTGTTGCGGATGTAGCCCAGCGGGAACGTCAGGCTGGCATCGGCGACCGTTCCGGATGCTCCCGGATTGGCATAGACGTAGGTGATAACTGCTTGCCGATAGGCATAGAAGTTGGCCGCCACCACATCCCCCGCGGTCTTGTTCAGAAACGCGAGTTCTTGGGGCTGCTGGACAGCGAAGTTGAAGGCGAGAAGCATGGTGCTCAACGCAACCATGACGAGCGGCATCATGCGGCGGTCTTCTTTCCCATGAGCAGTCGGTTCAGTTGCAGCGTCACCTCATTCTGGAGATGCGAGAAGCGACGCTGATAGATCGTGTTGCGTGCCCCCTTCGATTCTTCCCCGGCCAGCCAGATGCTTTCCGTCTTCAAGCGCTTCTGATCGCCTTCCAGTCGTTGATGGACCACGGCAATCAGGCCATTCGACAGCAGGCTGGCTACATCTTCCGAGTTCCCTGCCGCTCCATTGGCGAGCGTGTAAAGACGCTCGACCGCCATCACGACAGAGTCGGCGTGCGCCGTGCATACAACCAAGCGGCCATTGATCGAGGCGCGAAGGGCCTCGGTCGCGGTTTCGGGATCACGAACTTCGCCAACAAAGATCATTGAGGGCGCCCACCGTGCCGCCTGCCGACAGGCTTGGCTGAATCCGCCTTGCTCCACCCAGGTCTGATAGCACACCCCTTCGCCGTGGCGCCCTTCCAGCGGCATCTCGGGAGGATCTTCAATACTGATCGCAACGCCACCATACTTGGACAAGCGGGCACAGATCACGCTCGATGCCGTCGTGGTCTTGCCCTGCCCGAACGCGCCCGAGATAACGAGCAAGCCGGTTAGCCGGGGTTCCATCAGTTTCTCTACGTAGCCCGGATGCAGGCCGAGATCGTCCAGCTTCGGCACTTCCTCAGGAAAGCGGCGAAGCACGTAGACAACCTCGTTCAAGCTTTTGAGTACCGAGACTCGGTAGGCAACATCCCTCGGCCGGATGGCGAATTCTTCCTTGTGATTCTCTGCAACGAACGCGTCGCATTTGGCCCGGATCTCCGCCAGTTCGCTCGCGCACTCTGGTGGCGTGGGTACCGGATCCAGCTTGCCGGGAACACCAGCCAGCCAGGACGCGCCCTGGCCCAAATAGATGTCTGAAAAGACGACGTCGCGCAGCATGTTGTTCCTTTTAGTTAAGCGTGGTCCAGACGATGGAGAATGGCGCCGTGCCACCGCACTGCGCGGCGGCAGTCGCGATCGCCGGCGTCACCGGGAATGTGGTCAGTGCCGCGCTGGCGCCGACCTTCACCGACGTCCAGCCGGTGCTCAAGCCGGTCAGCATCTGGGTGCACACGTCCGCCGGCACGTTGGTGACTGTCAGCGTAAATTTGCTCGTGTTGCCGGTCACCGTGAGCGTGCCGCCAATCGGGGTGCTGATGGTCGAGCCGGAGACGGACAGGTCGCCCGGGATCTTTCTCGCCGTGATCAGGGTCGAGTTGAGCGATGCCGTGCCATAGCCCCCCTGCCCCTGAAAGAGCTGCTGCGTCGCGGACCGCACGGCCATGAGATCCTTGGTCATGCCCACGGCGTTGCTGCTGGAACTCGCGTTGCCATAGAGGGCCACCGCGCCCACGATGACGGTCGCGATGATCGCCAGCGCGGCGATCAATTCCATCAGGGTCATCCCCTTCTGGAGCATCGATACTTTATGTTTCGCCTTGAGCCTCATGGGTTGGTCTCTTGATCTCCGCCTTTCAGTGATGACAACCCGCGGGAGCGGACTCCCGCGGGCTTCCTTGCTCGCGAAACGCTTAGTTGAGCGAGGTCCAGACGATGGAGAATGGCGCCGTGCCACCGCACTGCGCGGCGGCAGTCGCGATCGCCGGCGTCACCGGGAACGTGGTCAGTGCCGCGCTGGCGCCGACCTTCACCGACGTCCAGCCGGTGCTCAGATTGGTGAGCATCTGGGTGCACACGTCCGCCGGCACGTTGGTGACCGTCATCGTGAAGTTGCTCGTGTTGCCGGTCACCGTCAGCGTGCCGCCAATCGGGGTGCTGATGGTCGAGCCGGAGATGGACAGGTCGCCCGGGATCTTTCTCGCCGTGATCAG
>JAOTRV010000067.1 GCA_030247575.1 Sulfuritalea sp.
CGGCTCGATCTTCACCCACTCGCTATCGCTCAACCAGAAAATCCCCGCCATGCCCGACCTCCGCCTATTCAGAGGTTTGAATCACAGGCAGCGCAAACTGGGGATCCCTAATTGAGTACAGAGCCTAAGGCACCAAACCAAGTGCATCCGAGCGCTAAGGATACCAAGTATGTAAGCGTCATCGGTTGCAACAAGCACTGACTTATCATCGCAAATAACGCTGGATTCTAAGAACTGAAAAATGCGGTGGCGGGCCGTATCGACCGTTGCGACAAATCGTTTAAGCCGCTCAGTAGCAGATCTCAGTTCTGGCCTTGGCTTTCCAAAAATCCACCAATTTTTTGCGTAATCTCTCACGTCCTTGCTGCTCGATGTCGCCGCTACTTTCTCCCGCTCCGACTTAACGGAAATGAGGAGAATCTGATATGCGGAGGGAAATTCAGCCAGCAATTGCTCCTCAGTTAAGCCATAGAAATCGAACACCATCAAGTCGCGTGACCGGTGAGCGATATCCCTTCCATTGCGATAATTTCTTATGTGGTCAGCTATTTTGTTGTGTTTTTGAATTATTAAATCTGCCTCACTGCGCGATATGAGAAATCCGCGCCCGTGCAGCTTTACACCGTCATGGCAAATACCAGAGTTTGCTATCAAAGCAGCAGCGGAGGATATGTCGGCACCTACAGTTAGATCCGAATTTATAGCACCGTTGCGATCAGCAAGTTCGATGCTTGGTGCATCCGTCTCCAGCCCAGCCTCCCGCACCACCTCACGCAACACGCCCTCGCGTTTCCCGGCTTCGGCCACCGTCATCGCGATGCGCACCGCCGCGCTGTCGCGCGAGGCCTTGGTCCAGGGGTGATCGGGGATCGCCATCACCAGGGACACCGGCTTCTTGGCCTTCAGGTGCCGTTCCATCACCTTGCGTTGGAACACCTGGCTGATCGAATTGGTGGTGACCAGGCCGAAGCGCTTCAGCGCGGTGCCGCGCTTGGTGAGCAACTCGGCGGCGTGATCCCACCAGTACATGACGAAGTCGGCACTCTCGTTCATAGACTTGTGGGCCGCCCAAAGCGCTTCCGTGTAGGCGTCGCCGAGGCGGGTGCGCAGGGAACTCGCGCCGATGAACGGCGGGTTGCCGACGATGTACTCCGCCGTCGGCCACTCGGGACGGCGCGGGTTGGCGTAGGTCTCGCGGCCGTCGATGACCTTCGGCAGCGGGTAGCCGTCCCAGGTCAAAACCGCGTCCATCTGACGGATGTTCTTGAAGGCGCGCAGGATCGGCTCCGACGGCGCCGCGCCCTTGGTGCGGAAGTGCCATTGCAGATAGCCGATCCACAGCACCAGCTCGGCGATCGCCGCGGCGCGCGGGTTGAGTTCGAGCCCGAGGAACTGGTGCGGATCGACGCCGTGGCCCTCGAGCGCCGAGAAGCTCTCCTGCCCGCCCAGCGCCGCGATCGCTTCCAGCACCTCGCCCTCCAGCCGCTTCACGAGTTCGAGCGAGACGTAGAGGAAGTTGCCGGTGCCGCAGGCGGGATCGAGCACCCGCGTCCTGCACAGCTTGTCGTGGAAGGCCTGCAAGGTGGCACGGGCTTCCTTTTCGCGGCCTTCGGCGCGTTGCCGCTCGGTGGTGCCGAGGGTCTGGTTCCATTCCTCGCGCAGGGGCTCGATGATCGTCGCCACCACCAGACGCTCGACATAGGCGCGCGGCGTGTAGTGCGCCCCGAGGCGCTTGCGGTCGGTCGGGTCGAGCGCCTGTTCCAAGAGCGTGCCGAAGATCGCCGGCTCGACCTCGCGCCAATCGGCCTCCGCCGCCCGGCGCAATTCACCGATCTCCTCTCGGCCGAGGGGAAGGACCGTGCGGCGCTTGAAGAACTCGCCGTTGAACTGCTTGACCTCGGTCTCGAGCGCGATGGCGAAACAGAGGTGGTCTCGCTGATTTGAACAGTCAGGCCCGGTCCGGTTGAGTGGATTTCCGCCTCTTTCATGCCGCCGCGAGGAGCGGCGTGTTGTTGAAGTAGGCCTGATCCGGAGTTCGCCGGTCAA
>JAOTRV010000007.1 GCA_030247575.1 Sulfuritalea sp.
ATTTTGCTTCAGGTTCTGTACGAACCTGAATGGCTGTTTTAGTTCCGGCCGGCGCTGCGCGCCTTAACTTGCGTTCCGCAAATTAGCCTGCACTGAAATTTTGCTTCAGGTTCTGTACGAACCTGAATGGCTGTTTTAGTTCCGGCCGGCGCTGCGCGCCTTAACTTGCGTTCCGCAAATTAGCCTGCACTGAAATTTTGCTTCAGGTTCTGTACGAACCTGAAGCAAAATTTTCAAACTTGGTGTATTCGCCGAGGAAGGTCAGGCGTACCGTGCCCACCGGGCCGTTGCGGTGCTTGCCGATGATGGCCTCCGCCGTGCCCTTGTCCTGCGTGTCGGGCTTGTAATACTCCTCGCGATACATCATCACGATGATGTCGGCATCCTGTTCGATGGCGCCCGACTCTCGCAGGTCGCTCATCAACGGGCGCTTGTCGTTGCGCTCCTCGACTTTGCGCGAGAGCTGCGAGAGGGCGATGATCGGCACCTGCAGTTCCTTGGCCAGCGCCTTGATCGAGCGCGAAATCTCCGAAATCTCCGTGGCGCGGTTTTCGCCGTCGCGGTTGGAACTCATCAACTGCAGATAGTCGATGATGATCAGGCCCAGTTTGCCGAACTGCCGGTGCAGGCGCCGCGCGCGCGCACGCAGGTCGGTCGAGTTGATGGCGCCGGTCTCGTCGATGTGGATCGGCGCCTCGTGCAGCTTGCCCAGCGCCACCGTCATGCGGTCCCACTCGTCATCGGTCAGGCGCCCGGTGCGCAGCTTGCCCTGATCGATGCGGCCGACCGACGACAGGAAGCGCGTGGCGAGCTGCGGACCGGACATTTCCAGGCTGAAGATCGCCACCGGCAGCCGCAGTTCGACGCCGACATGCTCGGCGATATTTAGCGCAAACGCGGTTTTGCCCATCGACGGGCGGCCGGCGACGACGACCATGTCGCCCGGCTGCAGACCGGAAGTCATGCGGTCGAGATCGGCAAAGCCGGTGGCCACGCCGGTGATGTCGGACTGGCTGTCGCGCGCCAGCAGGGTTTCCATGCGCTCGACGACTTCGCCCAGCAGGGGCTGAATCGCGACGAAGCCGTTGTTGCTGCGATTGCCGGCTTCGGCGATCTGGAAGATCCGCTGCTCCGCATCGTCGAGCAGGGCTTTGACATCGCGCCCGGCCGGATTCAGCGCATTGCCGGCGATTTCGTCGCCGACCGTGACCAGCTGGCGCAGAATGGCGCGCTCACGGACGATTTCCGCGTAACGGCGAATGTTTGCCGCCGAGGGTGTCGCATTGGCGATCTCGCCGAGATAGCCGAGGCCGCCGGTCTGATCGACTTCGTTCGAAGCTTCGATGGACTCATAGACCGTGACCACGTCGGCCGGCCGTCCCTGCTGTATCAGCTTGCCGATATGGCGAAAAATCCGCCGGTGGTCGTCGCGATAGAAGTCCGTTTCGCGCACCACGTCGCCGATTCGATCCCATGCCGCGTTGTCTATCAACAGGCCGCCGATCAGCGACTGCTCGGCTTCGATGGAATGCGGGGGAAGCTTCAGCGCGGCGACCTGGGAATCGACGGGCTGCGAGGGATTAAAGGCGCGTACCTGGGCCATCGCTGTCTCCGATGTGAAGCGCAGAGTCTACCGCGCGCAACGGCTTGTGGTAAGTGAACAAGTTGTGGAAATTCTGTGGAGAACATGTGTAAATGCAGTGGATGAATCGCACGCGCCGCAACATCGCATGAATGGCATCTTCGGCAAGAAAGCGACCGCCACAAACAACAAGGCCGCTGACACCTCGTCAGCGGCCTTGTCTTGAAGCGAGATGCGCCTCAGTGTTCGCCGAGCACGGACACCGTCACCGTGGCCACCACATCGGTGTGCAGTGCGATCTGCACCGGCGTGTCGCCGACGGTCTTGAGCGGACCTTCGGGCAACCGGATCGCCGACTTCTCGACCTGGAAACCCTGCGCGGCCAGCGCCTCGGCGATGTCATGGGTCGACACGGAGCCGAACAGACGGCCATCGACGCCGGTCTTGCGCGTGATTTGCAGCATCAGGCCTTCGAGCTTCTCGACCTGGGCCTGGGCAGCGGCGATCGCCTCGGCCTGGATGCGCTCGAGTTCGGCACGCTTCTCTTCAAAAATCTTGCGGTTGGCTTCCGTCGCGCGCTTGGCCTTGCCTTGCGGGATCAGGAAGTTGCGGGCATAGCCGTCCTTGACCTTGACCACGTCGCCGAGGCCACCGAGGTTCACGACTTTTTCCATCAGAATGATTTGCATGGTCTTGTCCTCGCTTACTGGTGCAGATCGGTGTAGGGCAGCAGCGCAAGGAAGCGCGCACGCTTGATGGCGGTCGACAACTGGCGCTGATAGCCGGTCTTGGTGCCGGTGATGCGCGCCGGCATGATCTTGGCGTTTTCAGCGATGAAGTCCTTGAGGATCTCCACATCCTTGTAGTCGATCTCTTCGATCTTCTCCGCGGTGAAGCGGCAGAACTTGCGGCGCTTGAACAGGCTGCGGCCCTTGTCGTCCTTGCGCTTTACACCGGTCTTGCTCTTAGGCTTGAATGCCATTTTCAGTTCCTTCCACGAATTCGACTGTGTTCACATGCAGTATCGGGCTGCGTCGCTTGAGGCTCCTGGCGGCTAAAAAGCCCGCCACCCTGATCCCGTCCCCCGGCTTGGCTGCAAGCAGCACTTGCGCCGGGCGGCCCATTGCTACACAGGCCATCTCGCATTCCACTTTGCGTTCGACGTCGGCTTCGACCTGAGTCGAGACATGCGCGAGGAGAAATTCGAGAACCGGTATCCCGGCGGGGGTGCGGCGCAATGCGCCACGCTCAAGCAAGCGACCCGACAACTGCGTCAGATTGCCCGGCTTATCCTCAGGCGGCAACGGCAGCAGCCGGAGCCTCCACTTTGGCATCACCCTGGGTCAGCGAGCGCGACTTCTCTTCCTTCATCATCGGAGAAGGAGTCACCACCGCCTTGCGCGTTTTCACCGTCAGGTGGCGCAATACGGCATCGTTGAACTTGAAAGCGTGTTCCAGCTCGGCCAGGGTTTCACCGTCGCACTCGATATTCATCAGCACGTAGTGGGCTTTGTGCACCTTCTGGATCGGATAGGCCATCTGGCGACGACCCCAGTCTTCGAGCCGGTGGATGGCTCCGTTGCGGCCGGTGACCAGCGTCTTGTAGCGCTCGATCATCGCCGGAACCTGCTCGGACTGATCCGGGTGGACGATAAATACGACTTCATAATGGCGCATGCAATCTCCTTGTGGTTGGGTTACAGCCCCCCCGCATGCGTAACGGGTGGAGCAAGGGAAGCCGGCGATTATACAAAGCAGGCCGCGCCGAAGCAAGCTAAATCCGCTAGGATTCAGGGCCTTGCGGGCCGCTAGCCGCAGTAGCGCAGGTTCGTGAAATTCAGCAGCAAATCCGGCCCGCCATAGGCGGCGAAGGCCAGGCCGAGGACAACACCCGCCGCCAGCAGGCCGACGGCCCACAGCCAGCGCCACGCGCGCGACGCCGTGGCGGGCGGTGGCGGAGTCTGCGGCAAGGGGCTGGCGGCATCCATGGCGACATCCTGCGCAAGCCGGTCGCCCGAGTCAAGCACCCTCAAAATGCTTCGCCTTCGCGCAGGAAGCGCCACTGCCCCAAGGGCAAGTCGCCCAAACGAACCCGGCCGATACGCACCCGTTTCAGGCCCGTGACGCGCAGGCCGACCAGTTCGCACATGCGCCGGATCTGCCGCTTGCGGCCTTCGGTCAGGACAAAGCGCAGTTGTTCGGGATTCGCCCAGGCCACCTTGGCCGGGCGCAACTTCTTGCCATCCAGTTCGAGACCGTGATTGAGCAGCGCCAGACCACGCGCGTCGAGCGCGCCTTCGACGCGCACCAGATACTCCTTCTCCACCTTCGAATCGTCGCCGATCAGTTGCCGCGCGACGCGGCCGTCCTGGGTCAGGACCAGCAATCCGGTGGAATCAATGTCGAGCCGGCCGGCCGGTGCCAGGCCTTTCAGATGCGATGGCTGGAAACGCTGATGATCCCCGGCCATCTGGGTTTTCGGCGAAACCAGGCTCACCGCCGGCTGATGACCGTCCTCGGCCTGGCCGGAAACAAAGCCGATCGGCTTGTGCACGAGGATGGTCGCCTGCCGTGCCTGCGTCGCGCGCGCTTCCGGGGCCAGGGTGATTACCGCGTCGGCCGCTGCCCGGGTGCCCAGTTGCGTGACCCTCTGGCCGTCGACGAACACCAGCCCGCGTTCGATATAGGCGTCGGCCTCCCGCCGCGAACACAGTCCGCGTTCAGCAAGAAGTTTTGAAACCCGAATACCCTGCGTATCATTCATGGTCGCGCATTCTATCCCGCTCCCATGCTCAGCTATCGCCACGCCTATCACGCCGGCAACCACGCCGATGTCCTCAAGCACCTCGTGCTCAAGCTCTGCATCGAGCACATGAACAGCAAGGACAAGCCCTATACCTTGGTCGACACTCACGCCGGTGCGGGGTTCTACGCGTTAGATGCGGAACACGCCAAGCGCACCGGCGAGTATGTCGAGGGAATCGGCCGTCTGTGGCAGCGCAAGGATCTGCCGCCGCCGCTGGCCGAGTATGTGGCGCTGGTGCGCGCACTCAACGGCAGCGCCACGCTGCGCCGCTACCCGGGGTCGCCGCGAATCGCCGCCAACCTGATGCGGGACGATGCCCAGGTACGCGACACCCTGCGACTGTGCGAACTGCACTCGACGGACTTCGCCCTGTTGCGCCGCCAGTTCAAGGATGCCGGCCGCCGCATCACCGTGGAACAGGCCGACGGCTTCGAAGTGCTCAAAGCAGTGCTGCCGCCGCCCTCGCGCCGCGGGCTGGTGCTGATCGACCCGTCCTACGAAATCAAGAGCGACTACATGAAGGTCGCCGCCGCAATCAAGGACGCGCTGAAGCGCTTTGCCACCGGCACCTACCTGGTATGGCATCCGATGCTGCCTACCATCGAAGCCAACCAGTTGCCGGACCGGCTGAAGAAAGCCGGTGCCAGCCATTGGCTGCACGCCACCTTGAGCGTACGCGCGCCGGCCACCAAAGGCCGCGGCATGCACGGCAGCGGCATGTTCGTGATCAACCCGCCGTGGACGCTTGGCGCCACGCTGGAACAATGCCTGCCCTTCCTCGCTGCCACGCTGGGCCTCGATGAAGGGGCAGGCTGGAGCGTCGACCAGTTCGAGCAGGGCCCGAAAAAGGACTGACGGCCGCCCGGCGGTTCAGCTCTTCAGCTCGGGACGGTCGCGGAAGTGGTCCAGCGCCTCGGGATTGGCCAGGGCTTCGACATTCTTCACCGCGGCGCCATGCACCACGTTGCGCACCGCCAGCTCGACGATCTTGCCGCTCTTGGTGCGCGGAATGTCATTCACTTGCAGGATCTTGCCCGGAACATGGCGCGGCGTCGTATTGTCCTTGATCACCTGCTTGATGCGGCTGATCAAGGCATCGTCGAGCACCATGCCCTCGCGCAGCTTGACGAACAGCACCACGCGCACGTCGCCGCCGCTGCCGGGCGGCCAATCCTGGCCGATCACCAGCGACTCGACCACTTCGATCAGCTTTTCCACCTGGCGGTAGATTTCCGCCGTGCCGATGCGCACCCCGCCCGGATTCAGCGTGGCATCGGAACGGCCATAGATGATGAAGCCGTCGTGCGCGGTGCGCTCGGCGAAGTCGCCGTGGCACCATATATTGCGGAAACGATCGAAGTAGGCAGCGTGGTATTTCGCGTTGCCCGGATCGTTCCAGAAGCCGATCGGCATCACCGGAAACGACCGCGTGCACACCAGTTCGCCCTTTTCGCCGCGCACCGGCCGGCCGGCATCGTCGAACACGTCCACCGCCATGCCCAGTCCGGCGCACTGGATCTCGCCGCGATACACGGGCCCGTTCGGATTGCCGAGGACGAAGCAGGAAATGATGTCGGTGCCGCCGGAAATCGAGGCAAGCTGCAGGTCCGGCTTGATGTTGGCATAGACGTAGTCGAAGCCTTCGGCCACCAGCGGGCTGCCGGTCGAGAACAGCGCGCGCAGATGTTCCAGCCCGTGCGTCCGCCGCGGCTGGAGTTCGATCTTGGCGATGGCGTCGATGAACTTGGCCGAGGTGCCGAAATGCGTCATGCCCTCGGCATCGGCGTAGTCGAACAGGATGTTGCCGCGGCCGACGAAGGGCGATCCGTCGTAGAGCAGCAGCGTCGCACCCGAAGCGAGGCCCGACACCAGCCAGTTCCACATCATCCAGCCGCAAGTGGTGAAGTAGAACAGGCGGTCGCCGGCATGCACGTCGCTCTGCAACTGCTGCTCCTTGAGGTGCTGCAGCAGCGCGCCGCCGGCGCAATGCACGATGCACTTGGGCACGCCGGTGGTGCCCGACGAATACATGATGTAGAGCGGATGGGCGAAGGGCAGCCGCTCGAAACGGATTTCCCGTTCTCCGGCGAAGGGAGCGAGGAAATCGGCCAGCGACAGGCCGTGCTTCACGGCGGCGATGTCGCCGCCTCCCCCGGCATAGGGAACGACCACGACCCGTTGCAGCGACGGCATGCGCGCGGCAATCTCGGCCACCTTGCCGAGGCAGTCGATGACCTTGCCGTTGTACCAGTAGCCGTCGCACGCGAACAGCAGCTTCGGCTCGATCTGGCCGAAGCGGTCAAGCACCCCCTGCACGCCGAAGTCGGGCGAGGCCGAAGAGTAGATGGCGCCGATCGACGCGGTGGCCAGCATCGCCACCAGGGCGGCCGGCACGTTGGGCAGGTAGGCGGCAACGCGATCGCCCTTGACCACGCCCATGCCACGCAGTGCGGCGGCGGTCTGCGCCACGGCGCGGTACAGCTCGGCGTGGCTGGCGCGGCCCTTGACCTTGTCCTCGCCCCAGAACACCAATGCATCGGATTCGTCGCGCCGGCGCAGCAGGTTCTCGGCAAAGTTCAGCCGCGCCTCGGGGAACCACTGCGCGCCGGGCATCTTCTCGCGGTCGACGACGACCGTGGCACCCATCTCGCCGCGCACTTCGCCGAACTCCCAGACCGAGACCCAGAATTCCTCGGGATGTTCGACCGACCATGCGTGCAGCGCCTGATAGTCGACGCCGGCGAGACGGCGATTCCAGCGCTTCTCCGCCGCCGCCATGAACGCCGTGAGGCGCGTGCCGGCGACGCGCTGTGCGGAGGGTTGCCAGATTGGTGTGATCGATGTGCTCATGTTGAATCCATGTTATCGGATGGTCCTACAGACAGCTCGCGCGCATGGCCTCGGGCAAGGGGATCGACTTTCCTGTCGACGGGTTGATCCACACCAGCTTGGCGGCGCCTTCCGCGAAGAGTTTGTCGCCGCCGACCAGGCGCATTTCGTAATAAGTGGGCACGCTGCTGCGCCCCGGCGCGCCGCAGAACATGAGGCACTCGACGGTGCCCGGATAGATAAACGGAATCAGGAAGGTGCAACTGGCATTGACGATGACGGGGCCCTGAGTCTCCGTCACGGTGGTACCGAAACCGAAGGTCTCCAGCCACTCGATGCGAGCCTGTTCCATGTAGCGGAAATAGATCGTGTTATTGACGTGGCCCATGGCGTCCTGATCGCCCCAGCGGATGGGCATCTGATTGCGGTAAACGAGTTTGCGGTGGTGTTCCATCGGGGTTTTCGGCCGGGTTGAGCGGGAGTTCGCGATTATAATCGCGCCATCAATTCAATCGATCGAGGTCAGCATGCAGCGCGAATCCATGGAGTTCGACGTCGTCATCGTGGGCGGTGGCCCAGCCGGACTTTCCGCCGCGATCCGCCTCAAGCAGATCAATGCCGAGATCAACGTCTGCCTGATCGAAAAGGGCTCGGAGATCGGCGCCCACATTCTCTCCGGCGCGGTCATGGATCCGCGTGCGCTGACCGAGCTGATCCCCGACTGGCAGGCGCAGGGCGCGCCGATGGACACCGCGGTAACGCGCGACCGCTTCGCCTTCCTGACGCAGCACGGCTTCGTCGATCTGCCGACCTTCCTGCTGCCGGGCTGCTTCCAGAACCACGGCAACTATGTCATCAGCCTGGGCCTGATGTGCCGCTGGCTGGGCGCGCAGGCCGAAGCGCTGGGCGTAGAGATCTACCCGGGCTTCGCTGGCGCCGAGGTGCTCTACGACGACAAGGGTGCCGTGCGCGGGGTCGCCACGGGCAACATGGGCGTCGGCCATGACGGCCAGCCCACGGCGAACTTCCAGCCGGGCATGGAACTGCTGGCCAAATACACGCTGTTCGCCGAAGGCTGCCGCGGACATCTGGGCAAGCAGATCGAGGAAAAGTTCAGCCTGCGCGCAGAATCCGATCCGCAGACCTACGCCATCGGCATCAAGGAACTCTGGCAGGTCGATCCCGAGCAGTTCGAGAAGGGCCTGGTGATGCACACTTTCGGCTGGCCGATGAAATCCGACACCTACGGCGGCGGCTTCATCTACCACTTCGGCGAGAACCTCGTTTCGGTCGGCCTCGTCGTCGGCCTCGGCTACAAGAATCCCTTCCTCGCGCCCTTCGAAGAAATGCAGCGCATGAAGACCCATCCGCAAGTTGCGCCGATCTTCAAAGGCGCCAAGCGGCTGGCCTACGGCGCGCGCGCGCTCGCCGCGGGCGGCCTGCAGTCGCTACCGAAGCTTGATTTCCCCGGCGGCGCGCTGCTCGGCGACGATGCCGGCCTGCTGGTCGCCTCGCGCATCAAGGGCAGCCACGCCGCGATCAAGAGCGGCATGCTGGCCGCCGAAGCCGCCGCCGCCGCACTGGCGGCCGGCCGCGCCAACGACGCGCTGACGGACTACCCGGAAGGCTTCCGTGCATCGTGGCTGTACGAAGAACTGCATACCGCGCGCAACTTCAAGCCGTGGATGGCCAAAGGCTTGTGGACCGGCTCGGTAATGTTCGGCATCGACCAGGTGCTGCTGCGCGGCAAGGCGCCGTGGACGCTGCACAACACGGCCGACCACCTGAAGCTCAAGCCGGCCGCCGAATGCAAACCGATCCACTATGAAAAGCCCGATGGCGTGCTGACCTTCGACCGGTTGTCATCGGTCTTCCTCTCGAACACCAACCACGAGGAAGACCAGCCCTGCCATTTGCAGCTGAAGAATGCCGATGTGCCGATCAGCACCAACCTGGCGCTCTACGACGCCCCCGAGCAGCGCTACTGCCCGGCCGGTGTGTATGAAATCCTGCGTGATGACGACGGCGGCAATCCCCGCCTGCAGATCAACGCGCAGAACTGCGTGCACTGCAAGACCTGCGACATCAAGGATCCGACACAGAACATCAACTGGGTGGTGCCGCAAGGCGGCGAGGGGCCGATCTACGAACAGATGTAAGCTCGGCGGAAAGTCGACGCCGGCGACACGGCACCGCACAACAAAAAGGGGAACCCGCGGGTTCCCCTTTTTGTTTTGGCGAAAGACCTCAGAACATCGCTTCGTCGAGGGCCAGTGCGCTCGCCCCGCCCTGCACCACTTCCTGCGCCAGGCCGGCCGCAGAGGCCATAACGTGATCGGCGTAGAAATGCGCCGTGGCGATCTTTGCCGGATAGAAGGGATCGGCATCGCCGCCGGCGATCCTGCCCTGCGCCACGAGTGCGGCGCGTGCCATCATCCAGCCGCCCGAAACGACGCCCATCAGCCGCAGGAAAGGCACGGCGCCGGCCGCGACGGCGCGCACGTCGCTGCCGTAGTTGGCCACGATGTAGTCGGTCGCCTGCTGCAAGGCATCGATGCCGCGACCCAGCGCTGCGGCGATGGCCGCAAATTCGGCTCCCGCCTGCTTCACCAGTTCGCCGCGGGTCTGCTGCATCGTGCCGAGCACCGCCTTGATCGTGGCACCGCCTTCGCGGGCGATCTTGCGGCCCATCAGGTCGTTGGCCTGGATGCCGGTGGTGCCTTCGTAGATCGTCGTGATGCGCGCATCGCGCATGTACTGCGCGGCGCCGGTTTCCTCGATGAAGCCCATGCCGCCATGCACCTGTACGCCGAGGTAGCTCATCTCGTTGCCGGTCTCGGTGCTCCAGCCCTTGACCACCGGAATCATCAAATCGACATAGGCCTGGTTCTGCGCGCGCTCGGCGGCGTCGGGATGGCGCGCCGCGGCATCGTGCGCGGCGGCAACCGAATAGGCCAGCGCGCGCATGGCTTCCACGTTCGCGCGCATCAGCATCAGCATGCGGCGAATGTCCGGGTGCTTGATGATCGGCACGCCGGCGGCCGACCCTTCGATCGCGCGGCCCTGCACGCGGTCGCGCGCATAGGCCACGGCGTGCTGATAGGCACGCTCGGCGATGGCCAGGCCTTCGAGGCCCACCGCGAAGCGTGCCGCGTTCATCATGACGAACATGTACTTGAGGCCCTGGTTCTCCTGGCCTACCAGCGTGCCGATGGCACCGCCGTTGTCGCCCAGCGCCATGACGCAGGTCGGGCTGGCATGGATGCCGAGCTTGTGTTCGATCGAGACGCAGTACGTGTCGTTGCGCGCACCGAGGCTGCCGTCGGCATTTACCATGAACTTGGGCACCACGAACAGCGAAATGCCCTTGACGCCTTCCGGCGCATCCGGCGTACGGGCCAGCACGAGGTGGATGGTGTTCTCCGCCATGTCGTGGTCGCCGTAGGTGATGAAGATCTTCTGGCCGAAGATCCGGTAGGTGCCGTCGCCCTGCGGCACGGCGCGCGAGCGGATCGCGGCGAGGTCGGAGCCGGCCTGCGGCTCGGTGATGTTCATGGTGCCAGTCCAGTTGCCGGAAATCATGTTCGGCAGGTACATCGCCTTCTGCTGGTCGTTGCCGGCCAGTTCCAGCGCCTCGATGGCGCCGAGCGTCAGCAGCGGACACAACGAGAAGGAAATGTTGGCTGACTTCCACATTTCCTGCACCGCCGCCGAAACCACCTTGGGCAGACCCTGCCCGCCATGCTCGGGATTGCCCGAGAGCGCGTTCCAGCCGTTATCGACGAACTGCCGGTAGGCCTCCTTGAAGCCCTTGGGCATGGTCACGGACCTGTCGGCCCATTTCGCGCCTTCCTGATCGCCGCTGTAGTTCAGCGGGTCCAGCACGCCGCCGGTGAACTTCGCGGATTCGTCGAGGATCGCTTCGACGACGTCTTCCGTCGCTTCCTCGTAACCCGGCAAGGCGGCCACCTTGTCGAGGCCGGCCAGTTCGGTCAAGACGAAGTGCATGTCCTTCAATGGGGCGGCATAGCTGCTCATATTCTTACTCCGTTATCATTTGTTCAGAAGATAGCGCTGGTCGTCGAAGCTGCCGACCCAATGCGGCGCATAGACCACCATCAGGGTCACCAGGGCGCCGTTGAGCCAGGCCTCGGCGAAACCCAGCAGAAAATAGTACGGCAGGTAATCGTCGAGCAAAACCGGCGCCGGATAGACGCCGGCCAGCCACAGCAGGGCGCTGGCCAGCAGACCGGTGGCCATGACCGTCGCCGCCGCGCCGAAGAAACCCGTGACGAAGACGTAGATGAAGAAATTGTTCGGCAGGGAGCGCTCCACGCCGCGCCGGATCAGATCTGCCAGCACCACCGGGAATACCGCCAGCACCATGGCATTGAGACCGTAGGCCAGCCAGCCCGCGTGCCCCTGCAGTTCGCCGTTCAACGTCACACCGGCCAGCACGACCGACAAGCCGATGATTGCCAGTTGCCGGCCGAACATCAGGGCGAACATCGTGGCGCCGAGGAGGTGAAAGTTGAGGCCGGGCTGGACGCCGGCCTTCATGCTCCAGACCAGCACCAGCATCACCACGGTGCCGAGCCAGACATTCATCTGCGCGGAATCGGTCAGGCGTTGCCACGGCGCCGTCCTCAGGCACCACAGCCATATCGCCAGCAGAGGAACGAACGCCCCGAGCGCCCAGGCTTGCGGAAACAGGGCGTCGGGGATGTTCATGGTGGACCTGCCTTAGAGTGCTGCCGTCAGTTCCGGTACGGCGGCGAACAGATCGGCGACGAGACCGTAGTCGGCAACCTGGAAGATCGGCGCATCGGGATCCTTGTTGATCGCCACGATCACCTTGGAATCCTTCATGCCGGCCAGATGCTGGATCGCGCCCGAGATGCCGATCGCGATGTACAGCTGCGGCGCGACGATCTTGCCGGTCTGGCCCACCTGGTAGTCGTTGGGCACGAAGCCGGCATCGACTGCGGCGCGCGAGGCGCCCAGCGCCGCGCCGAGCTTGTCGGCCAGCGGCTCCAGCACCTTGTGGTAGTTCTCGCCGTTGCCCATGCCGCGCCCGCCGGAGACGATGATCTTCGCCGCGGCGAGTTCCGGACGAGCCGACTTGGTCAGCTCGCGGCCCAGCAGTTTCGACTGGCCCAGATCGGGGCCGGCCGCGATGGCTTCGATGGCGGTGCTGCCGCCGCTGCTCGCCGCGGCATCGAAACCCGTGGTGCGCACCGTGATGACCTTGGTCGCGTCACTGGACTTGACCGTTGCCAGGGCATTGCCGGCGTAGATCGGACGGACGAAGGTATCGGCGTCGACCACGCTGATGATTTCCGAAATCTGTGCCACGTCGAGCAGGGCCGCCACGCGCGGCAGGGTGTTCTTGCCGTTGCTGGTGGCCGCCGCGATGATGTGCGTGTAGCCGGAAGCATTGGCGACGATCAGCGCGGCGAGGTTCTCGCCGGTCTGGTCGCCGTAGTGGGCGGCGTCAACGACCTTGACCTTGCTGACGCCGGTGACCTTGGCGGCCTGCTCGGCAACCGCGCCACAACCGGCACCGGCAACCAGGACGTGGATATCGCCGCCGATCTTGGCGGCGGCAGTGACGGCATTGAGGGTGGCGGCCTTGAGGCCGGCGTTGTCGTGTTCTGCAATGACGAGAATACTCATGATCAGATCACCTTGGCTTCGTTCTTGAGTTTATCGATCAGGGTCGCGACGTCCGCAACCTTGATGCCGGCGCTGCGCTTGGGCGGTTCGGTAACCGTGACGGTGGCCAGGCGCGGCGCCACGTCCACGCCGAGGTCGGCCGGCTTGACCACTTCCAGCGGCTTCTTCTTGGCCTTCATGATGTTGGGCAGCGTCGCGTAGCGCGGCTCGTTCAGGCGCAGGTCGGTGGTGACGATGGCCGGCAGCGTGATCTCGATGGTTTCGAGGCCGCCATCGACTTCGCGCGTCACGGTGGCCTTGCCGCCAGCAATGACGACCTTGGAGGCAAAGGTGGCCTGCGACCAGCCCAGCAGCGCGGCCAGCATCTGGCCGGTCTGGTTGGCGTCGTCGTCGATCGCCTGCTTGCCGAGGATGATCAGTTGCGGCGCTTCCTTCTTCGCCACGGCGGCGAGCAGTTTGGCCACGGCCAGCGGCTGCAGGTCCACGTCGGTTTCGACCAGGATCGAGCGGTCGGCGCCGATGGCCATCGCGGTGCGCAGGGTTTCCTGGCAGGCGGTGACGCCGCAGGAGACGGCGATCACTTCTGTAGCCGTGCCGGCTTCCTTGAGGCGCATGGCTTCTTCGACCGCAATTTCGTCGAAGGGATTCATCGACATTTTCACATTCGCCAGATCGACACCACTGCCGTCTGCCTTGACGCGAACCTTGACGTTGTAGTCAATCACGCGCTTGACCGGGACGAGGATTTTCAAGCGAGTCTCCTTGATTTGGGCTGAGCTAAGAAAGGTTGATTCTAACGACTATTCGGGCCTGCGTTTCCATACGCTTAGGTATGGAATGTGAGATACTACCGCAGAGCAACAAAAAGTTCAATACCCTACCGTATGGAAAACAAAGCCGCGAAGACACCGCGCACCATGCTGGACCGCGACGCCTGGATCAAGGGCGCGATCGCCATCCTGGCCGAGCACGGCGCCGAGCGCCTGCGCGTCGAGGTGCTGGCCACGCGCCTGGGCGTGACCAAGGGCAGCTTCTACTGGCACTTCAAGGACCGCCGCGACCTGCAGGATGCGGTGCTGGAGTTCTGGAAGGAAGGCCGCATCCGCGACATCCGCAAACAGACCCAGTCGGAACCCGGCGGCGAAGTCGCCGCCCTGCTCCACACCATCGAGGTCTATGCCTCGGCGCGCAACCGCAAGGGCATCGCCATCGAAGCCGCGGTGCGCAGCTGGGCGCGCCGCGACCCGCAGGCGGTCGAAGCCGTCGAGGCCGTCGACGCCGAGCGCCTGGCCTGCTCCTGCCGGCTGTTCCGCGCCTGCGGCCTGCCCGAGCAGGAAGCCCAGGCGCGCAGCGTCATGCTCTACGCCTACGTCTTCGGCGTCAGCCTGCTGCGCCCCGGTGGCTTCGCCGACGACATGGACTCGCTCAAGGCCTGGATCGCCGGACACATCGCGCGCTGAACGCAGCGGAATCCACATCGGAAAGTCGGCGCTGACGATACGGCGGCGCCTTTTTCAACATCGGAAATCCGGCGTAAAACGGTCTTGCCCCGAATCAACGACAGCACGCTAACGGGCTCTTTTACGAGTGCTACAATGAGCACTCTTAACTGGTCTTTGGAGCTGCCATGGCACACCAGATTTTGTCCGAAACTGCGGCAAGCATTTCCGAGCTGAAGCGGAATCCGATGGGAACGGTGGCCGCGGGCGAAGGCTTTCCCGTCGCCATCCTCAACCG
This sequence comes from Sulfuritalea sp., assembly GCA_030247575.1. Taxonomy (GTDB): domain Bacteria; phylum Pseudomonadota; class Gammaproteobacteria; order Burkholderiales; family Rhodocyclaceae; genus Sulfuritalea. The sequence goes on from JAOTRV010000007.1 coordinate 14,631, forward strand.
CAACGAACCGGCTTTTTATTGCGTGCCGGCCAAGGCATTCGAAGCAATGATGGAGCGTCTTGAGGATATCGAGTTGAACGCCATCGCCGAGGCTCGCGTCGGGCAGAAGCGCGTCAAGGTCAAGCTGGATGAGCTTTGAGCTGGAGTTTCTTGAGGAAGCGCTGGCCGAATGGAAGCGGCTCGACGGCTCGATTCGCGAGCAGTTCAAGAAGAAACTGGCCGAGCGCCTGATCGAGCCGAGGATTCCATCCGCCAAACTCTCAGGCCACCCGGACCGCTACAAGATCAAGCTGCGCAGCATCGGCTACCGCCTCGTTTATGAGGTACGCGACAAGCAGTTGATCGTTCTCGTCGTGGCCGTCGGGAAGCGCGATCGGAACGCAGTCTACAAGGCGGCGGAGAAACGATAAAGGCAGACGCGTTTCAACAATGAGTACAGATACTCAGGTCGGTGTCACGCGCGATTGGCGCCGCTTCCCGTAAATCGTGGCCTGAATCCTATGGCACGCACTCAACCCTAGCTGAGTAACAATCAGTTACTCCACATTCCAGAGATCGCATTCCAATGCGATTCTTGCACCCCAATAGCGTAAATGCGCTTGCCATGTTCCAACATGCTTAGCAAGTATGTAGAGTGGCGCCATCGACGTATGGCAAACACGAATTCATCTAAGAAGCGAAGGGAGAAGATGTGGCCAGCGAAAGAAAAAATACGGAAAGAAAACACGCTCGCTTGTACGCCGAAGTTCAGGAGTCTTTTGTTGCCAACTTGATTCGCGCCAGGCGTGTTGCCGGTGGTGTTGATGTCAAAACTGGCGACATTCAGCAGATGCAAAAGAGCCAGTTGGCATCTGAAAGCGAACTTTCGAATGGCACGGTAACAAAGCTGACTTCTGCTGCGGATACTCAAGACGCAAAACCCGATTTGGAAACCTTGTGCAAGCTTGGTTATGCGTTGAATGTCAGTCCAGCATTCCTTCTCATGACCCCGCGTGATTGGAACCTTCTGCTTCAAGCCTTTGGGACCATTCAAAATCTGACTGACTCCAATGGCGAAGACGAACGATATCTGGTTCAGGTCTTGGAAGAAGCAACCGATAGCCAGAACGTCAATGAATCGGTCAAGTCAGGTTTAAAGTTTGTGGAACAGATGCACCGCGAACCTTATTCAACTCTTGATCGTGCGCGGCAGCAAATGGGAATTTTGGCAATGACGGCTATGGCTCAAGGTTCCGTAAAGCTGCAAGGAGCAGCGTCAAGAAAATACGCTACCGCAATTGGAGCAATCCTCGGCGACCGTGAAGTTAACTCGAAACCAATTCCTGACTTTTTTGGAGAAACTCAATGAGCAACTACATTACGAGCGACTACGACCTGATCAACGTCATCCAGGCTGCGGAAGAAGACGATCTCGCCGTTGTGGCCGACTTTATTACAGACAACAACAAGGGTCGGGTGTCTCTGGACTCAGTGATTCGCGGCCAAATCGATACGTTTAAGCGGAACGGAACACTCAAGAAAAACTCTGATCTTCTGATCAAGGAAATCCAAGAGTTCGGGGGTAATTCCATCATCAACTTGTTCCGCGGCAGCGGTGTTCCTTACCGCGAAGTCCTTGATGATGTTGCCAGCCACATGAAGATTGCTACTGACAATACGGATGGTGTTGAGCAGGTGGAGCTGAAGATTTTGCTTGCCGTTGCGATGAAGAGCATGGAGAAGATGTCTCCGGATACGCAGAAAAGCTTTATCAGCAATATCTCAGGGGGCAAGGTTACCGGGTTGGGTCCTGGCGCCGTTGCTGCATTGCAAGCAGCAGTGTTGGCCGGTGGTTTCGGCACTTACATGCTGGCGACCACGGTGGCCAACGCTGTTGCCCGTCAGTTGATTGGGCGAGGACTGGCGTTTGGTGCAACCGGAGGGCTTATGCAAGGCATAGCTGTCTTCGCCGGTCCGATCGGTTGGGCAATTACGGCAATCTGGGCAGCGTTTGACTTGGCAAGTCCCGCATATCGCGTGACAGTGCCTTGCGTAATCCAAACGGCCTACATGCGTCAGCGAGCCAAGGAGAAAGAAATGCCGCATTGCAGTTCCTGTGGCTCTTTGATCATTCCATCGCAAAAATTCTGTGCCGAATGTGGCGCGAAAAGCGAGGCCAAATAATGCTGATTCTGACCTCATTCTGGGGAACGCTGGTTGCGCTCACGAATGCGTCAATGGTCATATTTGGAATAGAGTTGGCCTTCTTCGTTTTCGGCACCCTGGTCCTATTTGTTCTTTACAGCATGATCGCAGGGATTCTCAGCAGCAAAGCTGCTTCTTGCTAAGCAATGCTCACGAAGGATATCAGCATGGTTATGACTAGCGTAGGCCAGATCAATAACGAATCGGCCAAGATGATCTACAAGATGGCAGGACGCACGGCTGACAGTTTGCTTAAAGCAGGAAAAATTGCTGCATCCGACCGCAATGTAACCTGGGCTAGGATGGTTGCGGAACGGATGACTCGCATGAATCTCGAAGTGCCAAAAGCGATTGCCGCGCAAGTTGGTATTCGAACGGCCGGAAAGGGAACTGTCTCGGTTGCACGAGGAACCGTCGCCCAAGCGGCTGGGGCTTCAGCTGGCGCATCGATAGCCAATGCTACGGTCTCTCAAGCTGCGAAAGGGGTGATTCGCGGCGCAGTTCCGATCACCATCGCATTCTTCGCTGCCGAAACTGCTCACACCGCATACAAATATGCGACTGGCGATATCGATATGGCGGAAGCTAAGCGCCGAACCGCGGAAAGTGCTGCTACAAATACCGGCGGTTTGGGTGGAGCCGTTGCTGGTGCCGCGATTGGTACGGCAATTTTCCCCGGCGCTGGCACCATCATTGGAGGAGCTGTTGGTGGGATCGGAGGAGCTATCGCAAGTAGCAAGCTCGTTCAAAGATTTACGCGTTGATCAAGCTTGTTGCTTACTTCTACGCCGACTCTGTTTGCAACATCGTATCTCAGTTTAGGCCGAGAAACCACCGTATCGCCAGCGCCGACTTTCGGTATTGGTGTCGGGACAGACACACCGGTCGATGTACCGCCGTCACCCCGGCACGAATACCGCCGGGCTGACCTTGAAGAAGCGGGCCAGCTTCCCCGCCAGGCTCGCGCTGATTTTGCGTTTCCCCGCGAGGATGGCTGACAGATTGCTCTGCGCAACGATGTCGGCCAGGTCGCCCTGCTTCAGTCCGCGAATTTCGATCAGGTAGCGCAGAACCTCCCGCGGTTCCGAGGGTTCGATGGCGAAGTGGCCGGCCTCGTAGTCCTCCACCAGTTCACCCACCAGGTCGAGCAATCCGGCCAAGGCATGCGTTTCCTTGTCGCCGACCACATCGAGCAGGTAGTTCATCAGCGCCACGGTACGCTCGTACTCCTCCTCGCTGCGGATCGGGCGCAAATGCGCGACGCGGTCGAACGCGGCCCAAGTCTGTTGCAGTGCGCGGATGTCGATCGTGTCGTCGGATGCGGTAGCGCTTGCCATGATTACACCTTGCCTTTCCTGTAGAGCTTGCACCAGTTGTCATATTCCCGATGAGTCATTACCCAGCGCACGAATATCTTTCCATCCCGATAACGCACGACAGCGATGACCCGGTAGTTGTTGCCGCCGACATCGAACACCGTATAAGGCGCCGCATAGTCCGCACTGCCGAAGCTCTGGCGCAAATCGGTGAAGTCAGCGAAGCGCGAATGCTCGGCGACGGTGTGCCAGTTGCGCAAGGGCTGCTCGGCCTCGGGATGCTTGTGCCAGAAGTCGCGCAGCATCTTCAACGAAATGATGTGCATGTGCGGACTATATCAAAACGATATATATCGCGCAATGGCTGTCACTCTTGCTCAACGAATAGCCGAGATTGCCGCAGCCGGGCAAATTTCGGGAGCAATCTCGACATCCCCTTTGTTGGGAACGAAAAAACGGCTGCCGCGCCGAACCCGGCGTGGCAGCCGCTTATCGCCGGTCGCTTACATGCGCTCGAAAATCCCCGCGGCGCCCATGCCGGTGCCGACGCACATGGTGACCATGCCGTACTTCAGGTTGCGCCGGCGCAGGGCGTGGATCACCGTGGCCGAGCGGATCGCGCCGGTGGCGCCGAGCGGGTGGCCCAGCGCGATGGCGCCGCCGATCGGATTGACCTTGGCCGGATCGAGCCCGAGGTCCTGGATCACCGCCAGCGATTGCGCGGCGAAGGCCTCATTGAGTTCGATCCAGTCGAGTTGATCCTGGGTGATGCCGGCGGCGCGACAGGCCACCGGGATCGCTTCCTTGGGGCCGATGCCCATGATCTCTGGCGGCACACCGCGCACCGCAAAGGACATGAAGCGCGCCAGCGGCGTCAGGTTGAACTGTTTGAGGATTTTCTCGCTGACCAGAATCAGCGCACCGGCGCCGTCGGAGGTCTGCGAGCTGTTGCCGGCGGTCACCGAGCCCTTGGCGGCGAACACCGGCTTCAGCTTGGCCAGTGCCGCCAGCGTCGAGTCAGCCCGCGCGCCTTCGTCGCGGTTGACGCTGCGCCTCTTCAACTCGATTTCACCTGACGATAGATTCGGCACGCGATCGACGATCTCGACCGCAGTCGTCTCGTTGTCGAACTCGCCGGCCTGCTGCCCGGCGATGGCCCGCTGATGGGATTCCAGCGCGAACTGGTCCTGCGCCTCGCGCGTAATCTTCCACTGCTTGGCCACATTCTCGGCGGTGAGCCCCATGCCGTAGGCCATGCCGACGTTCTCGTCCTTGAACACGCCCATGTTGATCGAGGGATGGAAGCCGCCCATCGGCACCATGGACATCGACTCGGCGCCGCCGGCGATCATGACATCGGCCTGGCCGACGCGGATGCGGTCGGCAGCCATCGCCACGGCGGTTATCCCTGATGCGCAGAAGCGATTGACGGTGACGCCACCCACGGTATTGGGCAGACCGGCCAACAGCACGGCGTTCCTCGCCATGTTGAGCCCGGATTCACCTTCGGGGAAGGAGCAGCCGATGATGGCGTCCTCGATCAGCTTCGGATCGAGGCCCGGCACCTGGGCCATGGCGGACTGGATCGCGTACACCAGCAGGTCGTCGGGACGCGTGTTGCGAAACATGCCGCGCGGCGCCTTGCCGATCGGGGTGCGGGTGGCGGCAACGATGTAGGCGTCTTGAAGTTGTTTTGTCATGTCGATCTCCTCAGTTTCTCACCGGCTTGCCGGTCTGCATCATGCCCATGATGCGTTCCTGGGTCTTGGGATGGTTCAGCAGTTCCATGAAGGCCTTGCGCTCCAGGTCGAGCAGCCACTGTTCGCTGACCAGGCTGCCCTGATCGACGTCGCCGCCGGACACGACTGTGGCGATCATCTGCCCCAGCTTGAAGTCGTGAGCGGAAATGAAGCCGCCGTCGCGCATGTTGACCAGTTGCATCATGATGGTGCCGATGGCATAACGCCCGGCGACCGGCACCAGCTTTGGCAGCGGCGGACGGTAGCCGGCATCGAACATGGCGCGCGCTTCGACCTTGGCCACGTGCAGCAGCTCGTAGGGGTTGAAGACGATGATGTCGTCGGGTTTGAGGTAGCCCATCTGCCGTGCCTCCAGCGCCGACTTTGACACGGACGCCATGGCGGCATTGGTGAAGTAGGTCTTGAGGAATTGCAGCAGGTCGTTGCCCTTGGCGTCCGCCGCAGCGCGCAGCGCCGCTTCCTTGAGGCCGCCGCCGGCCGGGATCAGGCCGACACCGACTTCGACCAGGCCGATGTAGGACTCGATCGAGGCGACGCGTCGCGCCGTGTGCAGCGCCAGCTCGCAGCCACCGCCGAGTGCCAGCCCGGCCACCGCAGAGACCACCGGCACGTTGGCGTACTTCATGGCCTGGAAAGCCTGTTGCAGCTTGGCGACTTCCGGCTCGATCGCTTTGACGCCGCCCGACATGAACAGCGGCAGCATCGATTGCAGGTCGGCGCCGGCGGAGAAGGCGCCGCCGTCGGCCGCGTCCGCCCCCCAGATCACCAGGCCCTTGTAGTTGGCTTCGGCCTCGGCAATGGCTTTGGAAAGCCCGGCGATGACGCCGGCGCCGATGACATGCATCTTGGTCTTCAGCGACAGGATCAGCACCTCATCGTTCTGATGCCAGATGCGTACCGACTCGTCTTCGAATACCGTGGTGCCGGATGTGACTCCGTCGGCCGCACCCTCGCCCAGCACGGGTGCGCGGAAGATCTGGCGCTGATACACCGGCAGCTCGGCGCGCGGCACATTGGCCCGGCGGACCGGCGACCAGGAACCGTCTGCCGCGTGGACGCCGGTCCGCCCGTCGAACACCCAGGCCGGCAGCGGTGCGGCACACAGCGCCTTGCCGGCGTCGATGTCTTCCTTGACCCAGGTCGCGACCTGCTGCCAGCCGGCGGCCTGCCAGGTCTCGAAGGGACCGAGCTTCTGGCCGAAGCCCCAGCGCATGGCGAAATCGATGTCGCGCGCATTGTCGGCAATGGCTTCCAGATGCACGGCGATGTAGTGGAAGGCATCGCGGAAAATGGCCCAGAGGAATTGCGCCTGCGGGTTGGTCGATTCGCGCAATGCCTTCATGCGCTTGGCGGGGTCCTTTTCCTTGAGGATGCGCCCGACCAGATCGTCGGCCTTGCCGCCGCCGGCCACATACTGGCCCGTGGCGAAATCGAGACGCTGGACTTCCTTGCCGACTTTCTTGTAGAAACCGGCACCGCTCTTCTGGCCCAGGGCGCCCGCGGCGACGAGCTTGGTCAGCACGTCGGGCGTCTTGTAGATGGCAGCGAAGGGATCATTCGGCAGAGTGTCCTGCATGGTCTTGATGACGTGGCCCATGGTGTCGAGGCCCACCACGTCGGCGGTGCGGAAGGTGCCCGACTTGGCGCGGCCGAGCTTGGCGCCGGTGAGGTCGTCGACCACGTCGCACGATAGGCCGAATTTCTCGGCCTCGTGCATGGTCGCCATCATGCTGAACACGCCGACGCGGTTGGCGATGAAGTTGGGTGTGTCCTTGGCCCGCACCACGCCCTTGCCCAGCGTGGTGACAAGGAAGCCTTCAAGCTGGTCGAGGATTTCGGGTTTGGTCGCGGCGGTCGGGATCAGCTCGACCAGATGCATGTAGCGCGGCGGGTTGAAGAAATGCACGCCGCAGAAACGTTCCTTCAGAGCTGCGTCAAAACCATCCGACAGCGCGGTGATCGAGAGGCCCGAGGTGTTCGAAGCGAAAATCGCATTCGGCGCGATGAAGGGGGCGACCTTCTTGTACAGGTCGTGCTTCCAGTCCATGCGTTCGGCGATGGCTTCGATGATCAGGTCGCAGCCCTTGAGCAGTTCGAGGTTGTCGTCGTAGTTGGCGACCTCGATGCAGGCCGCATCATCCTTGTTGCCCAGCGGCGCCGGGTTGAGTTTCTTGAGGCCTTCGATGGCCTTGAGGACGATGCCGTTCTTGGGGCCTTCCTTGGCCGGCAGATCGAACAGTACCACCGGAACTTTGGCATTGACGCAATGTGCGGCGATCTGCGCACCCATGACGCCGGCGCCGAGCACGGCGACTTTCCTGACGATGAAATTGCTCATGATGTTTCCCTCTTAGAACAGTTCGGCTTCGAGATCGAGCAGCGACTTGGCGCCGGAGCGCGCCTGGCGTATCAGCATCGCCGTCTCGGGCAGCAGGCGGGCGAAGTAGAAACGCGCGGTGGCCAGCTTGGCCTTGTAGAAATCATCGCCGGAATCCTGCTTGGCCAGGGCAATTTTCGCCATGCGGGCGAAGAAATAACTGTAGACCAGATGGCCGACCACGCGCAGGTAGGGCACGGCGGCGGCGCCGACTTCGTCCTGGTTCTGGAAAGCCTTCATGCCGATTTCCATGGTCAGCTTGCTCACCTTGTCGCCGAGGTCCGCCAGCGGCGTGATGAATTCGCTCATCGCTTCGTCGGTGCCGTTCTCCTCGACGAAGGCCTGCACCAGTGCACCGAACTTCTTCAGTTTGGCGCCGTTGTCCATGAGAATCTTGCGCCCGAGCAGGTCGAGCGACTGGACCGTGTTGGTACCTTCGTAAATCATGTTGATGCGGGCGTCGCGCACATATTGTTCGACGCCGGTCTCGCGGATGAAGCCCGAGCCGCCGTGAACCTGCATCGCTTCGGAGGTGGCGATCCAGCCGTTGTCGGTCATGAAGGCCTTGATGATGGGCGTCAGCAGCGTCACCAGGTCCGCGGCATCCTTGCGCACGGCTTCGTCGGGATGGTTCAGCTCGCGATCGATCTGCAGGGCGACGAAGGTCGAGAAGGCACGGCCACCCTCGGCATAGGCCTTGGCGGTCAACAGCATGCGCCGCACGTCCGGATGGACGATGATCGGATCGGCCGGCTGGTCCGGAGCCTTGGGCCCGGAGAGGCTGCGCATCTGCAGGCGCTCCTTGGCATAGGCCAGCGCGTTCTGGTAGGCGACTTCGGTCAGGCCCAGCGACTGCATGCCGACGCCGAGGCGCGCCGCGTTCATCATGACGAACATGGCATTGAGGCCCTTGTTGGGCTGGCCGATCAGCCAGCCGGTGGCCTCGTCCAGGTTCATCTGGCAGGTGGCGTTGCCGTGGATGCCCATCTTTTCTTCCAGCGCGCCGCAGGTGATGGCGTTGCGCACGCCGAGGCTGCCATCGGCATTCGGAATGAATTTCGGCACGATGAACAGCGAGATGCCCTTGGTGCCCTTCGGCGCATCGGGCAGGCGGGCCAGCACCAGATGCACGATGTTCTCCGCCATGTCGTGTTCGCCGGCCGAGATGAAAATCTTGCCGCCGGTGATCTTGTAGCTGCCATCCGCCTGCGGTTCGGCCTTGGAACGCAGCAGGCCGAGGTCGGTGCCGCAATGCGGCTCGGTCAGGCACATCGTCCCAGTCCATTGCCCCGAGACCAGCTTGGGCAAGTACAACGCCTTCTGCTCCGGCGTGCCGTGCTCGTGCAGGCACTCGTAAGCGCCGTGCGACAGGCCGGGATACATGTACCAGGCCTGATTCGAGGCATTCAACATTTCCGCGAACGGGTTGTAAACCACGATCGGCAGGCCCTGGCCGCCGTATTCCGGATCGCAGGTCAGCGCAGGCCAGCCGGCCTCGACGAACTGGCGGTAGGCCTCCTTGAAACCAGTCGGCGTCTTCACCTCATGCGTGGCGATGTCGAGCGTGCAACCCTCGATGTCACCGACATGGTTGAGCGGAAACAACACCTTCGAGGTGAACTTCGCGCCCTCTTCCATGATGTGGTTGATGGTGTCGGCGTCGATGTCGGCGTGTGCCGGCAAGGTCTTGAGTTCGGTGGTGACATCGAGCAACTCGTGCAGAACGAATTGCATGTCGCGCAAGGGGGCGTTGTATTGGCCCATGGTGTCCTCCTGTGTCTTGTTGGCTAGCGTGGGCCGCACTGAGACGAACGGCCGTTTCAAACAACCGTTCGAATGATAGCGCAGTTTTTGCCCGCGTGTAGATGCGCGACTCTAATTCGGGAGGAAGCGAAAAGCGGCCGGCGGATCAGCGCAGGAAAGCCTTGCTGACTTCGCGGAATACGTCGGAATCGGCCCGCCGCAGCCATTCGAAGGCCACCATCTCGCGGCTGACGACGCTGGCGCCGGCGTCGCGCATGCGCTGCAGCGCCAGTGCCTTGTCGGAATCGCGGCGCGAGCCGACGGCTTCATCGACGACGAAGACCTGCTTGCCGCCGGCCAGAAGCTCCATCACCGTCTGCATCACGCAGACGTGAGTTTCCATGCCGCAGACCACGTACTGGCCGCGGCCGCCTGCCTTATCTAGACCATGGCAGGCCCCGGCCACGGCCGAAAAATGCAGCTTGCTCGCAATGCAGCCAGGCGGCAGTTCGGCGGCCACCGCCGGATGGGTCGGGCCCAGCCCCTTCGGGTACTGCTCGCAGGCCAGAACCGGAATCTCTAGCCGGCGCGCGACACGTATCAGCCAGATGACATGATCCAGCAGCGCCTGCCAGCCGGCGATGGCCGGCACCAGCCGGCCTTGTACGTCCACCACCAACAGTGCGGAGTCGCGTGCGTCGATCAGCATGATGCCTCCCAGGCGGCTATGAATTCCTTCCAGTGCGGCAGACCCGTCGCCGCCAGCGTCGATTTCACCAGCTCCAGCTCGATCTCGTGCTCGCTGGCCGTCAGCAGGCCGCGCATCAGCTGGAAGCGCAGGAACACCAGCCAGGTATTGACCACGTCGGTTTCGCAATAGTCGCGTATCTCGTCGATGCGCCCCTCCAGCCATGCACCCCAGACCGCCGAGCCGTCCATGCCGAGCTTGCCCGGCAGGCCCATGAGGCGCGCCAGCTGGTCGAGCGGCGCGCTGCCGCGCGGCTGGTACATCGCCAGCAAGTCCATCAGATCCGTGTGCCGCATGTGATAGCGGCTGATGTAGTTGTTCCACTTGAAATCGCGCGAGTCGCGGTAGTCGCCCTCGCCCATGTCCCAGTAGCGCGGCGCCGTGACGCGATGGATCAGGCCGCGGTAATGCAGCACCGGCAGGTCGAAGCCGCCGCCGTTCCAGGACACGATCTGCGGCGTGAACTTCTCGATGCCGTCGAAGAAGCGCTGGATGATTTCGCCCTCGGCCGACTTCGGCTCGGCCAGCGACCAGACACGAAAGCCATCGTCGCTGCGCAGGGCGCAGGAAACAACCGCGACGCGCTGCAGATGCAATGGCAGGAAGTCGCTGCCGTTCTTCGCCCGTTGCCGCTGGAAGGCGAACTCCGCCACCTCGGCATCCGCCAGCGTCGCCGGCAGTTCGTGCAGGGTACGCAGACCGGCGATGTCGGGAATGGTCTCGATGTCGAAGACGAGAACGGGAGTCATGGGCTGGTTTCCGGTGAAGAATCGCGATATGTCGGGCAAGAGTCGTCGCTGGTGACCCGGCGATTCTATAATCCCGCTCCATGTCAGGTGAAGAAAAAGACGAAGACGGCCGCCAGGGGATACAGTCCATCGAGGTTGGCGTTCCCCTGCTGCGGGTGCTGGCGGATCACGGCGCGCCGATGATGCTGCGCGATCTCGCCCGGGAAGCCGGCATGCCGGCGGCCAAGGCCCACCGCTATCTGGTCAGCTTCGTGCGCACCGGGCTGGCAACTCAGGACCCGCTCTCGGGCCGCTACGATCTCGGCCATTTTGCGCTGGATCTCGGACTGGCCAGCCTCGCCCGACTCGACGCCGTGCGCATTGCGACCCCGGTGCTCGACGCGCTCGGCGAGGAAATCGGGGAGACCGTGGCGCTGGCGGTGTGGGGCAACATGGGCCCGACCATCGTGCGCTGGGTCGACTCGAAGCGGCCGGTCACCGTCAATCTGCGCACCGGAGCGGTGATGCCGCTGCTGCATTCGGCGATCGGGCTATGCTTCGTGGCGTTTTCTGATTCACCGCTGCTACAGCGCCGGATCGAGGAAGAACTGGAGATCAACGCGCGCGGCGAGGATACCCGGGCGCCGATCACGCGCGCCCAGCTCGATACCCTGACGGCCGACGCACGCGAACACGGCATGTCGCGTGCCGTGGGATCGGTGATTCCCGGCATCAACGCCTTCTGCGCGCCGGTGTTCGATCACGAAGGCAAGATGGCGCTGGCCATCACCGGCCTGGGCCCCGCCGGCCTGTTTTCGCCCAACTGGAACAGCCCGACGGCGAAGGCGATCGGCGTCGCGGCGCAAGGCATCTCGCGCCAACTGGGCTGGCGCGCCGCCGCCGCACGCTAAGGCAAGCCGGAGCGCTGCCTGCGCGTCACGAGTGCCCGTGCCGGCCGTTCGCCTTCGGTGCCAATGTTTTCGCCGCAGGCGGCTCGGGATAGCGGATCACCTCGATCCGTTCGTCGGGCTCGAGCCAGAATTCCCCGTGCGGACCCTTCAGATTGCCGGTGATCAACAGGACCAGGCCATCCTCCGATCGCACTTCGGTGACGGTTTCCCAGGCGAAGGTGGGATGGGCGTTGGTGCCGGTGCCGTTGTAGATGTGGTCGTTCACCCGCACCTCCGACGCCGCCACGATGATCCTGTTGGTCATGATCGCTTCCCCTTCGCATTGACGTTCTGCTTGTACTTCTTGAATACGGCCTTGGCGTCCTGATGGGCGCGTTCCAGGGTACAAATCGACGGATCGTCGTCGTGCCCGCTGAAGAAGTCGTCGGCCTGGGCGCGCATCACCATCCGGATCGCCGCCTCGTCGCTCAGGACGTACTGCTCGGTGATCAGCGTGGTCACCTCGTCGAGATATTCTTCGTAGGTCATGTCGAATTCCGCCCTTTCTCCCGGTCACTATGGCGCAGCATGGCAATGTACAGCGATTCCACCTGCTGCCGCGCCCAGGGCGTGCGGCGCAGAAACTTGAGGCTCGAGCCGATGCTCGGTTCGTGGATGAAACAGCGGATCTCGATCTTCCGCCCCAGTTCGTCCCATCCATAGCAAGCCACCAGCTGGTTCAGGATCATTTCCAGGGTGATGCCATGCAGCGGATTGTCGAGCTGCGGCATCTTCATGCGCCACCCGCCGGCGGATTCCGGGTGAGATGCCGTGATCGCTCGATGATGCAATCGCTGCCGCCCGTCGGGTATTCAAGGCAGACGCCCGGCCGCCGTTCGTAGATGGTGCATTTCATGGTGCTTCGATCCAGGGCCGCGCACCAGCCGTCTTCGAGGCGGCGCATCACCCACCCGCCCCAGCGATCCTCGACCGTCAATTCCAGCGGAACGTCGTCATCACCCATGAGGATGACTTCCAGCCTGCAACAGCAGGCCTCGCAGGCGCTGCACGAAATGGTCGGGTCGCAGTCCGGGTCGTCGCGATCGTCTGTGGCGTTCATGGGGCATTGTCCCATACGCCACCATGACTCCCGCGGCCAGGCTGAAAGAAGACAGGGCAATTGCATGAATGACATCGTGGCTTTCTCCTCCTCCTTCAAGGGGGAGGCCGGGAGGGGGATGGGGTGCAAGGGCACGATTTATTGGCCTTATCCATGCTTGTCAACCCATCCCCACCCCAACCCTCCCCTTGAAGGGGAGGGAGCGTCCCTCATGCAATTGCCCTGCGAACGACAAGCCCCGGCCGGAGGACGGCTGTCGTCGGATGTAACATTTGCTGCCGGGTCTGCGATGATCGTCGCAGCCGGCAACAAATCGGACTGCGCCCTTGAACAGCGTTTCCTTCACGCACCGGTTGCTCCGCCAACTGATCCACGCCCTCGTCCTCGCCCTGCTCCTGCAGGGCTGCAGCGCCGTGCGCCTCGGCTACGGCAATGCCGACAGCCTGGCCCGCTGGTGGATCGACCAGTACGTCGATCTGTCGCCGGAGCAGGATGTGCTGCTGCGCGAGCGCCTCGTCCGCTTTCATGCGTGGCACCGCAAGAGCCAGTTGCCGGATTACGTTTCCCTGCTGCGCCAGGGCCAGAAGTTCGTCGCCGGCCAGCCCACGGCCGACGATGCCCTGGCGCTGGGCGACGCCGTGGTCCGCCGCGGCCGGGCGCTGGCGGAACAGGCGACACCGGACATCGCCGAATTCCTGGCTACCGTGACTCCGGCGCAAATAGAACGCATGGCCGGGCGCCAGACCGAGAAAAACGCCGACTACGCCAGGGAGGCGCAGCTGGCGGACGGCGAAAGCGGGCAGCGCAAGGCGCGCTACAAGCGCCTGCTGGAACGGGCCGAGCACTGGTTCGGCGACTTCAGCGGCGAGCAGAAGAGCGCCATGCGGCGGCTGATCGACGGCCAGGCCAGCGGCAGCCAGTTCTGGTACGAGGAACGGCTGCGACGCCAGCGCGAATGGCTGGACCTCGTGCGCCTGGTGCAGCGCGAACGCCCGCCGCGCGAACGGGTCATGCAACTGCTGCGCGAATACGCAGCGCGCTTCGACCTGCCGGCGGATTCCGCGCGACTTGCCCAGGCAAAGGCCTTGCGTCGTGCCGCGGCGGAACTTGCCGTGGCCATCCACGCCATGGCCACGCCGGCGCAACGTGCCCATGCCGAGCACAAGCTGGGTGATCTGATCCGCGATTTCAGCGAACTTTCGCAGGAAGTTTAGGCACGATCATCGAGGTTCCTGCGCGGTGCGCCGATGGACAGGCGGCCGCCACATCGCTATGCTGCGCGCCACGCGCCGCGCATCACGGCCGACGATTTCGCCTCCCGCCCCCCTCAGCAGCACCCAGACGGACATTCCCATGCAGACAGAAAGCTTCATCCCGGGCAAAGATGCCTCGCTCGAATCGTCCATTGCCACCATGCAAGGCAAGTTGGAGAACCTCGGCTTCCATGTCGAGGAGCGCTCCTGGCTGAACCCGGTGGATGGCGTCTGGTCGGTCCATGTGCGTGACCGCGACTGCCCGCTGCTGTTTACCAACGGCAAGGGAGCTTCCCGGCTGGCGGCACTGGCGAGCGCGCTGGGCGAATTCTTCGAGCGCCTTTCCTGCAATTATTTCTGGACGCACTACTACCTCGGCGACCAGTTTGCCCGGCGCAACTTTGCCCACTATCCGCGCGAGAAATGGTTTCAGCCGGGCGAGGATGGCTCGTGGCCTGAGGAGTTGCTGACTCCCGAACTGCGCCAACTCTACAACCCGGACGATTCGATCGACGCCAGTGCCTTGGTGGATCTGAATTCCGGCGACGCCGAGCGCGGCATCTGCGCCCTGCCCTACGTGCGCCAGCGCGATGGCGCGACGGTCTGGTTCCCGGTCAACATCATCGGCAACCTGTATGTCAGCAACGGCATGTCGGCCGGCAATACCGCGATGGAGGCGCGCACCCAGGCCCTTTCGGAAATCTTCGAGCGCCACATCAAATTCCGCATCATCAGCGAGGGACTCTGCCTGCCTGACGTGCCGCAACAGGTGATCGACCGCTATCCGGGCATCGCCGCGGGCGTTCGCGGCCTGCGCGAGGCGGGTTTCGGCATCCTGGTCAAGGATGCCTCGCTCGGCGGCGAATACCCGGTGATGAACGTCACCCTGCTGCACCCCGACGATCAGGGCTGCTTCTCCAGCTTCGGCGCCCATCCGCGCTTCGAGATCGCACTCGAGCGCGCCCTCACCGAACTGCTCCAGGGCCGCGGTCTGGACGCCCTCGCCGGCTTCCCCGCGCCCGGTTTCGATCTGGACGAAATCGCCGCCTCGCCCAACATCGAGATCCACTTCGTAGACTCGAGCGGCATCATCAGCTGGAACTTCCTCGGCGACTCGTCAACATTGGCGGACTTCGAATTCTGCGACTGGAATTTCAGCAACCCTGAGGCAAACTCGACAGCCGGGGATTACCAGTGGCTGGTCGACCGCGTGCATCGGTCCGGCCACGACATCTATATCGCCGATTTCGAGCACCTCGGCGTCTATGCCTGCCGCATTCTGGTGCCGGGCATGTCGGAAATCTACCCGCTCGACGATCTGGAATGGGAGAACAACAGCGTCGGCAATACCATCCGCGAGGCCATCCTGCACCTGCCGGAACTGGACGACGACGAATGCGCCGACCTGCTCGATACGCTGAACGAACTCGACGTACAGGACCAGCGGCCCGTCGCCGCACTGATCGGTCTCGCGGCGGATGAAGGCTCGCTATGGAGCGACCTGCGCGTCGGCGAATTGAAGACCCTGTTGGCGCTCGCCATCGGCGACGAGGAGGCGATCCGCGAAGGCTGCGAATGGGTGCGCCACTTCGAGCAGCTCGACGCCGGACGACGCCGTGTCTATCGCTGCATCGAAACCCTGCTCGATCTGGGCAGCGCCGACGCGCACCGCACCGCGCTGGAGCACCTCTACGGCAGCGACACCGTGGCCACCGCCGAGGCCATGCTGCGACAAGAGCAGCGCTACTTCGGCATCGAGGCGCCGGGCATGGGCCTCAAGGGCTGCGACCTGCACCAGCGGCTGCTGGCGGCATACGCCAAGGTGCGCCACTAATGAGTCGGCAACAATTTACTTGAACGTTCGCCCTGAGCTTGTCGAAGGGCGCGTGGGGCTTCGACAGGCTCAGCCCGAACGGGAGCTTCAAGTTCACTCATGCCGAATCAATAAGCCCGCGAGGACGTAGCGGTCCCCGGCAATTCCACCCATTCGCCTAAATCGCTAGCGCTCGTCGAAGGACAGCACCACGCGCTCGGTGAGCGGGTGGGCCTGGCAGGCGAGGACGAATCCCCCGGCCACCTCGGCCTTGTCCAGCGCGAAGTTGCGCTCCATGCGCACCTTGCCTTCGACCACCTTGCAGCGGCAGGTGCCGCAGACGCCCGAGGTGCAGGAAAACGGCACTTCCAGCCCGGCCGCCGAGGCGGCATCGAGAATGCTGGGCTGGTCCTTGCGGAACTCGATCTCGCGCCGCATGCCGTCGCGGACGATGACGACTCTCGCCTGCTCGGCATCGCCCGGCTGCGCCTCGTGCACCACCGCACCCACCGGTGCGCCGGCAGGAAGTGCGACGCCGAAGCGCTCGATGTGGATGCGCTCGCCGGGCACTCCCGCGGCCAGCAGCGCGGCCTCGGCCTCGTCGTTCATCTGGAAGGGGCCGCAGACATAAACATGGTCGATAGTAGACGCCGGCACCACGGTGGCGAGGAACTCGCCGATCTTGTCGCGGTTCATCACGCCCATGTTGAGCGGCGAATCGGTCGGCTCGTCGGAGAACACGTGCAGCAGCGCCAGCCGCGTCATGTAGCGGTTCTTCAGGTCTTCGAGTTCTTCCTTGAACATCGTCGAGCGCAGCATGCGGTTGCCGTAGATCAGCGTGAAGCTGCTGAGCGGCTCGCGCGCCAGCACCGTCTTCATGATGGAAAGGATCGGCGTGATGCCGCTGCCGCCGGCGATGCCGACATGATGGCGTTTCGCCTGCGGCTCGATGGGGACGAAGAAACGGCCCTGCGGCGCCATCGCGCTGATGCGGTCGCCCGGGCGCAGGTGTTCGTTGATCCAGTTGGAGAACACGCCGCCCTTTACCCGGCGCACGCCGACACGCAGCTCGCCGTCGTCGACACCGGCGCAGATCGAGTAGGAGCGGCGCAGGTCCTGGCCGTCGATGTTCGCGCGCAACGTCAGGTACTGGCCCTGAGTGAAGCCGAACACCGAACGCAGCTCGGCGGGCACCTCGAAGCTGACGATCGTCGCCTCGGCGGTATCGGGTTCGATGCTGCGCACGCGCAGTTCGTGGAAGAGGGTCGACATGTGCGTTTAGCGCTTAAATTGGTTTGAAGTGTTCGAAGGGTTCGCGGCAATCAAGGCAGCGGTGCAACGACTTGCAGGCGGTGGAGCCGAAGGCCGACAGCCGCTCGGTACGCGCACTGCCGCAACGCGGGCAGGGCACGGCCGCCTGACGGCGGCCGACGATGCGGATCGGCACGGCACCGTCGGCGGGCACCGGACCGGGCGGGGCAATGCCATATTCCAGCAACTTGCGTTTGCCCTCGGCGCTGATCCAGTCGCTGCTCCATGCCGGGGCGCGGCGCATGGTCACGCGCGCCGGGCCGAGGCCGGCGGCCTCGACCGCGTCGAGCACGCTGCGCTCGATGACTTCGGTCGCCGGGCAGCCGCTGTAGGTCGGCGTCAGCACGATTTCCAGGCCGTCGTCGTGCTCGATCACGTCGCGCACCAGCCCCAGGTCAACCACGGAAAGTGCGGGTACCTCGGGGTCCAGCACCTCGTCGAGTGCGTCCCATGCGTTCTCGACGCGGGACATGGGAGCGACAACCGTCACCACGCGCCGCCGGGATAGGTACGCTGCAGGTACTGCATCTCGGCCAGCAGGTAGCCCATGTGTTCGCTGTGCACGCCGCGCTTGCCGGTACTGCGGAACGTTGCTTCGGCAGGAATTGCAAGCTGCGCCTCGCCGAGGATTTCGCTCATCTCGGCCAGCCAGGGCTCGCGCAGTTCCGACCAGGCCGGGCCGAGCCCGCCGGCCACGGCCGCCGCGTCCACCGCGTCGTCCTCGAACAACTCCGGGGTATAGGGCCATACGAGGGCCAGCGCGGCCTCGCAGCGGCGGTGCGATTCGTCGGTGCCGTCGCCGAGGCGCACCACCCAGTCGGCGGCATGCTGCTGGTGATAGCGCGCTTCCTTGAGGGCCTTGCCGGCGATGGCGGCGAGTTCGGCATCGCTCGAATCGCGCAACCGCTCCCAGATCAGCTTGAGCCACGTCGCCACGATGACATTGCGCAGCACGGTGAAGGCGAAATCGCCGCGTGGCAGCTCGGCCAGCGTCGGATTGCAGTAGTCGATCTCGTCGCGCAGGAAGGCGAGCTGGTCTTCGTCGAAGCCCTGTCCGCTGCGCTGGCCGGCGAGGGTCAGCAGGGCGCGCGCCTGCCCGATCAGGTCGAGCGCCATGTTGGACAGCGCAATGTCCTCTTCGAGTGTCGGCGCGTGGCCGCACCACTCGCCGAGGCGCTGGCCGAGGATCAGGCAGGTGTCGGAGAGGCGCAGCAGATAAGCCAGCTCGGGCGTGGCGGGAATCCGGATTGAAGCGACCATGTCTGCGTCCCTTACATGTGGTCTACCGAACCCGGCAGCTTGTAGAAGGTGGGATGGCGATACACCTTGTCCTCGGCGGGATCGAAGTACATGTCCTTGTCGCCCGGGTCGCTGGCGACGATCTGGTCGGAGCGCACCACCCAGACGCTGCTGCCTTCCTGGCGCCGGGTATACACGTCGCGCGCCATCTGCACCGCCATTTTCGGGTCGGCGGCGTGCAAGCTGCCGCAGTGCTTGTGGTCGAGGCCGGCCTTGGTGCGGACGAAAACTTCCCACAGCGGCCATTCGTTTTCAGGTTTCATGCTGCCTCCTTCAATTCGGATTTCCTGGCGTGGGCCAGCGCCGCTTCGCGCACCCATTCGCCCTCTTCCCACGCCTTGACCCGCGCCGCCAGCCGTTCGCGGTTGCAGGGGCCGTCGCCGCCCACCACGCGCCAGAATTCGGCCCAGTCGATGACGCCGTAATCCCAATGCTGGCGCTCCTCGTTCCAGCGCAGGTCAGGATCGGGGAAGGTCACGCCCAGCACTTCGGCCTGCTGCATGGCGGCGTCGACGAACTTCTGCCGCAGCGTGTCGTTGCTGACGCGCTTGATGCCCCAGCGCATGCCCTGCGCCGAATTCGGGCTCTGGTCGTCGGGCGGGCCGAACATCATCAGGCAGGGCCACCACCAGCGGTTCACCGCCTCCTGCACCATGGCCTTTTGCGCGTCGGTGCCGTCCTTCATCATCACCAGCAGGCTGTCGAAACCCTGGCGCTGGTGGAAACTTTCCTCGCGGCAGATGCGCACCATGGCGCGCGCATAGGGCGCGTAGGAGCAGCGGCAGATCGGCACCTGGTTCATGATCGCCGCGCCATCCACCAGCCAGCCGATGGCGCCGACATCGGCCCAGGTCAGCGTCGGATAGTTGAAGATCGAGCTGTACTTGGCCTTGCCCGTATGCAGGGCGTCGAGCATCTGGTCGCGACTGCTGCCCAGGGTCTCGGCCGCGGCGTAAAGATAAAGGCCGTGGCCGCCCTCGTCCTGCACCTTGGCCAGCAGGATGGACTTGCGCTTGAGCGTCGGCGCGCGGGTGATCCAGTTGCCCTCGGGCAGCATTCCGACGATCTCGGAATGCGCGTGCTGGCTGATCTGGCGCAGCAGGGTCTTGCGGTAATTCTCCGGCATCCAGTCCTTGGCTTCGATGAAGTCGCCGGCGTCGATGCGGTTGTCGAAGCGCTGCTGCAATTGCGCTTCCTCGGCCGTGCGCAACGCAGGCTTGTCGCCGCCCTCGTCGCGCATGGTGTCCATGGCTTGTGTGTACATGGCCTGTTTCCTTCTGCCTGCTGCTGTCGCGGGCGCCTGCGGGCAGGGAAGGCCGCCGCAGACGTGATACATTTTTATTAACTTGCTTTAAGTCTAATGTATCATTTAATCGCTGTCAATCGAAACCCGAACGGACGCCGCGCGCGGATACGGCGCGCAGGAACGTGCCGGCGCCGGTGCTATGGGGTGCGAAGTGGTTGATTCCGGCGGCCGGTGCGGCCGGGCGCTGCGCTGGCAGATCAGCCGGCAGCCGGGGCAGTCCAGGGGGCGACGCGCTCGTGATAGCGCGCCCGGTAGAGCAGGCGGCGCTTTTCCGTTGTCTCGGTGAAGCCGGAGCGGTCGTGCAGGACGTTGTTGCAGACCAGCCCCATGCCCGGTTCCAGGCGTCCGTGCAGGGTCCACGGCGTCGGCGCCGCGAGCAGGCGGGTCAGGGCGGCGACCGCCGCCTGCGTGGCGGCGTCCGTACGCCATTCGATGCTGATGGTGCGCGCGGTGTAGCGCATGTGCAGATAGCCCTCGCCATCGACCGAGAACACCGGCCCCGGCTGCGCGGGGCGTGCGACGCCGCCGTCGTCCATGCGCGGCGGAATGACCATCGCATCGACCCGCGACAGGGCGCGGATATGGTCCGGATTCTCGTCGCGCAGCAGGATGTAGGCGATCTCGTGATCGAGCAGCTGATTCTCGCCGCCCGTCGCGGCGCTCTGCACGCAATGCAGGATCAGGCCGCGCACCGTGCGCTCGGGCAGGTTGTAGTAGCCGTCGGTGTGCCAGCGGATCGGCTTGTCGGTGTAGGGGATGAATTCCTTGCGCTCGCCGCGCATTTCGGCGCCCGTTACCGAGATCGGCGAAATCGCGTCGTCGTCGGTCAGCCAGTGGCTGTCGAGGCGATGCAGGCCGAGCTGGGCGCCCAGCCGGCGCGGTATCTCCTTGTCGGCGTTGCCCACCGTGTTGCTGGTGTAGATGGCCATGTTGGCAATGGCGCAACGCGCGAGCAGGGCATCGCGTTCGCTTGCGCCGAGCGCGCGCGGATCGTCGAGCGGCACCAGAATGTCCTCGATGCGGCGCGGCGCGCCGTCGAGTTTCTTTTCGCGCCACTGCCGGTAGCTCGCGGCGGCGTCGAGATCGAAAGGTCCCGCCATCGCGCTTCTCCTATTCGCCCGTTTCGCCGTTACCGGCCCGCGAAGCGGAATCCCCGGTATGCAGAGCACGCGAGCGTCTACTCCTGGCCTCGCCCGGGTGAAACAGGCCGGCCAGGGTTTTCTCGAGCGCCTTGATGGCCTCGGGCGACTCGATTTCCATGACCTGGTCGACCGCCCAGAGACGATCCTTCTCCGGCAGCACTTCCTTCAGGCAGGCGGCGAAGCAGCGGCGAAAGCCGAAGTCCGGCCCCTGCTCGGTGTAGCCGTGATCGGCGTACTCGTCGCCGCGCCGGTTGAACAGGTCGAGAAAGTATTGCCGGCACTTGCCCGGCGCCACGTCGAACAGCAGCATGTCGCGATTGTCCTCGATGGCTGCCGCCATTCGCTGCGCCAGCGCCGTGGTGAATTCGCCGCGCTGTTCCGGCGTCAGCTCGCGGAAGGCGATGCGGTCCGCCGCCAGGGCGAGAAACACCATGAACTCGCAGACGAAATCGAAGTAGGCATCGCCCAGGTCGATGTCGTACTCGGCCTCGCGCATGCGCTTGATCGAATCGATCGCCAGCTTCCAGCCCAGCATCGCAATGACGCTGGCGAGCTCGGTCATCGACCGCGGCTTGCCGCCGGTGTGAAACGTGGAGCGAATCCTAACGGCCATGTTTTATACCAGTCGAGCGCAGCGAGCCAACTTAGTCACCCCCGCCCGGGCGGGGGACGGGGGGTGGGGCGATTACTTGGCATTGCCCGCAGGGCAACGCCGAAGGGAAAAGCCGGCTATTTTCAATAGCCGCCTTTTCCCTTCGGCTGCGGCAAACCGCCGACCTTGCAGCCCTGCTTAGCGGCGCCGCCGTCGGGAAACAATTCGAACAGCAGCGCGCTGTCGGCTTCGGGCATGTCGCCTTCTTCCTGCAGGCCCTTGATCAGGTTGCGCATGTTCGGCGTGGCGCCGTCTTCCTTGAACTTGCTGCGCAGGTAATTGACGACCTTCCAGTGCTGATCGGTCATCGTGATGCCGCAGGCGGCGGCGATGACGTTAGCCGCCTCCTCGCTGAGATCCGGCTCCAGCAGGTAACCGTAGTCATCGACTTCTTTTTCAACGCCGTTGATGATGTAACTCATGGAATCTCCTCTGAAATAATCGCCCCTTCCCAAGGGGGCGAAGGTGGGGTTTCGCGACACACCGCGTTGTGCCCCCGTAGCCGGCCGGCAATGCAGTGCCGGCCGTGGGACGGAGCCGGTGGATGGGTCACTCAAAAATCGCCTTGAAGCAGGCTGTCAGGCCTTCTTCAAATAGAACTCATGTACGCCGCGTCCGGACTCGTGCGCAAACACCAGTTCGGCGGCGCCGGCCTTGGCCCAGGACGTGATGTCGTCGGCCGAGCCGGGACAATCGCTGACCAGTTGCAGCACCTCGCCGGCCTTCATGCCGTCGAGCAGCTTCTTCGCCTGCACGATGGGGCCGGGACAGGACACGCCGCGCATGTCCAGCGTCACGTGCGCGACCGGCGTGGCGTTGGCGCCGCCGGCGCGCTGGATCAGGTAGGCGCTCTTGTGGCCGCCCAGCTTTTCGGTGCCGAGCACGACGTTGCCGGTCACCTTGGCCCAGGCGAACAGATCGTCGGCGGTGCCCGGACAGTCGGAAATCAGGCGCAGGGTCTGGCCCGGCTGCAAATCGTCGATGAGCTTCTTGGCGCCCAGGAGCGGAGCCGGACAGGGCAGGCCGCTCACATCGAGCGTCAGGGTGGCAGTTTCGGACATGAATATCTCCTCGTTCGCTATGTTTGTTGGTTCAAAGGTCAGGCGCCGACGGCGACGACCGATTTGTGTGGAATGAAAATGCCGCAGCCCAGCGCACGGTGCGCGCCCAGACCGGCTTCCTGCATCGCCAGCGACTCGGCAGCCGCCAGGCCGTGCAGCATCAGGCTGAAGCCGCGCACCAGCCCCTGCGCCGTATGTAGTTGACCGGCCTTGCCGGTAATCAGTTGCGGCTTGAGGCCGCGTTCGGCCAGCAGTGCCTTGCAGCGGGCGATGAAGTCGATCTCGTCATCGGTGCCGACGCTGACCAAGTGCGAATAGACCACGCCGCGCGCCGGAAGCAGCGGGCGGATGCTGCTCGCGCCGACGGCCAGCCAGGCGCCGTCGAGGTCGAGGCGGACGCCGGCCAGAGAGTCGGCGCTGGCGCTACGGTGAATCGGCAAACGCAAAGCCAGCCGGCTGCGGCGCCCGACGTAGCTCTGGCCGTTGCCGTGCGCCAGCCCCGACAGGGGCAGGATGCCGGCCTCGGGCTCGTCGTCGAACCACGGCAGGGCGCGCCGCACCGCCAGCGACAAGGCATCGGCGTGGTCCTCGACCAGGGTTGCCTCTTCGAGAGAGAACACCACGTCGACCATCAGCGCTGAAGCCTCGCCCGGCGAGTAGTTCACTCCGCCCCCTGTTCCTTGCCGGCCATGCCGGGCTGGGCCGCGGCCCAGTCGGACAGCACCTTGCCCCAGCGCGCCGCCGTGACCGGATCGACATCGAATATGGTGAAGCGGCTGCGCTCGCGAATGCGCGTGCGCAGCAGGGGCATGCCGCCGGCCTCGAAGACGAACTGCTGCAGTTCGATCTCCTGATTGCCGATGGGAACACGAAATTTGTCGAGCGAAGTGACGGTATCCAATGGAGTTTCCAATCTCTATGGGGGCGGACTATGGCACCAGCGACCGGTCAACGACCATCACCGAATGGGAGTGCAAGCATATAACCCTTTGGGGTAGGTCGAATTACCTACCGGGAGTATGGTTTGTGCACCGCACAGACTCTTACCATCCTCAAATCGTTTTACCCCGACCACGAGGAGAGAGACCATGGCCAAGCCCATGCACCCAACACCGAACCTGGATCAACTGGAAAGCGGCCCCTGGCCGAGCTTTGTTACCGGCCTCAAGCGACTGGCCAAGGACAAGGACTACGTGGTCGACATTCTCGGCCACCTCGAGCATTCCTACCAGACCCGCAAGGGCTACTGGAAGGGCGGCACCGTCGGCGTCCGCGGCTACGGTGGCGGCATTATCCCGCGCTTCACCGAAATCAAGGACGACAAGGGCCAGCCGGTGTTCAAGGACGCCGCCGAGTTCCACACCATCCGCGTCATGCCGCCCCCCGGCATGCACTACAACACCGCGACGCTGCGCCAGTTCTGCGACATCTGGGAAAAGCACGGCTCCGGCCTGATCGCCCTGCACGGCCAGTCGGGCGACATCATGTTCCAGGGCGCCACCACGGAAAACGTACAGAAGGCCTTCGACGAAATCAACGACATGGGCTTCGACCTCGGCGGCGCCGGCCCGGCCGTGCGTACCTCGATGTCCTGCGTCGGCGCCTCGCGCTGCGAGCAGTCCTGCTACGACGAAGCCAAGGCGCACCGTGAAGTGCTCAACACCTTCCTCGACGACATCCATCGTCCGGCCCTGCCCTACAAGTTCAAGTTCAAGTTCTCCGGCTGCCCCAACGACTGCATGAACTCGATCCAGCGTTCGGACATGGCCGTGATCGGCACCTGGCGCGACAACATCCGCACCGACGAGGCGCTGGCGAAGAAGTGGTTTGCCAAGCACGGCATGAACGAGCTGGTTAACGACGTCGTTGCCCGCTGCCCGACCAAGGCGATCCAGATCAAGGAAATCAAGGACGTCCGCAAGGCCGACCATTTCAGCAGCGTGGCGCTCAATGACAGCCAGGCCCTGGAAATCGACAACAAGGACTGCGTGCGCTGCATGCACTGCATCAACGTCATGACCGGCGCCCTGGCAACCGGCACCGACAAGGGCGCGACCATCCTGATGGGCGGCAAGCGCACGCTGAAGATCGGCGACCTGATGGGCACCGTGGTGGTTCCCTTCATGCCCCTGCAAACCGACGAGGACTACGAGAAGCTGGTCGAACTGGGCCAGAAGACCATCGACTTCTTTGCCGAGAACGCACTGGAGCATGAGCGCACCGGCGAAATGATCGAACGCATCGGCCTGGTCAACTTCCTCGAAGGCATCGAGGTTGATATCGACGCCAACATGGTTTCCACGCCGCGCATGAACCCCTACGTCAATACCGCCGGCTGGGACGAGGAAGTCGCCAAGATCGCCGCCAAAAAAGCTGCAGCCTGAAAGGATCGAGCATGAACGCACAAGTCACTACACCTGCGCCCGCCGCCCCGCTGCGCAAAGCCATCGAATGCGGTGTGCCGGACAACAAGCCTCACCTGCACCCGACGCTGCTGAAGAACTACGGCAACTGGAAGTATCACGACCGGCCCCGTCCCGGCGTGCTGCACCACGTGTCGCACAGCGGCGATGAAATCTGGACCGTGCGCGCCGGTACCCAGCGCCAGATGGACGTCTACACCATCCGCACGCTGTGCGACATCGCCGACAAGTTCGCCGAGGGCTTCGTTCGCTTCACCATCCGCTCCAACATCGAGTTCATGGTCGCCGACCCGAAGAAGGTCGACCCGATGATCGTCGAACTGGAGAAGAACGGTTTCCCGGTCGGTGGCACCGGCAACTCGGTGTCGATGGTGTCCCACACCCAGGGCTGGCTGCATTGCGACATCCCCGGCACCGACGCCTCCGGCGTGGTCAAGTCGATGATGGACGAGCTCTACAACGAGTTCAAGACCGAAGAAATGCCCAATCGCGTGCACATGTCCACCTCCTGCTGCGAAATCAACTGCGGTGGCCAGGCCGACATCGCGATCATCATCCAGCACACCAAGCCGCCCAAGATCAACCACGACATGGTCGCCAATGTTTGCGAGCGCCCCACCGTGGTCGCCCGCTGCCCCGTGGCCGCGATCCGTCCGGCACTGGTGAATGGCAAGCCCTCGCTCGAAGTCGATGAAAAGAAGTGCATCTGCTGCGGCGCCTGCTACCCCCCCTGCCCGCCGATGCAGATCAACGACCCGGAGCATTCCAAGCTGGCGATCTGGGTTGGCGGCAAGAACTCCAACGCACGCGGCAAGCCCACCTTCATGAAGATGGTCGCCTCCGGCCTGCCCAACAACGCGCCGCGCTGGCCCGAAGTCAACGCCGCAGTGGGCAACATCCTGCGCACCTACAAGGCCGACGCCCGTCCTTGGGAGCGTCTCTCAGACTGGATCGATCGCATCGGCTGGCCGCGCTTCTTCGAAAAGACCGGCCTGCCCTTCACCAAGTACCTGATCGACGACTGGCGTGGTTCGCGTGCCAATCTGAACGCTTCGACGCACATCCGTTTCTGACGCTTTTTAGGAAAGTACGCCGATGAAAATCGCAGTCACCATCAACGAAGGGCCCTACCAGCACCAGGCCAGCGATACCGCTTACCTGTTCTGCAAGGCCGCTCTGGAAAAGGGCCACGAGATCCGTCGCGTGTTCTTCTACAACGACGGCGTAAACAACGCCTCGTCGCTGACCGAGCCGCCGCTGGACGATCGCAATATCGTCGCCCGCTGGTCCAAGCTCGCGGAAGAGCACAAGCTCGACCTCGTGGTCTGCGTCGCCGCCGCCCTGCGCCGCGGCATCCGCGACGAAAACCTGGCCCCCGGCTTTCGCATCTCGGGACTCGGCCAGCTCGTTGAAGCCGGTATCGAGGCCGACCGCCTCGTGACCTTTGGCGACTGAGGGAGACCGACATGAGTGAAGGAACCATCAAGAAGTTCATGTTCGTCAATCGCACGGCGCCCTACGGCACCATCTACGCGCTCGAATCGCTGGAAGTGGTGCTGATCACGGCGGCCTTCGATCAGGACGTCAGCCTCGTCTTCATGGACGACGGCGTGTTCCAGCTGAAGAAGGGCCAGCAGACCAAGGGCATCGAGAACAAGAACTTCTCGCCCACCTACCGGGCGCTGGACGGCTACGACATCGAAAAGCTGTATGTCGAAGAGGAAGCGCTGGCTGCCCGCGGCCTGACGGAAGACGATCTGCTGGTCGACGTCACCGTCATGTCGCGTGCCGAACTGGGCAAGCTGATGGACGAGATGGACGTCGTCCTCAGCTACTAAGGAAAAGGACCACTCAATGCTGCACATCGTCAATAAATCGCCGCTGCAACGCACCACGCTGGAGTCCTGCCTGCGGGTCGCCGCTCCCGGCGGCGCGATCCTGCTGATCGAGGATGCCGTCTATGCCGCCACCAAGGGCAACGAGGCGGAAGGCAAGCTGCGCGACGCGCTGTCGCGCTTCAAGGTCTATGCCCTGGTGCCCGATCTCGAAGCGCGCGGCATGGGCGACCGTGTCATGGACGGCGTCTCCACCGTGGATTACGGCGGCTTCGTCGACCTCGTCGCAGAGCACAAAAACTGCCAATCGTGGCTGTAAACGCAATCTTTTTTTACCCCGCACATCACCAAGGAGACACTCATGGCTAGCATCGAAGTCAACGGCAAGAGCTACGAAACGGACGAAGAAGGCTATCTGGTCAACCTCGCCGAATGGAACGAGGAAGTCGGCGCCTATCTCGCGCAAACCGAAAGCGTCGAACTGACCGACCAGCACTGGGAAGTGATCAACTTCCTGCGCGACTACTACAACGAGTTCCAGATCGCGCCGGCCGTTCGCGTGCTGACCAAGGCCATCGGCAAGAAGCTCGGCCCGGAAAAAGGCACCAGCCAGTACCTCTACGACCTGTTCCCCTACGGCCCCGCCAAGCAGGCTTGCAAGATCGCCGGCCTGCCGAAGCCGACCGGCTGCGTCTGAGCCAGGTTCGCAATCAGGCCGATGGCTTTCCGGAATCTCCGTTCCTGAGCCGCACTAGAGAACATCCATGAGTCTCGTGTTCGCAATCCTGTTCTACGCCGCCACGCTGATACTGGCGGGCGGCGTCGCGTACCGGATCTACGACTATGCACGCACCCCGGCGCCGCTGAAGATTCCCACCACGCCGGCACCGACCACCAGCGGCGGGGTGGCCTTCCGCATGTTCCGCGAAGTGGTGTTCTTCGAAAGCCTGTTCAAGTCCAACCTTTGGATTTGGGCGCTGGGCTGGCTGTTCCATGTCGGCCTCGCCCTGGTGCTGCTACGTCACCTGCGCTACTTCACCGAACCGGTGAATTTCATCATCGCCTTCATCCAGCCCTTCGGCATGTATGCCGGCTTCGCCATGGCCGCCGGCCTGGCCGGGCTCTGGGCACGGCGCTTTCTGGTCGAGCGCATCCGCTACATCTCGACCCCCTCCGATCACCTGATGCTGGCCCTGCTGCTGGGCATCGCCGTCACCGGCCTGCTGATGAAGTTCGTCATGCACACCGACATCGTCGCCGTGAAGACCTTCTTCCTCGGTCTCATGGTGTTCGAGATCAATCCGCTGCCGGTGCACCCCGGCCTCTACCTGCACCTGGGCATGGTCGTGCTGCTGATGATCGTCTTCCCGGTCAGCAAGCTGCTGCACGCTCCCGGCGTCTTCTTCTCGCCGACCCGCAACCAGGTCGACAACCCGCGCGAAACGCGCCATCTGGCCCCCTGGGCGGCCAAATTCGAAGCGAAGAACTGAGATGGCCGACGAAACCACCCCCGTCGCCGTGCCGCCAGCGTCTACTCCCGCGGCAGCCAAACCCGCGGCCAAGGCCCCCGAAAAGGCCAAGGTGGTCGCACCGGCCTTCCGCGACTATCCGACCATTCCGGCCCTGCAGGTCGACGCCATGGTCGAGTCCAATCCTTACGTCGCCGCCGCCGCGCACAACGAGTCGGTCGGCTTCCCCGGCACGCTGGTCGATGGCTGGGAGCAGAAGGCCGTGGCCAAGATGGGCGAGCTGCTCGGCAAGTACCGTTCGCTCAAGGTGTACATGGATGCCTGCGTGCATTGCGGCGCCTGCACCGACAAGTGCCACTATTTCATCGGCACCGGCGATCCGAAGAACATGCCGGTGGCGCGCCAGGACCTGATGCGCTCGGTCTATCGCCGCTACTACACACTCCCGGGCAAACTGTTCCCCAAGCTGGTCGGCGCGCGCGACATGACCAGGGACGTGCTTGACGACTGGTTCCGCTATTACAACCAGTGTTCCGAATGCCGTCGCTGCTCGGTGTTCTGCCCCTACGGCATCGACACCGCCGAAGTCACCATGGCGGCCAAGGAAATCATGCACAGCGTCGGTCTCGGCCACAAGTACGTGAACGAGATCATCGGCAAGGTGCACAAGATCGGTAACAACCTCGGCCTGCCCGGCCCGGCGCTGGAGAACACGCTGGAAGGCCTGGAAGAGGACGTGCTCGAAGACACCGGCGCCGCCGTCAAATATCCGCTCGACCAGCATGGCGCCGAAGTCCTGCTGGTCACGCCCTCGGCCGACTTCTTCGCCGAGCCGCACGTCGACAGCCTGATCGGCTACGGCAAGGTGTTCCACGCCGCCGGCATTTCCTGGACGCTCTCCTCGAAGGCATCGGAAGCCGGCAACTTCGGCATGTTCATCGGCAACTACGAGCAGATGCAGAAGATCGCCATGCGCGTGCGCGAAGCCGCGCTGGAGCTCGGCGTCAAGCGCATCGTGGTCGGCGAATGCGGCCACGCCTGGCGCGTCGCCTACGCCTTCTGGAACACCCTGACCGGCATCGGCGCCGGCGCCAACGATCCCTTCGCGATCCAGCTGCAGAAGCAGCTCGACCCGAACTACAAGCAGCCCTCGCACATCTGCGAAGTCACCTGGGACCTGATCCAGGCCGGGCGCCTCAAGTTCAACAAGGAAGCCAACGATCACCGCATCGTCACCTTCCACGATTCCTGCAATGTCGCGCGCGGCTCACGCATGGGCGACTACGCCGGCGGCCAGTTCGACATCCCGCGCAACATCATCCGCGCCGTCGCCAACAATTACGTCGAAATGTCGGCCGGCACCACGCGCGAAAAGACCTTCTGCTGCGGGGGCGGCGGCGGCCTCTTGACCGACGAACTGCTCGACCTGCGCGTCAAGGGCGCCCTGCCGCGCATGGAAGCGCTCAACGAAATCGTGCAGCACAACGGCGTCAATTTCATGGCCACCATCTGCGCCATCTGCAAGGCCCAATTCACCAAGGTGCTGCCCTACTACGGCTTCAAGATGAGCATGGTCGGCGGCGTGCACCAGCTGGTAAGCACCGCGATCGTGCTCAACAACGAGCAATGACGAACAAGACTTATTTGGAGACCCCTTATGTCCGCCACGCCTGAAATCCAAGCCGAAAAACTGACCTTCCGCCGCTACAAGGAAGGCGAGACCAAGGTCAAGCGCTGGCAGGAACAGATCTTCCAGGCCAGCTACTCCTACAAGTGCCCGACCTACATCCAGTCGACGCCGCCCTGCCAGGGCTCCTGCCCGTCCGGCGAAGACATCCGCGGCTACCTGAACATCGTGCGCGGCATCGAGAAGCCGCCCGTCGGCGCCGACGGCAAGCCGACCATGACCTGGCAGGAATACGCCTGGCGCCGCCTGACCGAAGCCAATCCGCTGCCCGCCGTGATGGGCCGTGTCTGTCCGGCTCCGTGCGAAACCGGCTGCAACCGCAATGAAGTGGAAGACCACGTCGGCATCAACTCGGTCGAGCACTACCTGGGCGACTGGGCGAACAAGAACGGCCTGAAGTTCAAGGCGCCGGAAACAAAGACCGGCAAGAAGGTCGCCATCATCGGCGGCGGCCCGGCCGGCCTCTCTGCCGCCTACCAGCTGACGATGAAGGGCCACAGCTGCACCATTTTCGACGAGCATGAATTCCTCGGCGGCATGATGCGCTACGGCATTCCCGGCTACCGCACGCCGCGCGACACGCTCGACGCCGAAATCCAGCGCATCCTCGACCTCGGCGTCGAAGTGCATCTGAAGACCCGCGTCGGCACGCATGTCAGCATGGAGCAGCTGCGCGAGAGTTTCGACGCGATCTTCCTCGGCCTCGGCGCCCAGGCCGGCCGCGCCCTGCCCATCCCGGGCGACGCCGAAGCCAATAGCGCACCGAACGTCGTTACCGCCACCTCCTTCCTGCGCGCCTTCAACGACGGCCGTCTGAAGACCGTCGGCAAGCGGGTGGTGGTGGTCGGCGGCGGCGACACGTCGATGGACGTCGCCACCGTGGCGCGCCGCCTCGGCCACATCGAGAAGGTCAATCCGACGGATTTCGAAGCCGCCATCGCCGGCCATCTGGCGCAGGACGTCGCCGACATTTCGTTGCGCCAGGGCGCCGACGTCACCCTGACCTCCGTCTATATGACCGCCAGCAAGCCCGAAATCGAGCACGCCCAGGCCGAAGGCATCGCCATCATGGGCGGCTGGATGCCGATCGGCGTAGTCAAGGGCGCGGACGGCCGTGCCACCGCGCTGCGCGTCATGCAGTGCGAAGCCAAGATGGTCTCCGGCCGCCTCGACATCAAGAAGATCGAAGGCACCGAGAAGGAACTGCCGGCCGACCTGATCGTGTCCGCCATCGGCCAAGCCGTGGATTTCACCGGCATCGAGGAATTCGATTCGGGCAAGGGCCTGGTCGCCGCCGACAAGAACTACCAGGTTGCCGGCAAGGAAGGCGTATTCGCCGGCGGCGACGTGATCCGTCCGCACCTGCTGACCACGGCGGTAGGCCACGGCGCGATTGCCGCCGACGGCATCGACCGCTTCCTCGCCGGCCAGGAAATGGTGCGCCGGCCGAAGATCGACGTGCATGCCTTCGACCTGATGCGCAAGTACGTCGAAAAAGGCGTCCAGTTGGGCGAGATCCACGCCCCCTTGCACGGCACCGACAAGGCGAAGGAAGTGGTGCACAACTACGACAACCGCTCCGACCGCTACGTCATTCCGCACGATCAGCTGTTCCTCGGCCATTTCCAATACACCGAACGCAACAAGCGCCACATCACGCACCTGAACAAGGATTCGGCACTGGGCAACTTCG
Source organism: Sulfuritalea sp. (assembly GCA_030247575.1). Classification (GTDB taxonomy): domain Bacteria; phylum Pseudomonadota; class Gammaproteobacteria; order Burkholderiales; family Rhodocyclaceae; genus Sulfuritalea. The sequence continues at coordinate 46,441 of JAOTRV010000007.1, forward strand.
AAGAGCGCCTCGATGCGCTGACCGAAGCCGAGGTGATCGCCGAGGCCAAGCGCTGCATGAGCTGCGGCCAGTGCTTCGAGTGCGACAACTGCGTCGTGTATTGCCCGCAGACCGCCGTGTACAAGGTCAAGAAAAACGAAAGCATGACCGGTCGCTACGTCGCCACCGACTACGACAAGTGCATCGGCTGCCACATCTGTGCCGACGTCTGCCCGACGGGCTACATCCAGATGGGCCTCGGCGAGTAACGCACTCATGAAGCTATTGCGCGACCAATCTGCGGCATTGCGTACTCGCTCGCCGGTCGCCTACCCTGGGGGTATGGCTCGCGGCTCGCTGCGCCGCGCCTTGCATCTTGGCCTGCTCGCTACGCTTCCTGAGCGCGTTACCGACTTCGTGAAGTTCGTGCTGGTTGTGTTCGCGGCCATCGCCGTGTCGCCGGCGCCGACTTTTGCCGGCGAGGGCGGGCGCACGGCGAAACCGGTGATCGAGATCGCCAATCCCGGCAAGTGCATCGCGCCGGCCGAGGAAATGCGCCGCAACCACATGGAGATGCTCAAGCACCAGCGCGATCGCACCCTGCGCCAGGGCGTCCGTGGCGAACCCGCCTCGCTCAACGCCTGCATCGAGTGCCATGCCAGCAAGAAGACCGGCTCCGTGCTGGGCGGCAATGAGAACTTCTGCCAGAGTTGCCACAGCTATGCGGCGGTCAAGCTCGACTGCTGGGATTGCCACCAGCCCAAGGCCGGCTTCAAGGCGACGGGAGTGAAACCATGACGGCCCCGCAAATCCCCGACAGCAATCCGCGCCGCGCCTTCATCGCTGCCGCCGGCGCCGGCGTGGCCGGCCTCGGCTTCACGGTGATCGCCCCCGGCCTGCACCTGATGGCGGTCGGCCAGGCCAACGCCGCCGAGGCGCGCAAGGCCGGCACGGTCGCCTCGCCCGCCGTGCGCTGGGGCCTGCTGATCGACGCCAACAAGTGTGCGCCCGGCTGCACCAAGTGCATCGATGCCTGCCACACGGAAAACGGCATCAGCGAGAAGCTGCCCGATGCGCGGCAGAATTCGCAATGGATACGCAAGATCGAACTGGTCGATCGCCGCAACGGCAGGAAGACCGAGTTGCCGATGATGTGCCAGCACTGCGCCAACCCGCCCTGCGTGGACGTCTGCCCCACCGGCGCCTCGATGAAGCGCGCCGACGGCATCGTACTGGTCGACCGCCACACCTGCATCGGCTGTCGCTATTGCATGATGGCCTGTCCCTACAAGGCGCGCTCCTTCGTCCATGCCCCGCTGACGCAGCAGAACCCCGAGGTTCCGCGCGGCCAGGGCTGCGTCGAAAGCTGCACGCTGTGCGTGCATCGCGTCGACAAGGGCCAGCAGCCGGCCTGCGTCGAATCCTGCCCGGAAGGCGCGATGACTTTCGGCGACCTCAACGACCCCGCCAGCGCCATCGCCAAGCGCATCGCCAGCGTGCCGACCACCCAGGTTCGCGCCGACCTGCGCCTGAACCAGGGCGTGCGCTACGAGGGAATCTGATCATGCTCACACCCAACCCCCGCCACGAAGAAGGTCTCTTCTACCTGCTGGCCGCGATCGGCGGCCTGGTCTCGGCCATCGGCCTCGCCGCCGCCCTGTACATGGAGCATTCCGGCCACGTCGTGACCGGAATGAACAACCAGATCGTCTGGGGCCTGCCCCACGTCTTCGCCATCTTCCTGATCGTGGCGGCCTCGGGCGTGCTCAACGTCGCCTCGATGGGCTCGGTGTTCGGTCGCGTGCTCTACAAGTCGCGCGCGCCGCTCTCCGGCCTGCTGGCGCTGGCCATGATCAGCGGCGGCCTCGCCATCATCATGCTCGACCTCGGCCGCGCCGACCGTCTGATGGTGGCGGCGACGCACTTCAATCCGACCTCGGTGTTCGGCTGGAACGTGATTCTCTATCCGGTGTTCTACGGCCTCGTCGCAGTCTATCTGTGGACCATGATGGAACGCCGCATGAACCCGTACTCGAAGGCAGCCGGTCTGGCGACCTTCGTCTGGCGCGTGGTGCTGACCAGCGGCACCGGCTCCATCTTCGCCTTTCTGGTCGCGCGCCAGGCCTACGGCAGCGCCCTGCTGGCGCCGATGTTCATCATCATGTCCTTCTCCTGGGGCCTGGCCGTGTTCATCGTGGTGCAGGCCACCATGTATGCCTGGAACGGCATGACCCTGCCGCCGCTGATCCTGCAGCGGCTGAAGAACCTGCTGGCCACCTTCGTCGCGGCCGTGCTGTACTTCACCATCATCCTGCATCTGGTCAATGCCTATTTCGCCAAAAACATCGCCTTCGAGTACTTCATCCTGTTCGACAGTGAATTCACCGTCGCCTTCTGGCTCGGCCAGGTGCTGATCGGCAGCCTGTTGCCGCTGGCCCTGCTGTTCCATCCGGCCACCCGGACCAAGGCGCTGTGGGTCAATCTGGCGGCCCTGCTGGTGATCGTCGGCGCCTACTACCAGCTCCATGTCTTCATCATCGGCGGCCAGGCCTTCCCGCTCGACATCTTCCCCGGCTACAACGTCAAGAGCAGCTTCTTCGACGGCGCGGTCGATTCCTACTCGGCCAGCCTGCCGGAAATCCTGCTGGCAGTCGGCGGCCTCGGCATCGCCTTCACCATGACCACCATCGGCGTACGCGTCCTGCATTTCCTGCCGCAGGACGACCTCGCCGAACTCGAAGCGGCCGGCGGCATCACCGACTGACTCAGCCGCCACGCGCGCGCGCCATGCATCGCTTCCTGATTTCCGCCGCGCACAAATCCTCGGGCAAGACCACGATCAGCATCGGCCTCGCCGCGGCGCTGAGTTCCGGCAAGTACGGCCAGCCCAGGCGCACGGTGCAGCCCTTCAAGAAGGGCCCGGACTACATCGATCCGCTGTGGCTCTCGGTCGCCGCCGGCCGGCCCTGCTACAACCTGGATTTCTTCCTTTCGCCCGATGCCGAACTGCAGGCCGAGTTCGCCCGCCACGGCCATGACGCCGAGGTCTGCCTGGTCGAAGGCAACAAGGGACTCTACGACGGCTTGGACCTCCACGGCTCGAACAGCAATGCCGCGCTGGCCCGCCTGCTCGACCTGCCGGTGATCCTGGTGCTCGACGCACGCGGCATGACGCGCGGCATCGCGCCGCTGATCCTCGGCCATCAGGCCTTCGACCCCAACATCCGCATCGCCGGCGTGATCCTCAACCGCCTCGGCGGCCGCCGCCACGACGCCAAGCTGCGCGCGGTGATCGAGCACTACACCGACGTCCCGGTGATCGGCGCCGTGCAGGAAGATGCCGAGCTGGCGCTGGTCGAGCGCCATCTGGGCCTGATGCCCGCGAATGAAACCGCCGAAGCCGGGCGGCACATCGCCGCCATCGGCGAGCGCATCGCCGCGCAGGTCGACCTCGATCGCCTGCTGGCGATCAGTCATACCGATGTGCCCCTCGCGCCGCCGCCCCCGCAGTGGCGCAGCGTGGAGGCGCCGGTGCGCATCGCCGTCGCCCGCGACGCCGCCTTCGGCTTCTACTACGCCGACGACCTCGACGCGCTGGCCGCCGCCGGCGCCCAGACCGTGTTCTTCGATACCCTGCACGATGCGAAGCTGCCGCCCTGCGACGGCCTGCTGATCGGCGGCGGCTTTCCCGAGTGCTTTCTCGGCGAACTGGAAGCCAATGCCCCGTTGCGCGCCGACATTCGGCGCGCCATCGAAGCCGGACTGCCGACCTATGCCGAATGCGGCGGCCTCATGTATCTGGCCCGCAGCATCGAATGGAAGGGCAAGTCAGCGGAAATGGTCGGCGTGATTCCCGGCGACATCCGCATGCACGCCAAGCCCGTCGGCCGCGGCTACGTAATCCTCGAACCCAACGCGAACCACCCATGGCGCGCGGCCGGGGCAGGCGCCGGCGCCGCCCCTGCCGCTGAATCTCCCGAACTGCACGCCCACGAATTCCACTACTCGAGCCTGCACGGCCTGCCTGCCGACACCCGCTATGCCTATGCGGTGCGGCGCGGCCACGGCATCGACGGCGAGCACGACGGCGTCGTGCTGCACCGGCTGCTCGCCTCCTACACCCACCTGCGCGCGACCAGCCGCTGCGACTGGCCGGCGAAATTCGTCCAGCACGTCCGTGCCTGTTCGACCGCCGACAACAACAAGGAAATCGTCCCATGTTCACCCTGACCCCGACCGCCGCCGAGCAGATCGTCCGCGCTGCCGCCGAACAACCCGATCGCCAGCGCATGTTGCGCGTGGCCGCCAAGCACGACGAGGACGACGGCGAACTGGTCTATGGCATGGGCTTCGACGAGGAACGCGAAGACGACCTGACGCTCGACGCCCACGGCGTCACGATCCTGATCTCGCCTCTCAGCCAGCCCCTGCTGGAGAACACCACGCTGGATTTCAGCGAAGTGCAGCCCGGAGAATTCCAGTTCATCTTCCGCGGCGGCTGCACCGCGCCGGCGTCAAAACAAGGCTGTGGAGGCTGCGGCGGCGGTTGTTCCTGATGGGCACGAGCAATACCGGCATGAACGACACCCCCTCCCGCCCGCGGCGCGTGCGGTGCGAAACCCCTCCTCGCCCCCCTCCTGGGGGAGGTGACCAATTTGCTCGCTTTGCTCGGATATATTGAGGGCCATCGGGTATATTTCGCGTCCATGAAAACAACACCTGCTCAACCCGGCTGGGTCTATCTCGTCGGCGCCGGTCCCGGCGACCCGGAATTGCTGACCCTCAAGGCCGCACGCCTGATCGGCGAAGCCGATGTGCTGGTCTACGACAACCTCGTGTCGCAACCCGTGCTCGACCTCGCGCGACCCGACGCCGAACGCATCTATGCCGGCAAGGAACGCGGCCACCATTCGCTGCCCCAGGAGCAGATCAACGAGCTGCTGGTGCGCCTGGCGAAAACCGGCAAACGCGTGGTGCGCCTCAAGGGCGGCGACCCCTACATTTTCGGCCGCGGCGGCGAGGAAGTCGAAACCCTCCACGCCGACGGCATCAACTTCGAAGTCGTGCCCGGCATCACGGCGGCCGCCGGCGTCGCCTCGTATGCCGGCATCCCGCTGACGCACCGCAACCACGCCCAGGCCTGCGTATTCGTCACCGGCTATCTCAAGGACGGCAGCATGAACCTCGACTGGCCCGGCCTCGCCCGGCGACGCCAGACCGTGGTCATCTACATGGGCCTGTCCGGCCTGCCGCATCTGTGCGCCAAGCTCATGGAACACGGCCTGCCGCCCGACTGGCCGGCCGCCATCGTGCAGCATGGCACCCAGCCCAGCCAGCGCACCGTCACCGGCACGCTGAGCACCCTGCCGGCCCTGGCCGAGACGACCCGGCTGCGCGCGCCGACGCTGATCATCGTCGGCGAAGTGGTGACGCTGCGCGACAAGCTGCGCTGGTTCGAAGAAGACGACGACTGAATAGCCCCCGGCAAGCGCTGCCCGGCTGTCGCCGGGAGTAGACGCCGGCGGTACGGCGCGGGTCCGCCGCAACTGCGGCGGCTACTGTTTTCGCGTCTCCGCACCCCTTGCAGCCCGGATGCATGACCAGCCTCGCCACCGGATTCTCGGCCCGATTGAAAATGAAGGTCTGGGCATGTCCCGGCCGGCAACCTGACGAATCCCGCAACTCGGCGTTTTTCGCACATGCCTGTCACATTAATGGCCTAAACTGCCGGCTGGCAGTTGCGGCACTTTTTTCCGGCTGCCGGCACCTCTCACACTACCTCAAATCCGTTGCACTCCTTGAACACCATGGCTGCGCAGACTCACTCATCGAAGAAGAAAATGCGGACCAAAGCCGCCGTAAAAATGGCGGCCCGCGCCCCGGATGGGGCTGTGGACCAACCGCTTGCGGACACCTGGGATCAGACCGCCTGCGAAGCGATCATCGAGCAGTTGTGGACCTTGCGCGGCAAACTGCTGGCCTACGAGCGCAGCCTGGCACCCCAACTGGAGAACCTCGACCCTGGCTACCGGACGAGTGCCCGCAATTTCGCCCACTACCTGCGCTTGCGCCAGAGCGACCGCCGCCCGCTGCAGGAATCCCTGGCCCGTGTCGGCCTGTCCTCGCTCGGGCGCTCCGAATCCGACGTTCTGGCCAACCTCGACAAGGTGCTCGGCATCCTGCACCGGATGACCGGAAAGCCCTGGCAACCCCAGGTGGATGACGAGCCGGTAGGCATGGGGAGCAGCCGCAAACTGCTCGAACGACACACCGACGAACTGCTGGGGGCGCCGCCGGCGGAACGAGCCGTGCGCATCATGGTCACCCTGTCGACCGAAGCGGCCGCAGACTATGGCCTGATCAGGCAACTGGTGCAGTCCGGGATGGACATCGCCCGCATCAATTGCGCCCACGACGGGCCGGACGAGTGGCGGGCCATGGCCGCCAACGTGCGCCGCGCGGCGAAGGCGGAACGGCGCCCGGTGCGCATCCTCATGGATGTCGGCGGACCGAAGCTGCGCACCGGCGCCCTTCCCGCGGGCGCACCCGTGCTCAAGCTGCGGCCCCTGCGCGACGCATTCGGCCGGGTCGTGACGCCCTGTTTCGTTGGCTTGCGCGCCAGTGGCGCAAGCCTGCCGATAAGCGGCGCGTCGGCCCATGTCGGCGTCGACGCGGCATGGCTCGAACAGCTGGAACTGGGCGATCACCTCGACCTGACCGACGCCCGCGGCGCCAGGCGCAGCCTTCGGGTGGTGCAGCGGGAAGACGGCGGCGTCCTCGCCGAATGTGCGCGGACCGCCTACCTGGTCTCCGATACCCGTCTCAAGCGGCGGCGCAAGGGCGCCCGCCCGCGAACCAGCAGCGTGTCCGATCTGCCCAGCCCGGAAGGAACATTGCAGCTGATGCGCGGCGGAATCCTGCGCCTGACGCGCGACGTCAATCACGCGCCGGTCTTCAAATCGAAGAAAAGGCAGCAGCACCCTGTTCCTGCCGTGGCGTGCACCTTGCCCGAGATATTCAAGGACGTCTGCGTCGGCGAACGCATCTGGTTCGACGATGGCCGCATCGGCGGCGTGATCCGGCGCATCGAAAAGAACTGGCTCGAGGTGGAAATCACCCACGCCCGGGACAGCGGCGAAAAGCTCGCCAGCGACAAGGGCATCAACCTGCCGGACAGCCAGCTCAAGCTGCCGGCCCTGACCGCCAAGGACATCGAGGATCTGGCCGTCGTAGCCGAGGAGGCCGACCTGGTGGGGCTGTCCTTCGTGCAGCGCGCCAGCGATATCGCCGCCTTGCGGACCGGTCTGCGCCAGCTTGGCAAGCCGGACCTCGGCATCGTGCTCAAGATCGAAACGCGACGGGCCTTCGAGAATCTGCCGGAGCTGTTTTTCTCGGCGATGGCGAGCAAGGCGGCGGGCATCATGATCGCGCGCGGCGACCTCGCCGTCGAATGCGGATATGAACGCCTCGCCGAGGTCCAGGAGGAAATCCTCTGGGCTGCGGAAGCCGCGCACATGCCGGTGATCTGGGCCACCCAGGTGCTGGAGACGCTGGCCAAGACGGGCTTGCCCTCACGCGCCGAAATCACCGACGCCGCCATGGGCGAGCGGGCCGAATGCGTAATGCTCAACAAGGGTCCGCACATCGCCGAGGCCATGCGCACCCTGGACGACATCCTGCGTCGCATGCAGGCGCACCAGACCAAGAAGCGCTCGCTGCTGCGCGCGCTGCGCGCATGGACCCTGCCGTCGGATATCAAAATCCAGTAGAGGCCGACAACTGCCGGCGCAGGCTCATGCCAAAACGCGAACTTTCGCCGTTCTGCTCAGGCCGCGACAAAATCCGCCGGTGTCTTGAAGCTCTTGCCCAAGGCCTCCGCCACGGCGCGATGCGTGATCTGCCCGGCACAGACGTTGAGGCCGGCGGCGAGCCCGGGGTCGTCGCGCAGCGCCTGCCGCCAGCCCTTGCCCGCCAATGCGTGCAGGTAAGGCAAGGTGGCGTTGCTCAGCGCCAGGGCTGAAGTCAGCGGCACGGCGCCGGGCATGTTGGCGACGCAATAGTGCAGCACGCCTTCCTCGACGAAAACCGGATCGGCGTGCGTGGTCGGGTGCGAGGTTTCGCAGCAGCCGCCCTGGTCGATGGCGACATCGACGATCACCGCACCGTGCCGCATCTTCTTCAGCAGGGCGCGATCGATCAGCTTCGGCGCAGGACCTCCGGCCTGCAAAACGGCGCCGATCACCAGGTCGGCACGACATACGGATTCCTCGATGTCGGCCGGGTCGGCCATCCGTGTGCGAACGTCGCCGCGATACTCGCGGTCCAGCGCATCGAGGCGCTGCCGGATGCAGTCGAGAACCGTCACCTCGGCACCGAGCCCCGTCGCCATGCTCACCGCATTGGCGCCCACCGTACCGGCGCCGAGCACTGTGACTCGGCCTGGCGCAACGCCGGGAACACCGCCGAGCAGGATGCCGCGCCCGCCGTGGGTTTTTTCGAGGAAGTGGGCGCCGACCTGCACCGCCATGCGGCCGGCCACGGCCGACATCGGCGCCAGCAGCGGCAGTCGCCCGTCGCGATCGGTCACCGTTTCGTAGGCGATGGCGACCACGCCGGCGCGTTGCAGGGCTTCGGTCTGGCGCAGGTCCGGCGCCAGGTGCAGATAGGTGAACAGAACCTGATCTGCCCGCAGCAGGCCGAACTCGACCGCTTGCGGTTCCTTCACCTTGACCACCAGTTCGGCGGCCCAAGCCTCGGCGCCGCCGGCTACGACGCGCGCGCCGGCTGCCGCGTAATCGGCATCAGCGAAGCCGATCGCGGCTCCGGCACCCGTTTGCACCAGTAACTCGTGACCGGCGGCGCACAGTTCCTGTACCGAGGCGGGGACCATGCCGACGCGAAACTCGCCCGATTTGATTTCGGCGGGAACACCGATACGCACTTTCGTCTCCCCGTGGTTCTGCGAAATTGCGCAAGTATGCACGAGCCCCCGTCGTTACGGACGCCCGGCCATCCCGTTGCTGGTGAGCATGCGAACCTCCGCTGCCCGTCCATGCCATGCCCGGGGCATGACATGGACGCAGCCGGCTCGCCAAAGCGTCAGGCTTGCGCCGACTTCCGCTGCTCGAAGAGGTGCACGATGGCCTCCGCCACCTGCTCCGAGGCATCGGGGTAGGCGCCTTCCTCCAGCATATGCAGGGCCTTGGCCTTGTTGCCCTGCTGGGCGACGGCCAGCACTTCGCCGGCGCAGCGATGAAAATGGGCATGGCGCGACCGGACGACCGCGAACACCGGGTCCTTGCCGAAGCGCTCGCCGCCGATGCCGCTGATCCAGTGGCCGAGCGTGCATTGATCGTCGCGGGATATGGTTTCGACCTTGAGGTCCTCCTTGCTGTTGCCCGCGATGTAGGCCTGGAGCCGCCCCTTCCAGCGGACGTGGGAATCGATCGCCTCGGTGCCTTCGGAGGCGATGACGAACATCCGCGCCAGCAGCATCTTGACGCGCTCCGAGGCCTTCACGTAGTCGCCGCCGTGCAGCAGCTTGAGCGCCACATCCTTCTTGCCGGACTGGGCGGCCTCGAGAACGTCGCCGGCGCAGCGATGGAAGTGCGCATGATGGGCCTTCATGTCGAAGAAGGTTTCGGAGAAGCCGAACTTTTCGCCGCCCTTGTCGTGGATCCACTTGCCCAGCGGACATTGGTCGTCGCGGCAAACCACCTCGACCTTGAGTTCCTCCGTGCTGGTGCCGTTGATGTAGGTTTCGAGGCGGACCTTCCATTTCATGTGGGCGTCGACCGCCGTCTTGAAATTCAGGCCGGCCAGTTCGCTGCTCTGGTCTGCCGTTGCCCCGGCCGCTGACGATGCTGCCGGCACCGGTGCGCTGCTTTCCTCTCCCCGAACGATGCTTTTGAACCAGTCCAACATTCCCATGCTAGTTCCTCCCTAACGCGTTGGTCGGTATGACAGCCGACAAGTTTTGGTTTGTGCTGCCACGGGTCAAACAATTGTCCAGGAAAACAATGCGATGCTGCATTTGAAGATCACATATCGAAAGCAATGGTGCTGATGGTCTTCGATATGGCGACGCCACTGCTAATACAACACCTCGCTCCAGCGTCCGCTGGAAACCAGTTCCTTGTGCACGGCCGCCCAGTTTCGGGACGACCCGGCCAAAGCGGCCATGGCCTGTTCGAGCGCATCGAGCATGATCCCGGTACCGGCGATGAACACCCGCGTGCCCGGCCGCGTGAGCATGTCCCAGACTTCCGCCGCATTCTGTTCGATCGCCTGCTCCAGCGGCACCGGTGCGTCGAGCGCCGGACGCGGACTGACGGCCTGGAAGGCCTTGAAGGTCGGCTGGTCGAAATAGTTGGCGAGGTCGCTGTTCTCGTCGTTCATGTAGAGCATTTCCAGCGGGCTCTTCGCGCCGTAGAACAGCCGTACCCGTCCCTTCCAGCCGCCGATCTTTTCATAGATGCGGCGGATCAGCGTGCGGAAGGGGGCAATGCCGGTGCCCATGCCCAGCATCAGGATGTCGGCGGTCTTGTCGTCGGGAATCACGAACGGATAGCCGACCGGGCCGGCGAACTGGAGCGTGGCGTCGGGACGCATGTCGCACAGGTAGTTCGAGGCAATGCCCTTGTATTCCTCGCCGTTGAAGTCGTCGATGTAGGAACAGCGTTTCACGCAGATGGCGAACTCGGTGGCGTCGCTGCGCCGCTCCAGGTCCATGATCGAGTAGAGGCGGGTGTGATGGGCATTGCCGAACTGCCCGGGCGCGAGCACGCGGATGCAGTTGCCGAGCGCTCCGTCGAAGGACAGATCGGTGGTGCGGAATACCAGGTGGCGGACTTCCTCGCGCGAGGCTGGCGGCGTGATGCGGCGCGACTCCAGCAGAACGGCGGAATAGCTCCTGGGCGGGGGAGGTGCTGGCGGCTTCGATATCGGCATGGCGTTGGCTCCGGAAAAAATTGATCAGCGGCCGGATGCGGCCGGCTTTGCGGGTTCGGTGGCGAAGGAGGTGTCGCTGCAGCCGCTGCCGGCCGTGCAGCAACCGCACTTGCTGTTGTCGCGAAACGGCCCCAGCTGCGGATTCCTGGCGGCGAAGCCGCGATACAGGCGATCGACGGCAATGCCGCCGAGCAGGACGGCAAAAATGATCGCCATGGTGACGAGATAGGTAATCATCAGCCACCCAGCCCGGCGAAGCCCATGAAGGACAGGGACAGGATGCCCGCCAGCATCAGCGACAGGGCCGTGCCCTGGGCGAGGTCGGGCACATTGGAAAGCTGCAGGCGCTCGCGCACGCTGGCCATCAGCACCAGCGCCAGCGTGAATCCGGCGCCGCCGCCGATGCTGAAGGTCACCGACTGCACGAAGTCGTATTCGCGCGCGGTCTGGAACAGCGCGACGCCGAGCACGGCGCAGTTGGTGGTGATCAGCGGCAGGTAGATGCCGAGCGCGCGAAACAGGCCAGGGCTGTATTTCTTCAGCACCATCTCGACCAGTTGCACCGCCGAGGCAATGATCACGATGTAGGAAATCAGCCGCAGGAATTCGAGGTGGAAGGCGGTCAGCAGCAGGTTCAGGCCATAGGCGCAGAGCGAGGCGACCAGCATCACGAAAGTGGTCGCCACGCCCATCGGGAAGGCCGTGTCGAGCTTGCCCGAGACCCCGAGGAAAGGGCACAGGCCGAGGAACATCGCCAGCACGAAGTTGTTGGCGAGCAGCGCGTTGACGAAAATCTGGAAGGCGGAATCATGCATTTTGCGTGCTCCCCCTTTTTGCCTTGCGCCGCGCCCACCACGAGAACACCAGCAGCCAGGCGCCGAGCACGAAGAAGCCGCCCGGCGGCAGCACCATGATCACCCAGGGCTGGAACCCGGCGCCGAACAGCGACACCCCGAACAGGGTTCCGGCACCGAGAATCTCGCGTACCGTTCCGAGGGCCAGCAGACCGATGACGAAGCCGAAGCTCATGCCAAGCGCGTTGATCATGGCCGGCAGCGGCGGATTTCTGGAGGCGTGCGCTTCGGCGCGACCGAGAATGATGCAATTCACCACGATCAACTGGATGAAGGCGCCGAGAGCATCGTAGAGCGCCAGGCTGATGGCCTGAATCAAGTAGTCCACCACCGTGACGAAAGTGGCGATGATCACGATGTACACGGCAATCCGAACCTCCTTCGGCACGATGTTGCGCATCAGTGACACCAGACCGCAGGAACAGACCAGCACGAACAGCGTCGCCAGTCCCATCGACAGGGCATTCACCCCGGAAACCGTGACGGCGAGGGTCGGGCACATGCCCAGCACCATGACGAATACCGGGTTCTGGCGCCAGATGCCTTCCATGAACTCGTCCCAGGTGGCAGGAGCGCTCATGGGAAAAACCTTTCACCACAGAGACACAGAGGCACAGAGAAATGCAAGGCCACTTCTCTCCCGGTTTTCCTCTGTGTCTCTGTGCCTCTGTGGTTCATGATTTCTGGGCCTTTTGAAGGATTTCGAGTTTGGGTACCAGGCGCGGCAGCAAGGCCTGCGCCGAATCGTTGATGGCCTTGCCGACGGCGCGCGAGGTAATGGTGGCGCCGGCGATGGCGTCGATCTGCCAGGGATTGGTCTTGGTGCCGTTCTTCACCGCCTTGACTTCGTTGGCCAGCGCCGAAAGGTCGCCCTTCAATCTGGTATCGAGCGCATTGAAGTTGGCCAGGAAATTCCTGTCGGTGATGATCTTGTCGCCGATGCCCGGCGTCTCGCGCATGGAGACGACACCGATGCCGATCACGCACTGGCATTCCGGCGAGTAGCCGAACATGATGCGCACCGTGTCGGCATAACCCTTGGCGCCGCCCTCGGCGGCGATGCCGGCCAGCTTGCCTCCTGCGTCGTAGGCTGCAAAGAACTTGACGACCCCCGGCGCTAGCGCCGTATCGCCGGCGTCTACTCTCGGCTCGATGCCGCCGCCGGGCAGCGCGACGAATTCGGAGATCGACTTCGCCGCCGGAATTACCTTGAACACCGCACGCTCCGTGGCGATGCGCTTGTTGGCGGCCACCGCGTCGTAGGTGCCCTGGTAGGCGCCAACGATGATCAGGCCGCAGATGGCAGACACCAGACCCAGCGTGCGGATCATCGCGGCGGTCGGCGATGCCGGTGGCGTGGACGGCGTCCCGCCGGCCACGGCGATCGGAATTATCTTCTGCGCGGAAGATTTCTCGGGCGTGCTCATTTTTTGGGTTTCTTGGGCAGGAAGCGCTTCTTCGGCGTTACCGCGCTGGCTTCCTCGCGCGAGATGTAGCCCGGATTCAGCGGATAGGTGGCGCGCTTCTTGGCGCGGCCCAGGCCAACCATGGCGCCGCGACCGAAGGGCACCGGCTGGGTGATTTTCTCGATCAGGGGCGAGGCGGCATTGGCGATCAGGATGGCGTACATGACCCCTTCCGGCAGGCCGCTGTAGTAACGGATCACCACCGTCAACAAGCCGATCAGGGCGCCATACACCCACATGCCCTTGGGCGTCACCGGCGAGGTCGCCATGTCGGTTGCCATATACACCGCACCGAGAATCAGGCCGCCCGAAAACAGCATGAAGAAGGGATTCGGGTAGCGCGCCGGATCGAAGGCGAACAGCAGCCAGGCGGTCAGCGCCGCGCTGCCGAGGATGGCGAGCGGAATCCGCCAGTCCATGAAGCGGCGCAGCGCAAGGTAGGCGCCGCATAGCAGGATCAGCATCGGCGAGGGGCCGACCGCCATGTGGCCGGAAAGCGAGGTCAGCAGTTCGTCGGCATTCGCCACCACGCCGTCGAACTTCCATTTCGCCAGCGGCGTCGCGCCGGCCAGGGCATCGAGGCTCTTGGCCTTGAGCCAGGCCGCGGGATCGGCCGGAATCATCAGCGGCAGGGCCAGCGAAGACGGGATGAACTCTGTGAAGCGCCCGGGGATGAAGGACGGCGTATAAGTGGCGATCGCGGTCGGGAAAGCCGCCTGGACGAAGGCGCGGCCGACCAGCGCCGGGTTGAAGACGTTGAAGCCGATGCCGCCGAACAGCGCCTTGCCCAGCGCGATGGCGACCAGTCCGGCGACCGCGCCCATCCACAGCGGAAAGCCGGGCGGCAGCGTCAGCGCCAGCAACAGCCCGGTGATGACGGCGGAGTAATCCGACAACCGCCCGGACTGCGTGCCGGTGCGAACGAAGAAGCGCTCGGCGAGCAGGCAGGCCGCGGTGACGACAACGATCGATGCCAGGGCCGAGATGCCGTACTGCAAGACATAGAAGGCGCAGATCGGCAGCAGCGAGTACACCACATGCCGCATGATGGTTTCGACCGTCTTCGCCGCCTGCACGTGCGGCGCGGAGCGGATTTCGATCAGGGGCTGAGTCATTGAAAAGCCTTCACCACAGAGACACAGAGACACAGAGACACAGAGGAGAAACATGGAGAGTGAAGAGAATCGCTTTTCTCTGTGCCTCTGTGTCTCTGTGGTTCATGGTTTTATGCAGCCGCCTTCTCGCGCAGGATCTGCTTGGCGACGCGGAACTGCTGCACCAGCGGAATGTTGGAGGGGCAGACATAGGTGCAGCAGCCGCACTCGAAGCAGTCGCCGAGGAAATACCGCTCGCCCATCAGGTCGTATTCGCGCTTGGCGGCGAGCATGCCCAGGGTCGACGGATTGAGGCCCATCGGACAGGACTCGACGCATTCGCCGCATTTGATGCAGGGATAGGTCTGGTGCGTCTCGCGTGCCTGCATGTCTTCGCGGCGGAACACCAGCACGCCCGAAACGCCCTTGGTGATGGGCACGTCGAGCGAGCCGATGGCCTGGCCCATCATCGGTCCGCCGAGGATCACCTGGCGCGCGTCCATGGCATCGATCGCCGGCGCGCCGGCATAGTCGAGCACGAACTTGAGCGGCGTGCCGAGCACCACGCGGTAGTCGCCCGGCCGCGCGACGCCCGGCCCGGTGATGGTCACCACGCGTTCGGTGAGGCCCCGCCCCGCCGGCAGCAAGGCCCCGAGCGCCGCCAGCGTGCCGACGTTGCTGACCACCATGCCGAGCGCGATCGGCAGGCCGCCGGCCGGCATCTCGGTGCCGAACAGGGCCATGATCAGCATCTTCTCGGCGCCCTGCGGATACTTGGTCGGCACCGCCTCGACGTGGATCTCGCCCTCGGGAAACGCGCCGCCGGCACCGGCCCAGGCAATGGCATTGCGCAAGGTCGCCACCGCGTCCGGCTTGTTGTCCTCGACGCCGATGATGGCGCGCACCGCGCCGGTCGCACGCATGGCGTAGCGGATGCCGGCCAGAAGATCGTCGGTCTGTTCGACCATGACGCGATGGTCGCAGGTGAGATAGGGCTCGCACTCGCAGCCATTCACCACCAGCGTATGCACCTTGGCCTGCTTCGGCACCGAGAGCTTGGCGTGGGTCGGGAACGCCGCGCCGCCGAGGCCGACCATGCCGGTGTCCCAGATCGCCTGCAGGATGTCCTGGCCCGTGGCCTGCGACAGGTCGCGCGGCTGTCCCCAGAGGTCCTCCTGCGTCGCGCCGGGATGGGCGCGAATGACAATGGACTCGATCCAGGTGCCGCGCATGCCGGGCCGCAGGCCGATGAACTCGACCACGCCCGTCAGCGGCGCATGGTGCGGCACCGACAGCCATTCGTCGCTCTTGGCAATCGGCTGGCCGCGCACCACTTCCTGGCCGACCTTGACGATCGGCCGCGGCGTCTTGCCGATATGCTGCGACAGCGGCACAGTCACGCGCGGCGGAAAGGGCAGGCGGCGGATCTTGCGATCCGCCGTCAGCTTGCACGACGGCGGATGCACGCCGCGCTGAAAGGCTTCGCCGCGAAAGTAGGAAAGCAGCTTCATTGTTGCCGCTCCGGGAACTCGATTGCCGTTCGCGGTGAGCCGTGAGCCTGTCGAACGGGCGAACCGCGGGTGTCGCGCCGGTGCTGGCCTTCGACAAGCCCAGGTCGAACGAATGATGTCGTTGCGTTTTTCACGAGGGGCTTCAGTTGAACTTGGCGGCTCGATTCATCAGTTTGTCGACACCGGGTTCGCTCATGTTCCAGGGCGTGCCGGGATGGATGCAGCCTGCCGTGCACTTCTCGGCGGCCTTGACGATGTCGGCGAACTTCGCTCCCTTCGGATTGATGACAACGGCGAGCTTCTGGTCGTTGTAGGCGAAGGTCTTCGGTGCCAGGTTGATGCACTCGTCGCAGGCCGTGCATTCCGGCGTTTCGATCCAGACCGGCTCGTAACCGCTGCCATCGTCGCCTGCCGCCGCCGTGGCGCCGGCACCGACTATTGAAGACGCAGGGCCGGTATCGGCCATTCCGCCAAGCCCGAGGCTGGCGGAGATCTTCGCCAGCAGCTCGGTGCGCACCCGCTCGGTCACCTCGTCGCTGTCTGCCAGACGGGCGTCGAGGCCGGCCAGGCTGCGCAGCTGGCGCCAGTAATTCAGCCGTTCCTCGCTGGAGCGGACCAGATCCTCGGTCACGAGCAGGCGCATCAGGCGATTCTTCTTGTCCACCGCCCAGATGTAGGGGAACTTGCCTTCGCGCTCGTCCTTGTCGAGCTGCAGGAAGTCGGCCAGCATGATCATGTCCTCGTTCCAGGTATCCGGCGGCGCTTTCCGGAACTGCTTGAGGAAGCGCGCCTCGGTGGCAGCGAAGTCGGCGAATGTCATCGGCAGCGACATGCTTTGCTCGGCGCCGCTGTCGTCGAGATACTTGAGCGTGTAGGTCGGCCACTCGTCGTCGAGCGACGGGTTGCCTTCGAGGCTGACGCACTCGCGGAACGTGGTGCCGGCATCGGGGTTGAAGCGGAACAGCGGATAGGCGCGGCCTTCCACAGCCAGCTTGCTCTGGTCCACGCTGCGGTCGTCGCCGACGCCATGTTCCGGCGGGCAGACGGCGTAGATGTTGAACAGCGCCGGGCGGCGGCTGTTCAAGCCATCGACATAGCTTTCGAGCAGGTGGTTGACGTGGGCGATGGTGCTCTGCGCAACATACGAGGTGCGGTGCGCCATGCCGATCAGCGACATTTCCTTGCGCGTTTCCTGCTTGCCGCGCGTCGCGGCGCCGAACGGCGCCATGTCGGATACCTGGCCGATGAAGCCGGAGGTGCAGGCCTGACCGCCGGTGTTGGAATATACCTGCGTATCGACCACCAGGATCTTGATCGGCATGCCCGACATCAGCGCCCGGGAAAGGTTCTGGAAGCCGATGTCGTACATCGCGCCGTCGCCCCCGAGGGACACCACCGGCGGGCACAGCAGCCATTCGTCGGTGGAGAATTTTTCCCAAGTGAAGCGACGGAAGAAGTCCTCGTCGCGATCGGGCAGGTAGTCGCCGGCGAGTTCCATCTCGGCCATGCGCACGGCCTTGAAGCCTTCGGCCATTTTCGCCATGTGGCCTTCGAAGATGCCCATCGCCACCGAGGGCGAATCCTGGAACAGATGCGAGGTCCAGGGGAAAGGATAGGGACTGAAGGGATAGGTGGAACCCCACACCGAGGTGCAGCCGGTGGAGTTGACGATGCCCATCTCGGCGCGGCCGCGCTTGCTCGGTCCCTCGACGTAACGCCAGCGCAGATCTTTGAGCTTCTCCAGCAGTTGCGCGGTATTCATCACCCAGGCCGGATCGAGCAGTTGCGAGGGCTTGTCGGCGTTGAGCCTGGCGGCGAAGTTGGACAGCGTCAGATCGTGCGCGCCACCTGCTTCGACCGCGCGCTGCACGGCGCCGGTATCGGTCAGATCGACCGCCGACGCGAGCTTGACGCGCATGTGCTGCTCCAGGCGAACGATGAGGTCGTCGAGCTTGTCGATGAAGGCCTTGACGCGCGGCTGCATCAGCGCCGTCACGGTGGAGGTGAACAGGTGAATCGCGGTCTTCTCGCCGCAGCCGAGGCAGGCGCCGTCGCCGCAGTTCATCGAGGCGTAATTGTGCTTGTCGAGCAGCAGGGTTTCCAGCGCGCCGATCTTCTCGTCGAGGCTGTCGATGCGGCTATATTCCTTGGGCGTGGTCGGCAGGTCGAGCCAAGTGTTCCAGTCGCGGCGCAGACGATCCACCGATTCGTCGGTCTGCGTCACCATTTCCAGCGCGTTGTCCTCGCAGACCGTAACGCACAGCTTGCAGCCCTTGCAGGTATACGGATTGACGGTGATGGAGAAAAGCCCGCCGCTGCCCTTGGCCTTCTTCTCCTTCTGCGACCAGTAGGGCTTGGTGGCGCCGAACTGGAAGCCGCCGAGCTGGATCTGGAACTGCGTGAACTCGGCGGCGAGGCCGGCGCGCTCATTGTCCGGCGCCTCCGCGATCACTTCGTCGATGGCGATGTCGATCAAGGGGCGTACGGCACCGCCACTGCGGTCGATGAGCGCGCGCAGCTTCTTCTCGGCGCTGCGCACCGCGCGGCGCAGGTAGCGCGTCGGCGTGCCGGAAGTTTCAATGCGATTGACGGCGGCGTTGAACACGTCGCCGATCGAACTGACCAGGCCGGGAATCGCCGAGTCCGGGCACTCGGTGTAGCAGTTGCCGCAGGCCGTGCAGTTTTCGGCGATCCACACCGGATGCTCGAAGCGGATGCCCGTCATGTCGCGAAAGACGCCGGTGGCGGCAGGCAGCAGCGAGGCGCCGATGAAGGGATCGACGAGATTGTCGGAACCCTTGCCGGTCAGATAGAAGTTGCCCGTCTGTTCCCAGAAGCGGTGGATGTCGGCGGTCTTGCCGTCGCCGGCCGGCAGTTGCCGCAGCATGACCGGCAGGCCGGCATCCTTCTTGGCGAACTGCTTGCGCGTGAGGCCGACTTCCTTCTCGGTGATCTCCGTCAGTTCGGTGAAGCCGCGGCGCACCACGCGCAGGTTGTCGGCAACGACGCGCGCGCCCTTGCCGCCGAACTTGGACTGTAATTGCGCCTCGATCGCGGTAAACAGCGCATCCTCGGTCAACCCGGCGTTCCGCATGGTCGGACTGGCGGCGAAGAAGGCGCCCTGGAAGGCGATGCCCTGCATGCGCAGTTGCAGCTCGGCCGAGCCGGCTTCGTCGCGGGCGATCTGGAAGGCGTCGAGGTAGAAGACGCGGATCTCGTTGTCGACGATGAACTTCTGCGCCCAGAGCGGGAAGCTGGCCCAGGTTTCGTCGCCGAGATTCGACTGGATGATGAAGAAGCCGCCCTTCTTCAGGCCGGACAGCGGATTGCTGTGGCCGAACACCGCCGGATCGGGCGAGAGCACGACATCGACATAGACGTATTCGCAGTTGATGCGGATCGGTTCCGGCGCCGCGGACAGGTAATAGGTGGTCGGCTGGCCCTTCTTCTCCGAGCCGTACTTCGGGTTGGCCTTGATGTCCCAGCCGAGCAGCTCGAACAGGGTCATCGCCAGGTTCTTGCCGGTGGTGATGGCGCCCCAGCCGCCGACCGAGTGCATGCGCACGGTGATCGCATCCTTCGGCAGCAGGTTGGGATTTTCCGAGCCGCGCACGCCCAGCTCGCGAATGCGCGGATATTTGTCGGCCAGGTCCTGCTGATGCACTTCATCCTTCGGGTTCAGCGGATCGCGGACGAAGTCGACCGAGAGATAGAAGAACTTGCGCTGCGTTCCGTCGGGCAGCATGTTCTCGACGGCGCCGATCAGCGCCTCCGGCTGCAGGTCGCGCGAACCGAGGCCGTAGCAGCCAGAGTACAGGCGCGGCATGTCGCCCGCGCCGTAGACGGCGTAGTCGGCATAGGGCTTGTCGCCCGCCGCACCAGCCATGCCGTTCTCGATGCACTTGCTCAGCGTGGCGCGCAGTTCGCGCATCAGCGGCAGGTCTTCGGCCAGCGGCTGGTCGGTGCGCTCGAGCACCGCCACGCCCTTCTTGCCGCGCAGCAGATGGCTCAGCAGACCGCCGGGGAAAGGCCGGAACATGGTCAGATTGACCACGCCGACCTTGAGCTTGCGCGTTTCGCGCAGGTAGTCGGCGACGGCCTCGGCCTGGACGATCATGCTGCCCATGCCGACGATCAGGTAGTCGGCATCCTCGGCCTTGAAGGCGGCCACGCGCTGATAGCGGCGTCCGGTCAGGGCGGCATACTGCTCCATGCAGGCGTCGGCGATGGGCTCGATGTGGTCGAAGAAATACGGGCGCTGGCCGGCGGTGGCCTGCATGTAGGCGTCCTGGTTCTGCACCGTGCCCGATACCACCGGGGAATCCACGTCCCAGATGGCCGGCACGCGACGGCGTTTCGGGCCGAAGAGCATTTCCTGCGCCGGCGTCGGCGTATCGATGAGGTCATCGGGTTTGCCGAGGTACTCGGCCACCAGTTCGCGTTCCGGCAGCAACGCCGACTCGATCAGGTGCGTGGTGAGGAAGCCGTCCTGGCCGATGATGGCAGGTGTCAGCGACAGCTCGGCGACCTTGCGCGCGATCAGATTGAGGTCCGCCGCCTCGGTGGCGTTCTTGGCCATGACCTGGATGAAGCCCGTGTCGTCGATGCAGTGATAGTCGTCATGGCCGGCATGCACGTTGAGCGAGACCTTGGTGATGGCGCGGCAGCCCATGTTGAGCACGTAGGGGAGACGCTTGCCGACGGCGGCGTAGAGCGACTCGTGCATGAAGGCCACACCCTGGCCGGAGGAAAAATTCACGGCGCGCAGGCCCGTCATCGACATGCCGGCGGTGACGCCGGCCGCGGCGTGCTCGGATTCTGGTTCGATGAAGATCAGCGGCTTGTCGGAGATGTTGAGGTGGCCGGCGGCAACTTCCTCGGCCCAGTATTCGCCCATCTGCGTCGAGGGCGTGATCGGATAGGCGCCGGCGGCATCGGATGCCTCGCGCTCGACATGGATGACGGCGGTATTGCCATCGACGGCATCGCGCACGCCGGGATACTTCACCGACTTCGCCCCCTGTCCGGCGCTGCCGGTCTCCAGCAGCGAAAAGGAGAAGAGTTTTTTGATCATGGACATGGCGGATTCCTCAAATATTCGAATTCAGTGGTGCGTAGCGACGTGACGCTCAGTGACGCAACGGCAACGGATCGTTGCGCAGGATTCTCTTGGCGGCGGCGCCCTTGGCCGGCCGGTCGGGGTTGTCGAACCAGACGATGGCTCCTGTCGGGCAGCGCTCGATGGGACTGCGCGTGGCGCGGTCGTTCCAGTCGTAATTGATCACCGCCAGGTTGTTGGCCAGTTGCATCAGCTTGAACGGCGCATCGGCAACGCATTTGCCGCAGGCGGTGCAAGCCACCGCGCAGGAAGCCTCGGCGGTATCACCGTCCGCCTGGTTCTTGCATGCCACCCACAAGCGGTGGCTCACCGGCTCCAGGCTGAACAGGCCCTTGGGACAGACCTCGACGCAGTCGTTGCAGGCCGTGCATTTCTCGCTGTCCACCACCGGCAGGCCGTGGGCGTCCATCGCAATCGCATCGAAGGTGCAGACATTGGCGCAGTCGGCCAGCCCGAGGCAGCCCCACGCGCACTCCTTGCCGCCGCCGGAAACCACTGCCGCCGCGCGACAGGTCTTGAGTCCTTCATAACGGGCGCGCAGAAAGGCCACATGCTGGCCGCCGCCGCAGGCCAGCCGCGCCACCTTCTTCTCCACCGTGCCGGCAGCCACGCCGAGCAGGTTGGCAATTCCCTGACGCTGCTCCGGCGAACTCACGGTGCATTGCGCGGGAATGATCTTGCCCTCGACCACCTTCTCTGCAAAGTCGCGGCAGCCGGCCTGGCCGCAGGCGCCGCAGTTCGACTTCGGCAGCAGTTCTTCGACCTCGCCGATGCGCGGGTCCTCGAAGACATACAGCTTCTTGTTGGCAAAGGCGAGCATCAGCGCC
Organism: Sulfuritalea sp.; assembly: GCA_030247575.1. Taxonomy (GTDB): domain Bacteria; phylum Pseudomonadota; class Gammaproteobacteria; order Burkholderiales; family Rhodocyclaceae; genus Sulfuritalea. Next base: position 68,241 of record JAOTRV010000007.1, read on the forward strand.
AGGACCACTCCCAGTCCGGCCATGAATGCCCCCGATACCGCCAGATTCGACAACGACTCCACTCCCGTCTGCTCCCTTGCCAGCGCGGCCCTGTATTCTTTAGGCCTAAAATAGAAACCACTAAACCATCATGGGTTTACGACCGCAGATGCACCATGCCTTCAAGCGGGGCAAGCCGCGTTGACGTGGAACAAAGGATGACCCTGCAGTGCTGCAACGCCACTTTGAATCCGGCCGTCCGCAACCTTGGGGGCGCGAACGGCGGACTCCATCACGGCGCAGCCGGGAGTTGCTCCCGGTCTACAGACGAAGCCAGCGCTTTGGCGCTGACTCAGGAAGACATGCGGCGCGGGGTCTTGCGTCGCATGTTTGTGACAAGTCAACTATAAGACTTGAAACCCGCAGGCGGGAATGGATAATTTTATTTCCGCATTCGGTGAGTTCATTGAACGACGGCAGGCGGGCAGCGCGCGAGGACCCAGTCGAGCAGTTCCGCCACCACCGCCTCGCGATCCAGGTCGTTGAAGGTCTCGTGGCGGCTGCCTGGCCACAGGCGCAGCGTGCGATCCGTCCCGCCCCACCGATCGAAGATCTCGCGGCTGCCCGCGGGATCGGTCAGGCGGTCGGCATCGCCGTGAAACAGGTACACCGGCAGGCTGAGCCCCGCTACGGCCTCACGGTTGGCCGCCATCACCTGCAGCAGTTCGGCGCCGGTTCGCGCCGGCGGCGCCTGCAGGCTCACCAGCGGATCGGCGACATAGGCCGCCACTGCGGCCGGGTCGCGGCTGATGGTTGCCGGATCGATGCGCGTGCCGCGCAAATGCGGCAGCCAGCGCGACAGCAGGGGCGCCAGCCGAACCAGGAGGCGCGGCACGTCGTCGCCGATCCTGAGCGCCGCGGACGACAGCATCACCCCCGCCACCCGCCGCCGCCGCCGCGCCAGCCAGTGCAGGGCGATCGCACCGCCCATGCTGTGCCCCATCAGGAACACCCGTCGCCCGGCGGCGAGTTCCTGCGCCCTTGCCAGCAGGGCATCGACATCCAGCAGGTAGTCGTCGAAACGCTCCACGTAGGAACGCTCGCCGGGCGAGCGCCCGTGGCCGCGCAAGTCGACCGAAACGACGCCGAGGCCGCGCCTGTTGGCACGCTCGGCGAGCGAGGCGTAGCGCCCCGAATGTTCGGCGATGCCATGCACCACAGCCACGACCGCCTTGGGCGCCGGCGGCATCCAGGCCTGGCCCGACAGACTCACGCCGTCGGCGGCGCGCAATTCAAAGGGCAGGAGTTCGCCGCTCATCTCAGTCTCCGCCTCCCGTGACGCCGGTCACGATGCCTACCGGCGTTCCCGGACGACGAAGGGCTCGACCAGCGCCTCCTGCACCGAATCGTCCCGGTTCAGCGCCTTGTCGAAGCTGGCGTTCCAGACATCGGCATTGGCCAGATCGGCGCCCTGCATGTCGGCCTTGAAAAATACTGCCTGGCGCAAAACCGCGCCCATCAGCCGTGTCGCCTTGAGCCTGGCGTTGGTGAAATCGACCTGCTCCATCGACGCGCCGGTCAGGTCGGCGCTCGACAGATCAGTGCCGACCAGCCGCGCCCCACTGAACACGGCACGGAACGCGTAGCAGTTGCGAATCGAGCCGCCCGAAAGGTCGATCCCCTCCATCAGGATGTCCTTCAGATAGGCGCCCGAAAAATCGGCCCGCAGCGCCCTGGTGTTGATCAGGTTGGCGCCGAACAGGTTGGCGCCGGAAAGTTTCGCGTCGCTCAGATCGCCGTCGTCGAAAGTTGCATGAAACAGATCGGCGTCGCGCAGATCCGCGCCCACCAGCCTGGCTCCGGTGAAGTTGGCCCACTTGGCGTTGCTGCGGCGCAAATCCGCGCCGGACAAATCGCTCTTGCGAAAATCGGTGCTTTCCATCTTGGCCCCCGCCAGCCGCGCACCGCGCAAGTCCTTGCCCGCCAGCTTCTTGCGCGAGAAATCGCAAGCTGAAAGATCCGTTGCCGCCATCGGTGCGGCGCAGTTGCCCGCCGGCAGATCGGCGGCCGCCGCATCGAGCGCCATGGACAACGGCAGCAAGAGCGCAATCATCGTGCGCGATTTTTTCATTCTGTCCCCTCCCCTTGCAGGCAACTTTTCGGCCATTCTATGCCTTCAGGGATTCCGCACGTGCTGCGATGCGGGAACGCCCAGCGAGGCCGGCTACGGCTTGAGCAGCTGCTGATAGACCGCGAGATCGGCCGCGGAAAAGCAGCAGAAGATCACTTCTTCGATGGTCGCCAGCGCGGGCAGCTCCGCGCGCACCGACTCGACGGCAACACCCGCCGCGAGTTCGACCGGATAGCCATAGACGCCGGTGCCGATGGCGGGAAAGGCGATCGAGCGGGCGCCCGCGCCGGCGGCCACCCGCAGCGCGTTCCGGTAGCAGGCCGCGAGTTGCGCCGCCTCGCCCTGCCTGCCACCGTGCCAGACCGGGCCCACGGTATGCACGATGTATTTCGCCGGCAACCGGTAGCCGGCGGTCAGCTTCGCCTCGCCCACCCGGCAGCCGCCGAGAAGGCGGCATGCCGCAAGCAGCTCGGGCCCCGCCGCACGATGAATCGCGCCATCGACGCCGCCGCCGCCGAGCAGCGAGGCATTGGCGGCATTGACAATGGCATCGATTGCCAGTCGCGTAATGTCGCCCTGCAAGGCACGCAGCCGCGGCGCAGCCGAAGCCTCGGTGAGCGGGGGCATGCTCACTCCTCGATCGCTCCACGCGCGATCTCGAAGCAGGCATCGACATGCGAATTGCCCAGATACATCATCGCCGCCACGCTGAGCGCAACCGCGGCGGCCTGTCCGGCGACGGGTATGTATTTCAGCACCTGCTTCGTCGCCATGCGCGCGCTGACCTTTTTCAGCGCAGCCACGACCAGCGTCCTGGTGACAGCGCGGCCAGCCAGATCGGAGCCGACCTTTTTCAGCATCGCGTAGATCAACACCTTGTGCCGCGTATCGAGCTCCTCGATCTGCTCGGGCGTCAGCCCGAACTTCCGGTTGATCGCCGGGATCAGCTGCAGCAGCATGCCGACGTCCCCCGCGATGTCCACGCCCGGAATCGGAATCAGCGACATGCCGCCCGACGTTGCCGCGCGCCGCCTGACCATCTTCCTGCACGACGCGCGAACCTTCTCCAGCTCCTCCATCGACGCCGGCAACGTCTCGAGCTTGCTCATCTTGAAATACCCGTCACCGCTTCTGCCCGGGAAAGCGTGGATGCGCGTCGCCGATGTCCATCCAGGGCGCCTTCGAGTCCGCGTAGATATGAAATATGTTGCTGCAGACGAAGGGCGTATCCACGGTGCCGAGGCGCAGGCGTTTCTTCTCCGGCATATCGTCCCGCGCGCTGTAGATCGGGCTGCCGCAGTTGCCGCAAAAAACCCGGGCCTTGCCCGGCGAGGCGCGGTACTCCGTGAGCAGTTCGCTGCCCGAGACGAGCCTGAACCGGGCGGAGTCGATCGGACTCACCGCGGCAAAGGCCGAGCCCTGCGCCTTGCGGCACTGCGAACAATGGCAGATCGAAATCTCGTCGATTTCGCCGTCGTACTCGTAGCGGACACCGCCGCACAGGCAGCTTCCCTTAATCACTGGTCGCTCCTTTCAAGACACACCTGCCCGACGGCAAGCCGGCCAGACAGGTGAAAGTCGACGCTGGCGGTACGGCGAGCTGCCCGCTACCCGGCCGCTGAAAAGCGATTTGGCTCCTTGCCTTCCTGCACGGCCCACACGAGCAGGACAATCCATCCGATTATCGGGATGAACCAGAGCAGAAGAAACCACCCGCTTCGGTTGGTGTCATGCAGGCGCCGCACGCCCACAGCCAGCGACGGCAGCAGAACTCCCAAGGAGAAAAGCGCCGACAAGGTCTCGCTGACGATGCCGGTCGCCATCGAAGCCAGAAAATTGAACAAGAACCACCACCAATACTCCGAGCGGGAGGCTCGTCCGCCAAACTCTGCATACTTCGAAAAGCAGGTGCGAATGGATTCGCCGAATGTCATGGGAGGCTCCAGATTGTCGTTTATGAAGCAGACATCAATGTAGCAGCTTTCCGATTCCGGTAACCACCGGCGAGGCTGCTAGACTCGCGCATGATTTCCCGACGGAGCGCAGAACCATGAAATACATCGACCACGGCGCGGGCGGCGAGGCCGGCTGCATGAAGCTTGCCGAAGGCCCCGCGCCGCAGGCGGGCCCCGGCCAGATCCTGATCGAGGTGGTCTGCGCCGGCATCAACCGCCCGGACGTGCTGCAACGCTGGGGCCGCTACCCGCCGCCGCCGGATGCCTCGCCCGTGCTCGGCCTGGAAGTCGCGGGCCGCGTTGCCGCGGTGGGCGCCGGCGTCACGGAATGGAAAGTCGGCGCTGGCGTTACGGCGCTTACCGCCGGCGGCGGCTATGCGGAATACTGCGTGGCGGCGGCCGGCCATGCGCTGCCGATACCGGCCGGGATGGACTTCGCCACCGCCGCGGCCTTGCCCGAAACCTGGTTTACGGTATGGGCCAACCTGGTCGATCTGGGCCGCCTGAAGCGCGGCGAGCGACTGCTGGTGCATGGCGGTTCGAGCGGCATCGGCCTGGTCGCGATCCAGCTCGCCAAACACCTTGGCGTCGAGTGCATCGTCACCGTCGGCAATGAAGAAAAGGCGGCCTTCTGCCTTGCCGCCGGCGCGACGCACGCGATCAATTACCGCACGACCGACTTCGCCGAGGAAGTGAAAACGCTCACCGCGGGGGCCGGCGTCGACGTGATCCTCGACATGGTCGGCGCGCCCTACTTCCAGCGCAATCTGGGCGCGCTGCGACGCGACGGGCGGCTGGTGATGGTCGCCTTCCTCGAAGGCAGCAAAGGTGAAGCCGACCTGATGCCGATCATGCTGAAGCGGCTGACGGTCACCGGCTCGACCATGCGGCCGCGCACCTTGGCCGAGAAGACCGCGATCCGCGATGCGCTGGCCGCGAACATCTGGCCGGCGCTGGCGCGCGGCGAATTGCTGCCGCATCTGTTCGCCCGCTTTCCGCTGGCGCAGGCGGCGGAGGCGCACCGGCTGATGGAATCGAGCCGGCACATCGGCAAGATCGTTTTGGAGGTTGGCAAGCCATGAATGAATTGACCATCGATGTCGTCTCCGACGTGGTCTGCCCCTGGTGCTTCATCGGCAAGCACCATCTCGATCATGCCCTGCACCTGTGGCGCGCCGAGCAGCCGCAATGCGCCGTCGCCGTGCGCTGGCACCCTTTCTTCCTCAACCCCGATACGCCGGAGGGCGGCGAGCCCTACCGGCCGTTTCTGGAGAAGAAATTCGGCGGCCCCGAAAAGCTGGCCGAGATCTGGCAGCGGGTGAGCGCGGCGGGACGCACCGCCGGCATCGAGTTCGCCTTCGAGAAAATCGAGCTGCGCGCCAACACGCTCAACGCGCACCGCCTGATCCACCATGCGCAGAGAGTAGTCGCCGACGGCACGGCGATCAGCAGATTGATCGAGGGCCTGTTCGCCGCGCAGTTCCTCGAAGGACGGCACCTGGGCGACCGGGCGGTGCTGGCGGACGTGGCCGGCGCATGCGGCATGGACCACGACGCCGTGAGGAGCTATCTGGATGGCGCGGAGGATGCCGACGAGGTGCGCGCCGCCGCCGGCGAGATGCAGCGCATGGGCATCGGCGGCGTGCCCTTCTTCATTTTCAACAAGAAGCTGGCGGCCTCGGGTGCGCAGCCGGCGGACGCCATGCTGAAGGTCATGCGCGAGGCGACGCAGCCGGCCTGATCGCGCAGCCTGTCGGTCGTCAGGGGTGCTGGGGAGAAATCCGTCAGGACGTGCGACGGCCTTGCCCGGCCGCCTTTTGTTCGACGGCGAACACCGCGGCCTCGACGCGCGAGCTCAGGTTGAGCTTGGCCAGGATGTGCTTGACGTGGAGCTTGACGGTGTCGTGGCTGATGTCGAGCACGCGGGCGATGGCCTTGTTCGACAGGCCTTGCGAAAGCTGCTGGAGGATCTCGTGTTCGCGCGCGGTCAGCAGCTTCAGCGTGTCGGCCTTGGTTGCCGCGGCATTGCCGCCTTGCAGCAGGTTGACCAGCTTGAGCGTCATCGCCGGGGCCACCACGGTTTCGCCGCGCACCGCGCGCTGCACGGCATCGACCACGTCCTCCGGTTCCATGTCTTTCAGCAAATAACCCTTGGCGCCGGCCTGCATCGCGGCGGCGAGGTCTTCCTCGGCATCGCTGACGGTGAGGATCAGCACCGGGCCGCTCCAGCCGTCCGCGCGCAACTGGCGCAGCAGGTTGAGGCCGCCGCTGGGCGGCATGTTGAGATCGGTGATGACGACATCGGGACGCGCCTCGGGCAGGATGCGGCAGGCATCGTCGGCGTTGCCCGCGATGCCGGCGACGGTGATGGTGCCGCGCTGCTCCAGCAGCTCCGCCAAGCCCTTGCGAAACAGCGTGTGGTCGTCCACCAGCAGGACGCGGATCGGAGTATTCGCTGCGCTCATGCCTAAACGCCCCCTCCGGGCGGGAAACTGAGCCTGACCCGGAAACCGCCTTGCGGCAGATTGACGATCTCGAGGCGGCCGCCGATTTTCTGCGCCCGCTCGCGCATGATGGTGAGGCCGAAATGATCGCGCAGGCCCGGATGTTCTTCGAAGCCGCCGACGCGATTGGCGATGGCGAAGAATCCCTGCCCGCCGCGGCCGTTGTCTTCGACGGTGGCGGAGTAATAGTCGCCCGCCGCCTCCAGCGTCATGCTGGCCGTGGTGGCGCCGGAATGCCTGGCGACGTTGGCCAGCGCCTCTTGCAGGATGTGGAAGACCTGGCTTTCCTGCTCGGGCGCGAGGCGCAGGTCGGTCAGCTTGTTTTCGTAGCGCAGGGCGATGCCGGTGCGCTCCTGAAAACCGCTGGCCAGCCCCTGCAGGGCATGTTCGAGGCCCATCGGGTCCATGCGGCTGCGAAACTGCACCAGCAGTTCGCGCAGGTGGCCGTAGGCGTCGTCCAGCGCCTGGCCGACGTCGCCGGCGTACTTGGCCGTGCGTTCCAGGGACTGGTCGGCGATCGCATCGTTGAGCATCGCCATGCGCATCTTCATGTAGGCCAGCGTCTGCGCCAGCGAGTCGTGGATTTCGGCCGCCATCATCTGCCGCTCGCTGGTCAGCACGATGCGCAGGTTTTCGCGCTTGAGGCGCGCATTCTCCAGCGCCATGCCGAGGTGTTCGCCGATCGAACGGAACAGCAGCGCCACCTCCTCCGGCAGATCGAAGGCTTGCGGCAAAAACAGATTGTAGGTGCCGAGCAGCCGGCCGGCGGTCTGCAGCGGCACCACCACCATGGCCTGGCAGCCGGTCTTGAAGAAGTCGTCGCCGGTGCGCTCGGCGCAACCCGTGAGGTCGATCTCGAACAGGGGACGGTTGAGGCCGATGGCGACCCCGCACTGGCCGCAGTCGCGCGACACGACGCGTTCCCTTTCGACCATCGACGCCGGCAGGCCGCGCGACGCCACCATGCGCAAATGCTGGCCGTCGCTGGTCAATACCCGCACCACGCCGGCGTCGGCCTTGGCCAGGCGGATCATGGTGCCGAGAAAGCGGCCGAGCAGTTCGTCGAGATCGTCCTCGTCGGCCAGCGTGCTGGATATCTCGGCGAGAACATGCAGCGCTTCCAGCGTGTGACTGCCGGAGGGATCGAGATCCAGTTCGGAGAGCGAAGGCGACGGCGGCGTCTCGTTCATGACGTTCATTCGGGAGCAGGCCAGGCACCCGAGGCGATCTTGTCGGCCCACATCAGGGCGGTGATGGTCTTGCCATCGGTGATCTCGCCGTCGCGCACTGCCAGCATGGCATCGGCCACGCTCATTTCGATGACCTCGAGAAACTCGCCGTGATCGCGCTGATGCCCGACGTAGATCAGGCCGCTGGCCCAGAAGATTTCGATGCGCTCGTCCGAGTAGCCGATGCACGGATGCATGGTCGCCACGTGGCGCCAGAACTTTGCCTGGTGGCCGGTCTCCTCGCGCAATTCGCGCTTCGCCGTATCCAGCGGATGTTCGTCGGGATCGATCTTGCCGGCAGGCAGTTCGACGAAGATGCGCTGCAGCGGATAGCGGAACTGGCGCTCGAACAGCAGCTTGCCGTTGTCGAGCCAGCCCAGCACCACGACGGCGCCGGGATGGGCGATCCACTCGCGGACCGACTCGTGGCCGTTGGCCAGACGCACCGTGTCGCGCCGCACGTGCAAGAGCTTGCCGTCGAAAACCGGCTCGCTGCTTACGGTGTGTTCGATCAGATCGGTATCGTCCATGGCGGATTGATGGCAGGAATTGAACCAGAGCGCGAATGGGAACGCTATCTTATCTCAGCGCCGTGTCGAAGCAGGATACCGGTCCATCAGAAACAAAGCCGCCATGCGGAAATGCAGGGCGGCTTTGCGGAAGCTGGGAACGGGGGGCTTACAGCGAGCGCATCAGCGTGGTGGTGCAGATCATCATCACCGCATCGGGGAACAGGCCGAAGCCGGCGACGGCGAGGCCGTTGAGCGACAGCAGCACGCGCAGATCCATACCGGCGGCGATCGGAGCGGAATCGACCGGCGTATCGAAATACATCAGCTTGACCACGCGCAGGTAGTAGAAGGCGCCGATCAGCGAGAACATCACGGCCACCACGGCCACCGCCGTGTAGCCGGCCTTGATGGCCGCCAGCAGCACCGCGAACTTGGCGAAGAAGCCGATGAAGAACGGGATGCCGGCCATCGAAAACATGATGATCAGCATCATCGCGGCGAACCACGGGCTGCGCTTGTTGAGTCCCTTGAAATCTTCCAGGTTTTCGGCTTCGTAGCCGGCACGCGACAGCAGCAGCACCATGCCGAAGGCGCCCAGCGACATCAGGACGTAGGCGACCGTGTAGTACAGCGCCGAACTGTAGGCATTGATCGCGGTGAAGGCGTCCACCTGGCCGCCGACCACGCCCGACATCAGGCCGAGCACCATGTAGCCCATGTGCGAAATCGCGGAATAAGCCAGCATGCGCTTGATGTTGGTCTGCGCGATGGCCGCCAGATTGCCGAGGGCGATGGACAGCACGGCCATGATCAGCAGCATCGTCTGCCAGTCGGCCGCCAGCCCGAACAGCCCATAGACCAGCAGGCGCAGGGCCATGGCGAAGGCGGCGAGCTTCGGCGCGGAGCCGATGAACATGGTCACTGCCGTCGGCGCGCCGTGATAGACATCGGGAATCCACATGTGGAAGGGCACCAGACCCAGTTTGAAGGCGATGCCGCCGACAAGGAAGACCAGACCCAGCACGAGCACCGTCTTTTCAGACTGGCCATGGTAAAGCGCCTGCGCGATGCCGCCGATTTCCAGGGTGCCGGTGGCGCCGTAGATCATCGACATGCCATACAGCAGCAGGCCGGAGGCCAGCGCGCCGAGCACGAAGTATTTCATTGCCGCCTCGGTGGCGCGCGTGTTGTCGCGATCGATCGCGACCAGACCGTAGAGCGAAAGCGACATCAGTTCGAGACCGAGATAGATGGTCAGGAAGTTGGCCGCGGAAATCATCACCATCATGCCCAGCGTGGCGTAGAGCACCAGAAGGTAGAACTCGCCCTTGTCCAGGCCGCGGTCGGCCATGTACTGCCGGCCGTAGACCAGCATCATGATCACCGCGAGGTAGGTCAGGAGCTTGAGGAAGTCGCTCAGCAGGTCGTCGACGAACATGTTGCCGAAGGTCAGCGTGGTCTGGCCGTCGGACGTGACCAGCGTGATCGCGGCACACCCGATCAAGGCGATCATGGTCAGCATGGCCGCCATCCAGCGGTGGGTGGCACCAAAAACCAGGTCGACGAACAATACCAGGAAGGACATCAGCAGGAGAAAGATCTCCGGTGCCGCCGGGTACAGGTCGGGCATCACGAAATTATTCAGCATCGCTTCTCTCGTGTCTCTCGTGTTGCCTGCCCGCGAAGCGGAGTCCCAGGCATGCAAAGCACTGTGTGCCGCTCATTTGCGTTCATTGGAGTTTGCTCACCGCAACGTGCTTGAGCAGGTTATCCACCGAGGCGTGCATCACTTCGGTGAAGGGGAAAGGGTACAGGCCCATGGCCAGCACGCAGACGGCGAGCAGGCCTAGCACCAGGAACTCGCGGTGGCCGATGTCCTTCAGTTCGGCGACATGGGCATTGCCGACCTCGCCGAACACCACGCGCTTGACCATCCACAGGGTATAGGCAGCACCGAGGATCAGCGTGGTGGCAGCGGCGAAGCCGATCCAGAAATTGAACTTGATGGCGCCGAGGATGACCATGAACTCGCCGACGAAACCGGAGGTGGCGGGCAGGCCGGAATTGGCCATGGCGAAGAAGACGAACAGCGCGGCGAACTTCGGCATGGTATTCACCACGCCGCCGTAATCGGCGATCTGGCGCGAATGCATGCGGTCGTACATGACGCCCACGCAGAGGAACATCGCCGCCGAAACGAAGCCGTGCGAGATCATCTGCACCAGCGCGCCTTCGATGCCGATCTGGTTGAAGATGAAGAAGCCGAGCGTGACGAAGCCCATGTGCGAGATCGACGAATAGGCGATCAGCTTCTTCATGTCGGTCTGCACCAGCGCCACGAAGCCGATGTAAATGACGGCGATCAGCGACAGGGCGATGATCAGCGGCGCCAACTGGTGGCTGGCATCGGGCACGATGGGCAGCGAGAACCGCACGAAGCCGTAGGCGCCGAGCTTCAGGGCGATCGCGGCAAGCACCACCGAGCCGCCGGTGGGCGCTTCAACGTGGGCATCCGGCAACCATGTGTGCACCGGCCACATCGGCACCTTGACGGCGAACGAAACGAGGAAGGCGATGAAAATCAGGATCTGCGGCTTGATCCCGATCGGCAGTTGATGCCAGTCGAGGATGTTGAAGCTGCCGCCGGATTCGAGGAACAGCCAGATCAGCGCAACCAGCATCAGCAGCGAGCCGAGCAGCGTGTAGAGGAAGAACTTGAAGGCCGCATAGACGCGGTTCGGTCCGCCCCAGGCGCCGATGATGATGTACATCGGAATCAGCGAGGCCTCGAAGAAGACATAGAACAGGATGCCGTCGAGCGCGCTGAAAATGCCGTTCATGAGGCCGGACATGACCAGGAAGGCGCCCATGTATTGCGCCTGCTTCTCTTCGATCACTTCCCAGCCGGCCAGCACCACCAGCACGGTGATCAGGCTGTTGAGCAGGATGAAGGGCATCGAAATACCGTCAACCCCGAGGAAGTACTGGGTATTGAAGCGCGTGATCCAGGGCGCCTGTTCGACGAACTGCATGCCGCCTTGCGCCGCATCGAAGCCGGTGTAGAGCGGGATGGTGACCAGGAAGCCGGCGACGGCAACCGCCAGCGACAGCCAGCGCACCAGCGTGCGGCGCTCGGAGCCGATCCAGAAAACCGGCAGTGCGCCGAGGATCGGGACCCAGATTGCTAGACTCAGAAGTTGCGAATTCATCGGATATTCATTCCATCAGGCCGTTGTGCATGAGGATGCCCTTGCACTCAGGCCCTGTTGAACCAAAGCGTCAGCAGCGCAAAGACGCCGAAGATCATGCTGAAAGCGTACTGGTAGATGCGGCCGGTCTGGAACAGGCGGACCAGCCCGGATACCCAGCCGACGGCACCGGCCGAACCATTCACCATGACGCCGTCGATCAGTATCTGGTCGCCGCCCTTCCACAGGCCGCGGCCGATCAGGCGCGCACCGCCGGCAAAGAACCAGTCGTTGAAGCGGTCGAAGCCGTATTTCTCTTCGAGGATCGTCGCCAGCACGCCCGACTTCTGCTTGATCACCGCCGGCAAGTCGGGACGCACGATGTAGAGGTACCAGGCCGTCGCGGCTCCCGATATCGCCAGCCAGAACGGCAGCGTGGTGACGCCGTGCGCCATCATGCCGAGCACGCCGTGGAATTCGTGGGCCATGGTCGCCATGCCCTTATGCACGGCGGCAACGGTGATGGCGCCGCCGAACCAGTTGCCGTAGAGAATCGTGCCGATCAGCCAGCCCGAAGCAATTGCCGGTATCGACAGCAGAATCAGCGGCACGGTGACGACCTTGGGCGATTCGTGCGGCTCGACCGGAGCGTGGTGACCATGGTCGTCATGCGCATCGTGGTGGGCGGCATGGCCGTGGGCGTCATGCGCCGCCTCGCGGAAACGCTCCTTGCCGTGGAAGGTGAAAAAGATCAGGCGGAAGGAATACAGACCGCCGACGAACACTGCGGCCAGGGCGCAGACATAGGCGAAGCCTGCTCCCGGCACCTGGGCCAGATGCACGGCCTCGATGATCGAATCCTTGGAGAAGAAACCGGCGAAAGGCGGCAGGCCGGCATTGGCGAGGGCGCCGATCAGCATGGTGGCGTAGGTGATCGGCAGATACTTGCGCAGGCCGCCCATCTTGCGCATGTCCTGCTCGTGGTGCATGGCGATGATGACCGAGCCGGCGCCGAGGAACAGCACCGCCTTGAAGAAGGCATGGGTCATCAGGTGGAAGATCGCCACCGAATAAGCCGAGGCGCCCAGCGCCATGGTCATGTAGCCGAGCTGCGACAGGGTCGAGTAGGCGACGACGCGTTTGATGTCGGTCTGCACGATGGCGATCAGCGCCATGAACAGCGTGGTGATGGCGCCGATGACGATGACGAAGGACAGGGCCGTATCGGACAGTTCGAACAGCGGCGACATGCGCGAGACCATGAAGATGCCGGCGGTGACCATGGTCGCGGCGTGGATCAGCGCGGAGATCGGGGTCGGGCCTTCCATCGAGTCGGGCAGCCAGACATGCAGCGGGAACTGCGCCGACTTGCCCATGGCGCCGATGAACAGGCAAATGCAGACGGCGGTGATCAGCGGCCAGCCGGTGACGGCTTCGGTGATCGTGGCGAGTTCGTTGCGCTTGGCGAACACCTCGGCGTAATCGAGGCTGCCGGCGTATGCGGCGATCAGGCCGATGCCGAGCAGGAAGCCGAAGTCGCCGACGCGATTGACCAGGAAGGCCTTGAGGTTGGCGTAGATCGCCGTCGGCCGCGTGTACCAGAAACCGATCAGCAGGTAGGAGACGAGGCCCACCGCTTCCCAGCCGAAGAACAGCTGGACGAAGTTGTTCGACATCACCAGCATCAGCATGGAGAAGGTGAACAGCGAGATGTAGCTGAAGAAGCGCTGGTAGCCGGGATCATCCGCCATGTAGCCGATGGTGTAGATGTGAACCATGAGCGAGACGAACGTGACCACCAGCATCATGGTCACGGTCAGCGGATCGATCAGGAAACCGACCTGCAGCTTGAGTCCGCCGGATTGCATCCAGGTGTAGACGGCGCCGTTGAACACGTGGCCGGCCTGCACGTCCTGGTAGATCAGCACCGACAGCACGAAGGAAATCGCGACGCCGAGGATGGTCACCACATGAGAGCCGGTGCGGCCGAGGATCTTGCCGAAGAAGCCGGCCAGAATGGCGCCGGCCAGCGGAGCGAGAGGAACCAGCAAGTAGAGTGTCTTCATGCCCATATACCCACTAGCCCTTCAGACGGTCGAGGTCTTCGACATCGATCGAGGACAGGTTGCGGAACAGCACCACAAGGATGGCGAGACCGATGCCCGATTCTGCGGCAGCGACGACCAGGATGAAAAACACGAAGAGCTGGCCCGAGAGATCGTTGAGGTAGTGCGAGAAGGCGACGAAATTCAGATTCACCGCCAGCAGCATCAGCTCGATGGCCATCAGCAGCACGATCAGGTTCTTCCGGTTGAGGAAAATGCCGACGATGCTGATGGCGAACAGGATCGCGCCCAGGATCAGGTAGTGTGAAAGAGAAATCATGTCGGCTCCCCCTCCTTCGCCGCGGGAGCGGGAAGCTCGACTTCGGGCGACATCTTGACCAGGCGCATGCGGTCCTTGGCCTTGACGGCAATCTGGTCTGACGAATGCATGGCCTTGTTGTCCTTGCGTCCGCGCAGCGTCAGCATGACGGCGGCGATGATGGCGACCAGCAGAATGACCGACGCGATTTCGAAGGGATAGGCGTAGTCGGTGTAGAGCAGCCGCGCCAGTTCCTTGGTATTGCTGTAGTTCGCCGCATGGTCCTGCGGCGGCAGATTGGCCAGGCCGAAATAGCGGCCGGAGAGCACTACCGCCATCTCGCCGACCATCAGCAGGCCGACCAGCGCGCCCAGCGGCAGATTGTTCCAGAAGCCCTGGCGCACGCGCTCGATGTTGATGTCGAGCATCATCACCACGAAAAGGAAGAGCACCATCACGGCGCCGACGTAGACCATGATCAGCGCAAGGGCCAGGAACTCGGCCTGCAGCAGCATCCACAACCCCGCCACGTTGAAGAAGGCCAGCACCAAAAACAGCGCAGCGTGCACCGGATTGCGCGCCGTGATCACGCGCAGCGCGGCGAAAACCGTCACTGCGGAGAAGAGGTAAAAGAGAATGGTCTTGAATTCCATGGCCTGATCAAAGTGAAATGCACTCAACGCGATGAACGGAGCACCCCGTTACATCTTCGCGTAGCGAGCTGACAGTCGCCCCCGCCCGGGCGGGGGCTGGGGGGTGGGTGCGTTCAATTCGCTTTTTCATCTGTAAGGGGCATCCTGCGCACGATCGGCGGCGATCTGCGCTTCGTTGCGGTCGCCCACGGCCAGCAGCATCTGCTTGGTGTAGTAGAGATCGCCGCGCGCTTCGCCGTGGTATTCGAAGATGCGGGTCTGAACGATGGCATCGACCGGACAGGCTTCTTCGCAGAAGCCGCAGAAAATGCATTTGGTGAGATCGATGTCGTAGCGCGTGGTGCGCCTGCTGCCATCCTCGCGCTCGGCGGATTCGATGGTAATCGCCATGGCCGGGCAGACTGCCTCGCACAGCTTGCAGGCGATGCAGCGCTCCTCGCCGTTCGGATAACGGCGCAGCGCGTGCAGGCCGCGGAAACGATTGCCTTGTGGCGTCTTCTCTTCCGGATACTGGATGGTGATCTTGCGCGCGAACATGTAGCGGCCGGTCACCGCCATGCCCTTGAACAGTTCCTTGAGGAACAGGCTGCCAATGAAGTCTCTTGCACCCATGATGATCTCCCGGTCCTATTTCCAGATGGTCAGCGGCGACATCATCCAGACGCCGACCACGAGAATCCAGACCAGCGTGAGCGGCACGAACACCTTCCAGCCCAGACGCATGATCTGGTCATAGCGATAGCGCGGGAAGGTGGCCCGAATCCAGAGGAAGAAGAACAGGATCGCGGCCATTTTCGCCGCCATCCAGTGGAAACCGTTGGGCAGCCCCCCGATCGGCGACAGCCAGCCGCCGAGGAAGAAGATCGAGGTCATCGCCGAGATCAGGATCATATTGGCGTATTCGGCGAGGAAGAACATCGCGAACGCCATGCCCGAATACTCGACCATGTGGCCGGCGACAATTTCCGATTCGCCTTCGACCACGTCGAACGGAGCGCGATTGGTTTCGGCCACGCCGGAAATCAGATAGACCGCGAACATCGGCAGCAGCGGCAGCCAGTTCCAGGAAAACACGCCGAGCCCCCAACCGGCAAACTGGCCCTTGCTCTGGGCGTTGACGATTTCGGTCAGGTTGAGGCTGTTCGACACCATCAGCACGGTGATCAGGCCGAGGCCCATCGAAACTTCGTAGGAAATCATCTGCGCCGAGGCCCGCATGGCGCCGAAGAACGGGTACTTGGAATTCGACGCCCAGCCGGCGACGATGATGCCGTAGACGCCGACCGAACTGATGGCCAGCAGGTAGAGCACGCCCGCGTCGACGTTGGCCAGCACCCAGCCCGGCGAGAAGGGAATCACCGCCCAGGCGGCCAGCGCCGGCGCGATGGCCATGATCGGGCCGAGCACGAACAGCTTCTTGTCCGCGGCGGTGGGAAACAGCACTTCCTTGAAGAACAGCTTCAGGCCGTCGGCGATCGGCTGCAGCAGACCCCACGGACCGACGCGATTGGGGCCGATGCGCACCTGCATCCAGCCGATGACCTTGCGCTCCCAGAAGGTCAGGTAGGCGACCGACAGCAGCAGCGGGGCCAGGATCAGGACGATCTTGGCCAGGGTCCAGATCAGCGGCCAGACCGGCTTGACCGTCGGCCACAGGGGGCCGAGCAGGCCTTCGATGAGGGGCAGAACGGTGGCTTCCATCATGCCTTCTCCACGCTCAGAACGGAGGACATCGCACCGAGGGCGATGGTGTCGGCATGAGCGGCGGCAATACGCACCACGCCATCCGGCAGGCCCGCGTCGAGTTGCGCAGGAAGAGTCACTGTCGCCGTACCGCCAGCGTCTACTCTTGCCCTGTCGCCCGCCGCAAGGCCGCATTTCGCCAGCGTCGCCGCATTCATGCGAGCGGTGGGTGCGGCGGAATCGGCCGCCTGCTGCAGGGCCGACGCGCGTCGCACCAGGGAATCGGCAAAGTGGATCGGCACGTCGGCGACCCGCTCGAGCCCCTGCGCCGCTGCGGCCAGATTCATCGTGCCGCCATCGATGCCGTTGTCCAGACCGGAAACGAACTCGGGCTTGCCGCCCAGCGCCTCCGCCCGCACTTCCTCGCTGCTGTTGAAGGCAAATCCGTTCAAGTCGAGCAGGTTGCCCAGCACGCGCAACACTTTCCACGCCGGGCGGGTTTCGCCCAATGGCTTGACTGCGGCGTAGAAACTCTGCACGCGACCTTCGGTATTGACGAAGGTGCCGGAGGTTTCGGAGAACGGCGACACCGGCAGCAGGACGGCTGCATAGTCGAGCATCGCCTGCGACTTGAAGGGGCTGAGCACCACGACGGCCGCGGCCCTGGTCAAGCTCGCCAAAGCCTGGGCGCCGTCGGCGCAGTCGAGCTCCGGCTCGGCGCCGACCACCACATAGGCCTGGCGCGAGTCCTTCAACATTGCCGCGGCGTTCAGACCCGCATTTCCGTTGCTGATGCCGGGAACAGCCTTGGCCACATAGCCGCCAACGCTGTTGGCCGCCTCGCCGAGGAAGCCGAAGCTGCCGCCGAGCGTGGCCGCCAGTTGGCGGCCCAGCGCCTGCAGCGTCGCCGCCTGCGGGTGTTGCTGGGCGAAGTTGCCGAGCAGGATGCCGGAATTGCTGCCCGATGCCAGACTCTGGGCGATGGCTTGCGCTTCCGCCGACACGGTAACGCCGGCCAGTGCCGCGTCGGCAGTCACGCCCTTGAGCACGCAGACGGCCTTGACCACCTGAGCCAGCACGGCAGGCAATTGCGAGGGCGCGGCGATGGCACGCGCTTGCAGTTTGATCAGCAGATCGTCGTCGGCACTGTGCAGGACGCTGATCTGCGCACCGCGCTTGGCCGACTGGCGCAAGCGCTGGGCAATCAGCGGATGATCCTTGCGCAGGAAGGAACCGACCACCAGCACTCGATCGAGACGACCGATGTCGGCGATCCTCATGCCCAGCCAGGGCGTGCCGCGGCGGTGTCCGTCGGCGGAAAAATCGCTCTGGCGCAGACGGAAGTCGATGTTCTCGCTGCCCAGGCCGCGCAACAGCTTCTGCGCCAGGTACATTTCCTCGAGCGTGGCATGCGGGCTCACCAACCCGCCGATCGCCGCGCCGCCGTGAGTCTTGGCGACGTCGCGCAGGGCATGCGAGGCGTAATCGAGGGCGACGTTCCAGTCGACCTCCTTCCATTCCCCGCCCTGCTTGACCATCGGCCTGGTCAGACGCTCGGAAGAATTCAGGCCCTGATAGGAGAAACGCTCCTTGTCGGTCAGCCAGCATTCGTTGATGTCTTCGTTTTCCAGCGGCAGCACGCGCATCACGCGATCGTGCTTGGTCTGCACGATCAGGTTGCTGCCGAGGCCGTCGTGCGGACTCACCGACTTGCGCCGGGACAATTCCCAGGTGCGGGCCGAGAAGCGGAAGGGCTTGGAGGTCAGCGCACCGACCGGGCAAAGGTCGATGATGTTGCCGGAAAGCTCGGTATCCACCGTCTTGCCGATGAAGGGCATGACCTCGGCGCGTTCGCCGCGGTAGGACTGGCCGAGTTCCATGAAGCCGGCGATCTCGGCGGTGAAACGGATGCAGCGCGTGCAGTTGATGCAGCGGGTCATGTCGGTCGACACGAGAGGACCGAGATCCTTGTCGGGCACAACGCGCTTCTCTTCTTCGTACTTCGAGGCGGATTCGCCGTAGCCGACGGCGAGATCCTGCAACTGGCACTCGCCTCCCTGGTCGCAGATCGGGCAGTCCAGCGGGTGGTTGATCAGCAGGAACTCCATCACCGCCTTCTGTGCCTTGACGGCCAGATCGGAATGCGTGAACACCTTCATGCCGTTGGTCACGGGCGTGGCGCATGCCGGCATCGGCTTCGGCGCCTTTTCCACCTGGACCAGGCACATGCGGCAGTTGGCCGCGATGGACAGCTTCTTGTGATAGCAGAAGTGCGGGATGTAGGTGCCCAACTGGTGGGCGGCCTCGATGATGGTGCTGCCCTCGGCGACCTGCAGCGTCTTGCCGTCGATTTCGATCTCGACCATTACGCGGCCCCTACCTTGAAAAAGCCGCTACCGGCACGCTGAATCTCGGGATCGACAAGGCACTTCTTGTTCTCGATGTGATATTCGAACTCGCTCTTGAAATGCTTGATGAAGCTGCGCACGGGGAAGGCGGCGGCATCGGCCAGCGCACAAATCGTCTTGCCCATCATGTTGTCTGTGACGCGATTCAGCAGATCGAGATCCTCGGCACGGCCCTCGCCATGCTCGATGCGATGCACGACGCGGTAGAGCCAGCCGCTGCCTTCGCGACACGGGGTACATTGGCCGCAGGACTCTTCGTAGTAGAAATAGGACAGGCGCTCCAGCGCCTTGACCATGCAGACCGTCTCGTCCATTACGATCACGGCACCCGAACCCAGCATGGAACCGGCCTTGGCGATCGAGTCGTAATCCATGGTGCAGTCCATCATGACGTCGGCGGGCAGCACCGGGGCCGAGGAACCGCCGGGAATCACCGCCTTGAGCTTGCGCCCGCCGCGCATGCCGCCGGCCATTTCGAGCAGCTTGGCGAAGGGGGTGCCCATCGGTACCTCGTAGTTGCCCGGGCGATTGACATGACCGGAAACGGAGAACAGCTTGGTGCCGCCGTTGTTGGGCTTGCCCAGATTGAGGTAAGCCTCGCCGCCCATGCCGAGAATGAAGGGAATGGCCGCGAAGGTTTCGGTGTTGTTGATCGTGGTCGGCTTGCCGTAGAGGCCGAAGTTCGCCGGGAAGGGCGGCTTGTAGCGCGGCTGGCCCTTCTTGCCCTCGATGGATTCGAGCAGGCCGGTTTCCTCGCCACAGATGTAGGCGCCCCAGCCATGGTGCGCGAACAGGTCGAAGCTGAAATCGGAACCCAGAATGTTGTTGCCCAGGTAGCCGGCGGCACGGGCCTGGTCGAGCGCTTCCTCGAAACGCTGGTAGATCTCGAAGATCTCGCCGTGGATGTAGTTGTAGCCAAGCTTGGCGCCGACCGCATAGCCGGCGATGATCATGCCCTCGATCACCGAGTGCGGATCGAAGCGCATCAGGTCGCGATCCTTGAAGGTGCCGGGCTCGCCTTCGTCGGTATTGCACACGACGTATTTTTCCGGCGCCGCCTTGGGCATGAAGCTCCACTTGAGGCCGGTCGGGAAGCCCGCACCACCGCGACCGCGCAGCACGGATTTCTTGACCTCGGCGATCAGGTCATCCTGGGTCATCTTCGTCGAAAGGATGCGCTTCAGCTGGGCATAGCCGCCGCGCGCCTCGTAATCCTTGAGGCTCCAGCCGGCGTCGCCTTTGAACCAGCCGGTGGTCAGCAGCGGATTGATGGTGGCGATCAGAGCCATGTCATTCGCACTCCGCCAACAGCTTGTCGATCTGCTCGGGCAGCATGAAACTGCACATGCGCTTGTTGTTCACCAGCATCACGGGGGCATCGCCGCAAGCGCCCATGCACTCGCCTTCCTTCAGGGTGAACTTGCCGTCGGCGGTAGTCTCGTTGAAATCGATGCCGAGCTTTTCCTTGACGTAATCGGCCGCATGCACACCCCCGGACAAGGCGCAGGGCAGGTTAGTGCACACCGTCAGCTTGTACTTGCCGACCGGTTGCAGGTCGTACATGTTGTAGAAACTCGCCACCTCGTAGGCGGCGATCGGCGCCATGCCGAGATAGCTGGCGACGGCCGCGATGGTTTCCTTCGGCAGCCAGCCTTTTTCATCCTGGGCGATGACCAGCGCTGCCATCACCGCGGACTGTTTCTGGTCCGCCGGATACTTGGCCACTTCGCGGTCGATTTTCCTGAGGGCTTCGGGACTCAACATGTCGTATTGATTATTCATGCGGCGGTCTATCTATCAACGTCGCCAAGCACCAGATCGATGGTACCGATCACTGCGGTTGCATCGGCCAGCATGTGGCCGCGGCACATTTCATCGGTAGCGGCCAGGTGAGGGATCCCCGCCGTATGCAGCTTGATGCGGTAAGGCTTGTTGGCGCCGTCCGACACCGCCCAGACCCCCATCTCGCCCTTGGGATGCTCGATCGCGACATAGGCTTCTCCGGGCGGCACGTGCATGCCCTCGGAGAACAGCTTGAAATGGTGGATCAGCTCTTCCATGCTGCCCTTCATCTTCTCGCGGCGCGGCGGCGCGACTTTGTGGTCATCCGTGATGACGGGCCCCGGGTTCTTGCGCAGCCAATCGATGCACTGCTTGACGATGCGATTGGCCTGCGCCATCTCTTCCATGCGAACCAGGTAGCGGTCATAGGTATCGCCATTGACGCCGACCGGAATGTCGAAATCGAGACGGTCATACACTTCATAGGGCTGCTTCTTGCGCAGATCCCATTCGACGCCGGAGCCGCGCAGCATCGCGCCGCTGAAACCGAGTTGCAGGGCGCGTTCCGGGCTGACGACGCCGATGCCGACGGTGCGCTGCTTCCAGATCCGGTTATCGGTCAACAACGTGTGGTATTCGTCCAGATACACCGGGAACCGGTTGGTGAAATCCTCGAGAAAATCCAGCAGGCCGCCGTTGCGCGCCTCGTTCAGTTCTTTCACCGTCTGTGCGTTCTTGAAACGGTTTTCCTGATATTTCGGCATCTGGTCCGGCAGGTCGCGATAGACGCCGCCGGGCCGGTAGTAGGCGCCGTGCATCCGGATGCCGGTAATCGCCTCCAGAACGTCGAACAGGTCCTCGCGCTCGCGAAAGGTGTACAGCACCATGGTCATCGCGCCGATATCCAGCGCATGGGTGCCGATGTTGAGCAGGTGATTCTTGATCCGCGTCACCTCGTCCATCATGACGCGAATGTATTGGGCGCGGAGCGGCACCTCGACGCCGAGCAGACGCTCCACCGCCAGGCAATAGGCGTGCTCGCTGGGAATCATCGACGTGTAGTCGAGGCGATCCATGTAAGGCAGCGTCTGCAGCCAGGTGCGCGTCTCGGCCAGTTTTTCGGTGCCACGATGCAACAGGCCGATATGCGGATCGGCACGAACGACAACCTCGCCATCGAGTTCCAGCACCAGGCGCAGGACGCCGTGTGCGGCCGGATGCTGCGGGCCGAAGTTGATGGTGTAATTCTTGACGTCAGCCACGGCCGCTGCCCTTTGCGTAGTTTTCTTCGCGCACGATGCGCGGCGTGACTTCACGCGGCTCGATGGTCACGGGCTGATAGATCACGCGCTTCTGCTCTGGGTCGTAGCGCATTTCGACGTAACCGGAAATCGGGAAGTCCTTGCGGAAGGGATGGCCGACGAAGCCGTAGTCGGTGAGGATGCGGCGCAGATCGACATGGCCCTCGAAATGGATGCCGAACAGGTCGAACGCTTCGCGCTCGTACCAGTTGGCGCTGTTCCATATCTCGGTAACGGAAGCCACCACCGGAAAATCGTCGTCCGGCGCAAAAACCTTGACGCGCAAACGCCAGTTGTGGGTCAGCGACAGCAGCTGGCTGACGGCAGCAAAGCGCTTGCCCTGGTAGCCGGTGAATTCGGAATAGTCGATGCCGCTGAGGTCCATCAGTTGCTCGAAGCGCAAGGCCGGATCGTCACGCAGCCGGCGCATCGCATCCAGATAGCTTTCCGCCGGAATCGCTACGGTCACTTCGCCCAGCGCCACTACCGGTTCACCGATGCGATCGCCGAAGCTGTCCTTCAGTTGGCGTACAAGGCGATCCAGTTTGGCACTCATGAGATAGACTTTTCGGTGTCAGCGGGCGATGGTGGTGGTGCGCCGGATCTTGCTCTGCAACTGGATCAGGCCATACAGCAGGGCCTCGGCCGTCGGCGGACAACCCGGCACGTAGACGTCGACGGGGACGATGCGGTCGACGCCGCGCACCACCGAATACGAATAATGGTAGTAGCCGCCGCCATTGGCGCAGGAGCCCATCGAAAGCACCCAGCGCGGCTCGGCCATCTGGTCATAAACCTTGCGCAACGCCGGCGCCATCTTGTTGGTCAGGGTGCCGGCGACGATCATCACGTCCGACTGGCGCGGACTCGGCCGGAAGACAATGCCGAAGCGATCGAGGTCGTAGCGCGAGCAGCCGGCGTGAATCATTTCGATGGCGCAACAGGCCAGACCGAATGTCATCGGCCACATGGAACCGGTGCGCGTCCAGTTGATGATCTTGTCCAGCGACGTGGTGACGAAGCCTTCCTGCAGAACGCCTTCGATGCTCATGCGCCGAAATTCCCGATCATTTTCATTCCCAATCCAGCGCGCCCTTGGCCCACGCATACACGTAGCCAACGACGAGAATACCGATGAAGACGAACATTTCGATGAAACCGAACATCTTCACCGCGTCGGTATTGACGATCTCCTTGAAAATCGCAGCCCACGGAAACAGGAAGGCGATTTCGAGATCGAACAGGATGAAGAGAATGGCGATCAGGTAATAGCGCACATCGAACTTCATGCGCGCATCTTCAAAGGGAGCGAAGCCGCACTCGAAGGCGGAGAGCTTTTCGCTGTCGGGACGATTTGGGGCAATCAGCCAACCGAGCAAAATGGGAACGCACCCGAAGGCGAGGCCCACTAGAACAAAGACGAGGATCGGGAAGTAATTATCCAGCATTTTGGTGGCAAGCCACTTCACTCGTTTCGATTGGCCGGCCAATCCGCGATGCTCCGCAAGACAACCGACACTCAACTGCTTTTTGCTGCATTGCTGCTGTCACAATCATTGGTGCCGACGGCGAGACTCGAACTCGCACAGCTTTCGCCACTACCCCCTCAAGATAGCGTGTCTACCAATTTCACCACGTCGGCTTTGCGCTAGTGCGCGAGTGGCGCGAATTATATAACAAGCCATTGACCCGTTCGTGCGCCGCAACAAAAAAATCTATCGACCGCGACTTCGCCGCGAATTATTTCGGAATGTCCTTGGCCTTCGAGTCGGGAGCTGTCGGCGTCGGCACGGGAGCAGCAGGCGCCGTCTGCACCGGAGTCGAATCCATCACGCTGCCCGAAGCCTTGGGGCTCGACGTGGCGATATAGGAGAGTCCAAGACTGGTCAGGAAAAACACCGCCGCCAGAGCTGCCGTCACACGCGACAAAAAATTGGCGGAGCCGGTGGCGCCGAACAGGCTGCCCGATGCGCCACTGCCGAAGGCAGCGCCCATGTCGGCGCCCTTGCCGTGCTGGAGCAGCACGAAGCCGATAACGCTGAGACCGGCGATGATGTGCACGGTCAGAATCACGGTATGCAATAAGTCCATGAGAACCTCTTTGAATTATGTTCAGGCAGCAGCACAAATGGCGAGAAAATCCGCCGCCACCAGTGAGGCGCCGCCAATGAGTCCGCCGTCGATGTCGGCCTGACCGAAAAGCTCGGCCGCATTGTTCGCCTTTACGCTGCCGCCATACAGAATGCGCAGTCCGGCCGCGACATCGGCGCTGTCGCGCGCAAAGCGGGCACGAATCAGGGCATGAACTTCCTGCGCCTGCTGCGGTGACGCGGTGCGTCCGGTACCGATCGCCCACACCGGCTCATAGGCCACTACCGCTCGGGCAAACGCGGCAACGCCCGAAGTGGCGAGCACGGCCTCGATCTGGCGCGTCACCACCTCGCCGGTAATTCCCGCCTCGCGCTCGGCGAGCGATTCACCGACACACAGCACCGGCGTCAGACCGGCCTTCTGGGCAGCGGCAAACTTGGCTGCGACCACGGCATCCGTGTCGCCGAAGAAAGAGCGACGCTCGGAGTGACCTACCAGGACATAGCGGCATGCGAAATCGATCAGCATCGCCGCACTCACTTCGCCCGTCCAGGCGCCCTGAGCATGCTCGGAGACATCCTGCGCGCCCCAGGCCACGCGACTGCCCTCAAGTACCGTACGCGCTTGCGCGAGATAGGGATAGGGAACACACACGGCGACCTCGGCTTTGCCGCCGACGCCGTTCCGCACGGCATTCAGCAGCTCGAGATTGATGGCGAGGCTGCCATGCATTTTCCAGTTTCCGGCAACGAGTTTGGTACGCATGATGGCGCTAAAGCGTGTATACGAAGCCCGCCATTATAGCGGCAGCGCAGAGCGAATGCCAGACCGCCGACAGCGCCCGAAACGCAGATCGCACTCGACGGGGAGACACGCCGACATGCAGGTCTCCAGTCCGGCTCGCGCTGGTTGACACAAGTCAACAAGAAACCCCGCAAACAGTCGATACTTGTTTCCCAAGACCAACAATAAGCCTCGGGGTGGCCCAATGGAAACCATATCGACCGATGTTGTAATCATAGGTGCGGGAGGCGCCGGGCTGCGGGCAGCGATCGCACTCGCAGAGACCGACCCGAGAGTGCGTGTTGCGCTGATCTCCAAGGTCTATCCGATGCGCAGCCATACTTGCGCCGCGGAGGGCGGCGCAGCGGGCGTGATCAAGCCCGACGACAGCTTCGACATGCACTTCGACGACACCGTGGGCGGCGGCGACTGGCTCTCCGATCAGGATTGCGTCGAATACTTCATCCACGAGGCGCCCAAGGAACTCCTGCAACTGGAACATTGGGGCTGCCCCTGGAACCGCGAGGCGGACGGCTCGGTGGCGGTGCGGCCCTTCGGCGGCATGAAGAAGAAGCGCACCTGGTTCGCTGCGGACAAGTCGGGCTTTCATATCCTGCACACGCTGTTCCAGACCTCGCTGCAGTTTCCGACCATCGCGCGCTACGACGAGTACTACGCGCTCGATCTGCTGGTCGATGAGGGCCGTTGCCAGGGCGTGACCGCGCTGGAAATGCGCAGCGGAGAGCTGCGCCAGTTCCACGCCAAGGCGGTGATCATCGCCGGCGGCGGCGCCGGCCGCATGTTCCCCTTCTCCACCAACGGCGCAATCAAGACCGGCGACGGCATGGCCATGGCCTACCGCGCGGGCGCGCCGCTGAAGGACATGGAGTTCGTCCAGTACCACCCGACCGGCCTGCCCAACACCGGCAGCCTGCTGACGGAAGCCTGCCGCGGCGAAGGCGGCATCCTGGTGAACAAGAACGGCCGCCGCTATCTGGCCGACTACGGCATGGGCCCGGAAACACCGGTCGGCCAGCCGCAACTGAAGACCATGGAACTGGGGCCGCGCGACCGCGTCAGCCAAGCCTACTGGCACGAACTGCAGAAGGGCAATACCGTCACCACCCAGTGGGGCGAATGCGTGCTGCTCGACATGCGCCACCTCGGCGAAAAGAAGATCAACGAGCGCCTGCCGCTGGTGCGTGAACTGGCCGACGCCTATCTCGGCGTCGATATCGTCAAGGAGGCGGTGCCGATTCGTCCCGTGGTGCACTACATGATGGGCGGCATTTCCACCAACACGGCTGCCGCAACGCCCCTGCCCGGCCTCTTCGCCGCCGGGGAATGCGCCTGCGTCAGCCTCAATGGCGCCAACCGGCTGGGCTCGAACTCGCTGGTCGAGCTGCTGGTCTTCGGCCGCCGCGCCGCCCTCTCGGCCATCGAGCACGTGCAGGGCCTGCCGGCGCCGAATGCCGCAGCGCTGAAAGTCGGCGCTGACGCCACGGCAAAACGCATCGGCGAACTGTTCTCACGCAGCGACGGCACCGAATCGATGTCGGGTCTGCGCAAGGAGATGCAGGAAACGATGGAAAAGAACGTCGGCATCTACCGTACCGAGGAAGGCCTGCAGGAGGGCGTGAACAAGATTCACGAGCTGCGTCAGCGCTACCGCCGCGTGAAGCTGACCGACAAGAGCAGCGTCTTCAACACCGACCTGTTCCAGGCACTCGAACTCGGCTCCATGCTCGACTGCGCCGAAGCCGTGACGGTCGGCGCCCTGGCGCGCAAGGAATCGCGCGGCGCGCACCAGCGCCTCGATTACGTCGAGCGCGACGACAAGAATTTCCTGCGCCACACGATGGTCTACCACCAAGGGCTGGATGTTCCCCGCGTCGATTACCTCGACGTGGTCATCACCAAATCGCCACCCGGCGTGCGCGATTACTCGGGAGACCACAAATGAAGGAACGTACCATCCAGCTGGAAGTCCTGCGCTACAACCCGGACACCGACACCGAGGCCCGCTTCCAGCGCTACGAAGTGGTCTGCCAGGAAGAGTGGGTGGTGCTCGACGCCCTCAACAAGATCAAGGCCGACATCGATCCCACGCTCAACTACCGCTGGTCATGCCACATGGCGGTCTGCGGCAGTTGCGGCATGATGATCAATGGCGAACCGAAGCTGTCCTGCCATGCCTTCCTGCGCGACTACGAAGGCGTGATCCGGGTCGAGCCCCTGGCGCATTTCCCGGTCGAGCGCGACCTGGTGACGGCGCCCGACGATTTCATGGAAAAGCTAAAGCGCGTCAAGCCCTACGTGATTCCGAAAGAGAAGAAGCCGATCAGCGAGGGCGAATACAAACAGACGCCGGCGCAACTGATGAAATTCCGCCAGTATTCGATGTGCATCAACTGCATGCTGTGCTATGCCGCCTGTCCGGAATACGGGCTGGATCCGGAGTTCGTCGGCCCGGCGGCGCTGACTCTGGCGCATCGCTACAACCAGGACTCGCGCGACGGCGGCCGGTTGGCCCGCCAGGAAGTCGTTGCCACGCATGAAGGGGTGTGGACCTGCACCTTCGTCGGCGCCTGTTCCGAGGTCTGCCCGGCCCACGTCGATCCGGCCAGTGCCCTGCAGCAGATGAAGATCACCAGCTCGATCGACTGGATCGTCGAACACCTGATTCCGGGAGGGAAATCCGCAAGGGATACCGTCTCCCGCGAGGACGCAGGAGACATATCATGAGCCGCAAACCCCTGGTGCGCGAATGTCCGCCGACCACCTGGTATTTCAGGCAGCCTCGCTATTTGCGCTACATGTCGCGCGAGATCACCAGCGTTTTCGTCGGCGCCTACTGCGTGCTGCTGGTGGTCGGCCTGCAACGCCTCGCCGCCGGCCCGGCAGCATGGGAAGCCTTCCTGCTGGGACTGCGCAGCGCGGACTCGATCGTGTTTCATCTGCTGGCCCTGGCGGCCACGTTCTATCACGCCGCCACCTGGTTCAATGCCACGCAAAAGGCCATGCCGATACAGGTCGGCGAGGACTTCGTGCCCGGCAACATCATCTCGGGCGCGCACTATGTGGCATGGGCGGTACTGTCCGTAGTCGTGCTATTTCTTGCGGGAGTGTTCTGACATGGCCAAATCGCACAAACCCGTCGTCTGGTTTCCCTTCGCCGCCGGCGGCACGGTCATCGCCTTCTTCCTTCCGGTGATCGTCGTCCTCACCTTCATGGCGGCGCTCGGCCATGTCCCGGCCGGACTCGGCTACGAGCGGATGCATGCCTTCGCCGGCAGCGGTCTCGGCAAGCTGATCATCTTCGGCGTGGTGGCGCTGTCGCTGTGGAGTTCGGCTCACCGGCTGCGCTGCACCTGTTACGATTTCGGCCTGCGCGCGGATACGCTGGTCGCGACGGTCCTGTATATTGGCGCAATAGCGGGCAGTATCTTGTCTGCGGTATACCTGATGAAAATCTAGGCTGCTGAAAGTCCAATCGGCGTCAGACCGAAGCGATTCACCCAAGGGAGCAAACAACAGAATGGCACCACCCCCACTGGCCTTGCGCGAGGCGGTACGCGTAGAGCGTTTCGGCGACGTCTGGAGCAATGACCTGAACGATGTCTTCGCCGACGTCGCCCCCTATTACGACCGCGCCAACAACATTGCCGCACTGGGGCAGTTCGGCAACTTTCTGCGGCGCTTCATGCAGCTTGTCGATTTGCAGCCGCAGCAGAAAGTGCTTGACGTCTGCGCCGGCACCAACGCCATCGGCATCGCCCTGCTCAAGCGCGAGCCGACGCTCGATGTGCATGCCATGGACCGCAGCGTCGCCATGCAGACCGTCGGCCAGCAGCGCGCCGCGGCCCTGGGCCTGCAGATCAAGAGCACCATCGGCGACGTGCACACGCTGCCCTTCCCCGACAATCACTTCGACGTCGTCACGCTGCAGTTCGCCTCGCGCCACCTGCGCGTACGCGAGGTGTTCACAGAGATCCTGCGCGTGCTGAAGCCCGGCGGCCACTTCCATCACTCCGACATGCTGCGTCCGCGCAACCCGATCGTGAAGAACCTCTACTACACCTACCTGCGCGGCTGCCTCGGCATCACCGGCCTGATCGTCGGCAGCGGCCCGGCGGCAGCCAGGGCCAAGCAGTATTTCCTCGATGCGCTGGAACTGTTCTACACCGCCGAGGAATTGTCGATCCTGCTGCGCGAACTGGGCTATGTCGAGGTGAAAGTGGATACCGTGTTCCACGGCATGTTGGGCTTCCACCGCGCGGTAAAGCCGCCCGCCGCCCTGAAGGCCTAAGCCCGGGATGCAGCGAGCGCGGTCCCTCGCCAGACTCAACGGCCGGATACTCGACATCTACAGCCGGCGCACCACCGCTGCGTTGCGCGCGGCCCTGCCCCTGCGTCTCGCCCTGCCGCACCTGGAACCGGTGCTGCTGCTGAACGTCGCCAAGGAAGTGCGCAAGGACACGCTGGTAATCCTTCGCGCCCACGAACTCGCCGCGGACGAGTCGGCCGCCTGGAACGACATCCTGCCGCAGTTGCTGCATGCGACCAAGGAAATCGATCGCATGTTTCTCGCTCGCGTCGGCAGCTTTCCGGTGGAAATCGTGATCCGCTACGAGGAAATCGCTCCGATCCGCACCCGGCGCATGAAGCTGCTCTACGACGCGGCGCAGAAAATACTTGCGGCGCGCAAGGGCAATGTGCGCTTGCGCGGCGCGATGCACGCGAGCTTCTCGCACGACGAATTCACGCGGCTGCTGGACGCACTGTTCAGGCTGTATGCCGAAGAAACCCGGTCCCTGAGTCGATCGGTGCGCCTGCCGCGACTGCTGGTTCCCCTGCGCGAACTCATCGGGCAGGAATTGCTCAACGTCATGATCCGCGTGGCGCGACCGCTGGCCGCCGAAATCGCCGCCACGGCCTTTCGTCCCGCAGTACCGGTATCGCCTGACGTGCGACCGGTCAGGTAAGGCGACGGCCAGGAGAGTCCCGCCCGGCTTCCGGCCAGGCCACCCGCCGCAGCCGCCGTATCGCCAGCGTCTACTCTTGCGAATGGCCTGCCGTCCGCGATCGAATCAGCCGAAGCGTCCGGTGATGTAGTCCTCGGTGGCCTTCTTTTGCGGCTTGATGAAGATCTGGTCGGTGACGCCGAACTCGACCATTTCGCCGAGATACATGTAGGCGGTGAAATCCGAGATGCGCGCCGCCTGCTGCATGTTGTGGGTGACGATGAGGATGGTGACCTTTTCCTTCAGCTCGATGATCAGTTCCTCGATGCTGGCGGTGGCGATCGGATCGAGGGCCGAGGTGGGTTCGTCGAACAGGATGATCTCGGGATCGGAAGCCAGGGCACGGGCGATGCACAGGCGCTGCTGCTGGCCTCCGGAGAGGTTGGCGCCGAGTTCGTCGAGGCGGTTGCTGACCTCGTTCCACAGCGCGGCGCCCTTCAGGGCCGCCTCGACACGGTCGGCAAGTTCGCTGCGGTTGCGCATGCCGCGCACGCGCAGGGAATAGGCCACATTCTCGAAAATCGATTTGGGGAACGGATTCGGCTTCTGGAACACCATGCTGATGCGCATCCGCACTTCGATCGGATCGACATCGGGCGACAGCAGGTTGGTGTTGTCCGGATACAGCACGATGCCGCCACCGGCGTAGCGGTTGCCCGGATACAGGTCGTGCATGCGGTTGAAGCAGCGCAGCAGCGTCGACTTGCCGCAGCCCGAGGGCCCGATCAGCGACGTGACCATGTGATCGTGGATCGGCATGGAAACCCGTTTCAGCGCATGGAAGGCGCCATAATAGAAATCGAGTTCGCGTACATCGGCCTTGAGCACGGCGCCTTCGACGCCGGCCTCCACTCCGGTTTGTAGTTTCATGCTGTTCACCACTTGATGTTTTTGCGCAGGCGATAGCGCACGTAGATGGCCAGGCCATTCATGGCCAGGGTCATGAAAACCAGAACGAAGCCCGCCGCCGCCGCATTGACGGTAAAGGCCGCTTCCGGCCGCGAGGTCCAGTTGAACATCTGGATCGGCATCACGGTGAAGGGTGCGAAGATCCAATCGAATAGCCCTGCCGGCGGATCGCCGGCGAAGGGGGCAGTGGGCAGAAAGGCTATGAAGGTCAAGGCGCCGATGGTGATGATGGGCGCCGTTTCACCGATCGCACGGGCCATGCCGATGATCACGCCAGTCAGGATGCCGGCGCTCGAATACGGCAGGATGTGGTCGCTGACCGTCTGCCAGGTCGTCGCGCCGCAGGCATAGGAGCCTTCGTGGATCGATTGCGGAATGGCGCGGATCGACTCGCGCGTGGCGACGATGATCACCGGCAGGATCAACAGCGCCAGCGTCAGGCCGGCGGAGAGGATGCTCTGGCCGAAGCCGAAGTAATAGACGAACAGGCCGAGCGCCAGCAGACCATAGACGATGGACGGGATGCCGGCCAGATTGCTGATGTTGATCTCGATGATGTCGGTGATCCAGTTCTTCGGCGCATATTCTTCGAGGTAGACGCCGGCGGCGACGCCCAGCGGCACCGCCGCCAGCGCGGTCAGCAGCATCACCAGCACGGTGCCGACCCAGGCCGAAAGGATGCCGGCATGCTCGGCCCGGCGCGAGGGGAAGGAGGTGAAGAAATCCACGCTCAGTCGCGGTACGCCCTGGATCGCCATGTCGACGAAGAGCACGGTGAAGGTCAGCACGCCGACCATCAGCGACAGGATGCCGAGCAGGGAAAAGAACAGGTCCCAGCGCTTGGCCCGCGTGATGATGGCGCGGATGGCGGCGAGGTCGGCAGCTTTCATCATTTCAATAAACCTCGCGGTAACGCTTGCGCAGCCAGTAGCCGAGCAGGTTGAAGGCCAGCGTCATCAGCAGCAGCGTCAGGCCGGCGGCGAAGATGGTCTGGTAGCCGATCGAGCCGTGCGGTAGGTCGCCCAGCGCCACCTGCACGATGTAGGAGGTGATGGTGGCGCCCGGCTCGGTGGGATTGAAGGTCAGGTTGGGCTGCATGCCGGCCGCCACGGCGAGGATCATGGTCTCGCC
Source organism: Sulfuritalea sp. (assembly GCA_030247575.1). Classification (GTDB taxonomy): domain Bacteria; phylum Pseudomonadota; class Gammaproteobacteria; order Burkholderiales; family Rhodocyclaceae; genus Sulfuritalea. The sequence continues at coordinate 99,868 of JAOTRV010000007.1, forward strand.
GACGGCGCGCGAGATGCCCAAAATGTAGGCCGAGGCGATGCCCGAGGTCGCCGCCGGCGTCACCACCCACAAAGCGGTTTGCAGTCGCGTCGCGCCCATGGCGTAGGAGCCCTCGCGCAATGCCATCGGTACCGCACGCATCGCGTCCTCGGAGAGCGAAGCGACATAGGGAATGATCATGATGCCCATTACCAGGCCGGCCGAAAGCAGGTTGAATCCGGGCAGATCGGGATAGATTCTCTGCAGGATGGGCGTCAGGAAAGTCAGGGCGAAGTAGCCATAGACGATGGTCGGCACGCCGCCCAGCAATTCGAGGAAGGGCTTGGCGATTTCGCGCACCTTGAAACCGGCGAACTCCGACAGGTAGAGGGCGATGATAGTGCCCAGCGGGATGGCCACCAGCAGCGCCACGGCAGAACTGGTCAGGGTGCCCGAGAGCAGCACCATGATGCCGTAGTGCGCGTCGTCGAACAGAGGCGTCCATTGCGTATCGAAGAGGAAATCGGACAGCGGCACGGTCTCGAAGAACACCCAGGATTCCTTGACCAGCACATAGACGATGGCCAGGGTGATGAAAACCGAAAACGCCGCCGCACTGAACAGCAAAGCCTCGATGATACGTTCCTTGACGTGACGCGAGGCCTTCTTGCTCAGCCGGTCGCTCACGCCGTGGCCGACGGCCGCAGAAAGGGGGGGCGCAGACGTGCTTGCAGTCATTGCGGGGTTCCGGAAACGTTCAATGCAGCTCTGGATCGATGGAAGGGTTACACGCCGGAAAGGCGGCCGTCGCGCTAACGGCGACCGCCCTCCGGCAGGAAACTTTACTCCTTCGGATCGCGCTTCAACAGATCGGAAACCTTGACGCCGACTTCGGCGACGCCACCGAATCCGGTACCGGTCTTCTTCTTGCTGAAGTTATCCAGCGCGTGCTTGTAGTCGGCTTCGCCCAACGGCACGTACTTGACTTCCTTGGCCAGCTTGCCGCCGTGCTTGAGGTAGAACTCGACGAACTCCTTGACCTCGGGACGATCCATGGACTTGGCGCTGACGTAGATGAAGATCGGGCGCGCCAGCGGCTCGTATTCGCCCGCCATCACGGCATCGATCGACGGCGTCACGGCCTTGCCCTTGGGATTGACAATCTGTACCGCCTTCAGCTTGCCCTTGTTTTCGTCGTAGTAGGCGAAGCCGAAGAAACCCAGCGCATTGTTGTCGCGCGAGACACCCTGTACCAGCACGTTGTCGTCTTCCGAGGCGGTGAAATCGCCGCGGCTGGACTTGGATTTGCCGTTCACGGCCTCGGTGAAGTAGTCGAAGGTGCCGGAATCGGCGCCGGGGCCGAACAGCTTGAGCGGAGCATCGGGCCAGGCCGGATTGACGTCCTTCCATTTCATGACCTTGCCCTGGGCGGCCGGCTCCCACATCTTCTTGAGTTCAGCGACCGTGAGCTGATTGATGAAGCTGTTCTTCGGATTCACCACCACGGTCAGCGCGTCGAAGGCCACCGGCAGTTCGACATACTTGATGCCGGCCTTTGCGCAGTCTTCCATTTCCTTCTTCAGGATCGGGCGCGAGGCATCCGAAATATCGGTCTCGCCGCGGCAGAACTTCTTGAAGCCGCCGCCCGTGCCGGAAATGCCTACCGTGACACGAACGCTGCCTTTCTTGGCCTTCTGGAAATCTTCGGCCACCGCCTCGGTGACCGGAAACACGGTCGAGGAACCGTCGATCTTGATCAGCGCCTGGGCATGAACAGCCGCCGAGACGAAAACGCCGGCGACAACAGCAGCAATCTTCAGGGATTTCATCAACAGACTCCTTTGTGCGGTGCGATAGAGAAGACCGCAGTTTAGGCAGCGAATGTTACAGCGCCATGAAATCGGGGCGGCCGGCACGAAATGGATCCCTGTGCCGGGGTTCACGCGCCTGTAACACCACGCACCTATTCTTGGCGGATGCGGACCTATCGCCCGTTTGTCGGCCTGCGCCTGCTGCTGGTCGGGCTTCATCTCATTTACGGCGCGCTTCAGGTGGCTCTGCTGTTCCGTCTGGGAGGCGCCCCGTGGCGGCAGCGCCTGAAACGCCTCTGGTCGCGGCAACTGCTGGCGCTGCTCGGGATCCGCGTCGCAGCGGGCGAAGGCGATCTCGCCCGAGTCGCTGAAGGCCTGCTGGTCGGCAACCACATTTCCTTCGTCGACATCTTCGTCATCAACGCCCTGCTGCCTTCCGCCTTCGTCGCCAAGAGCGAAGTCGCCCGCTGGCCCCTTATCGGCTGGCTAAGCCGCCACACCGACACCGTATTCATCGAGCGCGGCAGCCGCAGAGCCGCCCATCGCACCCACCGGTACATGCTGGCTGCGCTCGGCGCCGGAAGCCGCCTGGTGATCTTTCCCGAAGGCACCACTACAGCCGGCGACAAGCTGCTGCCCTTCCACGCCGCGCTGTTCCAGAGCGCGATCGACGCCGCCGTCCCGGTGCATGCGCTCGCCCTGAGCTATCACCGCGCCGACGGCGCCCGCTCGGAGGCGCCGGCCTATATCGACGACATCGACCTGCCGCGCTGCCTGATCAGTGTCCTCCAAGCCGGCGGGCTGGTCGCGCGGGTCACCCTGGCCGCAAGCTTCGACCCGCCGCAGGCGGATCGCCGCCACCTCGCCCACCGCGCCCATCAGGCCGTCGCGGCGGCGCTGGCGCGGCTTTGATCCGGCACGAGTGCACACGCAACCTCGCGGTAACACATCGGCAATCAGGCGGTAACGCCGGTTTTCCAGAATGCAGGCGCAACCCGAGAGCCCACAGGAGAACGCCATGCAAAAGCATTTGATCGAAACTGCCGCCGCCGGCCAGCACATCGGCTACACCGTTGCGCTGGCGCGCAGCGAAGAGGAGGTCCGCGAAGCGCAGCGCCTGCGCTACAAGGTCTTTGTCGAGGAACTCGGCGCCCAGATCCACTCCGGCACACCGGACCACGACGTCGATCGCTACGATCCCTTCTGCGAACACCTGATCGTGCGCGAAAGCCATGCCGACCGCATCGTCGGCACCTACCGCATTCTGTCGCCGGAGGCCGCCCGTCGCGCCGGCAGCTACTACTCGGAAGGGGAATTCTTCCTCCCCCGACTGCAGAACCTGCGCGGTCGCATGGTCGAAGTGGGACGCTCATGCATTCACCCCGAGTACCGCAGCGGCGCGGTCATCACCCTGCTTTGGGCGGGGCTTGCCGACTACATGGTGCGCAACAACTACGAATACCTGATCGGCTGCGCCTCGATCGGCATGGCCGACGGCGGACACAATGCCGCCAACCTGTTCACCCAGACCTGTTCCGCCCACATGGCTCCGGCGGAATACCGCGTGTTCCCCAAGCACATGCTGCCTGTCGAGCGGCTCGCCAACGACCAGCCGGCGCTGGTGCCGCCGCTGATCAAGGGCTACCTGCGCGTCGGCGCCTGGGTGTGCGGCGAACCGGCCTGGGACCCCTACTTCAACACCGCCGACCTGCTCATGCTGCTGCCCATGTCGCGCATGAATCCGCGATACATGCGGCACTTCATCAAGGCCGCCGAACCGGCCGCGGCATGAGCGTCGCCGGAATCGCCGCCGCGGCGCGCGAAGGTCGCCGGCTCCATGTGCTGATGGTCAGCGACGTCTGCACCCCGCGCATCAATGGCGTCTCCACCTCGATCCACACCTTTCGCACCGCGCTTGCCCGCCTCGGCGTGCGGGTCACGATCGTGGCGCCGGACTACCCGGGAACCGACAGCAAGGCCGATGCCGTCGCCAACATCGTCCGCCTGCCTTCCCGCGCGGTGCCGCTGGACCCGGAAGACCGCCTGATGCACTGGAGTCACCTCGCCGGCCTGAATCGCCGTCTCGCCGGCGTCGACTTCGACCTGGTCCATGTCCAGACCCCGTTCGCCGCGCACTATGCCGGCCTGCGCCTGGCCCGAATGCGCGGCATTCCGTGCGTGGCGACCTACCACACGCATTTCGAGGAATACCTGGGGCACTACATCCGCTTCCTGCCCCGGAATGCGCTGCGCGCCGCCGCACGCCGGCTGGCCCGCCATCAGTGCAATGCGCTCGATGCCGTCGTCGTGCCCTCGCAACCGATGGCCGCCGCCTTGTGCGGCTACGGAGTCAGCACCGCACTGCACGTCATTCCCACCGGCCTGCCGGAAAGCCAGTTCGTGCCCGGCGACGGCAGGCGGTTTCGCCAGGCCTGGGGCATCGCGCCGGAACGCAAGGTCGCGCTCTTCGTCGGCCGCGCGGCGTTTGAGAAGAACATCGGCTTCCTGCTCGAAATGATTGCGCTGGCGCGCCGCCAGCAGCCGCAGCTGATGCTGGTCGTTGCCGGCGAAGGTCCGGCCCTGCCGGCGCTGCGCCGGCAGGCCGCGGCCCTGCAAATCGGCGAGCATGTGCGCTTCGTCGGCTACCTGCCGCGCGAGAGCGGATTGCGCGACTGCTACGCGGCCGCCGACGTGTTCACCTTCGCCTCGCAGACCGAAACCCAGGGCCTGGTGCTGCTCGAAGCGCTGGCGATCGGCCTGCCGGTGCTGGCCATTCCGGCGCTGGGAGCGGCCGAAATCATTCTCCCGCGGCGCGGCGCCGTGGCCGCGGCGGATACGACGGAGGCATTTGCCGTGCAACTGATCGCATTGTTCGACCGGCCGGCCAAACTGGCCGCGATGGCCGACGCGGGCGTCAGCTTCGCGCGCGAATGGGATGCCGCGACGCAGGGCGCCCGGCTGGCCACGCTCTATCGCGAACTGGTACGCGCCCCGGTCGGTGTCGCCTGCACCCAGCCGCTGCCTGCCGGCCGATGAATACCGACCCCGCCGTCGAGGAGAGCCCCTTCAAGGGCCAGACCGGCTTGCGCCGCATCTGGAATGCCTTCAGCTACTCGCTGTCCGGCCTTCACGCCGCCTATCAGAACGAAGATGCGTTTCGCCAGGAGTGCCTGCTGGCGGCGGTGATGATTCCCGTCGCGCTGGCCTTGCCGGTACCCGCCGTGGGCAAGGCACTGATGATCGTCAGCGTGTTGCTGGTACTCGTGGTCGAGTTGCTCAACTCGGCCATCGAGGCCGCCATCGATCGGATTTCGCTGGATCGGCATCGTCTCTCCAAGCGCGCCAAGGACATCGGCAGCGCGGCGGTGCTGATCGCCCTGATCAACGTGCTGGCCACCTGGTCGCTGGTGCTGCTGGCGTGAGGGCCGCCCGCCGCGCCGCCCCAAGGGCGGTGCAGTCAAACCACGGAGTCGCGCGGCGGCGAACTGCCGTCACCTCCTGCCTCGGGCAGGGGGTCTTGGCGATGGTAGTCCGTTGAGGGCGACATGACCGCTCCTCTCCACGTCGCGGTCGTCACCGAAACCTACCCGCCGGAGGTGAATGGCGTCGCCATGACGCTCGGCCGCATGGTGCAGGGCCTGCTGGCGCGCGGACATCGTGTCAGCCTGACACGACCGCGCCAGAACGGCGAGGACTCGCCGGCGGCCTTTGCGCCACATGCGACCACGCTGGTGCGCGGCCTGCCGATTCCGGGGTACGCAGGACTCCGCTTCGGCCTGCCGGCGCCGCGGCTGTTCCACCGCCAATGGCGCGCCGACCGGCCCGACGTGGTGCAGGTCGTCACCGAGGGACCGCTGGGCGCCTCGGCCATCGCGGCAGCGCGCCGGTTGCGCATCCCGGTGGTTTCCGAGTTCCACACCAATTTTCACGCTTACAGCCGGCACTACGGCTTCGGCTGGCTGGAAGGCCTGGTCGCCGCCCATTTGCGACGGCTGCACAACCGCAGCCGGTTGACCCTGGTGCCTTCGCGCCAGTTGGGCATCGATCTGATGCATCGGGGCTACCGGGGCATTCGCGTCGTCGCCCGTGGCGTCGATACCTCGCTGTTCAACCCGGGGCGCCGCAGCGCCGCCCTGCGCGCGGGCTGGAACGCCGGCGACGACGATCTCGTGGTGGCCCATGTCGGCCGCCTCGCGCCGGAAAAGAATCTGCCGCTGCTGCTCGCCACCTTCGAGGCGATTCGTGGCTACGCGCCGTCGGCGCGGCTGGTTCTGGTCGGCGACGGGCCGTCGCGCCGGCAACTGGAAAAACGGCATCCCGAGCACATCTTCGCCGGCATGCGCCACGGCGAGGATCTCGCGACGCACTACGCCTCGGCCGACCTGTTCCTGTTTCCGAGCCTGACGGAAACCTACGGCAACGTCACTCTCGAAGCGCTGGCCAGCGGGCTGCCGGTGGTGGCCTACCGCATGGCGGCCGCCGCCGAACTGATCCGCCATGGCGACAACGGCATGCTGGCCGACCCCGGCGCCGGCGACCAGTTCGTGCGCGCCGCGCTCGATCTCGTGACCCGTCCCGGCGTCCTGCGACGCGCCGCCGAAGCCGCGCCGCCGAGCGTGGCGGCGCTCGACTGGGAACACATTCACGACCGCCTGGTGGAAGCGCTGCGCGACGCCATTGGCCGCCCCGCGTTGCCGGCGGCGAACGAGTCGATCTACCGCTTCCTTCCGGACTAGGCACAGGCCATGCACGTTCGCTCGATCTTCATTTCCGACGTCCATCTCGGCACCCGCGGCTGCCAGGCGGACCGACTGCTCGACTTCCTGCGCGACTATGAAAGCGAGAACCTGTTCCTGGTCGGCGACATCATCGACTTCTGGTCGATGAATCGCGGCATCCACTGGACTCCGGCGCAGAACACCGTGGTGCAGAAGATCCTGCGCCGCGCCCGCCGCGGCCAGCGCGTGATGCTGATTCCCGGCAACCACGACGAGGCGATGCGCGAGTATCACGGCGTGTCCTTCGGCGACATCGAAGTCCGGCGCGAACATATCCACGTCGCCGCCGACGGCAAGCGCTACCTGCTGCTGCATGGCGACGAGTTCGATCAAGTGACGCGCTACCACCGCTGGCTGGCGGTGATCGGCGACGTCGGCTACAACCTGCTGGTGCGCCTCAATGCTTCGCTCTCACGGCTGCGCCGCCTGCTGCGCCGTCCCGGCTACTGGTCGCTGGCCGGCTATGCCAAGAGCCGCGTCAAGCGCGCCGTTTCCTTCGTCTTCGATTTCGAGGATTCGCTGATCCACGCCGTGCGCGAACGCGGGCTCGACGGCGTGATCTGCGGCCACATCCACAGCGCCGCAATCCGTCCGGTCGACAACGTGGTCTATGTCAATTGCGGCGACTGGGTGGACAGCTGCACCGCCATCATCGAACACCACGACGGCCGCCTGGAACTGGTCCGCGCCTGGCAGCCCGTCGCGGCATCGGCGGCCGCGCCTGTCCCGGCAGCGCCAGTTGCCGTGTCGCCGGCGTCGACTCTCGACGAACTGCCGCAAGCAGCCATCCCGTGTAACGGAAACGCAACCCGGCTGTAATGCGGGGGCAACGGTTCGAAGGCCAGACTCGACCACACATTTCCCCTGGCGTCGATCCGATGGCTGAACAAATATCCCTCAAACTGGCGGTCGACGCAGATCGGCACGGCGCCCTGCTGCGGCATCCGCTCCTCGCTGCGGCGGCAACGCGCGAGCAGCACCACCTGATCAGCATCTACTACGACACCGGGCGCATGGCATTGCGCCGCGCCGGCATCCTGCTGCGCCTGCGCAAGCACGGCGCGGCGTGGCAGCAGACCGTCAAACGCCAGCATGAATCGCAGAGCGGCCTGACGCACCGGCCGCAGTGGCAGGCGCCCTACCTCAATCGCTTCGACTTTTCCGGCATCGACGACATCGAACTGCGCGAGTGGCTGCAGCGGGACAAGGTCGCCGGACGCCTCGCCGCCGTCTTCGAGACGAATCTCCGTCGCACGGTCTGGCAACTCGATTCGGGACCGGACACGCGGATCCTGGTCAAGCTCGACCGCGGCTGGATCGCCGCCAACGGCCGCCGCGACACCCTCTCCGAACTTGAGCTGCAACTGGTGTCGGGAGGCATCGACAGTCTTTACGACCTCGCCCTGCAGCTGGCGCAGCGCCAGGCCCTGCCCCAGCTGCTGTTGTCCAAGGCCGAGCGGGGCTACCTGCTGTTCCACGACACGCCGCGAGCCCCGGTGAAAGCCGGCGACGTGCCGATCGATGCCGCCGCCGCGCCGTTGGCGGCGTTCCGCCTGATTGCCCTGGACTGCCTGTCGCACCTGCAGCTCAACCACGACGGTGCCGTGCACAGCGACGAGCCCGAATACGTGCATCAGATGCGGGTCGCCACGCGCCGCCTGCGTGCCGCGCTGCGCATGTTCCGCCCCCTGCTGCCGGACGGCTTCGCCGCGCAACTGGTGCCGCCGATGCGGGAATTGATGCGTGCTCTGGGGCAGACGCGCGACCTCGACGTGCTGATGGCGGAAATCGTCGCCCCGGTCGCCGCCGCCTTGCCGAACGAGCCGCGCCTCACCGATCTGGCCGGTGCCGTCACCAACCGCCTGTACGCAGCCCGCGCCGACATCCGCCACGTGCTGCGACAGCCCGCCTATGGCCGGTTGTTGTTGACCGCCGGCAGACTGCTGCAGCGCGCCCCTTTCATCGAACCGCGCGGCGCCGGTGGCGATGAGTCGTCCCTGATGCAGTTCGCCGACCGCCGCCTGCACCGCTTGTTGAAAGGGATTCTCGAACTGGCCGATGCCGCCCGCGTCGACTATCCGCCCTCGCTGCACCAGTTGCGCATCGGCATCAAGCGGCTGCGCTATGCCATCGAATTCTTCGGGCCGATGATTCCCGGCAAGTCCGGTGCCGCCGCAATCAAGCGGCTCGCCAGCCTTCAGCAGGAGCTGGGGCAGATCAATGATCTCGCCAGCGCCGGCACCCTGCTGATGCTCTGCGCCGGCCACAGTTCGCACCTGCGCGAAGCCGTGACGCTGGTCGGCGGCTGGCACGGACCGCGTCATGCCGCCCTGCTCGACGACATCCCCGACAAACTGGAACGGATTCGCGGCCTGACGCTGCCGCGGCTGGCGTAACCAGGGCAGGGGCGGCAGCCCCTGATTCCATTCGGCAGCCGGCTGCAACCATCCGCGGCATCCGTCAGCGGCGTTGAATCAGGTCCAGATGAACCACCAGATGGGCCTCGTAAGGGCCCCACGTGTGCGGAATGACGTAGGCCGGCCCTGCGGCCAGCGTCGGAATTACCGCGCCGTCGCGCACGCTGGATATCGGTGTCGCGATGTCCAGCCCTTCGCCGAAGTGCCGCCTGGCGCGCCCCGAAAGCATGTTGGCAATTTCCCCTGCCACATCGAGAAAGTTCTCGTCCGACTGCTCCGCCTCCCCCATGGCCGAGAGAACTTCGGTCAAGAGGCCGCGCGGGGCCGAAAAACTTACTGCGCCGCGAAATCCACCGGAAACCTGGATCACGCCGTTGAAGTCGTTCCACACGATTGCTTCGGGTCGATCGAGCATGTACGCCGTGCGCACCCGCGCCGGCCGCTGCGTCATGCGCTCGAAAAACGTCGAAATCGCTTCGGAAAACACCTGGATGTCCTCCGGGTTCAGGGCACGGTAGTTCAACTCATCAGCTCCAGCAGTGACTGAATCATGGTTTCGTCCGAAAACGGCTTGTGCACGAAGCCGTGCGCACCCCTGGCGATCGCGCGCAAGGCGGTGGCCTTGTCCGACAATGCCGAAACGACCAGAATCCGCGTCTCGGGCAGGAGGCCTGCAATCTCGCCGATGCAGGTTTCGCCGTTCATGTGAGGCATGGTCAAGTCCATCGTGATGTAGTCGGGTCGCGTGCTCCGCGCCATCTCGACGGCCTTTCTGCCGTCGCCGGCGAGACCGACGATCTCGATTCCCGGCAAACGCGGATCGACCATCAGCCGTGCGATATGGTTGCGGATGATGTTGGAATCATCCACGATCAAAAGTCTGGATGTCATGCAGTCGGACTCCATTGCAGAATGAATCGGGTGAAGCTCGAAGGCGTCGAGATGAGTTTGATGCGTGCCCCCGTTTCCCGGACCAGGGACTGCAGCACGTCGAGACCGACGCCCCGACCCGCGTGCTCATTGACTTCATCGGCAGTGGACATGCCGGGCTGAAAGATCGTCGCGATCACCTCGCGAACCGTCATCGCGGCGACCTCATGCTCCTGATAGCGGCCGCTTTCCACCAGCTTGCGGCGCAGTGCGCCGGCGTCGATGCCACGGCCGTCGTCCGTCACTTCCAGTTCGAGAACTCCCGCCCCGGCCTGGCGCACCTCGATGCGCACACTGCCTTCGGCTTTCTTTCCCGATTGCAGACGCTCGCTCACGGACTCGATGCCATGAACCACGGCATTGCGCACCAGTTGCGGCAGACCCTCCTTGAGCAGACGCCGGAAGGCATCGGGCAGAACATCGAGCGGAGCCAGAGAGGTCTCTACGCGCACTTTCTTGCCAAGATCCGCCGCGACAGCCAGGGTCAATTTCTGGATGCGCTGCATGGTGTGGTGAATGTCCTCCTCCGTAACCGGGGACGCGTTCATCCTGTCCCCGGCGTATGCACCCAACCGGTCGACGATGCTGCGAACCTTGTACAACTCCTCGAGCAGTTCGCCGGTGCCGGTTGCCACGCCGATCAGGTCCTCGCCGCGCAGATCCAGCCTCTTGCGCAAGTTGCCGAGGGTTTCCTCGAACAAATGTGCCTGGCGGGTGACGGTATGCAAGGCCAAGGCCGCGGCCTCGCCCTTGGTTGCGTGCACGATCCGAAAGATCCTGTTGATCAGCATGTTGTAGCTGCCGGGCCCGGGCTTGATCAGCCGAAGCTCGTCGTTGATCTCCCCGAGGCCTGCCTCCGCACTGGCAAGAAACGCCGCGACTACCCCCGGGTCGTTCTCCAGGACACTCACCAGCAAGCCCATTCCGGTGCGAGAGCGTTCCTCGGCCAGTTCCAGTTCCCGTTCCAGGGCAACCTGCTGACTGATATCGACGGCGCTGACCAGCACGGCAGCAACGCCATCCTCCTGCTCGCCGAACACAGGATGGAAATCGAAACTGAGATAGACGGCCGGCTTGCCCTGTTGCTCGTCTGCCGTGATCTCGACGCGCTGCAAAGGATTCAGCGACTTTACCAGTGCCACCTTGACCCGCTTGTTGAACAGCAGGCCGATGTATTCCCTGGCGGATTCGAGCGTCTCGTCCGATACCAGCGATGCCAGGACCTGCAAAAAGTCCGCACCCGGAGGCAAGGCACCCGGAAATATCGTCTCCAGGTGTTTCGAACGCTGGCTGCCGACCGTTCCATTGCGATCGATCAGGAACAGGCCTTCGCGCACGGTGGCCATGATCTGTTCTGTTTCGGCGCGTGCGAGATCGGCAACGCGATCGCTGCGACGCAGGCTGCGCAGCGTGTAAACGACGATGAACAGGAAGCTGGTCAGCGCCAGACCGATCGCCAGTGTCTGAATGGTGCCGAGATTCTTCGCTCGCTCGGCGGCAGCAGTCTCCATCAGTTGCGTCAGGTCGTCAGCCAGTTGCATCAGGCGGACATTGTTGGCGTTCGACTTGATCAGCGCGGCCTGGACATCGGCAAGATCCGGCTGCTCCACGCTGCTGACCGACTTGCTGATCTCGGCCATGGGCCGCCAGAACTTTTCGAACTTGGCCAGCAGCGCCAATTCTGCCGCGACCTGTGCCACCTGCGCGCTGGCGATCGATCGAGCCAGCGCCGCCTCCAGGGCCAACGAGCTCTCCGAGATCTGCGCCTGGCTCGTCTGAATCGGGTCCCCGGCGGCAATTTCATGGGACAGCGAAAGGACTGCCTTGGCATGCTGCTGGGTCAGGCCACGAATGGCTCCACTGTCCTTGATTCGCGCGCCGTCGTTGGCAAGCTGGACGGACAAGACGTAATTGACCGTAAATACGCCTACCGTGAGGAGGAAGAAAACGCCGATGGCAAGCAACAGAGCCCGGTACTTGCCGAAGAATGCCGAACGATTCGAATCCAATCGCAAACCCCAGAGTTGGTCAGGACAACCAGTTTGGGCTCCATGTTTGACGCTGAGGTGACAGGCGTGTTGGACATTTGTTGCGGCGCCGCCATGCATGACCCGGCCGTCGCACAAGCTGCAATTGCGGCAACCGTAACAGTTCTGTAACCGTCGGGTAATCAAGACAAAGAATAATCGGGCATGTGCTCTACCCGGAAGGGCTGCCTTGCCGCAGCAAATCAGTGGTGCGTACGTAATTTCGATCATTCATCCTTTGGAGAAGTTCATGAAGCAGAAACTCCTGGCAATAGCACTTGCCGGCCTGTCCGGCACCGCCTTCGCCCAGTCGACCGTCACCATCACCGGCCTGTTCGATACCGGCGTGCAAATGTTCAAGTCGGAAAGCCTCGGCGTCACCACCAAAACCAACCGCTGGGGCTCCTCCAGCAATACCGGCACCACCAACTTCACCTTCCTGGTCCAGGAAGACCTGGGCAACAACATGAAGGCGGGCCTGTTCCTCGAAACCGACCCGACTGCCGGCACCGCCAACGTGGCAGGCGTGTGGAACAGCCAGAACTACCTCTGGGTTTCGGGCGGCTTCGGCAAGGTTTCGCTGGGCCTCATGAACAACTTCGCCAACACCGCGGCCGGGACGGCACAGCCCTTCGGCACGGCCATGGGTGGCGGTTACTCCAGCGCCTTCGGTCGCCTCAACGGGGCCAATGTCAGCAGCGGTCCGATTACCAACGTTGCTGCTTCCACCGCCGCCACCGCAGGCGCCTTTGCCGGCGCCCGCGACATTCGCGCCAACAACTCGATCAAGTGGGACAGCCCGAGCTTTTCCGGCTTCACCGCCGGCCTCCTGTATCGCTCGCCGAATTCCAATGGCAACGCCGCGGCGGATTCCGACGGCCAGACCCAAGTCGGCCTGAACTACAACAACGGCCCGATGAACGTCTCCTACGCGCACTCGAACATTCTGAGCAACGTCGCCGGCATCAACACCGGCGTGACAACGCACAACCTGCTCGGCGCCAACTACAAGTTCGGTGCCGTGACGCTTTACGGCGGCTGGACCTCGTCGAAAAACACCGGTGTCGCCGCCCGTACCGTAGACGCGCGCTCATGGAACGTCGCCCTGAAGTGGCAAGCCACTCCCGCCCTTTCGGTCGCCGCCAACGTGCTGCGCTCCGACGACAAGATGGCCGCCGACCAGGATCGCGACCTGAACAGCCTCGGTCTGGACTACGCCATGAGCAAGCGCACCACGGCCTATGTGCGCTGGGAAGGCGGCGACAACGACAAATCGGCCGTCACCGGCGCCAATGGCGGCAAGTTCAACCGCACCGCATTTGGTCTGAAGCACACCTTCTGATCGAACGTCGGCCATGCGCCGACAAGCTGCACCGATTGCATAGAGTCAAGTTGGGCCATCCCTTGCGGGTGGCCCTTTTTTTGGCCCGAAGCATGAACAAAAAGAGCGGGCTCGATGCCCGCTCTCCATCCGCAACGCTGCCGGCCGCGTCGCCGCCGCCGACCCCGCTGTCAGAAACTGCCCGGTGTCACTGCGCCTTCAATGCTTGCTGCCCATCCACTGCCCGACCTTGCCATCGGACGTCGCCTTGCAGGTAACGGCGACACCCGCAATGACAGCTTTCTCTTCGAGGTCGAAGAATTTTCCGTGATCGCCGGAATAGCACTGCGGATTCTTCCTGGCGGAAGGCGCGGCGGCGGATTTCTCGGGCGCGGCACCCTGACTGGCACAGGCCGACAGAAGCACAGCAATGGCAACGACGACGATAGAACGCATAACTCCTCCAATGGGCGTGGGTGACAAACCCCGATTGTCATGTGCCGTCGTTACGATAGTGTTGCGCTCCGGTTACGCCACAGTCATCGCCCGCCGGAACCGTCCCGGCGCTGCCGGCAAGCCAGCGCGCAATTTCCCCGAGCACCCAGATGCCATCATCCAGCGGCAGGTCATGGCCGGCGACCGGATGGACCGCCAACGGCAAATCCCAGCAGGTGGCGAGCGCCTGAGAACAGCATGGGTCGACCAACGCATCCCCTGCGCCGGCAAGCAGCAGCATGCGTTCAAGCGGCGGCCGGCGCGGTGCGCGATAGCGCGCCGCTGCCAGCAGCTGGAGCAGCGCATTGCGCCGCGATACGGGATTCTGTCGCCGCCAATGGAGCCACTGTTCGATCACCGCCGCGGGATCCTGCTGCAGCCGCGTGGTGAGTTCCAGAATCGCCGTCTCGATTTCCCGATCGCTCGCCTTCGCGCCGAACAGGCGCAGCAGCCGCGGATAATTGGCCGGCCGCAGACGTCGATGGAACGGGCTGAACGGCCGCAGGCTGGTGCCGATCAGCACCGCAGCGGCTACGTCGTCCGGATGGCGCTGCGCCCAGGCGACGGCCACCATCGCGCCGAGCGACATCGCCAGCACGCGACAGGGCGCGACACTGCCCAGTTGCGCAACCTCCGCGTGGCAGTAGTCAGCCATGGCTTCGACACTGTGCGGACTACGCATCCCGTTGAGTTTGCCGTTGCCCGGCAGATCGAGACAGATTACCGGCGTACCGGGAAATGCCTCGCCAAGCCGTTGCGGAAAGTCGCCCCAATGACGGGCTTCCCGTGTCAGGCCGCGCAGCAGTATCCAGGGGGCTGCGCCGGGACTCACGGCTGCAAACCGCCATACCAGCGCTGCATGGCCCCCTTGTGATGCGACTCGCGCGCCTTGTCCCGCGGCAGCCACAGGGCGTTGCCGCTGGCGGCACGGGTCATGAAATCGAGCCAGGCCAGATGACGGCGCAACACCCGCTGCCGGCGATGCTCGATCAGCGGATTGAACATGCCCTGCCGCGAGAACAGTTGCCGCGGATTCTTCTTGACCCACAGCCAGGAGCCCATTTCCAGGGTCAGCGGCAGAAACACGCGGTCCGGACTTTGCAGCGCGCGCAGGTAGAGGTAATCCCACAGGTCGCCGTGCGCCAGATACTGGCGGCTCTGCGGTTCGAACACATAGCGATGGTGACTGTGCGTCTGGTCGAGAATTTCCAGCAGCGCGTGCATTTCCGCCAGATGCGGAATCGGCTGGGCAGTATGGGCGTAGGGAAACCAGATGCGGTCGTCGAGACCGAACCCGGAATGGCAATCGACGACCATGCTGAAGCGATGGCAGAGCAGCTCCTCATCGACGATCCGGCAAACGGCGGCGGCCTCCGCCTCCATCGGCCCGGCGGCGGCGCCGCGATACCACGGCAGGCGCGGACCGAGCCGGTGCCCGCCGATCAGGAACGGCACCTTCTCGCTCGATTCCAGCGGTGCGTTGCGCATCAGGTCCACCCCCTGCGGGTTGGCGCGCGTGCGCCGCCACATGCCGCCGGGATTGACTGCCGGCACGAATACCAGCCGCAGATGCTCCAGCTGGCGCTGCAGCGTGATGTCCCAGCGCAGCCGGCTGACGATGCTTTGCAGGTAGGCGAGGACGACCTGGGCGCCGATGCTTTCCAGGCCATGGACGCCGCCGAAGATGCCGATGGCAGGCACAGCGGTATCCCGGCTGCCCAGCGCGATGGCGCGCAACGGCAGACTCCGGTCGCCGCAAGAGATGTCGCACAGGGTTCGCACCTCGATGCCGGCACCGCCGGCATCGACAATCCGCTCCAGTTCGTCGAGTTCGTGAATGCCCGTCCGCATCATGGCAGGAGGATAACGCAAGCATCCGCGAATTATTCGATGGCTGTCCCGATTTGGCGCGGCCTGCACGATTTGTCATGCAGCTGAAAACTATCTGCAACACACCGCGCCTATGTTGCGGGTTGCCGCCACAACCAGGAAGGGAATCCGCCATGCAAGCCCTGATCGACCGACTCTTCAACGACATCGACCGCATGTTCGACGACCGATGGGTGGTGATCTGGCTGCTGGACGATTTTTGAACGGGAGCCCACGCTCCGCCAAAGCAGATACACGGACATATCAGCAACATCATGACGCGCCGCTCGAGCGCCCTTGCCGCACTGGCTCTGATCAGCACCCTGCTCTGGGGTGCGATTGAACTTCTGGCCCTGCTTCGCTCGCGCTGGAACGACCGCCACCGCCCCCGCAGCGGCTAGCCCACTTGCCTGCGGCAAGCAATGCCGCTATTTCACTGAGAGGCCCAGAACAACATGAACCTCCACAGCGACGACAACGTCGCCGATGCAAGCCCGCATGGTCGTGCGCTGCGGCGCTTGATGGAAAGGCGCGGACTGCATGCGGTGTATCAGCCCATTCTCGATCTGCGCCAGGGGCGCCACTTTGCCTGCGAGGCGCTGATCCGTGGCCCGGAGGCGTCGGTGCTGCATACGCCGGATGCATTGTTCGCGGCGGCGACAGCGGCGCAATGCACGCACGAACTCGAATGGCTGGCGGTGGAAACCGCGATCCTGCAATTCGCGGAACAGCAAAGCGCGCTGCGCCTGTTCGTGAATATGAGCATCGGCTGCCTGCACGCCAGCCGCAGGCGCCTGGCCGCAATTCGCCATGACCTGCTCCATCTCGGCGTGTCGCCCTCGCGCATCGTGATCGAGCTGACCGAGAACGAATCGGTGACCGACTTCTCCGATCTGCAGGAAACCCTGCGGGACTTCCGGCAAATCGGCATCCAAATCGCCATGGACGACATGGGCGAAGGATTCTCCAACCTGCGGATGTGGTCCGAAGTGCGTCCCGAATTCGTCAAGATAGACCGCCACTTCATCTCGAATATCGATACCGATCCGCTCAAGCTGCATTTCGTGCGCGCGATGCACGAAATCGCCGACGCCTGCGGCAGCGCGCTGATTGCCGAAGGCGTGGAAACCTCGGCGCAACTGGCCGTGCTGCGCGACCTTGGAATTCCCTACCTGCAGGGCTTCGGCATCGCACGCCCGCATCGCGTGATCGCCACCACGTGCGGCAGCCTCCACGTAGCGGCGGCAAACGACAACATTCTGGTGTTGCCCTCGCCGCCTCACGCCGAACGCCGCATGCCGCGCATCGACCAGCTCCTGCACGAAGTGCCGCCGGTATCTCCCGATACCGACAACGACGCGGTCTACTCGATCTTTGCCCACCAGCCGGCGCTCAGCAGCGTGCCGGTAGTGGCCGACGGCCGGCCGCTGGGGTTGATCACGCGCAGCGCGTTGATCGACCGCTTTGCCCGTCCGTTCCGCCGCGAGCTCTACGGCAAGCGCTCCTGCGCGATGGCGATGGAACCGCCGCTGCTGTTCGACGAGGCGCAAAGCGTGCAGGACGTGGCGCAGATCATCGGCGGGCTGCGCGGCACGGAGGTGTGCGACAGCTTCATCATTACCCGGCAGGGCCGCTATCGCGGCATCGGCTTTCTGCGCGAACTGATGGCGATCATCACCGACATGCAGATTCGCGCCGCGCGCTACGCCAATCCCCTGACCCAGCTGCCGGGCAACGTGCCGATCAACGAACAGATGGACCGCCTGATCGAGGCACGGCACGGATTTGTGGCGGCCTACTGCGACCTCGATCACTTCAAGCCCTACAACGACGCCTACGGCTACCGGCGCGGCGACCGGATGATCCAGCAACTCGGCGCATTGCTCTCGGACACGGTGGCCGATCACAAGGACTTTGTCGGGCACGTCGGCGGCGACGATTTTGTCGTGCTGATGCAAAGCAGCGACTGGGAAGCGCGGCTGCGGCGCGTGATCGCCGAGTTCGACGCGGCGCTGGCGCAGCACGTGAACGTTGAGCACCTTGGCGCCGGGGGGTATTTCGGCGAGGACAGACGGGGACAGGCGGTGTTCCATCCCGTGCCGGCACTGTCGATCGGCTGCGTCATGGTGCAGCCCGAAGCCTTCGCCGCCCACTATGACGTTTCCGCCGCGCTCAGCGACGCGAAGAAGGAAGCCAAGCGGATTCCCGGCAGCGCACTTTTCATCGAGCGCCGCCAATACCATGGCTGCGGCGCCCAGGAACTCCTATCCGGAATCAAGGCCGTGGCGCCAGCGCCGACTTCCGCCAAACTCCTGCCCTGCTGGGCGATGTAGCTGTTGCGCCGACCCGTGTTCCCGCTGTCATGCCCTTGTCACGCATGGGGCGTAGCCTGCCGGCCTCACTCATGCGGGAGACAACGTGGACTTGATACTGTGGCGCCATGCCGAAGCGAAGGAAGCGGCCGGGCCGATCGCCGATGCCGACCGCGAACTCACGGCACGCGGAACAAGGCAGGCGCAGGAAATGGCCGAGTGGCTCCGCGCCCAGCGGCTGCCCGAGCTTGCCGTATTGTCGAGTCCCGCCAGGCGGGCCTTGCAAACCGCCCAAGCCTTGGGCCTTCCGGTCAAGATCAAAACGCAGCTTGGCGTCGGCGCCAGCACTGCCGACTTGCTCGGCGCCGCCGACTGGCCGGACCAGCCCGGGGCGATCATTCTGGTCGGCCATCAGCCGGCACTGGGGCGGCTGGCGTCGCTGCTGCTCGCCGGCACCGAGGCCGACTGGACCATCAAGAAGGCGGGAATCTGGTGGTTCACCAACCGCGTTCGCCGCGACGAAACCCAGACCGTGCTGCGCGCGGTACACAACCCCTGAGTGCTTGCGCGCAACGTGTCGCAATATTCCTGCAACACCCTTGATCGACACTGCGACACTTCCTCCCTCCACAGGATCCGACATGAAACTCCACCCCATTGCAGCCGCCATCGCATTCGCGTTTTCTGCCACGACAGTCGTGGTCCCCGCCGCCACGGCGGCTGACAAAGCGCTCCGAAACAGCAGCGCGACGGTTACCGGGGTCGAGTTCACCTCGACCCCGGCGCCGGGCAGCGCGGCCGAAATGGCCGCCGCCTACACCCGCTCGTCGGCGATCGTGAGCTACGGCGACGGCAGCCGCAAGCTGTTCCCGCTGAGCCATCACACGCTGTTCCGCTCGGGCGATCGCATCGGCGGCGGCGAGGCCGGGCTGGTGGTCGATCATGCCGGCAAGCCGATCATGACTTCCGCGCCCGACGGCAAGGGAGAGCGGGCCAAGGGGCCGTTTCATGCCTATGCACCGGACGCCAACTCGCTGATCCGTGTTATGGACGGCAAAGTCGAGAAGCTGTTCCTGATCACTCATTACGAGTACCACACCGAAGCGCCGCTGGCCTCCGGCACAGGCACGATGGAACTCTACGCCCAACTGCCGGCATCGATGAGTCTGGCCAGGCTGGCGCAGGACCGCAGGAGCGGCGCGCTCACGGCGACGCAAATGGCCAACATCGACATGAGCGGCATCGGCGGCCTCTGGATTCCCTGCGCCGCGTCGCTGACGCCGTGGAACACCCACCTGGCCGGCGAGGAATACGAGCCCAATGCACGCCAGTTCGAGCACGAACCGCTGGAGTCGATGAACCTCTACCTCGGCACCCCCGGCAAGACTGCCGGCGAGGGAGGCGCCAACCCGTACCGCTACGGCCATCTGGTCGAAGCAAGAGTAGACGCCGGCGGCACGGCGAAAGTCGTCAAGCGTTACGCCATGGGCCGGCTCGCCACCGAGCTGGCCGACGTGATGCCGGACGAGCGCACTGCCTACATGGGCGATGACGGGCGCGACACGATGCTGTTCATGTTCGTCGCCGACCAGGCACGCGACCTGTCCGCCGGTACGCTCTATGCCGCGAAATGGGAGCAGCGCTCGGCCGACAACGGCGGCTCGGCCAATCTCAAGTGGGTCCGCCTCGGCCATGCGCACGAGGCCGAGATCAAGGCGCTGGTCGATCGGGGCATCAAATTTTCCGACATATTCGAGACGGCGACGGCGGCTGACGTGAAGGCCAACCTTGAGCAGTTCAAGGACTTCAGACCCGTGTTCGTCTACGAGGGCCAGGGCGGCAGGGGCGCGCCCGGCTCGGGCATGAAGCAGGAAGTGACCTATCTCAAGCTCAAGCCAGGCATGGAAACCGCAGCGGCCTTTCTCGAATCGCGCCGCTACGGCGCCATGCTCGGCGCCACCAGCGAATTCACCAAGATGGAAGGCGTGACGCACAACGCCGAGGACCGCAAGCTGTATGTGGCGATGTCCTACATCGAAGCCGGCATGCTCGATGGCCAGAATGGCGAGCGGCCGCAGGATCACATCAAGCTCAAGGGCGATGCCAAGGATCTCGTCTGTGGCGGCGTCTACCAGTCGCATCTGTCCGGCGCGCAGAACGATCACGGTGGCCAGCCGATCAAGAGCGAGTGGGTAGCCGTGACCATGGATCCACTCCTGCTCGGCGCAAAGAAGCCCTTCGGCCAGCCCCAGGGCGCATACGACAAGTGCGACACC
This sequence comes from Sulfuritalea sp., assembly GCA_030247575.1. Taxonomy (GTDB): domain Bacteria; phylum Pseudomonadota; class Gammaproteobacteria; order Burkholderiales; family Rhodocyclaceae; genus Sulfuritalea. The sequence goes on from JAOTRV010000007.1 coordinate 120,083, forward strand.
GAGCGCGTCGCCAACCCGGACAACATCAAGTACTCGGCCGGGATGCGCACGCTGTTCATCGGCGAGGACTCGGGCAACCATCTCAACAACTTCCTCTGGGCGCTGAACGTCGATTCCGGCAACCTGGCCCGTCTGCTCTCGGCGCCGGCCGGTGGCGAACACACCGGCCTGCAGGTGGTGCCGAACCTCAACGGTCACGCCTATGTCATGGGCAACATCCAGCACCCGGGCGCGGCCAACGACCTCAAGAAGTATCCCGAGGCGATCAAGGTCGAACTGCGAAAGAAGATCGACCAGCGCGGCAGCATCGGCTACCTCGGAGGTCTGCCGGCGATCAGGCCGAAAAACCGCTGACGAACTCCGGGTACCGAGGCAATCCCGACGCCGGGGACGGTACGATCGAGCGCCGCCGGCCCGGCCCTGCAGGCCGCGCCGAACGACACCCCGGCAGTGTGGAAAGCGCGGCTGCGGCTACTCGCCGAAGGCGTGCCGCACCGCGCCGGCAATGGCCTCGGCCTGGCCGGTGACGAGTGCGGATTCGCGCCCTTCCACCATCACCCGCAACAGGGGCTCGGTGCCCGAGGGACGCAGCAGTACGCGTCCGCTGCCATCGAGTGCCGCCTCGGCGGTTTTCACGGCCGACTTGATGCCGGCATCCGTCGCCCAGTCGAAACCGGCGGGCATCTTGACGTTGATGAGCTTCTGCGGATACAGCGTCAGATCGGCACAGGCCTCGGCCAGGGTCTCGTTTGTCGCGCGCAACGCGGCAAGCACCTGCAGCGCGGCGATGATGCCGTCCCCGGTGGTATGGCGATCGAGACAGATGATATGCCCGGAGTTCTCGCCGCCGAGCAGCCAGCCCTTGTCCTGCATCATCTCCAGCACGTAGCGGTCGCCTACCTTGGCGCGGCCGCAGGCGATGCCCAGCCGCGCCAGCGCATGCTCGAAACCGAGGTTGCTCATCAGCGTGCCGGCCACGCCGGGCACGGCCTGGCTTTTCGCACGATGGCGGGCAATCACGTAGAGCAACTGGTCGCCGTCGTAGAGCGTGCCGGCGGCGTCGACCATGACGAGGCGGTCGCCGTCGCCGTCGAGCGCGATGCCGCAGTCGGCCTTGGCCTCCAGCACGGCGCGGCGCAGCGCCTGCGGGGCGGTGGCGCCGACGTCCAGGTTGATGTTGAGGCCGTTCGGCGCATCGCCAACGCCGACAGTCTCGGCGCCGAGCTCATGAAACACGCTGGGCGCGACGTGATAGGCCGCGCCGTGCGCGCTGTCCACCACGACCTTGAGCCCGCGCAGGTCGAGATCGTTGGGGAAGGTACTTTTGCAGAATTCGATGTAGCGCCCCGCGGCGTCATCGACGCGGCGCGCCTTGCCGAGTCCGGCCGATTCCATGCAGGTCATCGGCTGATCGAGCCGCGCCTCGATCTCGAGCTCCACCGCGTCGGGCAACTTGGTGCCCTGCGCCGAAAAGAACTTGATGCCATTGTCGTTGTACGGGTTGTGCGAGGCGGAAATCACCACTCCCGCCTGCAGGCGCAGGGCGCGCGTCAGGTAGGCGACGGCCGGCGTCGGCATCGGCCCGCACAGCATCACGTCGACCCCCGCTGCGGAGAATCCGGCCTCGAGCGCCGCTTCCAGCATGTAGCCGGAAATGCGCGTGTCCTTGCCGATCAGCACCGTCGGCCGCTCGCCCGCCGGCAGCCCGTCGCGCGCCGCCAGCGCGGCCCCTGCCGCAAAACCCAGGCGCATGACGAACTCCGGCGTGATCGGCGCCTTGCCGACACGGCCGCGAATGCCGTCCGTGCCGAAATACTTGCGTCCCATTCAGTACTCCTCCACTGCCTGCAATATCGCGAGCGCATCGCGCGTCGCCGCGACGTCATGCACTCGCACAATGCGCGCGCCGCGCTCCACCGCCAGGACATTGGCCGCAATCCCGGCATGAACCCGCTCCGGGGCAGCGCGCCCCGTCAACAGTCCGAGCATCGACTTGCGCGAAATGCCCACCAGCAGGGGCAGACCCGGCACCACCAGCTCGTCCAGGCGGCGCAACAATTCGAGGTTGTGTTCGAGGGTCTTGCCGAAGCCGAAACCCGGATCGACCGATATCCTGTTCAGGGCGATGCCCGCCGCTTCCGCCGCAGCAACCCGCTCGGCGAGAAACTCGGCGACTTCCAGCACCACATCGGCGTAGTGCGGATCGTTCTGCATGGTGCCCGGCGCGCCCTGCATGTGCATCATGCAGACCGCAGCCCTGCTGTCGGCGACGAGTTTCATTGCGCCGGATGCCCGCAGCGCATTGATGTCGTTGATCATGTCGGCGCCGGCCGCCAGTGCCTCACGCATCACCTCCGGCTTGACGGTATCGATCGAAAGCGGCGTGCCGCAGTCGCGCAGGGCTTCGAAGACCGGCAGCAACCGATCGATCTCCTGCTGCGCGGGCACCGGTTCCGCGCCCGGCCGCGAAGACTCTGCGCCAATGTCGAGAATGTGCGCGCCCTCGCCGATCAGGCGCCGGCCTTGCGCAATAGCGGCTTCGATGTCGCCATGCAGGCCGTCACCGGAAAAGGAATCGTCGGACAGGTTGACGATGCCCATGATGAGCGGGCGCTCGGCGTTGAGAACGAAGCGGCCGCAATGAAAATTCTGGCTCATGTCCGGGAATCAGAGGTCAGGAATCAGGAATCAGAATGTTACCGGCGCATTCGCGCCGCAGTTGCTGCTGATCCCTGAAACCTGATCCCTGTACTCTGAAAGTCAAGCCGGTGCCGGCGCAGTCGGCTCCGGACCCGGAGCACTGTCGCCCCTCGAGGCCGGTGCTGCGGAAGGTTTGGGCGGGCGCGGCGGGCGCCCGGCCATGATGTCGTTGATCTGGTCGGCGTCGATGGTTTCCATCTCGAGCAGCGCCGCGGTCATCGCTTCGACCTTGTCGCGGTTCTCTTCCAGCAGACGGCGCGCCAGAGCGTACTGCTCGTCGAGGATGCGGCGGATTTCCATGTCCACCTTCTGCATGGTCGATTCGGAAACATTCTTGTGTGTGGTGACCGAACGGCCGAGGAATATCTCGCCTTCCTCTTCGCCATACACCATGGGGCCCATGGTGTCGGACATGCCCCATTGCGTCACCATGCGCCGCGCCAGGTCGGTGGCACGCTGGAAGTCGTTGGAAGCGCCGGTGGTCATCTGCTTCATGAACAGTTCTTCGGCAATGCGGCCGCCGAACAGCACGGTGATGGTATTGAGCAGACGATCGCGGTCCTGGCTGTAGCGATCCTCGGTCGGCAACTGCATCGTCAGGCCCAGCGCGCGGCCGCGCGGGATGATGGTCACCTTGTGCACCGGGTCGGTCTTCGGCAGCAGCTTGGCAACCACGGCATGGCCCGACTCGTGATACGCGGTGTTTCGCCGTTCCTCTTCGGGCATGACCATGGAGCGGCGCTCGGCGCCCATCATGATCTTGTCCTTGGCACGCTCGAAATCTTCCATGTCCACCAGACGCTTGTTGCCGCGCGCCGCAAACAGCGCGGCTTCGTTGACCAGGTTGGCCAGGTCGGCGCCGGAGAAACCCGGGCAGCCGCGTGCCAGAACCGACGCATCGATGTCCGGCGCCACCGGAACCTTGCGCATGTGCACCTTGAGGATCTGCTCGCGGCCGCGGATGTCGGGCAAGGGCACCACCACCTGGCGGTCGAAGCGACCGGGGCGCAGGAGCGCCGGGTCGAGCACGTCGGGGCGGTTGGTGGCGGCCACCACGATCACGCCCACCGACGGTTCGAAGCCGTCCATCTCGACCAGCATCTGGTTCAGCGTCTGTTCGCGCTCGTCGTTGCCGCCGCCCAGGCCGGCGCCGCGCTGGCGGCCGACGGCATCGAGTTCATCGATGAAGATGATGCAGGGTGCGGCCTTCTTGGCCTGATCGAACATGTCGCGCACCCGCGCGGCGCCGACGCCGACGAACATTTCGACGAAGTCGGAGCCGGAAATCGAGAAGAAAGGCACCTTGGCCTCGCCGGCAATCGCCTTGGCGAGCAGGGTCTTGCCGGTGCCGGGCGAGCCGACCAGCAAGACGCCGCGCGGAATGCGGCCGCCGAGTTTCTGGAATTTCGAGGGATCGCGCAGGAAGTCGACCATTTCGTAGACTTCCTCCTTGGCTTCGTCGCAACCGGCCACATCGGCAAAGGTGATCGTGTTCGACGATTCGTCCATCATCCGCGCGCGGCTCTTGCCGAAGGAGAAGGCTCCGCCCTTGCCGCCGCCCTGCATCTGGCGCATGAAGAACACCCAGACGCCGATCAGCAACAGCATCGGGAACCAGGAAACGAAGATGCTCGTCAGGAAAGACTGCTCTTCCTCGGGTTTGGCCACGACCTTGACGTTGTTCTTCAGCAGGTCGGACACCATCCACAAATCCGCCGGCGCGTACGTGGTAATCCGCTTGCCTTCCGTCGTGGTGGCTTCGAGAGTGCGGCCCTGGATCACCACCTTGGTGATGCGGCCCTGCTTCACCTCTTCGAGGAACTGAGAGTACTCGAGCGATCCCAGCACGGCCTGACGGGTATTGAACTGATTGAACACCGTCATCAGAACAATGCCGATCACCAGCCAGATCGCCATATTTTTGAACATGTTATTCAACGTGTAGCCTCTCTTTCCCTCGATCGGGGGTAAACATCAAAACATTGTAGTGCCGTTCGCCATGCCCTGCAAACTGCATAGACCCGGCCTCAGGCCTTCTTGTTCCGCGCCAGCAGATAGATCTCGGCACTGCGGTTGCGCGAGGCAGCCGGCTTTCTCATCTGCAGGGTCTGGAACTGCTGCTGCAGCGCGTGTCGCAATTCCATGAAGCCGTCGCCCTGAAACACCTTGACCAGCATGTCGCCGCCGGGCTTCAGATGGCGTGCGCAGAAATCCAGCGTCAGTTCGGCCAGCACCATCACACGCGCCTGATCGACCATGCCGATACCCGACATATTGGGGGCCATGTCCGACAATACAAGGTCTACCTGCCGGCCATCGAGGGCAGCGGTCAGCGCCTCCAGCACCGCGTCTTCGTGGAAGTCACCCTGAATGAACTCGACGCCATGCACCGCGTCCATCGGCAGCAGGTCGAGCGCAATCAGGCGTCCGCCGGGCGCGATGCGCTTGGCGGCTACCTGCGACCAGCTGCCGGGCGCCGAACCGAGGTCGACCACGGTCATGCCCGGCTTCAACAGCTTGTCCTTGTCGTCGATTTCGGTCAGCTTGAACGCCGCGCGCGAACGCCAGCCCTCCGCCCGGGCCCGTTGCACGTACGCGTCGTTGACGTGCTCGGTGATCCACGACTTGTTGGTCTTGTTCTTCTTGCTGCTCTCGACCTTCCCGCTCACGTTACAATCCCGCCATGACTGAAAACACCACTCAACTGAGCCCCACCCAGCGCCGCGCCCTGCGGGCCGCCGCGCACCACCTGAATCCTGTCGTTTCCATCAGCCAGAAAGGCCTGACGCCGTCCGTTCTGGCGGAGATCGACCGCTGCCTGAAGGCCCACGAACTGATCAAACTGCGACTTTACGGCATCGAGCGCGAAGATCGCGATGCCTTGTTCGCTGAAATCTGCTCCGCGCTCGACTGTGCCGCCGTGCAGCATATCGGCAACCTGCTGGTACTCTGGCGCGAAAACCCGAAGGATGCGTCTCAAGAGTCGACGCCGGCGAGACGGCGAAAAGAGCCGCCGGCAACAAAGAAGCAGGCCGCCGCCCGTACCGAGGCCCGCAACCGCAAGCCGCGCTGAAACTAGCGCCCCCGGCCCCGCTCCTGCAGCACCGCCAGCGCAATCCCGAGCAGCGACTGCGCCAGATAGAGTGCGCTCGACACGCCATGCCAGGTGCTGAAACGCTCGCGCAACGCGCTTTCCATGACCCGGCGCGGCAGCGCATCGGCCTTCAACTGCTCCAATATCGGCTGCACCCCGAAATGGCCGGCGATGGTCAGGGCCAGCATCAGCAGCACAATCCAGAATACGAATGAACGGATCGCCCGCCAGCCTTTGGCGAACATCACGAACAGAATCAGGTAGGTTCCGCAGGCTAGGCCGACCCAGGCCGTAACGGTGAACATCGCGCCGGCCAGATTGCCGGCCAGGGCGCGATCCGCAAGTTGGGCGAACAGCACGGGAGCGGCAATGAAACCGATCGCCAGCAGGCCGCCGACCCAGACGGCAATGGCAATGCTGTAGAGCGCGGACGCCAGTGCCCTCATGCCCGATCAGATGTATTTGACGTCGAGAATCTCGTACTCGCGCAACCCGCCGGGCGTCTGCACCTCGGCCACGTCGCCGGCAAACTTGCCGATCAGCGCACGCGCCACCGGGGAATTCAGCGAAAGCATGCCCGACTTGATGTCGGCTTCGTCGTCGCCGACGATCTGGTAGGTCACGGTATTGCCGCTGTCCAGGTCTTCGAGCTCGACCGTGGCGCCGAAGACGACGCGGCCATCGGCATCCAGCGAAGCCGGGTCGATGATCTGCGCATTGCCCAGCTTGCCCTCGACCTCCTTGATGCGGCCTTCGATGAAGCCCTGGCGCTCCTTGGCCGCATCGTACTCGGCGTTCTCCGACAAGTCGCCATGCGAACGGGCCTCGGCGATGGCGGCGATCACGGTCGGCCGGTCGATCGTCTTCAGGCGCTGAAGTTCCTTGCGCAGCAGTTCGGCGCCGCGCAGCGTAATCGGGAATTTTCCGCTCATGCTTGCAACTCGGCGTGCAAGGCCTGCAGTGAATAGGTTTCGAGGCCGGCGTGACGCATGCCGGCACAGGCCGCGCGGCCGCCCTCGATGGTGGTGAACAGCGTCACCTTGGCGCCCAGCGCGGACGTGCGGATCGAACGCGAATCGGCAATCGCCGTGCGCTTTTCCTCTACGGTATTCACTATCAGTGCGATCTCGCCATTCTTGATCATATCGACGACGTGCGGGCGCCCCTCGGTTACCTTGTTCACTATATCCACCGGGATGCCCGCGGCGCCGATGGCGCCTCCGGTACCCCGTGTCGCGACAAGAGAGAAACCCAGTTCGTGCAACTCGCGCGCCACATCGACAGCCTTCGGCCGGTCGGCGGGCTTGACGCTGATGAACACCTTGCCGGAGGTCGGCAGCCGCGTACCAGCGGCGAGCTGCGACTTGACGAAGGCTTCGCCGAAAGTGCGGCCGACGCCCATCACCTCGCCGGTGGACTTCATCTCGGGTCCTAAGATGGTGTCGACGCCGGGGAACTTGATGAAGGGAAAGACGGCTTCCTTGACCGAGTAATAGGGCGGAACGATTTCCCGGGTCACGCCCTGATCGGCCAGGCTGCGCCCCGCCATGCAGCGTGCCGCGATCTTGGCCAGCGGCAGGCTGGTGGCCTTGGAGACGAAGGGCACCGTGCGCGAGGCGCGCGGATTCACTTCGAGCACGTAAACCACGACATCGTCGCCCCGCCCCTGAATCGCGAACTGCACATTCATGAGGCCGACGACGTTGAGGCCCTTGGCCATCATCTCGGTCTGGCGGCGCAGTTCGTCCTGGATTTCGGGACACAGGGAAAACGGCGGCAGCGAGCACGCGGAGTCGCCCGAATGCACACCCGCCTGCTCGATGTGTTCCATGATGCCGCCGATCAGCACTTGCGTACCGTCGCACAGGGCGTCGACGTCGACCTCGGTGGCGTCGTTGAGGAAGCGGTCGAGCAGCACCGGCGACGAGAAGGAAACCTTGATCGCATCGCGCATGTAGCGCTCGAGGTCCTTCTGCTCATGGACGATTTCCATGGCGCGGCCGCCCAGCACGTAGGAAGGCCGCACCACCAGCGGATAGCCTATTTCGGCAGCAAGACGAATCGCGTCCGGTTCGGTGCGTGCCGTGCGATTCGGCGGCTGCTTCAGACCCAGGTCGTGCAGCAGCTTCTGGAAGCGCTCGCGATCCTCGGCGGCGTCGATCATGTCGGGGCTGGTGCCGATGATGCGCACCCCGTTCGCCTCGAGTTCGCGCGCCCGCTTCAGGGGCGTCTGGCCGCCGAACTGGACGATGACGCCGGTCGGTTGCTCGACGTGGACGATTTCGAGGATGTCTTCCAGGGTCACCGGCTCAAAATAGAGCCGGTCCGAGGTGTCGTAGTCGGTGGACACGGTCTCCGGATTGCAATTGACCATGATGGTTTCAAAGCCGTCTTCGCGCATCGCCAGCGCGGCATGGACGCAACAGTAGTCGAATTCGATGCCCTGACCGATGCGGTTGGGGCCGCCCCCCAGCACCATGATCTTCTTGCGCGCCGTCGGCCGCGCCTCGCACTCTTCCTCGTAGGTCGAGTACATGTAGGCGGTCGACGTGGAGAACTCGCCGGCGCAGGTGTCGACGCGTTTGTACACGGGGCGCACGCCCAGCGCATGGCGCAACTCGCGCACCGCCGTTTCGCCACTGGCGCCCGCTGCCGGATCGTGGCTGGCGTTGACCAGGGTTCCGATGCGGCGGTCCGAAAACCCCTTGCGCTTGAGATCGCGCAGCGTCACCGCATCGAGGTCGGACAGATTTTGCGACTGCATCCAGGCCTCGGTGGTGATGATGTCTTCGATCTGCACCAGGAACCACGGATCGATCTTGGTCAGATCGAAGGCCTGCTGCAGCGTGTAGCCCTCGCGGAAAGCCTGGGCCAGGTACCAGATGCGCTGGGGACCGGGGCTGGCCAGTTCGCGGTTGATTTCCTCGCGGTCGGCTTCGATTTCATCGAAACCATAGACGCTGACTTCAAGCCCGCGCAGCGCCTTCTGCATCGATTCCTGGAAGCTGCGGCCGATCGCCATGACTTCGCCGACCGACTTCATCTGCGTCGTCAGGCGGTCGTTCGCCTGCGGAAATTTCTCGAAGGCGAAGCGCGGCACCTTGGTCACCACATAGTCGATCGACGGCTCGAACGAGGCCGGCGTGGCGCCACCGGTGATGTCGTTCTTCAGTTCGTCGAGGGTGAAGCCCACCGCCAGCTTGGCGGCGATCTTGGCGATCGGAAAGCCCGTCGCCTTCGAGGCCAGCGCCGAGGAGCGCGACACGCGCGGATTCATCTCGATCACTACCATCGCGCCGTTCTTCGGGTTGATGGCGAACTGCACGTTGGAGCCGCCGGTATCGACGCCGATCTCGCGCAGCACGGCGATGCTGGCGTTGCGCATGATCTGGTATTCGCGGTCGGTCAGCGTCTGCGCCGGGGCAACGGTGATCGAATCGCCGGTATGCACCCCCATCGGATCGAGATTCTCGATCGAACAGATGATGATGCAGTTGTCCTTGCGGTCGCGCACCACCTCCATCTCGTACTCTTTCCAGCCGAGCAGCGATTCCTCGATCAGCAGTTCCCGGGTCGGCGAGGCTTCGAGGCCGCGCTTGCAGATCTCGACGAACTCCTCCTGGTTGTAGGCGATGCCGCCGCCGGAACCGCCCATGGTGAAGGAAGGCCGAATGATCGCCGGAAAGCCGATGGCGCCCTGCACCTGCTGCGCCTCCTCCATGCTGTGGGCGATGCCGGAGCGCGCGGAGCCGAGACCGATCCGGGTCATGGCCTGCTTGAACTTCTCGCGGTCCTCGGCCATGTCGATGGCCTCGCGCGAGGCGCCGATCATCTCGACGCCGTACTTCTCCAGCACCCCGTGCTTGGCCAGGTCGAGCGCGCAGTTCAGCGCGGTCTGCCCGCCCATGGTCGGCAGCACCGCGTCCGGCCGCTCCTTGGCGATGATGTTTTCCAGCACCCGCCAGTTGATCGGCTCGATATAGGTCACGTCGGCCATGCCGGGATCGGTCATGATCGTCGCCGGATTGGAGTTGACCAGGATGACCTTGTAGCCTTCTTCGCGCAGGGCCTTGCAGGCCTGGGCTCCGGAATAGTCGAACTCGCAGGCCTGGCCGATGACGATCGGGCCGGCGCCGATGATCAGGATGCTCTTGATGTCTGTGCGCTTGGGCATGTTATTTCTGCTCCATCGACATGATGAAGCGGTCAAAGAGGTAGGCCACATCGTGCGGCCCCGGGCTGGCTTCGGGATGCCCCTGGAAGCAGAACGCCGGCCGGTCGGTCCAGGCCATGCCCTGCAGGCTGCCGTCGAACAGCGAGACGTGGGTCACTTTCACGTTTGCCGGCAGCGTCGAAGGATCGACCGCGAAACCGTGATTCTGGCTGGTGATCAGGACCTGCCCGGTTTCGAGATCCTTGACCGGATGGTTGGCGCCGTGATGGCCGAATTTCATCTTGAGCGTCTTGCCGCCGGCCGCCAGGCCCATCAATTGATGGCCGAGGCAAATGCCGAAGGTGGGCAGACGCCGGCCGAGAAATTCGCGGATCGCCGCCACGGCGTAATCGCAAGGCTCGGGATCGCCGGGGCCATTGGACAGGAAGACGCCATCAGGATTGAGCGCCAGAACTTCGGCCGCCGGTGTCCTGGCCGGCACTACGGTGAGCTTGCAGCCGCGCGAGGCCAGCATGCGCAGGATGTTGCGCTTGACCCCGAAGTCGTAGGCAACCACGTGAAAACGAAAGCTTTCCGGCTGGGCGAAGCCGGCGCCGAGTTTCCACTCGCCTTGGCTCCATGAATAGGACTCTTGGGCGCTGACGACCTGCGCCAGATCCATCCCGGCCAGGCCGGAAAAGGCCCGCGCCTGTGCGATGGCGGCATCGGCATCGAGTTCTTCGCCCGCCATCAGGCAGCCGGCCTGGGCGCCGTTTTCGCGCAGGATGCGGGTCAGCTTGCGCGTGTCGATGTCGGCCAGTCCCAAAACATTCTCGGCCCGCAGGTAGGCGTCGAGCGTCTGCTCGCTGCGAAAATTCGATGCCAGCAGCGGCAGGTCGCGGATCACCAGGCCCGCCGCATGGATGCGACCGGCCTCGCAGTCTTCGCGATTGACGCCGTAGTTGCCGATGTGGGGATAGGTGAGGGTGACGATCTGGCGGGCATAGGACGGATCGGTCAGGATCTCCTGGTAGCCGGACAAGGCGGTGTTGAACACGACCTCGCCCACGCTGCTGCCCGCGGCGCCGATGCCTTTGCCTCTGAACACCGTTCCGTCGGCCAAGGCTAGAAGGGCGGGCGGAAAGTGAGGCACGATGGAGCTCCCGGAACAAGACGATTCGGCAATCGGAACCGGACACCGCTTGATTCACAAAGCATCCGGCAAACCTTTGGATTATAGCCGGTCGGGCCCGCTACCGCAAACCCAAGCGACGCACGCAAGCCGCCGCCAGCGAATTCCGCCGCTACTTCAGGCCCAGCACGTCCTGCATGTCGAACAGCCCGCGCTCGCGACCGCTCATGAAGCGCCCGGCGCGCAGCGCACCCAAGGCGTAAGGCATGCGGCTGGCGGACTTGTGGGTGATCTCGATGCGTTCGCCGGCGCCGGCAAACAGCACCGTATGGTCGCCGACGATGTCGCCGCCGCGGATGGTCGAAAATCCGATCTGCGTCGCCGGCCGCTCGCCGGTATGGCCTTCACGGCCATAGACGGCACACTCGGACAAATCGCGGCCGAGGGCGGCCGCCACCACTTCACCCATGCGCAAGGCGGTACCGGAAGGGGCATCGACCTTGTGCCGGTGATGCGCCTCGATGACTTCGACGTCGTAGCCTTCGTTGAGGATGCGCGCCGCGAGATCGAGCAGGCGGAACACGGCATTGACGCCGACGGCCATGTTCGGCGCGAAGACCAACGGAATCTCGCGCGCCGCCTCTTCGATGGCGCGCTTGCCAGCTTCCGAAAAGCCGGTGGTGCCGATGACCAGGCTGACACGATGGCGCCGGCAGGCCTCCAGATGCTGCAGCGTGCCCTCGGGTCGCGTGAAGTCGATCAGGCAGTCCGAAACCGCCAGGGCGGCATCGAGATCGGCGCCGATCCTGACGCCGCAGGGGGTGCCGATCAATTCGCCGGCATCCTTGCCGAGAAATGGGCTGCTGTCGTGTTCGAGCGCGGCGGCAAGGGTGGCGCCCGCATCCTGTTGCACGGCCTCGATCAGCGTGCGGCCCATGCGGCCGGAACTGCCGGCGATGGCATAGCGGATTTTTTCCATGCCCTACTTCTTCTCTTGGCCAGTGACGCCGCTTGCCGTCGGAGCCGGGATCTCGATGACCTGTGCGGCAGGCCGCGGCGCTTCGGCCTTTGAAGTGTCTTCGGCCACTACGTCGCCGGACACGCGCGTCAACTTGTTGTCCTGGAAGAACACCGCCAGATTGCGTTGCTGAGGCTCGCCGCGTCCAGGACGGAAGCGATAGACGTAGTCCCAGCGATCCTGGTGGAACATGTCGGCCACCAGCGGCGAACCGAGGATGAATCGCACCTGCTCGCGCGTCTGGCCGGGCTTCAACTGCGCCACCATCTCCTGGGTGACCAGATTGCCCTGGCGCACATCGATGCGGTAGGGCGAGAGATAGCTGGTGATCTGCGGTGTATTCGAACAGGCAGCCAGAAACGGCAGGAGCAACAGGATTCGCTTCATCGGGAAATTCCGGAAAACCACCATTGGGTCGGGCTGCCGTATTCTGGCACGCCTCCTCGCTTGCCGATCGCATTATCCCAATCGGGGCGCGAAAACTATATCATAGCTGCCCACCCGTCACTGCCCGTCCCCGAGCGGACGAGAGCCTGCGCTGATCGCACCATGACCCATCCCGACGACCTCAAGAGCATCGGCCTCAAGGCAACCTATCCGCGCCTCAAGATTCTCGACCTCTTCCACAAGCTGCAGGATGAAGGCTCGCCGCGCCACGTCACGGCGGAAGATGTCTATCGCCACCTGCTCGCCGACGGCATGGACATCGGACTGGCCACCGTCTATCGCGTGCTCACGCAATTCGAACAGGCGGGCTTGCTGCAGCGCCATCATTTCGAATCGGGCAAGGCGATTTTCGAACTGAACGAAGGACAGCACCACGACCATCTGGTCTGCCTGGAATGCGGCCGCGTCGAAGAGTTCTTCGATGCCGCGATCGAAAAGCGCCAGATCAAGATCGCGGAAGAACGCGGCTTCACGGTGCGCGAACACGCCCTCTACCTGTACGTCGACTGCCGCAAGACGGACTGCCCGCACCGCAAGGCTTCCACTTAGCTTGGAAGCTTTTCTCACCGCGACCACACTGGTCGCCATCGCCGAAATCGGCGACAAGACGCAGTTGCTGTCCTTCGTCCTCGCCGCCCGCCTACGCAAGCCGCTGCCGATCATTGCCGGCATCTTTGTCGCCACCGTGCTCAATCACGCCATGGCCGGCTCGGTCGGCGTCTGGCTGGCGCAACTGATCGCGCCACAGTGGCTGCCCTGGATCACCGGCGCAGTCTTCATCGTTTTTGGCCTGTGGGCGCTGCACCCGGATTCGCTCGACGAAGACCCGAAGATCCATCCCACCGGCGCCTTCGTCACCACCACGATCGCTTTTTTCATCGCCGAAATGGGCGACAAGACGCAGTTCGCCACCGTGGCGCTGGGCGCGCAGTTCCAGGGTGCGCTGTTCGCGGTAATCATGGGCACCACGCTGGGCATGATGCTGGCCAACGTGCCGGCCGTCATCGTCGGCGAAAAGCTGGCCAAGCGCCTGCCGCTCAAGTTCATCCGCTGGATCGCGGCCGGCGTGTTCATCGTCACCGGCGTGGTGACGATGCTCGGTGCTCCGCGCCTAGCCTAGGCCGAGCATTTCTGCCGCGTGGCGGCGGGTAGTTTCGGTGATTTTCTCGCCGCCCAGCATGCGCGCGATCTCGCCGACGCGAGCTTCCGGATCGAGTACGTTCACCGAAGAGGTCGTTGCACCATCACGGGTTTGCTTGGCGATCGACCATTGCCAGTCGGCCTGAGCCGCCACCTGAGGCAGATGTGTGACGCACAGTACTTGGCGGCTCTTGCCGAGTTCACGCAACATGCGGCCGACAATCTCGGCGACGCGCCCGCCGATGCCGACATCGACTTCGTCAAAAATGAGCGTGCCGGCCGGGTTCGCCTGGCTGGCGATGACCTGCAAGGCCAAACCGATGCGCGACAACTCGCCGCCCGAGGCCACCTTGGCCAGCGCACGCAGCGGCTGGCCCGCATTGGCCGAGACCAGGAATTCGACACTCTCGAGTCCGCTGGAGGCGCCTTCAGGCAAAGGCTCCAGGGCAATTTCGAAACGTCCGCCGGCCATCGCCAGCTCCTGCATGCCGGCCGTCACCGCCTTGGACAAGGCCTTGGCGGTCTTCGCGCGCAAGGCCGAAAGCTGCTTAGCCACCTGACGGAAAGCCGCTTCGGTCTTGGCTTCCCGTTCGGCCAGCGCGGCCGGATCGGCGCGCAGCGTGAGCTCGTCCAGGCGGGCCTGCAAGCGCTGCAGCAGGTCGGGCAATTCTTCCGGTGCGACACGATGCTTGCGCGCCATCTGCGTCACGGCGTCGATGCGATTGTCGAGTTCATTCAGCCGCGCCGGATCGAGTTCCAGCCGGTCCTGATAACGCCGTAGCGCCAGCGTCGACTCTTCGAGCTGGATCAGCGCGGTCTCGAACAACTGGGCCGCATCGCTCAACGCCGGATCGAAGCCAGTCAATTCGGACAGTCTGGCTCCAGCGTGCTGGAGCACCGGCAGACTCGCCGCCTCGCCTTCTTCAAGCGCGGCCAGCGCGGCGCTCGCGCCTTCCAGCAGGGCGTTGGCATTGCCCAGCCGGCGCTGCTCCTGTTCCGTTTCCTGCCATTCGGCCGCATCGAATCCCAGGGCGACCAGTTCCTTTACTTGCCACTCGAGCAGTTCGCGCTCGCGCACGGTGGCCTCGACATCCTTCTCGGCAGCCTGCCGCGTCTCGCGCGCCGTGCGCCATGTCCCATAGGCAGCGGCGGCATCACGGGCCAGCGCCTGCGCCCCGGCATGGGTGTCGAGCAAGTCGCGCTGGGCATCGCTGCGCAACAGCGAATGATGGGCGTTCTGGCCGTGAATGTCGGCCAGAAAGTCTGCCACTTCGCGCATCTGCCCCAGCGTTGCCGCAGCGCCGTTGATGTAGCCGCGGGACCGGCCGGCGGAGTCGATTACGCGCCGCAGCAGGCAGGCATCGGTGTCGTAATCGTTGCCCCGCAGCCAGGCTTCGAGCGCGCTGCCGGAGATGACCTCGAACTCGGCCGAAATCTCGGCCCTCTCGGCGCCGCTGCGCACCACGGCGGCATCCGCGCGCTCGCCCAGGGCCAGCGACAGCGCATCGACCAGGATCGACTTGCCGGCGCCGGTCTCGCCGGTCAGGGCACCGAAACCGGCCTCGAACTCGAGTTCGAGGCGATCGACAATGACGAAATCGCGGATGATCAGGCGCAGCAGCATTTGTTAATGACGGGGAGTCGAGCTCCAGTGCAGCTTCTCACGCAGCATGGCGAAATAGCTGTAGCCCGGCGGATGCAGCAAGGTGATGTGGTGGCTCGAACGCGCGATGCGCACCACGTCGCCGGCGCGCGCCTCGAAATGCTTCTGACCGTCGAAGTGCACACGGGCGTCGTGGGGCGGCAGCAGGGCGACATCGATCGTGCAGCTGTCGCTGACGGTGATCGGCCGGTTCGAGAGCGCATGGGGGCAGAGCGGGACGATGGCGATGCCGGGCACCGATGGATGGAGAATCGGGCCATTGGCCGACAGCGCGTAGGCGGTGGACCCGGTGGGCGTGGCGACGATCAGGCCGTCGGCGCGCAGGACGTGGATCAGTTCGCCATCGACCTTCACCTCCAGTTCGATCATGCGGCCGATTTCGCCCTTGTTGACCACCACGTCGTTGAGCGCCACGGTCTGAAAAGCCGACTCGCCATCGCGCATCACTTCGGCACGAAGCAGGAAGCGCTGCTCGCGGAAAAACTCTCCCGCAAGCATCGCCGTCATGCTCTCGGCCATGGCGCCAAGCGCGATGTCGGTCATGAAGCCGAGCCGCCCCTGATTGATGCCGACCAGCGGCACCTCGAAGCGGGCCAGGTGCCGCGCCGCATTGAGCATGGTGCCGTCGCCGCCGAGAACCACCGCAAGATCGGCACGTTCGCCAATCCGATCGTAAGTAGCCACCGCATAGCCGCTGACACCCACCGCCCCAGCGGTAGCTTCTTCCAGCAGTACCTCGACGCCGCGTCCGCTCAAAAATCCGGCAAGCCACAACAGGGACTCGGCGATTTCCCGGCTCTGGTATTTGCCGATCAGGGCAATGGTGCGAAAGTTATCGGACGCAGCGACGTTCATCCGGGCGATTAAACCACAATTGGCCCCGGCTCTTTTTTCGGCGGATTTGGCTCTAAAATCAAGCCATGCTCGACTATCGTGCGCAAACTCTGCTGAAAACCCTGATCGAACGCTATATCGCCGAAGGTCAGCCCGTCGGCTCGCGCACGCTCTCGAAATACTCGGGCTTGGAACTCTCCCCGGCGACGATCCGCAACGTCATGTCGGACTTGGAAGAAATGGGCTTCATCGCCAGCCCCCACACCTCGGCCGGGCGCGTGCCGACGCCCTTGGGCTACCGGCTGTTCGTCGATTCCCTGCTGACGGTGAAGCCCCTGCAGGGCAGCGAACTGTCCGAGATCAAGGAGGCCATCCAGCCCGATCAGCCGCAACTGGTGATCAGCCATGCGTCGCAACTGCTGTCACAGCTCACCGCCTTCGCCGGCGTGGTGGTGGCGCCGCGCCGCCAGCAGCCTCGCATCCGCCAGATCGAGTTCCTCAGCTTGTCGGACAAGCGCGTGCTGCTGATCATCGTCACCGCCGACGGCGACGTACAGAACCGCATTTTGTTCACCCAGCGCAACTACAGCCCGTCGGAGCTAACCGAGGCAGCCAACTACCTGAACCAGAATTGCCTCGGTCTCGACTTCGACCAGGTACGCGCCCGCGTGGTCGAAGAACTGCGCCAGTTGCGCGCCGACATGGGCGAACTGATGACCGCCGCGCTGGACGTCGGCAATCAGGCGATTGCCGATACCTCGACGCAGTATGTGATCAGCGGCGAGAAGAACCTGCTCGGCGTCGAGGATCTTTCGTCCAACATGACGCGCCTGCGCCGCCTGTTCGATCTGTTCGAACAACGCACCGGCCTGGCCCAGCTGCTGGAGCTATCCAGCCGCGCCGAAGGCGTTCAGGTGTTCATCGGCGGCGAATCCGGCATCGCGCCGCTGGACGAATGCAGCGTGGTCGCCGCGCCCTACGAAGTCGACGGCCAGATCGTCGGCACGATCGGCGTCATAGGCCCGACGCGCATGGCCTACGAACGCGTGATTCCCATCGTGGACATCACGGCCAAGCTGCTCTCCTCCGCACTTTCCGCACCGTGATCTCCCGCTACGGTCCCGAACCCGCGCCACAGCATGGCGTGCCGCGCGGCACCGCAGTCCTGCTGGTGAACCTCGGTACTCCGGAGGCACCCACGGCGGCGGCACTGCGCCCCTATCTCAAGCAGTTTCTCTGGGATCCGCGCGTCGTCGAAATCCCGCGCCCGGTCTGGTGGCTGATCCTCAACGGCATCATCCTCAACCTGCGGCCGGCCAAGTCGGCGGCCAAGTACGCCAAAATCTGGATGCTGGACGGTTCGCCGCTGAAGGTCCATACCGAGCGTCAGGCCAAGCTGCTCAAGGGCTGGCTGGGGGAGACCGGCAGTCCGGAAGTCGCCGTGGCCTCGGCCATGCGCTACGGCCAGCCCTCGATCGACAGCGTCCTCGACCAGTTCAAGCGCGATGGCGTCGAGCGCGTGCTGGTCGTGCCGCTCTACCCGCAGTACGCGGCCAGCTCCACCGGCAGCGTGATGGACGACGTCGCCGACTGGATCAAGCGCAGCCGCAACCCGCCGGAACTGCGCTTCATCAAGCACTTCCACGACCACCCCGGCTACATCGCGGCCCTGGCCGCCAGCGTCCGCGAACACTGGCAGGCCAACGGCAGGCCCGACCGGCTGGTGATGAGCTTTCATGGCCTGCCGCGCCGTTCGCTCGACCTGGGCGATCCCTATTATTGCGAGTGCCAAAAGACCGGACGCTTGCTGGCGGCGGCCCTGGAACTCGACCCGGACCACTATCTGATCACCTTCCAGTCGCGCTTCGGCAAAGCCGAGTGGCTGCAGCCCTACACCCAGCCGACACTGGAAACGCTCGGGCGGCAAGGTGTGGCGCGGGTCGATGTCGTCTGCCCGGGTTTCGTCGCCGATTGCCTGGAAACGCTGGAAGAAATCGCGATGGAATGCAAGGACGCTTTCCTGGCGTCCGGCGGCTCGCAATTCCACTACATCCCCTGCGTGAACGAGCGGCCCGACTGGATCGCCGCGCTGGGCGATCTGGTCTCGACCCATCTTTCCGGGTGGCCGGTCGCCGCTCATTCCGACAAGGCAGCCCCGGCGCGCGCAAAGGCATTGGGCGCAAAGGCCTGAGCATTGGCTTGAATTCTGCCGCGACACCCATATATCAGTAGAGCCTGATATATGGAGTGCATCATGTCCGAGCCCCTGATTGTCGTTTGCCCCCACTGCCATGCCGCCAACCGCGTCCCCGCCGAACGCCTCGCCGACGGCGGCACCTGCGGCAAATGCAAGGCCCGCCTGTTCAGCGGCGAGCCGGTGGAACTCGGTGCGGCGAATTTCGATATCCACGCCGGACGTTCCGACATACCGCTGCTGGTGGATTTCTGGGCGCCCTGGTGCGGTCCCTGCCGGGCCATGGCGCCTGCCTTTGCGCAAGCGGCGAAACAACTCGAGCCGGAATACCGTCTGGCGAAAGTGAATACCGAGGAAGAACAACAACTCGCGGCGCGCTTCGGCATCCGCTCGATTCCGACGCTGGCCCTGTTTCGCAACGGCCGCGAAGTCGCCCGCCAGGCCGGCGCGATGGAGGCCGCCAGCCTGATGCGCTGGGTGCGCAGCCACGCCTAGTTTTTCCGGGAGCGCAAATAAATTGTTGAAGGGGGCTTGAAGCTTCCGGATTCACCCTCATATGCGCCGGGTTTCTTCAGGAGCCCGACCCATGCAGGACACTTCAAGCACTTCCAGCCCCACCCCGCACAACCAGGCCTTGCCGGACTCCGGCCAGACGGCCGAAGCCGCCGTATCGCCAGCGTCTACTCCTGACGCCACGGTCATGCCCAGCCCGGAAGATCTGCTCAAGGCCGCCGAACTCAAGGCCGCCGAGCATCACGATGCATGGCTGCGCGCCAAGGCCGAGACCGAGAATGTGCGCCGTCGCGCGCAGGAAGACATCGGCAAGGCCGGCAAATTCGCCGTCGAGAAGTTCTCCGGCGAACTGCTGGCGGTGAAGGACAGCCTCGAAGCGGCGCTGGCCAACGAAAACCAGAGCGCCGAAGCCCTCAAGGCCGGCGTCGAACTAACCCTCAGGCAACTGACTGCGGCGTTCGAGAAATCCAGCCTGGCCGAGATCAATCCGCTCGGCCAGAAGTTCGATCCGCACCAGCATCAGGCCATCAGCCAGATCGAGGCGCCGGACGCCGCGACGGAAGCCAACACCGTACTCAACGTCCTGCAGAAGGGCTACGCCCTGCACGGACGCGTGATTCGTCCCGCGCTGGTCGTGGTATCGAAGGGCAAGGCTTGAAGCAGCGCGCAATACCCCCATATCAGGCACAGGCTTAAGGATTCGCCGGGCGTCCCCGGCGCGCACTATTCGACAAAGGAAAAAACATGGGCAAGATCATCGGCATCGACCTCGGCACCACCAACAGCTGTGTCGCCATCATGGAAGGCGGCAAGCCCAAGGTCATCGAAAACGCGGAAGGCGCGCGCACCACGCCGTCCATCGTCGCCTACGCGGAAGACGGTGAGATCCTGTGCGGCGCCGCGGCCAAGCGCCAGGCCGTGACCAATGCCAAGAACACCCTGTTCGCGGTGAAGCGCCTGATCGGCCGCCGCTTCGAGGAAAAGGAAGTGCAGAAGGACATCGACCTGATGCCCTTCAGGATCGTCAAGGCCGACAACGGCGACGCCTGGGTCGAGGCCCGCGGCAACAAGATGGCGCCGCCGCAGGTTTCCGCCGAAGTGCTGCGCAAGATGAAGAAGACTGCGGAAGATTACCTCGGCGAGGAAGTCACCGAGGCCGTGATCACCGTGCCCGCCTACTTCAACGACAGCCAGCGCCAGGCCACCAAGGACGCCGGCCGCATCGCCGGCCTCGACGTCAAGCGCATCATCAACGAGCCGACCGCGGCGGCGCTGGCCTTCGGCATGGACAAGCAGGAAGGCGACCGCAAGATTGCCGTGTATGACCTCGGCGGCGGCACCTTCGACATCTCGATCATCGAGATCGCCGAGCTCGACGGCGAGCACCAGTTCGAAGTCTTGTCGACCAACGGCGACACCTTCCTCGGCGGCGAAGACTTCGACCAGCGCCTGATCGACTACGTGGTGACCGAATTCAAGAAGGAACAGGGCGTCGACCTGAAGAACGACGTGCTGGCCCTGCAGCGCCTCAAGGAAGCCGCAGAAAAGGCCAAGATCGAGCTGTCCTCGGCGCAGCAGACCGAATTCAACCTGCCCTACATCACGGCCGACGCCTCGGGTCCCAAGCACCTGGCGATGAAGCTGACCCGCGCCAAGTACGAATCGCTGGTGGAAGACCTGATCGAGCGCACCATCGCGCCATGCCGCATCGCCATCAAGGATGCCGGCGTCAAGGTCTCCGACCTGACCGACGTGATCCTGGTCGGCGGCATGACGCGCATGCCCAAGGTGCAGGAGAAGGTCAAGGATTTCTTCGGCAAGGAGCCGCGCCGCGACGTCAATCCCGACGAAGCCGTGGCCGTCGGCGCCTCGATCCAGGGCGGCGTGCTGCAAGGCGAAGTCAAGGACGTGCTGCTGCTCGACGTCACTCCGCTCTCGCTCGGCATCGAGACCCTGGGCGGCGTCATGACCAAGCTGATCCAGAAGAACACCACGATCCCGACCAAGGCGGCGCAGACCTTCTCCACCGCCGACGACAACCAGAACGCGGTGACCATCCACGTGCTCCAGGGCGAGCGCGAGATGTCCAGCGGCAACAAAAGCCTGGGCCAGTTCAACCTGACCGACATTCCGCCGGCGCCGCGCGGCATGCCGCAGATCGAGGTCACCTTCGACATCGATGCCAACGGCATCCTGCATGTCTCGGCGCGCGACAAGGGCACCGGCAAGGAAAACAAGATCACCATCAAGGCCAACTCCGGGCTGTCCGAAGCCGAAATCCAGGCCATGGTGCAGGACGCCGCGGCCCACGCCGAGGAAGACCGCAAGGCCCACGAGCTGGTCGATGCGCGCAACCAGTGCGACGCCATGGTGCATTCGATCAAGAAGGCGCTCTCCGAACACGGCGACAAGATGGGCTCCGATGAAAAGGCCGCGATCGAAGCCGCGATCAAGGAAGCCGAAGAAGTGATGAAGGAGGGCGACAAGGCCACCATCGAGGCCAAGACCGAAGCACTGGCCAAGGCCTCGCAGAAGCTCGGCGAGAAGATTTACGGTGACGCCCAGGGCGCGGCCGGTGCAGGCGGCGCAGCTGGCGGCAGCGCCGGCGGCGAAGCGAAGAAAGACGACAGCGATGTGGTCGATGCCGAGTTCACCGAAGTGAAGGACAAGAAAGCTTAAGACGGACGCTGGCGCGCCGTCCTGAGTGGCCGAGTTGAAGCGGGCGACTTCGTCGCCCCTTAACTCGGCCTTTGCACAGAAGTAGCCTGGACCGACTGACATGGCAAAACGCGACTTTTACGAAATCCTCGGCATCAACCGCGATGCGTCCGAGGAGGACATCAAGAAGGCCTACCGCAAGCTGGCCATGAAGCATCATCCGGACCGCAATCCGGACAACCCCAAGGCCGAGGAGCAGTTCAAGGAAGCCAAGGAAGCCTACGAGATACTGTCCGACGCGCAGAAGCGCGCCGCCTACGACCAGTACGGCCATGCCGGCGTCGATCCGCAGGCCGGCATGGGCGGCGGCGCAGGCATGGGCGGTTTCGCCGATGCCTTCTCCGACATCTTCGGCGACATCTTCGGCGGCGGCGGCCAGCGTGGCGGGCGTTCCAGCGTCTATCGCGGCGCGGACCTGCGCTACAACCTCGAAGTTTCGCTCGAAGAAGCCGCGCGCGGCACCGAAACCCGCATTCGCATCCCGACCATGGCCGAGTGCGAAACCTGCAGCGGCAGCGGCGCCAAGAAAGGCACCGAGCCGAAAACCTGCCCGACCTGTGCCGGCCACGGCCAGGTGCGCATGCAACAGGGCTTCTTCTCGATCCAGCAGACCTGCCCGAAGTGCCACGGCACCGGACGCTACATTGCCGATCCCTGCGGCACCTGCCACGGCGCAGGACGCGTCAAGCAGCACAAGACCCTGTCCGTCAAGATTCCGCCGGGGGTCGACGAAGGCGATCGGATACGGCTGTCGGGCGAAGGCGAGCCCGGCGTCAATGGCGGCCCGCCCGGCGACCTTTATGTCCAGATCCACCTCAAGGCCCACGCAGTATTCCAGCGTGACCACGACGACCTGCATTGCGAAATGCCGGTCAGCTACGCCACGGCGGCGCTCGGCGGCGAAATCGAGATTCCCACGCTGGACGGCGTCGCCAAACTCAAGATTCCGGCCGAGACACAGACCGGCAAGGTATTCCGCCTGCGCGGCAAGGGCATCAAGGGCGTCCGCTCCTCCAGCCGCGGCGATCTGCTGTGCCACGTCGTGCTGGAAACCCCGGTGAATCTCACCGACCGGCAGAAGGAACTGCTGGAGGAGTTCGAGCAGATCAGCCAGGGCAACGCCCAGCGGCACAGCCCGCGCGCGCAGAGCTGGCTTGACCGCGTCAAGGATTTCTTCAGCAGTTGAGCCTGCGCCGCGCCGCCGAGACCCTATCCGGGACAAATGCGGTTGCGGCCGCCTTGCTTCGCTGAATACAGGCCGCGATCGGCGGCAGCCAGCAACTGGGCGGAACTGGTCTGCTTGTCGGGCGTCATCGCCGCGGCGCCGATACTGACAGTGACCTGATCAGCCGCCGGCGAATCCGCATGGGGGATGCGCAAGCCGGTAAGTGCGCCCTGGATGGCCTGCGCCACCAGCGTTGCGCCGTCCAGCTCGGTGTTCGGCAGAATCACCGCCAGTTCCTCGCCGCCATAGCGGGCCAGCAGATCGCCGGGCCGCCGCAACGCCGATCGCGCGGCCCTGGCCACGGCTTGGAGACAGCGGTCCCCCGCCTGATGGCCATAGGTGTCGTTGTAGCGCTTGAAGTAGTCGACATCGACCATCAACAGCGACAAGGCTTGTCGTTGCCGGTGAGCCCGGCGCCATTCCTCGTCCAGTTTCGCGTCGAAATGCCGGCGGTTGGCAATCTCCAACAGGCCATCGGTGTTGGAAAGCGCTTCCAGGCGGTGATTGAGGTCCGTCAAGGCGTGATTGACCAGCGCCAGTTGCCCGGTGCGCTCGGCGACTCTTTCCTCGAGCCAGAAATTGGCCGCGGCCAGATTGCGGTTCTGCTCGGAAAGAACGTGGTAAAGGTTGTGCAGCGCCGTCAACAAGGCGGCGGTGGCGTTGTCGCCCCGGACCGAATGCACCTCTTCGTACGCACGGTCCGGAGATTTTCCGCCGCGGATCAGCGCGATCTGCCGCGCCATCGACTGATCCTCGCCCAGGATATGAAAGCCCAGCCATGAACGGAGAAACGCGTGCAGGGTTTCCGCCGCATTGGCCATGGAGTTTCGCGAGGCCCACATGGTCGACAGCTGTTCGACAAATTCGCCATGGTGCCGTCGATGCGGATCCCGGTGCAAAGGCGAAACGCCGGTTTCCACCATCAGCCGCTCTTCTTCCGCAAAGTGTTGCCTGGCGTAATCAGCAAGCTGGCCGAAGATCGTCTGCAGGGATTCCGGATCCTGCACCTGTCCGCCAATCAGGGCTTCGCCAAGCTGATTGATCAGGGCCACCAGTTGGCGATGCTCCTGGTCTACCCGTTCCAAACCGGTGGTGAAATGCTGATCCCAGACGAAGGCTTCCATCACGTACCGGTCCCCATTCAAGTCACGCCCGGCGCCAGGTCGTCCCCTGCGGTCCATCCTCCAGCACGATGCCGGCCGCCTTCAGTTCGTCGCGGATGCGGTCGGACTCGGCAAAATTCCGGGCTTTCTTCGCCGTGCTGCGGGCGACGACTCTTGCTTCGATCTCCTCGTTGCCGAGGCCGCCGGCGGGCGCCGCCTGCAGGAAGCTTTGCGGATCACGCTGCAGCAGGCCCATCACGCCGCCCAGCGCCTTGAGCTGGGCGGCCAGCGCCGATTCACCGCGATTCACCGCAGTAGCGAGATCGAACAGCACGGCCATCGCTTCCGGCGTGCCGAAGTCGTCGTCCAGCGCAGCCTTGAAGCGCACCGCATGCGGCTCGTTCCAATCCACTTCGACTTCGCCGCCGACGCCCTTGAGCGCCGTGTAAAGCCGCGTCAGCGCATGCCGCGCATCGTCGAGATGAATGTCGGAATAGTTGAGCGGACTGCGGTAGTGGGCGCGCAGGATGAAGAAGCGGACGACTTCGGCATCGTACTTTTTCAGCACCTCGCGGATGGTGAAGAAGTTGCCCAGCGACTTCGACATCTTCTCGTCATCGACGCGGACGAAGCCGTTGTGCATCCAGTAATTGACGAACTGGCACTGATGCGCGCCTTCCGATTGCGCGATCTCGTTCTCGTGGTGCGGAAACTGCAGATCCTGTCCGCCGCCGTGGATGTCGAAGTGCTTGCCCAGGAGATCCGCGCCCATTGCCGAGCATTCGATATGCCAGCCCGGCCGCCCCGGTCCCCACGGCGACTCCCACTTCACTTCGGCAGGTTCGTCGTCCCGCGCATGCTTCCACAGCACGAAGTCGAGCGGATCGTGCTTGCCGGCCATGACATCAACGCGTTCGCCGGCGCGCAGATCTTCCAGCGACTTGCCGGAAAGCTTGCCGTAGCCGTCGAACTTGCGCACCGAGTAGCAGACGTCGTTGCCCGCGGCGACATACGCGTAGCCGTTCCTTTCCAGCGTACCGATCATGTCCAGCATCTGCGGCACATGGTCGGTCGCGCGCGGCTCCGCATCGGGACGCAGCACACCCAGCGCCGCCGCATCGTCGTTCATGGCGGCGATGAAGCGGTCGGTCAGTTGCCGGATCGACTCGCCGTTCTCCTGGGCGCGACGGATGATCTTGTCGTCGATGTCGGTGATGTTGCGCACATAAGTCAGCGCGTAGCCACTGGCCCTGAGCCAGCGCGCCACCAGGTCGAACACCACCATCACGCGGGCGTGCCCGAGGTGGCAAAAGTCATACACGGTCATGCCGCAGACGTACATGCTGACGCGCCCGGGCTCGATAGGAACGAAGACCTGCTTCTCGCGGGCCAGAGTGTTGTAAAGCTTCAGCATGGAGGAATCGTCTAAACGCCGGGCTAAGCAGGAAAATGGACACGAAAGGCCGACATTATCGGACCTTTGATCAACCGCGCCCAAGTTGTAGGAAATGCGGGCTTCTTGGTAGAATCCACCGTTGAATCCCGCATGGTTTGTCCCGCGAAGACGCAGTTTCAGAGCAGGCTAACGCCAGCTTCATCGGCGTTGAGCGCAGCGGCCGTAACTAAATTCATTTTCGGGCAACCGTCAACGAGAAGTATATACCATGACCCAAATCCGCCTCAACGCCGCACGCCTACTGGCATCAGCCGTTTCCGTCACGCTCCTGGCACTGGCGCCCGCCGTTCATGCCGATGCGCTGCAGGACATCAGCAAGCAGATCAAGCAGGGGCAGCATGCCCAGGCGCTGGAGCAGGTCGACAAGTATCTGGCGGGCAAACCGAAGGACGCCCAGGGGCGCTTTCTCAAGGGCATCGTGCTGACCGAGATGAACAAGCCCAACGAGGCCATCACCGTATTCTCCAAGCTGACCGAGGATTACCCGGAACTGCCCGAGCCGTACAACAACCTCGCCGTCATCTACGCCCAGCAGAAGCAGTATGACAAGGCCAAGCAGGCGCTGGAAATGGCCATTCGCACCCATCCGTCCTACGCCACGGCCCACGAAAACCTCGGCGACATCTATGCGCGCCTCGCCAGCCAGGCCTACGACAAGGCGCTGCAGATCGATTCCTCGAACTCCAGCGCGCAGAACAAGCTGGCGCTGATCCGCGACCTGATGAGCACCGCCGGCCGTCCCGGCAAGGCGAACAAGCCCGTCGGCGATGCGCGTCCGGCCGAACCCGTCAAGCTCGCGGAAGCGCCGAAAGCCGCACCCGCCACCGCTCCCTCGGCCGCCGCTCCGGTTGCGGCCCCGGCAACCGGAGCGCCCGCGGCCGTCCCGGCGAAGCCGGCCGAACCCGCCAAACCCGCCCCGACAAAGGCCGCGACCGATCCCAATGCCGAGATCACCAATGCCATCGACCTGTGGGCTGCCGCCTGGTCGCGCAAGGACGTCAAGGCCTACCTCGCGGCCTATGCCCGCGACTTCAAGACCCCGGCCGGCGAATCGCGTGCGGCGTGGGATGCTGAACGCCAGAAGCGCATCAACAAGCCGGGAGCGATCCAGGTCGGCTACGAAAACCTGCGTATCGCGGTCAATGGCGACAGCGCCACGGTGAAGTTCCGCCAGCACTACAAGTCGGCTTCGCTGAAGACCTCCAGCAACAAGACGCTACTGATGGGCAAACGCGACGGCAAGTGGCAGATCCTGCAGGAGCGGGTCGGTAACTGATGCGCCAGCCGTCGCGCATCCTGACAGTCATTTCGGCCTGCGGCCTGCTGCTCGCGGCAGGCGCGGCGGATGCTGCCGGCAAGGCGCCGAAGCACCTCAAGAAAACCGCCGCCACGGGCGCCGTCGCGGCGAGCTATACCGATTCCGGGCCGGAGCCGCTGCTGGCCAAGGTGTTCGACGCTATCGAAGCCAACCGGCTCGATGTCGCCATGCAGCAGACGGAAATGCTGATCAAGGCCTATCCCAATTTCCGCCTGGCGCATCTGGTCAAGGGCGACCTGCTGCTGGCCCGCTCGCGCCCGCTGACGGCCTTTGGCGAGGGTGGCGGCCCCGCTGCGGGAGAAAAGATCGCCGATCTGCGCGACGAAGCCATCGTCCGCCTCAAGGGCTACCGCACCAAGCCGCCGGCAGACTACGTGCCGCGCTATCTGCTGCAGATGCATCCGGAACAGAAGCACGCGGTGGTCGTCGATACGCAGAAGTCCCGCCTCTACCTGTACCAGAACGACAACGGCACGCCGCGCTTCATCGCCGACTACTACATCTCGCAGGGCAAGCTCGGCGCCGAGAAGGCTCGCGAGGGCGACAAGAAGACGCCGATCGGCGTCTATCACGTCACCTCCAGCCTGCCGCGGCAGAAGCTGACCGACTTTTACGGCAGCGGCGCCTTCCCCATCAATTATCCCAACGACTGGGACAAGCGCCAGGGACGCAACGGTCACGGCATCTGGCTGCACGGCACCCCGTCCGACACCTTCTCGCGCCCGCCCAAGGCCTCCGACGGCTGCGTGGTGCTGGCCAACCAGGATCTCGACACGCTGTCGAAAAGCCTGCAGATCGGCCTGACGCCGGTGATCATCAGCAACAGCATAGAATGGCTGTCGCTCGACGACTGGCAGAGCGAACGCACCTCGCTGCTCAAGAATGTCGAGGAATGGCGGCAGGATTGGGAAAGCCGCAACATAGAGCACTACGCGCGGCACTATTCGCACAAGTTCCATTCCGACGGGCAGAACTACCAGGGCTGGATCGAACAGAAGCGCAAGGTCAATGCGGCCAAGAGCTGGATCAAGGTCGATACCGGCAACATCAGCATGTTCCGCAATCCCGGCAAGGAAGAGTATGTCGTCGTCACCTTCGAGCAGGATTACCGTTCCAGCAATCTTTCCAGCCAGATGAAGAAGCGTCAGTACTGGATCAAGGAAGGCGGTCGCTGGAAAATCATCTTCGAAGGCTCCGCCTGAAGCAGCCCCTTCGCTGTCCGCATCACATTTCCCCTACACGTTTTTCCGGAGGTTCCATGCATCGCCTGTTTCTGTTCGCATTCGCCCTTTTGTTCGGCATGGCCGCTCATGCCGCCAACCCGCAGCTCGAGGTCAAGACCTCGCAGGGCACCCTGATCATCGAGCTGTACCAGGACAAGGCGCCGAAGACGGTGGAGAACTTCCTGCAGTACGCCAAGGACGGCTTCTTCAACGGCACCGTCTTCCACCGCGTGATTCCCGGTTTCATGATCCAGGGCGGCGGCTTCACGGCGGACATGAAGCAGAAGGAAACCCGCGCCCCGATCCAGAATGAGGCCAAGAACGGACTGAAGAACGAAACGGGCACGCTGGCCATGGCGCGCACCATGGATCCGCATTCCGCCAGCGCACAGTTCTTCATCAACCTCAAGGACAACAGCTTTCTCGATTATCCGGGCCGCGACGGCTGGGGCTACGCCGTGTTCGGCAAGGTCGCGCAGGGCTTCGACATAGTGCAGAAGATCGCCACGGTGCCGACCGCGAATGCCGGCCCGCACCAGAACGTGCCGACCACGCCGGTTCTCATCGAATCCGTCAAGCTGCTGCCGGCCAAGAAATAACCCACACAGGATCCATCCCATGATCAAGCTCACCACCAGCCTCGGCGTCATCACCCTCGAACTGGATGCCGACAAGGCGCCCAAGAGCGCCGCCAATTTCATCGACTATGTCAAATCCGGCCACTACGACAACACGATTTTCCATCGCGTGATCGACGGCTTCATGATCCAGGGCGGCGGCTTCGAGCCGGGCATGAACCAGAAGCCGACCGGCGCGCCGATCGAGAACGAAGCCGGGAACGGCCTCAAGAACGAACGCTACACGGTCGCCATGGCGCGCACCGGCGACCCGCATTCGGCCACCGCGCAGTTCTTCATCAATGTCGGCGACAACGACTTTCTCGACAACGGCAAGTGCCAGGACGGCTGGGGCTACTGCGTCTTCGGTCGCGTCGTCGAAGGCAAGGATGTCGTGGACAAGATCAAGGGCGTGAAGACTGGCAACAAGGGCTTCCACCAGAACGTACCGGCGCAGGACGTCGTCATCGAGCGCGCCGAAGTCGTCTGACGCAAGAGCCTGTTTCAGCAGGAATCGTGCCCCGCGTTGAGACCAGGATCGGATGGATGCAAGGCGCAGTGCGCGACCAATGGTTGTTCCCATTGGCAAGCACTGCAACGCCGCAGACGCCGATCCTGGTCTCAACCCGAAGGGCCGCTGGGCGTTGGGCGCGCTGCCACGTTGTCGGTCGCTTGCATGGAACAACCATGCCGCACTCCCTCCGCCTCGCATCGCATCCCAACGCCCAGCGGCGCGAGGTACGATTCCTGCTGAAACAGGCTCTAAGGGCGGCTCCATGCTGACCATCGCCGGAACTGCCCGCTGCGTTTCCGACCTGCACCTGCGCGCCGAGCGACCCGACCTGACCCGGCGCTTCGCGGATTTTCTCGCCGCCACGGCAGCCGCCGGGATCGAGGCGCTGTTCATCCTCGGTGACCTGTTCGAGTACTGGATCGGCGACGACGATCTGGCCGATCCTTTCAACGCGCAGGTGTGCAAGCTGCTGCGTGACCTCTCGGACCACGGCACGCGCATCTTCTTCATTGCCGGCAACCGCGATTTCCTGATCGGCGAACGCTTCGCCGCCGCGGCCGGCATGCGCCTGCTCAGCGATCTTGAGACAGTAGACGCCGGCGGTACGGCGATCCTGCTGATGCACGGCGACACCGTCTGCACCGACGACCTTCCCTACCAGGAGTTCCGCCGCATGGTTCGCTCGCCGCAATGGCAGGCGGATTTTCTCGCGCGCCCGTTGCCCGAGCGCCGCGCCGAAGTCGAAAGCCTGCGGCGCCGCAGTGCCGAAGCGATGCAGGGGAAGACGGCCGCGATCATGGATGCCAGCGGCGCCGCGATACGCGAGGCGCTGACGGCCCGGGGCTGCACTCGCCTGATCCACGGCCACACGCACCGGCCGGGACGCGAAGCGATTCAACTGCCGTCCGGCAGCGCGGAGCGCTGGGTTCTCTCCGATTGGGATACCGGGCGCGGCGACGCGCTGGAAATCGACGCGGCAGGCATCCGCCGCATCGACCTGGCCAACTAGCGCAGCCCGCGCGCCAAGTCGGCCTGCAGATCCGCCACGCTTTCCAGCCCGACGGCAATCCGCAACAGGCCTTCGCCTATGCCTGACGCCGCCCGCGCTTCGACCGTGATGCGGCCGTGGGTGGTCGAGGCCGGATGGGTGATGGTGGTCTTGGTGTCGCCCAGGTTGGCCGTGATCGACAGCAGGCGGCAGTTGTCCACCACGCGCCAGGCGGCCGCACGATCGCCCTTGACCTCGAAGGACACGATGGCGCCGCCGCTGGCCTGCTGCCGCATTGCGAGCGCGTGTTGCGGATGCGAGGCCAGACCAGGGTAATACACGCGAGCCACCTGCGGTTGCGCTTCCAGCCACTGCGCGAGCTCGTGGGCATTGGCCGACTGCGCTCTCATACGCACCGACAGGGTTTCCAGCCCCTTGAGAATCACCCAGGCATTGAACGGCGAGAGCGTCGGCCCGGCGGTGCGCAGGAACTTGAAGACTTCGTCGGTCAGCGCACGGGGGCCGCAGACGGCGCCGCCCAGCACGCGGCCCTGCCCGTCCAGATACTTGGTCGCGGAATGAATCACGAGGTCGGCGCCCAGTTGCAGCGGACGCTGCAGCGCCGGCGTGCAGAAGCAGTTGTCCACCACCAGCAGCGCGCCCGCGGTGTGCGCCACTTCGGCCAGCGCCGCGATGTCGAAGACTTCGGTCAATGGATTCGACGGCGTCTCGATGAAGACCAGCCGGGTGGTCGGGCGCAACGCAGCACGAAAGGCCTCGATGCTGCCCTGGTCGACGAAACCGGTCTCCACGCCGAAGCGCGGCAGGATGGTGCCGAACAGTTGCTGCGTGGCGCCGAAGATGCTGCGCGAGGCGACGATGTGTTCGCCCGCCTTCATCAGCGCCATCACGGTGGACAGGATCGCCGCCATGCCGGTGGCGGTGGCGACGCAGGCCTCGGCGCCTTCGAGCGCCGCCAGCCGCTGCTGCATGGTGGTGACGGTCGGGTTGGTGAAGCGCGCGTAAACGTTGCCCTGCTCCTCGCCGGAAAAGCGCGCCGCCGCCTGCGCCGCGCTTTCGAAGACGAAGCTCGAGGTGAGGTAGAGCGCCTCCGAGTGCTCTCCGAACTGGCTGCGTTCCTGACCCGCACGCACGGCGAGTGTGTCGAACGACCAGCCGGGTTTGTCGGAGGCGATGTCGACGTCGCTCATCCCGCCTGCACCAGGTTCAAGTCGAGTTGTTCGCCATCCGGACCGTCGAAGCCATCCTGGTCGTCCGGCCGCTGCTGCTGAGGCTTGGAACGCTTGTCCTCCATGCTCTGCAGGTAGGCGGGGCTGACGTCGCCGGTGATGTACTGGCCGTCGAAACAGGACGTCTCGAACTGGGTCACCGTCGGATTGACGGAGCGCACCGCCGCCTTGAGGGCGTCGAGATCCTGATAGATCAGCGCATCGGCGCCGATCTCGCGGCAGATTTCCTCGTCGTTGCGAAAGGCGGCGATCAGTTCGCTGCGCGTCGGCATGTCAATGCCATAGACGTTGGCGAAGCGCACCGGCGGCGAGGCCGAGGCGAAATAGACCTTCTTCGCGCCGGCTTCGCGCGCCATCATGATGATCTCGCGACTGGTGGTGCCGCGCACGATGGAATCATCGACCAGCAGCACGTTGCGGCCCTTGAATTCCTGGCTGATGGCATTGAGCTTCTGCCGTACGGATTTCCTGCGCGTCGCCTGGCCGGGCATGATGAAGGTGCGCCCGATGTAGCGGTTCTTGACGAAGCCCTCGCGGTAGGGAAGATTCAGGCGGGCCGCCAGATCCATGGCCGACGGACGGCTGGAATCGGGGATCGGAATCACGGCGTCGATCGCCAGATGCGGCATCGTGAGACGAATCTTGTCGGCCAGGTAGTCGCCCATCTTGGCCCGCGTTTCATACACGGAGATGCCGTCCATCACGGAATCGGGGCGCGCCAGATAGACGAACTCGAACATGCACGGAGCATGGAGCGTGTGTTCGGCGCACTGCCGGCTGACGAAATTGCCGCGCATGTCGATCAGCACGGCTTCGCCCGGCTCGACATCGCGCAGCATCTTGAAGCCCAGGGTGTCGATCGCCACGCTCTCGGAGGCCACCATGTATTCGGTGCCCTGCGGCGTCTCGTTCTTGCCCATCACCAGCGGACGAATGCCGTAGGGATCGCGGAAGGCCAGCAGCCCGTAGCCGGCGATCATCGCCACCACCGCATAGGCGCCCTTGACGCGGCGATGCACGCCGGCCACCGCCTTGAAGATGGTCTCGGCATCGACCTGGTACTTGGTCGATGCGGCCTGCAATTCATGCGCCAGCACATTGAGCAGCACCTCGGAATCGGAGTTGGTGTTCATGTGACGCAGGTCCTGCAGGAACATGTCCTGCTTCAGCTGGTCGGCGTTGGTCAGGTTGCCGTTGTGCGCCAGCATCAGGCCGAAGGGCGAATTGACGTAGAAGGGCTGAGCCTCCGCGGCGTTGTCGGCCGAACCGGCGGTCGGGTAACGGCAATGGCCGATCCCCCAGTTGCCCATCAGGTTGCGCATGTTGCGGGTGCGGAAGACATCGCGCACCAGGCCGGAGCCCTTGTGCATGTGGAAGCGCCCGCCCTCCGCCGTGGCGATGCCCGCGGCATCCTGGCCGCGGTGCTGGAGCACCTGCAAGCCGTCGTAGAGCAACTGATTCACCGGCGTGGTGGCCACCACACCCAGAATTCCGCACATGGTCCTTCTCCGCAGGGCCGCCCCAAGGAGAAGCAGCCAAAACATGGAACGGGCAGCGCCCGCGAACAATTATCGCCCCCTTCCCCGGGAAGGGGGAAGGAAAGATGGTCATCTTCCTCTATCGAAACCGAATCCGTTTTGCCACTTCCGCCGGCAACCAGGGTCTTGCTGCAATCACTGCCGTTTCCAGCGGCGGCGCCAACGTCGCCTCGCGCCACCAGTCGGCCTTCGGCAGCGGCGTCATGCCCGCCACCAGCACCGCCACCAACACTACCAGGACCCCGCGCAGGATGCCAAAACCGGCTCCCAGCAAGCGGTCCAGCAGACCCAACCCCACCGCCTTCAGCATCAGCGAAACAAGCATGCGCGCCAACGCGAAGACTAGCAATACACCGACAAAAATCAGCACATAGGCCGCAGCCAGCCGCATCCCCGGTTCGGCGACCTGGCCGCTCAGCCAGTTGGCCACCACCGACGCCTCGGCACGCGCGACAAAAAACGCCACGATCCATGCGACCAGCGCCAGAATCTCGCTCACCACGCCGCGCCACAAACCCACCAGCACCGATGCCAGAATTACCGCCAGCACGGCGTAATCGAATGCGGTCATCGCCTCACTTTGGCGCTACCGGGCCGTCTACGCCGATGATCTTGATTCTCGAACGGGCCTTTTCTGCAGCGTCCTGACTGGCGAAGGGACCGGCCCGGACGCGGGTGCGCGGTCCCTGCGGTGTATCGGACTTTTCCGTATATGCGGGCACGCCGATGCCCTTCAACTTGGACAGCAAGAGCTTGACGTTGCCCGCCTCCTTGTAGGCCCCGAGTTGAACCACCCACTGACCGGAGACGTCGCTCGCCGGTTTGGCATCCGCTGCCACCTTGGTCGCCGCTTTTTCGCTGGTTGCAGGCTTCTTTTCGGGAGTTGCCTGCTTTTCCTCCGGCTTTGCAGCGGGCTTCGCCGCCGGCGCTTCCACCACCGCAGCAGCCGGCTTGGAGACCGCAGATGCAGCTGCGGCAGCCGCCGCGACGGATTCCGCCTTGCCCTTGTTGTCGTCGGGCAGGACCTTTTGTTCCACCGCCGGTTTCGGCTCAGGCGCCGGCATGGGGGTCGCGGCCGGTTTGCCCGGCAGCACCTTGGCCGCGAGGCCGGTCGAATCCTGACTGGGAATGCGCACCTGTATGTCCTGGCTCAGCGGACGCGGTTCGCGATCCATCACCATCGGCAGAACGATGACGGCAAATAGCGCCAGCGCTGCGGCGCCGACCAGCCGGCGGCGCGCACGCTTCTTCAGCTGCAAATCTGCGTCAGGCGACGTGTCTTGTTCCGCCATCGTGGTTACGCGTGGTTACCTCTGGCGGCCAAGCGCTTGCAGGGCCGCGGCAACGGTGAGGAAGGATCCGAAGGCCAGAATTCTATCATCTTCGCCCGCGTTCTCTTGCGCGCAGGCGAGTGCCGCGGCAGGCGAATCGAACCTGCCCGCGACCTTCAATCCTTTCGCTTCCAGACACTGCGCAAGAGAGTCGACGCTGGCGGCACGGCGACCGTCCAGCGTGCATGGCAGCCAATGCGTCACGCGCTCGCGCAGGGCGTCGATCACGCCATCGATATCCTTGTCGGCCAGCATGCCGAACACGGCCCAGGTGTTGCGATGGAAGCTCATGTCGCCCAGATTGGCGGCCAGCACCTGTGCGGCCTGCGGGTTGTGGGCGACATCCAGCACCATCGACGGGCGCCCGGGCAGGACTTGAAACCGTCCGGGCAGTTCGACCGCGATCAAGCCCTGGCGGATGTCCTTCATGGCCACCGGTAGCCCCTGGTGCAGGGCATCGAGTGCCGCCAGCGCACAGGACGCGTTGGCCAGCTGCCGCTCGCCGCGCAAGCCCGGGAAAGCCAGTCCGCCGCGCCGGATTCCGGCGGCTTCGCCCTCTGCGGCGCGTCCCCAATACAGCCACTGCTGCTCCTGCCGCAGATATCCGAAATCCTTGCCGATGACCTGGAGCCTGGCGCCGATCGCCGCCGCGCGGGCGATCAGGGGCTGCGGCGGCTGAGGATCGCCGCATATCGCCGCCCGCCCCGCGCGGTAAATCCCGGCCTTCTCGAATCCGATCGCCTCGCGGTCCGCGCCGAGGAAATCCATGTGATCGAGATCGACGCCGGTGACGATGGCGCACGCCGGTTCGTAGACATTGGTGGCGTCGAGCCGGCCGCCGAGTCCCACCTCGAGAATGACGGCATCGAGACCGGCGGCGGCGAACACTTCCCACGCCGCCAGGGTGCCGAATTCGAAATAGGTCAGTGCAGCATCGCCGCGTGCCTGCTCGACGCGGGCAAACGCGGCACAGAGGCTCGCGTCATCGGCGGCAACGCCGTTGATCCGGACGCGCTCGTTGTAATGCAGCAGGTGCGGCGAGGTATACAGACCGACGCGATAACCGGCGGCGAGCAGGATGCGTTCCAGCATGGCGCAGGTCGAACCTTTGCCGTTGGTGCCGCCGACGAGAATGACCGGGCAGGTTTCGCGCTGCCCCAGCCGTGCCTTGACGGCGGCAACCCGCTCG
Source organism: Sulfuritalea sp. (assembly GCA_030247575.1). GTDB lineage: Bacteria > Pseudomonadota > Gammaproteobacteria > Burkholderiales > Rhodocyclaceae > Sulfuritalea. Next base: position 155,441 of record JAOTRV010000007.1, read on the forward strand.
AGACCCAGTTCGATGCCCGCGCTGCCGCGCGGATGCAGCACTTCGAGGTGCGCCAGCCAGCCGTCCAGCCCCTCCGGGTATTGCGGCATCAAACAGCCGGAACGCGCTGCAGAAGCGTGATGAGGGAAGCCAGTTTGTCGCGCAATTGGCGCCGGTCGACGATCATGTCGATCGCGCCCTTTTCGATCAGGAACTCGGCACGCTGGAAACCCGCCGGCAGCGTTTCGCGCACCGTCTGCTCGATCACTCGCGGCCCGGCAAAGCCGATCAGGGCGCCGGGCTCTGCAATCACCACGTCGCCGACGAAGGCGAAGGAGGCGGAAACCCCGCCCATCGTGGGATCGGTCAGCAGCGAAATGAAAGGCAGCTGATGATGGGCGAGCTGCGTCACGGCCGCGGTGGTCTTGGCCATCTGCATCAGGGAAAACAGGCCTTCCTGCATGCGCGCGCCGCCAGACGCCGTAATGCAGATGAAGGGCGCCTGCAGTTCGATCGCCGCCTTGACGCCGCGCACGAAGCGCTCGCCGACCACGGCGCCCATCGAGCCGCCGAGAAACTCGAATTCGAAACAGGCGACGACCACCGGCACCGTCTTGATCGCGCCCTGCATCACCACCATGGCATCGGCCTCGCCGGTGTCCTCGTTCGCGGCGGCAAGACGATCCACGTAGCGCTTGCTGTCCTTGAACTTGAGCGGATCCATCGGGATCACTTCGGTGCCGATTTCGAAACGTCCCTCGGGATCGAGCAAGGCATCGAGCCGGGCCCGGGCGCGCAAGCGGAGATGCTGGGAGCACTTGGGGCAGACGTTCTGGTTGTTCTCCAGATCGGTGCTGTAGAGCACCGCCTCGCAGGCCGGACACTTGGCCCAAAGGCCCTCGGGTATCGACTTGCGCACGCCTTCGGACCGCTTGATCTTGGGCGGCAGCAGTTTCTGTAGCCAGCTCATGGGTTTTCTCCATCCATTGCGGCGCGTACGCCGGAGAGAAAGCGTTGCACTCGTGCCGGCGCTTCCGCGGCGGGGGCGCTCTCGATTTCCTCGATGATGCGACTGCCGATCACCACCGCATCGGCCACTGCGGCAATGCGCGCCGCCGTCGCGCCGTCGCGTATGCCGAAACCGACGCCGACCGGCATGCCGACCTTCTCGCGAATCAGCGGAATCCGGCGCGCGACTTCGTCCAGGTCGAGGTTGCCGGAACCGGTCACGCCCTTCAGCGAAACGTAGTAGATATAGCCGCCGCCGATCTGCGCGACCTCGTCGTAGCGCTTCTCGGTGGAGGTCGGCGCCAGCAGGAAGATCGGATCGATTCCGGCCTGCTTCATCGTCGCGGAGAATCCGGCGCACTCCTCCGGCGGGTAGTCGACCACCAGCACACCGTCGACCCCGGCCTGCTTCGCGTCACGGGCGAAGGTTTCGACGCCGTAGGCTTCGACCGGATTGGCATAGCCCATCAGAACTACCGGCGTCATCGTGTTTTCCTGGCGGAATTCAGTCACCAGGGCCAGCACGCGGCGCAGGCTCATGCCGTGCGCCAGCGCACGTTCGGACGCGCGCTGGATGGTCGGGCCGTCGGCCATCGGATCGGAAAACGGCACGCCGAGTTCGATGATGTCGGCGCCGCCCGCCACCAGTGCCTGCATCAGCGGCAAAGTGGCATCCGGATGCGGATCGCCGGCGGTAATGAAAGGAATGAGGGCCTTGCGGCCTTGCGCGGCAAGCGCGGCGAATGTGGTCGGGATGCGTGACATTGGTATCGAGAATCAGAACTGGATGCCGGACTTCTCGGCGACGGTGTGCATGTCCTTGTCGCCACGGCCGGACAGGTTGACCAGCAGCATCTTGTCCCTGGCCAGCGTCGGCGCGAGCTTTGCCGCATAGGCCAGCGCATGGCTGGATTCGAGCGCCGGAATGATGCCCTCGAAATGGCACAGGTCATGGAACGCCTGCAGCGCTTCGTCATCGGTGATCGTGACGTACTCGGCGCGGCCGGAGTCCTTGAGCCAGGCATGCTCGGGACCGACGCCGGGATAATCGAGGCCGGCGGATATCGAGTGGGTCTCGATCACCTGTCCGTTCTCGTCCTGCAGCAGGTAGGTGCGGTTGCCATGCAGCACGCCGGAACGGCCGGCGGTGAGCGAGGCCGAATGCCGGCCCGTTGCGAGTCCATGGCCCGCGGCCTCGACGCCGATCAGCTTCACTCCCGCAACCGGGATATACGGGTAGAAAATACCCATGGCATTGGAGCCGCCGCCGACGCAGGCGATCACCGCATCCGGCTGGCGGCCGGCGAGTTCGGGCATCTGCGTCTTGCATTCCTCGCCGATCACCGCCTGGAAATCGCGCACCATCATCGGATAGGGGTGCGGGCCGGCGACGGTGCCGATGATGTAGAAGGTGTTGGCGATGTTGGTGACCCAGTCGCGCATCGCCTCGTTCAAGGCGTCTTTCAGCGTCTTCGAGCCGGATTCCACGGGGACCACCTTGGCCCCCAGCAGTTTCATGCGATAGACATTCGCGGCCTGGCGCCTGATGTCCTCCGAACCCATGTAGACCACGCACTCCATGCCATAGCGGGCGGCAACGGTGGCCGTGGCCACGCCGTGCTGGCCGGCACCGGTTTCGGCAATCACGCGCGGCTTGCCCATGCGGCGCGCCAGCAGGGCCTGGCCGATGCAGTTGTTGATCTTGTGAGCGCCGGTGTGGTTGAGGTCTTCGCGCTTCAGGAAAATCTGTGCACCGCCCAGCAGCCCCGACCAGCGCTTGGCGTGATAAATCGGGCTGGGCCGGCCGACGTAGTGCTTGAGGTCGTATTCGTACTCGGCGCGGAATGCCGGATCGGCCTGCGCCGCGGCATAGGCCGCGCGCAGTTCGGCCAGTGCCGGCATCAGGGTTTCGGCGACGAATATCCCGCCGTAGGGACCGAAGTGGCCGCCCGCGTCGGGCAAGTTATAGGGAAGTTCCTGCATCTGCAATTCGCACTCCGGCAATGAATTCGGTGATCTTTTGCGCATCCTTGATGCCGCGCGCCGCTTCGACGCCGCTGCTGACATCCACTGCCCACGGCCGCACGGTGCGCACTGCCTCGGCAATGTTGCCCGGATGCAGGCCGCCGGACAGAATCACGGGCAACGGCAGGTTCCGCGGAATCAGGGTCCAGTCGAAGGTCTTGCCACCGCCGCCATAGCCCTCGACATCGGCGTCCAGCAACAGGCCCGATACCCCGGGAGCCTTGGCGAACGCCGACGCGTATTCTAGCAAATCGAAACCCGGCCTCATCCGCGCCGCCTTGATCCAGGGCCGGCCGAACCCCGAACAATAGGCCGCGTCTTCGTCGCCGTGAAACTGCAGCAGTTCCAGCGGTACCCGCGCCAGAACGGCGCGCACTGCCTCTACGGGTTCATTGACGAAAAGCCCGACCCGGGTGACGAAGGCCGGCGCGTGCGCAACGAGTTGCGCGGCCCGCTCCGGCGTCACATGGCGCGGGCTGGGCGCATAGAAGACAAAACCCAGCGCATCGGCGCCGGCCGCCACGACGGCGGCAAGGTCTTCCTCGCGCGTGATGCCGCAAATCTTGATTCGGGTTCGGGTCATAAGTCGGTTCCGGGAAGAATCATCGCCGTGTCGCCAGCGTCTACTCCCAGTTGCCAGACCGGATCATAATCGACCCCGGCGAAATACAGGCCGCACGCCGAGAAAGTCGGCGCAGCGCGCGCACGGTCGCGGCCTTCCAGGATTTCGCCGACCCACTCCGGCGGACGGGCGCCCTTGCCCGCATACACCAGCGTGCCGACCAGATTGCGCACCATGTGGTGCAGAAACGCGCTGGCTTCGAAGTCGAACACCAGCAGGTCGCCGTGGCGCGTCACGTCGGCACGGCGCAGGGTCTTGACCGGAGACCTGGCCTGGCACTCGGCGGAACGGAAGGCGGAGAAATCATGTTCGCCCAGGAGCAGGTCCGCCGCCGCCGCCATGACATGCGCGTCGAGCGGGCGATGAAACCAGCCGACGCGCCGAGCCATCAGCCCCGGTCGCTCCGCCCGATTGAGAAGCAGGTAGCGGTAGCGTCTGCCGCGTGCGGAAAAACGCGCGTGAAACTCGCTGGCGACCGGTTGCGCCCAGCGCACCGCCACGCTGGCCGGCAAATGGGCATTGACGCCGCGCACCCAAGCGGTGTCGGGACGCACCGCGTCGGTATCGAAATGCACCACCTGCGCCAGTGCGTGCACTCCGGCGTCGGTGCGGCCGGCGCACACCACGCGCGTCGGTGCGTCGGCGACCATGGACAGCGCCGCCTCCAGCGCGTCTTGCACCGCACCGCCACCCGCTTGGGACTGCCAGCCGCAGAAGTCCGAACCGTCGTATTCGAGTCCGAGGGCGATTCTCATGCCAACCATGTGCCGAGAAGCAAAGCGCCCGCAAGGGCGCCGAGACCGACGTCTGTCAACCCGATCGCCGATGCCGGAAGGGTCAGCGTGCCGACCGCGGGCGCCGCTTCACCGGTCTCGCTAATGCGCGACGCCTCGACCTCGTTCAAAGTCAGCGCCAGACGCACGGCTATCCGGTCACGGGAGATTTTCAGGAAGCCCAGCGGCGCGAGCAGCGAACGAATGCCGGCGACGAGCTCGGGAGCCGACAAGGTCTTCAGGATCAAGGCGACGATGGAAAGCGCGACAAGCAGGCGCGCCATGTTGTCGACGGCAAGCAGCAAGCCCTCCTGTGTCGCACCGGGAATGAATGGCACCGGCGTCCCGGGCGTCGCCCAGCCGAACATCGCCAGCATGGTCAACAACAGCCAGCGGCTGCGTCGCACAAGCAGGCGCATATGGACTGCCGCCGCGAACGACGCCGCCAGGGCGAGTCCCAGAGCGCCAAGGCCGAGGACGGTTCCGTCGCGGGAAGAGACTGCCAGGAGGGCCGCCAGCCCGAGCAGAATGAGGCTGGCGGGATGCGGACGATGCACTGGGAAAGCGTCTCCCGGCACGCCGGCGCCGGGAGAATGGGAGCGATCAGCCGAGGCTGTCAAGTTTGGCGCGAGCTGCTTTCTGCTGCGCCGGACTGCCTTCGGCCACTGCTTCCTTGTACAGTTCGCGGGCACCGTCCTTGTCGCCCATTTCCTCATAGGCGGCCGCCAGTTCGAGCTTGGTAGCCACTTCGGGGTTGTCGGGCTTGGCGTCGGCAGAGACCGGCGTGTCCAGTTCGAGGCTGATGGCACCGAGATCCAGCGGTGCCGCTGCCGCGGTGGCCGCCGCAGGCACCTCGATGGACATTTCGGGCAGGGGCGCCGGGGCCTCGGGCGTCCCGAGATCGAAGTCGAAGTCGATGCTGTTCGCATCGGACGGCGCGGCAGCGGGGGCTGCCGGCGCTTCCGGTGTTGCAGCCGGCTTCTCCGCGGCGATCGGGAAATCAAGCGCAGGAGGTTCGGAGGACTTGCCCGGCAGGTCGAACTCGATGTCGAGGCTCGGTTCCTTCGCCGCAGCGGCCGGTGCACCGGCTTCAGCAGACGGCTTGGTCTCCGGCGCACCCAGATCGAGGTCGAAATCCAGGGCGGGCTCGGGCGCAGCCGCCGTCGCCGCGGCTGCGGGCGCCGCGGTCGCGGTGGTGCCGATATCCAGATCGAAGTCGAGGGCGACAGGCTCGGCGGCGGCGGGAACCGCTGCCGGTGCCGCCGGCTCTTCGGCGACCGGCGCCGCGACGTTGAGAACCGTCGTGGCATCCATCTCCGGGGCGGCGGCAGGAGCGGCCGCCGGTTCCTCGGGAACTGCGGCGGCATAGAGGAAGTAGCCGGGATCGAGCGCCGCTCCCATCGCAGCCGCCTTTTCCCAGGTCGGACCCGTACCGCCAGTCAGGACGTGCAGCTCCTTCGCGATCGATTCGAACTGCGAAACATTCTTGCGCGCGGCATAGATGTCGAGCAGCTTGGTGTAGATGGCCTCGCGTTGCGGATCTGTCTTGAGGGCCTCCAGAAGAATCTCTTCCGCCTGGGCATCACGGCCGAAAGCAAGGAAGGTATCCGCTTCGACGACCGGATCAACTGCCTCCTGATGCGCCGCCATGCCCAAGGCAGTGGAACTGAACTGGCTGGCTTCCTGCTCGCTCGGGGGAGGCGCGAGGCTGGTCGTGCTGAACACCGAGTGCGCCGAAAGATCCGTATCGGCAATGGCCGCATTCGCTTCGGCCGCAGCGGCGCGCTTTTTGCGGAACGCCGAAATCCCGAGCCAGCCGAACAGAAGCGCCAGCACGGCACCGCCACCGAACACCAGCGGGCCGTTTTCCTCCATGAAGTCCGGCTCGGGCGGCGGGGGCGGCGGAACCGCTTTCTTCTTCGGCGCAGGAGGCTTGGGGGCCTCGGCCGGCTTCGCTGCTTCCGGAGCTTTCGCGGCAGCGCCCGCATCGGCAGGCTTTGCCGCTTCGGCAGGAGCCGGAGCGGGTGCGGCTGCGGGCTTGGCGGCTTCCGCGGGTTTGGCCGGCTCGGCGGGCTTCGCCGGTTCCGCAGGCTTCACCGCGGGGGCTGGGGCCGGCACCTCCGGCTTCCTGGCTTCCGCCGGAGCAGGCTTCGTCGCCTGCGCCTGCTTCTGCAGATCGCTGCCGGATTGACTCTTCAATTCGGCAAGCTTCTTCAAGTCGGTGAGATTCTTTTCGAGTTCGGCGATGCGACTGCTGGCTTCCTTGAGCGCCCGGTCGCGCGACACCAGATCCTCCTCGAGCGCCGCAATACGGCCCTGCAACGGCCTGCCCTTGGCGTCCTTCGCCGCTTCGGTGCGGGAAACCTCGAGCTTGTCCCTGCCGGTCACCACCGGCGCCTTGTCTTCCACTTTGGGCGCAATCTTGCCGCTCACGGCTTGCTTCGCCGCCTGATCCCTGGCCGGCTCGGCTGCTGCAGCGGCCGCCAGACGCTTGCGATAGGCATTGAAATCGGCCGACTGGGCGATGATCTCCTTGCGCGCCTCGCCGGCCGAGACCTGGCTCGCCGTCTCGGCGTCGGGGATCGAAAGGATCTTGCCGGCCTTGAGGCGGTTCATGTTGCCGGCATCGAACGCCTCCCTGTTGGTGCGGAACAGCGAAACCAGCATCTGGTCCAGGCTGACGCCCTCCGGCTTGGTCTGTGCCGCGATCTTGCCCAGCGTATCGCCGAAAACTACGGTGCGTGAACCGGCGGCGGCAGCCTTCTCAGCCAGTTGCCTTGTTTCGGGGGGACGGCTCTCGACCACCGGACGGGTTTCCGCAGGCATGACGGCCGCAGGTTTTTCCGCCGGCCCGGCGGTCGCGGGCTCGGCCCTGACCTCGGGTGCCGAAATCGGCGCCGGAGCCGCTTTCGCGGCCAAGTCGGGTGGATCGAGCAGGAAAGTGTACTCGCGAACCAGGCGTCCCGAAGCCCAACTCAATTCCACCAATACATCAATGAACGGCTCGTTCAGCGGCCGATCCGTGGTGAGCTCAAGATAGCGGCGACCACCGCGCTCCTTGACTTCACGGGAAAAACGCAGGCTGGCCAAGACCGCCGGATATTCGATTCCCGCTTGGCGGAACGCATCGGCGCCGGCAACCCTGGCGGCCAGCGAACCAACCTCCTCGCGGCTGGCGGTAACTTCAAGCTCGGCCCGGAGCGGCTGGCCCAAGGCCGAGAGCACCGTGATCTTGCCCAATCCGGCAGCATTGGCCGCGAAAGGCAAGACAGCAATCGCCGCCGCTATGACGGTGGCCTTGAGACGATTTCGCTTGTCAGTATTGGGCACTGTGACTCCCGACGGGCTTTTAATCATGTTAGCAAAAAGAAGTTTCAGTGGAGGCTAACGCCGGCTGTATGTCCCCACGAGTAATGGGGACAATATCCCCTCCGGATCACGGCGTTAAGCTCAGCGGCCGTAACTAAAATAACATCATGATGTTAGCGATGCAAGCTCAACCTTCCCATCACATTCAGGTTGCATCCGCCGCGCAGCTTCAATGCAACAGGATGCGCAACATGCGCCGCAAGGGCTCCGCAGCCCCCCAAAGCAGCTGGTCGCCGACGGTGAACGCCGACAGATACTGCGGTCCCATGCTGAGTTTGCGCAGGCGCCCGACGGGAACGCCCAAGGTGCCCGTCACCGCCGTCGGCGTCAGTTCCTTCAGCGTGATCTCGCGCTGGTTCGGCACCACCTTGACCCAGTCGTTGTGCGCCGCCAGGATGCCGTTGATCTCGTCCAGCGGCACATCCTTGGTCAACTTGATGGTCAGCGCCTGGGAATGGCAGCGCATCGCGCCGATGCGCACGCACAGACCATCCACCGGGATCGGCGCTGCATTGCGGCCGAGGATCTTGTTGGTTTCGGCCTGCCCCTTCCACTCCTCGCGGCTCTGTCCGTTGCCGAGGTCCTTGTCGATCCATGGAATCAGCGAACCGGCCAGAGGCACACCGAAATTCGCCGTCGGAAAGCCCTCGTCACGCAATATGCCTGCCACCTCGCGATCGATGTCGAGAATCGCCGAAGCCGGGTCGTCGAGCAGGTTCTTCACCACGCGATGGGTCTCGCCCATCTGCGCCAGCAGTTCGCGCATGTTCTGCGCGCCTGCGCCCGACGCCGCCTGATAGGTCATCGAGGTCATCCACTCGACCAGGCCCGCCTTGAACAGGCCGCCCAGGGCCATCAGCATCAGGCTAACGGTGCAATTGCCGCCGATCCAGTTGCGGCCGCCCTGCGCCAGGCTGTCCTTGATCACGTCGAGATTAACCGGATCGAGAATGATTACCGTGTCGTCCTTCATGCGCAGGCTCGACGCTGCGTCGATCCAATGCCCCTTCCAACCGGCCGCGCGCAGCTTGGGGAAGACTTCCGTGGTGTAGTCGCCGCCCTGGCAGCTGATGATGATGTCAAGCGCCTTCAGTTCGTCGATGTTCTTCGCGTCCTTGAGCGGCGGCGCCCCCTTGGCGAACTCGGGCGCCTTGCCGCCGGGGTTCGAGGTGGTGAAAAACACCGGCTCGATATGGGCGAAGTCATCCTCCTCCCGCATGCGCTGCATCAGGACCGACCCCACCATCCCACGCCAACCAACCAGACCTACACGCTTCATGATCAATCTCTCGTTTCGATTTACAGTGCCGCAAGTACTGCGTCACCCATTTCCCGGGTTCCAACCTTCGTCATGCCGGGTTCGTAAATGTCGCCAGTGCGGAAGCCCTGTGCAAGGACTTTCTTCACGGCGCCCTCAATTCGCCCGGCGGCAGCCTCGTCGGCAAAAGTGTAGCGCAGCATCATGGCGGCAGAAAGGATGGTCGCCAGCGGATTGGCCACACCCTTGCCCGCGATGTCCGGTGCTGAGCCGTGCGAAGGCTCGTACAGGCCCTTGTTGTTGGCGTCCAGCGAAGCCGAGGGCAGCATGCCGATCGAACCGGTCAGCATCGAGGCCTCGTCCGACAGGATGTCGCCGAACATGTTGCCGGTGACCATGACGTCGAACTGCTTGGGGTTCTTCACCAGCTGCATCGCAGCGTTGTCCACCAGCATGTGCGACAGCTCCACGTCCGGATGCTCGCGGCCGGTCTCGATGGCAACGTCGCGCCACAACTGGGTGCATTCCAGCACGTTCATCTTGTCCACCGAACAGACCTTGCGATTGCGCTTGCGTGCCGCCTCGAAGGCAACGCGCAGGATGCGCCGGATCTCGCTCTCGGTGTAATGCATGGTGTTGAAGCCGAAGCGTTCGCCGTTGCGCGTCTCGATGCCGCGCGGCTGGCCGAAATAGATGTCGCCGGTCAGTTCGCGCACGATCAGGATATCCAGCCCGGCCACCACTTCCGGCTTGAGCGTGGAGGCGTTGGCCAGTTCGGGATAAAGGATCGCCGGCCGCAGGTTGGCGAACAGTCCGAGCTGCTTGCGAATGCCCAGGAGGCCGCGCTCCGGTCGCTGCTCGCGCGGGTTGTTGTCCCATTGCGGGCCGCCGACGGCTCCAAGCAGCACGGCGTCCGCCGCCTGCGCGAGCTTCTGCGTCGCGTCGGGATAGGGGCTGCCGGTGGCATCCACCGCGCAGCCTCCGAGCATGGCCTCTTCCATCTCGATCCCCAGATCGAGCGCCTTGAGGACGCGAACGGCCTCCGCTATGATTTCCGGCCCGATGCCATCGCCGGGCAGAACGCAAATCTTCATTGAAAATCCTCTATGCAAATAGCCAGGGCTGTTCGGCGCGACGACGGGTCTCGAACTCGCGGATCTTGTCGGCGTGACGCAAAGTGAGGCCGATGTCGTCCCAGCCGTTGAGCAGGCATTCCTTGCGGAAGGCATCGATCTCGAACGGGATTGCATGGCCGTCGGGACGCACCACCCTTTGCGCAGGCAGATCGATGCTCAGGCGAAAGCCGGGCGAATGCTCGGTCAGGCCGAACAGCGCATCCATCTCGGCCTTCGGCAGCACGATGGGCAGCAGTCCGTTCTTGAAGCAGTTGTTGAAAAAGATGTCGGCGAAAGACTCGCCGACGATGGCGCGAAAGCCGAAATCGTGCAGCGCCCACGGCGCATGTTCGCGCGACGAGCCGCATCCGAAGTTGCTGCGCGCAAGCAGAATCGAGGCGCCTTGGTAGCGCTCCTGATTGAGCACGAAATTTGGATTCTTCATCCGCTTCGTACAATCCTGGCCCGGCTCGCCGTGATCCATGTAGCGCCACTCGTCGAACGCATTCGGGCCGAAGCCGGAGCGCTTGATCGACTTGAGAAACTGCTTGGGAATGATGGCGTCGGTATCGACATTGGCGCGATCGAGCGGCGCCACGAGGCCATCGAGCTTGATGAATTTTTCCATTACTTGGTCGATTTCTCGATGGCTTCGCCACCCTTCTTGATGTCCTTGCCGATACCTTGCACGGTATTGCAGGCGGACAGGACGAGCATCAGGGCGCAAGCAACAAGAATGCGGGACATAATCTTCTCCTCAGAGTAATTCACGAACATCGGCAAAACGGCCGGCAATCGCCGCGGCCGCCGCCATTGCAGGGCTGACAAGGTGCGTTCTGCCTCCCGCGCCCTGCCGTCCCTCGAAGTTTCGATTCGAGGTCGAAGCGCAACGTTCGCCGGGACCGAGTCGATCATCGTTCATCGCCAGACACATGGAACAGCCCGGCTGCCGCCACTCGAAACCGGCGGCGACGAATATCTTGTCCAGCCCCTCCGCTTCGGCCTGTTCCTTGATCAGGCCGGAGCCCGGCACCACCAGCGCCAGCTTAACGTTGGCCGCGATCTTGCGTCCCCTGACCACCGCCGCCGCGGCACGCAAGTCCTCGATGCGGGAATTGGTGCAGGAACCGATGAACACCTTGTCGATCGGGATCTGGTCGATCCGCATGCGCGGCGTCAGACCCATGTATTGCAGCGCACGAGCCACGCCTTCGCTCTTGATCGGGTCCTTGAAATCCTCCGGCGCCGGCACCGTGCCGTCGATTCCCGTCACCATTTCCGGCGACGTGCCCCAGGTCACCTGCGGCACTATCTGGCGGGCATCCAGCTCGACCACCTTGTCGAACGTCGCGTCCGCGTCCGATACCAGCGTGCGCCAGTAGGCCACGGCCTTGTCCCAGTCGCTGCCGCGGGGGGCAAAGCCGCGGCCCTTGAGATAGGCGATGGTGGTCTCGTCCGCGGCGACAAAGCCGACCCGGGCGCCGGCCTCGATGGCCATGTTGCATACCGTCATGCGGCCTTCCATCGACAGGGCGCGGATTGCCGAACCGCCGAATTCGATCGCGTAGCCGTTGCCGCCCGCCGTGCCGATGCGGCCGATCAGGGCCAGCACGATGTCTTTCGCCGTCACGCCAGCGCCGACTTTGCCCTCGACCTTGACCAGCATGGTCCTGGATTTCTTCTGCAGCAGGCATTGCGTCGCCAGCACATGTTCGACTTCCGAGGTGCCGATGCCGTGAGCGAGGCAGGCAAAGGCGCCGTGCGTCGAGGTATGCGAATCGCCGCAGACCACTGTCATGCCCGGCAGCGTGGCGCCGTTTTCCGGGCCGACGACATGCACGATGCCCTGACGGCGGTCCTTGAAGGGGAAATAGGCCAAGGCACCCGTTTCGCGGATATTGGCGTCGAGGGTTTCCACCTGCTGGCGCGAGATCGGGTCGGTGATGCCCTGCTCCCAGTGCGAAGTCGGCGTATTGTGGTCGGCCGTGGCAACGATGGACGATACCCGCCAGGGCTTGCGATTCGCCAGCTTCAGGCCTTCGAAGGCCTGCGGACTGGTGACTTCGTGGACCAGGTGACGATCGATGTAAAGCAGCGCCGTGCCGTCCTCTTCGACATGGACGACATGGCTGTCCCAGAGTTTCTCGTAGAGCGTTTTCGACATGATTTCTGCAGCGTTGGGGTGAATTGCGAATTATCGCACAGCAGCAACTGACGAATCACCGGGAACCCCGCGCCAGACGAGAATCAGGCCGAGTAGCGCGAGCAGGGACGCGGCGCTGAAAGTGATCCCGGGGCCGGCCCGTTCCCACAGGGCACCGGCCAGCAGCGCGCCGCCCAGACCGCCGGCGCCGTAGGCCGTGCTGCCGTAAAGCGCCTGCGCCCGCGCCTGATGACCGGCCGCGAACCAGCGATTGAGCGCCGCCATGGTTGCGGCGTGGTGCGCGCCGAAGCTCGCCGCATGCAGCAACTGTGCGATAACCACAAGCCAGATGAAGGCTGCTGCCCAACCGATCAGCAGGAAACGCACGGCCGCCAGGGCGAAGCAGGCGAGCAGGATCAGCCGCATCGAAAGCCGCGCCGAAATCCGCGGCATCAGCAGGAAGACCACGATCTCGGCAACGACGCCCAGGGTCCACAGCAGCCCGATCAGGGTCTTGCCGTAGCCTTGAGCCACCAGGTGAATCGAGTAGAAAACGTAGAGGGCACCGTGCGCCGCCGACATCAGCAGTCCGGCGCCGAGGAGGAACACGACCTTGCGCTGGCGCAGCACCTCGAGGATCGGACCGGGAACCTGGTTCGCATTGCTGCGGACCTCGGTCAGCGTCAGCGCGCTGAACAAGGTACCCAGCAGCAGAACCCAACTCACCCAGAGCAGCGAACCGATCGGCGCCGCATCGAGCAGGAAGCCGACGCCCATCACCGTGACGATGAAACCGACCGAACCCCAGAGGCGGATGCGCCCATAGCGCTCCGGCTCGGCCGCCAGATGCCCGAGCGTCAGGGCCTCGACCAGGGGCAGCGAAGCGCTCCAGAAGAAGTGAAGGATCGCCATGCCGATCAGCAGGCCGACGAAATCCTGCGTCAGGAACACCACCGAGAAACTTGCAAGCGCAGCGGCCGTCGACGCCACGACGATGCGCACGCGCCGGCCTCCGCTGTCGGCCAGCCAGCTCCAAAGCAGCGGCGCCAGAAGTCGCATGAACTGCCCGAGCGACATCAGCACGGCGATGCGGCCGGCAGAAAACCCGATGGATTGCAGGTAGAGAGCGAAGTACGGCAGGAAAGCGCCGATGAAGGCGAAGTACCAGAAATACCAGGCAGCCAGACGCCCGTTTTGCCCCATGACAAATCCCGCCAACCGTCCCCGGCGGCTCCGCTGTTCTAAAGACCTATCCCTCTCAGGCCTTGGCGGCTTTCAGCATGGCGTAGAGATCGTCCTTGAGCTTGACGCGCTGCTTCTTCATTTCCTCGAGAGCGGTATCGGCGACTGGCGAATCGTTGTCTTCCAGTGTTTCGATCCGCGTGGTCAGCGCGTGGTACTCGTCGAACAGGCGGGCAAAGTGATGATTGCCCACCTTCAGGCTGTGAATGGTTTCGGCGAATTCCGGAAATTCGTGGTGCAGGTCGTGATGATCGACGTTCATTGCTGGTCCTGTTCTGTACGGTTCTTTGCGTACAGCTATTTTACTATCGCTCGCCCGGGGATACGCGGCGTCGGGCACGTCACATCGGCGCACTGCGCGCGATGATGCAGGGCGGCGTCGATCAGCACCAGCGCCAGCATGGCTTCGGCGATCGGCGTGGCGCGAATGCCGACGCAGGGATCATGCCGGCCGTGGGTTTCGACGATGGCCGGTTCGCCGGCGAGATTGATGGTGCGCCGCGGCAGGCGAATGCTCGACGTCGGCTTGACCGCCATCTTCACCACCACATCTTGCCCGGTCGAGATGCCGCCCAATATACCGCCGGCGTTGTTGCTCAGGAAACCCTCGGGCGTCAGTTCGTCACCGTGCTCGGTGCCCTTTTGCGTCACCGAGTCGAAGCCGGCGCCGATTTCCACGCCCTTGACGGCATTGATGCCCATCATGGCATAGGCGATGTCGGCATCGAGCCGGCCATACACCGGCTCGCCCCAGCCGACCGGCACGCCGCGCGCCACGACGGTGACTTCGGCACCGACGGAATCGCCCGACTTGCGCAGGGCGTCCATGTACTCTTCGAGTTGCGGCACGATCGCGGCATTGGGTGCGAAGAAGGGATTGGTATCGATCGCCGCTTCGTCCTGCCATGGAATTTCGATCTCGCCCAGCTGACTCATCCAGCCGCGCACCGTCACCCCGTAGCGCAACCGCAGCCACTTGCGGGCGATTGCGCCGGCCGCCACGCGCACCGCCGTCTCGCGCGCCGAGGCGCGACCGCTGCCGCGATGATCGCGAATGCCGTACTTCTGCCAATAGGTATAGTCGGCATGGCCCGGGCGGAACATCTCCGCGATAGTGCCGTAGTCCTTGCTGCGCTGGTCCTCGTTGCGGATCAGCAGCGCGATCGGCGTGCCCGTGGTGCGGCCGTCGTAGACACCGGAGAGAATCTCGACCGTATCCGATTCGCGGCGCTGGGTAACGTGGCGCGAGGTTCCGGGCTTGCGCCGGTCGAGGTCGGCCTGGATTTCCGCCGCCGAAATTTCCATTCCGGGCGGACAGCCGTCCACCACGCAGCCGATCGCCGGGCCGTGGGATTCACCAAAAGAAGTGACGCGGAAAAGCGAACCGAAAGTGTTGCCGGACATATGGCTTCAGCGCTCCAGCAGGTCGAGTTTTCCGGTCTTCTTTTCAGCCCACTGGTCGGCATCGGCCGGCGGTTCCTTGCGTTCGATGATGACCGGCCAGGTTTTCGCCAGTTCGGCATTCAAGGCAATGAAGTGTTCCTGCCCCTTGGGCACGTCATCCTCGGCAAAAATGGCCTCCACCGGACACTCGGCAACGCACAGCGTGCAGTCGATGCACTCCTCGGGGTCGATCGCCAGGAAGTTCGGTCCCTCGTGGAAACAATCGACAGGGCACACGTCGACGCAGTCGGTGAATTTGCATTTGATGCAGGCTTCGGTGACAACATAAGTCATGATGGGGCTCCGTTTTTCCGGACAATGTACCATCGCCGCGGGCCGTTCGCACCCGCCGGAGTTCGCCACGGCCGAATTTTTTTGCTAGGATTCGCCCATGCCAGCGACGCATCGCTGCAATCCATCGCGACACCCGGCCGCACCCGCGCCAACCGGAACGCAAAAATCCCCGAGGAATCCATGAGCGAACACATTAACCATGTCACCGACAGCACTTTCAAAGCCGAAGTGCTCGACTCCGCCGTTCCGACCCTGGTCGACTTCTGGGCCGAATGGTGCGGTCCCTGCAAGATGATCGCCCCGATCCTCGACGAAGTGGCCAAGGATTATGCCGGCAAGCTGCGCGTCGCCAAACTGAACATCGACGACAATCCCAAGGTTCCCGGCGAGTTCGGCATCCGCGGCATTCCGACGCTGCTGCTATTCAAGGGCGGCAACGTCGAGGCGCAAAAAGTCGGCGCCCTCTCGAAATCGCAGCTCACTGCATTCATTGACAGCAATCTCTGATCCCGTTACATTTCGGCCCGGAGTCTGATTCCGGGCCGCCGAGCATCAAGACCGGCGCGCCGGCCGCGTACCAGCCGCAAGGGCGCCGAGTCAGTTCCCTTCCTGATCGAATTCTTTTCTGAATTCATCCCCTACACCCCCCAGTTCCGGCGTTGCGCCGGTATTTCTGCGCAGGTAGTCCATGCACCTATCCGAGCTAAAAGCCTTCCACGTCAGCCAGTTGCTGGACATGGCGGCCGCCAACAACATCGAAAACGCCAACCGGTTGCGCAAGCAGGACCTGATGTACGCCCTACTGAAGAACCAGGCCAAGAAGGGTGAAACCATCTTCGGTGACGGCGTGCTGGAAATCCTGCCCGACGGCTTCGGCTTCCTGCGTTCGCCCGAGGCGTCCTACCTCGCCAGCACCGACGACATCTACATCAGCCCCAGCCAGGTGCGCCGCTTCAACCTGCGCTCCGGCGACACCATCGAAGGCGAGATCCGCGCCCCCAAGGAAGGCGAGCGCTACTTCGCGCTGGTGAAGGTGGATCGCGTCAATGGCGAATCGCCCGAAGCGGCCAAGCACAAGATCCTGTTCGAGAACCTGACCCCGCTGCACCCGACCAACCACATGCTGCTGGAACGGGACATCAAGAGCGACGAAAACATCACCAGCCGCGTCATCGACATGATCGCGCCGATCGGCAAGGGCCAGCGCGGCCTGCTGGTCGCCAGCCCGAAAAGCGGCAAGACGGTGATGATGCAGCACATCGCGCGCGCCATCACCGCCAACCATCCCGACGTCACGCTGATCGTCCTGCTGATCGACGAGCGCCCCGAGGAGGTCACGGAAATGATGCGCACCGTCAAGGGCGAAGTTGTTGCCTCGACCTTCGACGAACCCGCCACGCGTCACGTGCAGGTCGCCGAAATGGTCATCGAAAAGGCCAAGCGTCTGGTCGAACACAAGCGCGACGTGGTCATCCTGCTCGACTCCATCACCCGCCTGGCGCGCGCCTACAACACGGTGCAACCCGCCTCGGGCAAGGTGCTCACCGGCGGCGTCGATGCCAACGCCCTGCAAAAGCCCAAGCGCTTTTTCGGCGCCGCGCGCAACATCGAGGAAGGCGGCTCGCTGACCATCATCGCCACGGCGCTGATCGAAACCGGCTCGCGCATGGACGACGTGATCTACGAGGAATTCAAGGGCACCGGCAACATGGAAATCCACCTCGACCGCAAGATGGCCGAGAAGCGCGTCTATCCCGCGATCAACGTCAACCGCTCCGGCACCCGCCGCGAGGAACTGCTGCTGGTTCCGGCCGTGCTGCAGAAGATGTGGATCCTGAGGAAGCTGCTGTACAACATGGACGACATGGAAGCCATGGAATTCCTGCTCGACAAGGTCAAGGCCACCAAGAACAACGGCGAGTTCTTCGACGCCATGCGTCAGCGCTGAACAGGATTGCGCACGGAACAAATTTAGCGGATAATGCCCGGCTCTGTCGGTTCGCCACACACACGAGCCGCGCCTGCACCCGAAAGGACCATGAAATGAAAGACGGCATCCACCCGAATTACGCAGAAATCGACGTCACCTGCAGCTGCGGCAACACGTTCAAGACCCGCTCCACCAGCGGCAAGCCGCTGCACATCGAAGTCTGCTCCGCCTGCCACCCGTTCTACACCGGCAAGCAGAAGATCGTCGACACCGCCGGCCGTGTCGAGCGCTTCCGCCAGAAGTACAGCAAGAAGGCAGCCTGAATCTGCGCCAGCGCAGCAAGCAGAGCAAAAAGGGCAGCCTGCGGGCTGCCTTTTGTTTTGTGGCGCATGAACTCCATCCCGGCGACCGCTTCACGGATAAGCTCCCACCGTGCCTGACCTGACCGACCGCGACCAAACCCCCGCGCCACTCCTGGCGCGGTACGGTACCCTGTTTCTGTGCGCCATCTGGCTCGTGGCCGGGACCGTGGGCCACGACCCCTGGAAAGCCGACGACGCCGTGCACCTCGGCGTCGCCTTCGGCATGGCCGGGGGCGACTGGCTGGTGCCGCGCATCGCCGGCGATCCCTGGCTGGTGACGCCGCCCCTCTTCCACTGGATGGCCGCACTGTGCGGCAAGCTGCTGGGCTGGCTGCTGCCCTGGCACGATGCCGCGCGCCTCGCGTCGGCCCTGTTCGGCGCCGCCTTTCTCGCGATTCTTTCGCGCATGGCCGGGCAGCTGTTCGGTGCCAGCGCCGCGCTGGCCGCGCCCCTGCTGGCCATCGGCACCCTCGGCCTGCTGGTACCGCTGCACGAAGCGCAACCGGCCGTCGTTGCGATTACCGGCCTCACCATTTCGCTCTGGGGTCTCTCCGTCTGGCGCGAAACGCCGCTGCGCGGCGGCGTGATCTTCGGCGCCGGGATAGGCGTCGGCTTCCTCGGCGCCGGCATCGACAGCGTGATCATCCCGCTGGCAACGGGCCTGCTGCTGTCCATGCACCCCGCGTGGCGAACGCGGGGGGGCCTGGTCGCGTGGCCGGCCGCTGCCGTCGTCGCGCTGCTGCTGATGCTGCCCTGGCCGCTCCTGCTGCGTCAGCAGGCCCCCGCCCTGTTCGACGTCTGGTGGAACGCCGAGCAGGCCAGCCTGACGCTGCGCGGCGGCCCGAACCGCAACCATTTCGAACTGCTGGCCTGGGCGGCCTGGCCGGTGCTGCCGCTGGCCCTGTGGAGCCTCTGGCTGGAGCGCAGGCATTTGCGCAAGGCGCCCACCGCCCTGCTGCTGGTCGCCGCCACGGCAACCCTGGCCGTGTTTTTTGCCGACACCCCGCGGCCGACGGTGCTGCTGCCGGCCCTGGTCCCCCTTACCCTGCTGGCGACGGCTGGCGCCGGCAGGCTGCGGCGCGGCGCGGCCAACGCCTTCGACTGGTTCGGCATGATGACCTTCACGATGGTCGCGACCCTGATCTGGCTGGGCGGCATCGCCATGCTGACCGGCGAACCGGCGCGCGTCGCGAAGAACTTCAGCAAGCCGGCGCCCGGCTTCATTGCCGAGGCCTCCGCCCCTGCCATCGTGCTGGCGATCGCGGCGACGGTCTGCTGGATCGCGGTCATGCTGCGCACGCCGCGCTCGCCCTGGCGCGCGGCGGCGCGCTGGAGCGTCGGGCTGACCACCATCTGGGTGCTGCTGATGGCGCTCTGGCTGCCGTGGATCGACTATGGCAAGACTTACCGTAGCGTCAGCGCCGACTTCCGCCATGCGCTGGGCAACCATCCCGGTTGCATCGCCCGGCGCGGCCTTGGCCTGTCGCAGCGCGCCTCGCTCGACTACTTCGACGGCATCCGCACCGTCGGCGCCAGCCGCGCCAAGGATTGCCGGTATCTGATCATGCAGACCGGGGTGCGCAGCGACAAAGCCCTGCCGGGCTGGACCCTGATCCGCGAGACTTCGCGGCCGGGCGACAAGAGCGAACGCCTGCGGCTCTACAGGCGGGCCGAGTAATTACAACTTTATAAAGTGTTCGCGGTAGTACTTGAGTTCGTTGATCGACTCGAGCACGTCCGCCAGCGCTTCGTGCTTCCCGTGCTTCTTCAAACCCTTCGCCACCTCGGGCGTCCAGCGCTTGCACAATTCCTTCAAGGTCGACACGTCGAGATTCCGGTAATGAAACCATTCCTCCAGCTTCGGCATGTAGCGCGCCATGAAGCGCCGATCCTGGCAGATCGAATTGCCACACATCGGCGTGGTCGCGCGCGGCACGTGACGGCGCAGGAACTCCAGCGCCTGCGCCTCGACCTCGGCTTCGGTCAGAATCGAATCCTTGACCCGCTGCACCAGGCCGGAGCGGCCATGCGTCTTGGTGTTCCACTCGTCCATCCCGTTCAGCACCTCGTCGGACTGATGCACCACCCAGATCGGCGCCTCGGCCACAATGTCGAGATTCGAGTTGGTGACAACCAGCGCCAGCTCGATAATGCGATCATTGTCCGGATTGAGGCCGGTCATTTCCATGTCCAGCCAGACGAGCGCGTTTTGATCCTGTGCCATAATTTTCCAAAGCCTGTTGCCGTGTCGGCGCATTTTCGCACAGCAGGCCCCTCCCCATGACCCCATACCAATTCAGTCTGCTTTTTCTCCTCGTCCTCGCTGCATCGACGACGCTGCGCCTCTGGCTCGACGTCCGCCACCGGCGCCACATCGTCGCGCACCGCGACCGGGTGCCGGCCGACTTCGCCGGCCGCATCGAACTCGAGGACCATCGCCGCGCCGCCGACTACACGGTGGCCAAGCTGCGCATCGGGGTGATCGAGATCGTGATCGACACCGTGGTGCTGCTGGTGCTGACGCTGGGCGGCGTGCTCGGCCTGATCGACGGAGCGCTGCGCGCCTGGCTGGGCAGCGGCTACCTGCAGGGCCTGGTGCTGTTCGCCTGCGTCGGCCTGCTCGGCTTCGTCATCGGCCTGCCGGCCAGTATCTACCGCACCTTCGTCATCGAAACGCGCTTCGGCTTCAACAAGCTGACCTGGCCGCTGTGGTTCGCCGACCTGGCCAAGGGCGCCGCGCTCACCGTGCTGATCGGCGGCCCGCTGCTGCTCGCGGTGCTGTGGCTGATGGACGTGATGGGCAAGACCTGGTGGCTGTATGTGTGGCTGCTCTGGCTCGGCACCAACCTGCTGGTGCTGTTCCTCTACCCGACGGTGATCGCACCGCTGTTCAACAAATTCACGCCGCTGGAGGATGGCTCGCTCAAGCAGCGCATCGAAGCCCTGCTCGCACGCTGCGGCTTCTCCGCCTCGGGCCTGTTCGTCATGGACGGCTCGAAACGCTCGGCGCACGGCAATGCCTATTTCACCGGCTTCGGCGCTGCCCGCCGGATCGTGTTCTTCGACACCCTGCTCGACAAGTTGTCGCCCGAGGAAGTCGAAGCCGTGCTGGCGCATGAACTCGGCCACTTCCGCCACCGCCACGTGGTCAAGCGCATCGCGCTTTCCGCCGTCCTCAGCCTCGTCTTCCTCTGGCTGCTCGGCCAGCTCATCGACCAGCCGTGGTTCTTCGCCGGCCTGGGAGTAGACGCCGGCGGCACGGCGATGGGCCTGCTGTTGTTCTCCATGGTGCTGCCGGTGTTCCTCTTTCCGCTGGCGCCGCTGACCTCCGCCCTGTCGCGGCGCCACGAATACGAGGCGGACGCCTATGCCGCCAAGCAGACCGCCGCCAGCGACCTGGTCGCCGCGCTGGTCAAGCTGTATCGCGACAACGCGGCGACGCTGACGCCCGACCCGCTGCACTCGCTGTTCCACGATTCCCATCCACCCGCCAGCCAGCGCATCGCGCGGCTGCATTCCGCGTAAAGGAAATACCATGACAATGGTTTGCGATCTCTCCAAGGGCAAGTGCAAGCCCTGCGAGGGCGGCGTGCCGCCGCTCACCGACGACGAAGCCGCCCAGATGCTCGCCACGCTAGCCGGCTGGCAGCGCCAGGGCACCCTGATCACCAAGACCTACACGTTCAAGAACTATTACGAGACCATGGCATTCGTCAATGCCACGGCCTGGATCTCGCACCGCGAGGACCACCATCCCGACCTCGCCGTCGGCTGGGGCCAGTGCACGGTCAGCTACACCACGCATGCGATCGGCGGTCTTTCCGAGAACGACTTCATCTGCGCGGCGAAGATCGATGCGCTGCTCGCGCTGTAATTGTCTTTGAGCGGCTCGTCGCCTCTGCTGAAGCGCGGCACCATCGTTGCCGCCTTCGGCCGGCACTACGAGATCGAGCTGGCCGACGGCGTCCTCGCCACCGGCTATCCGCGCGGGAAAAAAAGCCCCTTCGCGGTCGGCGACGAAGTCGACCTCACGCCCGACGGGCAAATCACCGGGCACGCGCCGCGGCGCAGCCTGCTCTACCGCAGCGACCTCTACCGCCAGAAACTGATCGCCGCCAACGCCACGCAATTGCTGCTGGTGGTCGCCACCGATCCTTCGTTTTCCGACATGCTGCTCAGCCGCGCGCTGGTCGCCGCCGAAAACGAAGGCCTCGTCACCACCATCGTGCTCAACAAATCCGACCTCACCGCCGCACTCCCCGCCGCGAGGAGGCTGCTGGCACCCTTCGTCGCGCTCGGCTGCCGCGTCGTCGAGCTCTCGGCCAAGTTCGACCCCTCGCCGCTCCTGCCGCTGCTGGCAGGCGAAAGCTCGGTGCTGGTGGGGCAATCCGGCATGGGCAAGTCGACCCTGACCAACGCCCTGGTGCCCGGCGCCGCGGCGCCGACGCGCGAACTGTCAACCGCTCTCGACAGCGGCAAGCACACCACCACCTACGCCCGGCTCTACAAGCTGCCGCAGGACAAATGTCCTGGCGGCACGCTGATCGACAGCCCCGGGCTGCAGGAATTCGGCCTCAAGCACCTCACCGCCCAGCAGATCGAATTCGGCTTCGCCGAGTTCCGCCCCTTCCTCGGCCAGTGCCGCTTCCGCGACTGCCAGCACGACGCCGAACCCGGCTGCGCGATCAAGGAGGCCGTCGCCGCCGGCGTGATCCACCCGCGCCGCCTCGACCACTTCCACCAATTCACTTCCGAACAATGACCACCTTCCCCCCATCCCCCTTCCCAGGGAAGGGGGTGACCACGGTTCGCGGGCTTTGCCCGCTCCGGTTTCGACTGCGCCTCCTTGGGGCGGCCCTGCGGAGGCACCATGGATCGCACTGAGCGCTTCTACAAGATCGACCAGATGATCCACGACCGCAAGCTGGTGCCCTTTGTCGACCTCATGGCAGCGCTGGAAGTCTCGCGCGCCACGCTGAAGCGCGACCTCGAATACATGCGCAACCGCCTCAACGCGCCGATCGTCTGGGACAGGCATGGTGGAACTGGCGGCGGCTACCGCTTCGACACCCCGCACGCCGAAGCCGGCGCCCAGTACGAACTGCCCGGCCTGTGGTTCAACTCGGGCGAGGTGCATGCGCTCTTGACCATGCAGCACCTGCTCACCGACCTCGATCCCGGCGGCATCCTCACGCCGCACATCCAGCCGCTGATCGCGCGGCTCAACAGCCTGCTCGGCAGTGCCGAAAACACCGCCGAGGAAATCCGCCGCCGCGTCCTGATCGTGGGCCTCGGCAAGCGCGACCTCAAGCTGGCGCATTTCGAGAAAGTCGGCGCCGCGCTGCTGCGCAGGAAGCGCCTCGCCATCACCTACTTCGCCCGCGGCAGCGGCGAAACCACCGAGCGCGAAGTCTCGCCGCAGCGCCTCGTGTATTACCGCGAAAACTGGTACCTCGACGCCTGGTGCCACCTGCGCAACGACATCCGCAACTTCTCGCTCGATTCCATCCGCGAGGCCAATGTCATCGAGAGGAAGGCGCGCGAGGTCTCGCACCGCAGCCTGGACGAAGTGCTCGGCGCCGGCTACGGCATCTTCTCCGGGCGCAGGCTGCAGCACGCCAAACTTCGCTTCACGCCCAAGCGCGCGCGCTGGGTCGCGCAGGAAACCTGGCATCCGAAGCAGAAGGGCGCCTACAACGCGGACGGCTCCTGGCTGCTCGAATTCCCCTATGCCGACCACCGCGAACTGATCATGGACATCCTCAAGTTCGGCGCCGACGTCGAAGTGCTGGCCCCGCCCGACCTGCGCCAGCGCGTCGCCGACGAGGCCGCGCGCATGACGCAGCTGTATGCGGCCGCACCCAAAGCTGCCAAAGCGGCGAAACCGAAGCAAGCCTGAAGCGCGATTAACGCAACGTCGCTGCTGCACCGCACCGCCTGTTGGCGCCAAATCGTGCTACCGTTTTGGCGTAGTCCCAAACCAAAAATAGTACTGCCCAACAGGAGATCCACCATGAAAATCGCATCATTGCTTTCCGCGCTCGCCGTCGGCGCGCTGATGGCGCAGCCGGCGCTCGCCTCGAACGTGAAAATCACGCCGCTCGGCGGCCAGGAGGGCGAGCTCTGCCCGCTCGACCGTGCCATGATCTTCGAAGACCCGAACGGCACGCGCATCCTCTACGATCCGGGCCGCACCGTCGCCGGCGCCGACGATCCGCGCCTGGGCAAGATCGACGTCATCCTCGTCACCCACATGCATGGCGACCACGTCGGCAACGCGCACAACAAGGCGCCCAACTCCGGCGCCTGCGACAAACCGGATGGTTCGGTCTCGGCCCTGCCGAACACGAACGCCGTCAACATCGCGCTGGCCAAGAACGCCAAGATCGTCACCGGCAGCGAGATGCCGCCCTTCTTCGCCAACAAGCTCAAGGCCGCCGGCGGCGACCCGAAGAATTCCATCCTCGCCCGCTTCGGCGCCAGCGTGAAAATCGGCGGCGTCACCATCGCCACGGTGCCGGCGAGCCACAGCAACGGCCTCGACCCCGAGTACATCGGCGGCGACCTCGGCAAGCACATGAAAGACGCCGGCATTGCCGGTTATGTCGGCGAGGCGACCGGCTACGTGCTGAAGTTCAGCAACGGCCTGGTGGTCTATCTCTCCGGCGACACCGGCATCACCGGCGAGCAGGAGAAGGTCGTGCGCGGCCATTACGCGGCCAAGCTGGCGGTGATGAACATCGGCGACACCTTCACCACCGGCCCGACCGAAGCGGCCTATGTGATCAACGAACTGGTCAAGCCCGCCTCGGTGATCGCCTCGCACGTCAATGAAGTCGGCACCGTCGGCGGCAAGGTGCGCCCGGGCTCGCGCACCGAGGCTTTCCTCAAGGCCGTCAAGGTGCCGGCCCATGTGCCGCTGAGCGGCAAGACCATGGAGTTCGACAGCGGCGGCAAGTGCGCCGCCGGCTGCTGAGCCGCGGCCGCAACCAACTTCTGAGGGGCGACGCGGGCAGCCGCGTCGCCCCGTTTCATTTGGGCGCCGGCCCCGCCACCGGGTCTGCCACCGGGTTTACAACAATGGCGCCCTCGACGCCGTGGCGCTTGAGCGCATCGGCAATGAAGCCCGAGGCCTTCATCTCCTCGACGAAAGCCGCCACGTAGGCCGCCCCCGCCGCGCGGCCCTTCGGCACCGCCATCGCCTGCCGGATTTCCATGAAGCGCCCGTCGAGCAGGCGCAGGCCGGGCACGCGCCGGGCATCGGCCTGCATCTGCTGCTTCACGCCCGCCGCCACCTCGATCCTTTCCGCCACCATCGTGTTCGTCACCTCCGGCGAGGTCGGCACGCGCAGCAGCCCGGCCTGCTTCAGATTGCGGGTGAGGTAGAGGTCGTAGGCACTGCCGCGGCCGACCACCACGCGCACGCCCGGGCGGTCGACGTCCTCGTTGCGTCGGATCGGCGACCCTTCCGGCACCAGGTAGGCCCCCTCGATCACCACATAGGCTGCGCTGAAATCGGTATCCGCCGCCCGCACCGGGTCGATGGCGAAGAAGCCGACATCCCAGGCGCCGGCCTTGATGCCCTCGACCACCTTGCCCGCCGCCGTGTAGATGACCGGCTCGAAGGCCACGCCCAGGCGCCGCGCCAGCTCGCGCGCGAGATCGACCGAAACGCCGCGCGGCTCGCCGGTCGTCGCATCGCGCGTCGCCAGCAAAGGGTTGCCGTAGTTGATCGCGGCGCGCAGCGTGCCGCCCGGCGCGAGTTGCGCCACCGCAAGAGTCGGCGCTGGTGGTACGGCGGCACAGGCCGCCAGCAGCATGGCGGCCATGAACGGAGCGAAATGGCGAAGCGTGCCGAGAGCCGTCGTTGAAAGGCGCATGGTCGTGGAGGGAAATCCCAAAAGCTTCACTGTACGCTCGCCGGCATCGGTTTCCAATCCGCATGCCGGATCGATCGGCACACACAAACAGGAATCCGCAAATGGCCAAGCCCGTTGATTCGACAAAACCGGTTTGACAAAACTAAAATCCGATTTTAGTATTGCCGAATGTATCGACAACGCCAACTCGCCGACGCCCTGCACCAAGCCCTGACCGGTTTTCCCGCCATCCTGGTCACCGGCCCGCGGCAATCCGGCAAGACCACCTTCCTGCGGCACGAAGCGGGGGACCAGGTCGACTATGTCAGCTTCGACGATCCGCTCGAACGCGACTTTGCGTCGGTGGATCCCGCCGGCTTTCTTGGCCGCTTCGCCAAGCGGCCCGTGATCCTCGACGAAATTCAGTACGTTCCCGCGCTGCTGTCGCACCTCAAGATGCGCATCGATGCCGGACCTCGTCGTTGCGGGCGCTGGCTGCTCACAGGCTCACAGCAGTTCGGCCTGATGCGCGACGTCAGCGAATCCCTCGCCGGCCGGGTCGCCATCCTCGAGCTGCCGCCCTTTTCCTACCCGGAACTGCCCCGGCCCGGCCTGGACAAGCTGCTCTGGAACGGCGGCTATCCGATTCCCGCCCTGCATCCCGATCGGCGCGACCTGTGGCTGCGCGGCTATGTGTCGACTTACATCGAGCGCGACGTCAGGCAGATACGCAACATTCCCGACCTGCGCAGCTTCAACCAGTTCCTCAATCTGGCGGCAACCCGGCATGGCCAGGAATTCCATGCCGCCGACCTGGCCCGCGAGCTCGGCATCAGCCAGCCCACGGTGAAATCCTGGGCTGGTGTGCTCGAAGCGTCCTACATCGCCCACTTCCTGCCGCCGTGGTTCCGCAACTACGGCAAGCGGGTGGTCAAGACGCCGAAGTTTTATTTCCATGATTCCGCCCTTGTCAGCCTGCTGACCCGCCAACCGGATGCCGCCGCCGCGCTGGCCGGGCCGATGGGCGGGCCGCTGCTGGAAGGCTGGGTGGTCACGGAAGCGCTCAAGGCTTTCATGGCATTGGGCCGCAAACCGGATGTGTATTTCTGGCGCTCGCACGATGGGCTGGAGGTCGATCTGCTGATCGTGATCGACGGCAAGCTGCAGCCCGTGGAGGTCAAGCTGACGGCGACCCCGGGTGCCGGCCATGTCGAGCCGCTCAATCGCTTCCTGGCCGTGGCCGGCGGCGACGCCACCGCGACGGGCCTCATCGTCTGCCGCACGGACAAGGAGCGTGCCTTGCCCGGCGGCCATGTCGCCATGCCGTGGAAATCCTTTCCCGCCTGGCTGCAGGCGAAGCTCGCCAAAGCGGAGAAGCCCTGATGCCCGCCAGCCTCGAAGGCCAGCTCGTCGTCGCGCTCTCCTCGCGCGCACTGTTCAATTTCGAGGAGGAAAACCGCGTCTTCGAAGACCAGGACGATTCCGCCTACATGCGCCTGCAGCTCGAACGCATGGAGCAGCCGGCGCGGCCCGGCGTCGCCTTCCCGCTGGTGCAGAAGCTGCTGGCCTTCAACACGCCCGAGCGCCAGCGCGTCGCCGTGGTGATCCTCTCGCGCAACGACCCGGTCTCGGGTCTGCGCATTTTCAAGTCCGCCAGCGCCGCCGGGCTCGAACTCGAACGCGGCGTGTTCACGCGCGGCCGGCCGCCCTTCCACTACCTCAAGCCGCTGGGCGCCAACCTGTTCCTTTCCGCCAACGAGGCCGACGTGCGCGCAGCGCTCGTCGCCGGCTTCCCCGCCGCGCGCGTGTATGCGGCCTCGCTGACCGAGGCCGAGAAGCACCCGCTGGAAGTGCGCATCGCCTTCGACGGCGACGCCGTGCTGTTCTCCGACGAGGCCGAGCGCGTGTTCCAGGAACAGGGCCTCGCCGCCTTCCAGGACCACGAAGAACGCCGCGCCCTGCACCCGCTGCCGCCGGGGCCATTCCTGCCCCTGCTCGAAGCCCTGCACCGCCTGCGCGCCGACAGCGCCGGATGCAAGATGAAAATCCGCACCGCGCTGGTCACCGCGCGCAGCGCCCCCGCTCACGAACGCGCGATCCGCACCCTGATGGAATGGCAGGTCGAGGTCGACGAAGCCATGTTCCTCGGCGGCCTTGAGAAGTCACGCTTCCTCAGCGAATTCGAACCCGACTTCTTCTTCGACGACCAGACGCGGCACTGCGAGCCGGCGTCGCGGCTGGTGCCGACGGGGCATGTGGTTAGTGGGGTGGCGAATAAACGCCAGTGACAAAGGTCTCACGCACCGCACTGAACAAATCACTGGCGTGGCGTGCAACCACATCAACCGATCCCCCTACCGGTGATCAAACGTTTGCTAAGTACCTCTTTAGGCGATCGTGCTTGAGCCGATTGATCTTTTCCCCAATCATCACCGCTACTCTTTCCGGGGATAGTGACGCCCACTCTTGGGTGCCCGCAAGAAGACTGTGCATTACCTCGGGCCTGAGATGCTGCCCGAGTTGTAGGCCAACGGTTGTTGGCAATAATTCCCTGAATGACTTCCTAACATGTGCAGCCTTCGGCGCGAGGGCGATGAAATTCAGAATGAACTCTGGTCGCATGATATAGGGCACGCCACCCTCTCGAATAACTAGCGGTGCGGTGAAATTCAGCACCCATGTTTCTTTTGTCAGCCACCACGTCCTGAAACCAAACCCGTCATAGATTGCCTGCTCCTTATGCAACTTCCGCTGACGATAGACCGCATGAACCATCAATGCGTCGTTGTAAGAAAGAACTTCGTTCTTCGTATTTCTTGCTTCGTGCAGCTTCTCTGCGAGGGCCTCGACCTCGGTGCTATTGACACCGTCAGCAATATCTTCACTGGAGAGATATTCCATGCAGAAGCGCTGGATAAGCAAACCCCTCAATTCTGCTCGCCCCTTCTGTAACTTGGCCCGCAGACTAGGTACGTCCAGAAACTGATTAAGGAACTTATCCCACGAAATCTTTTTCCCTTCGAACCGGGCATAGTAATAGGCACGAATAAGTATTCGATCACACTCTGTCACGTCCTTCGCCGAGAGATATGGTTCGTTTGGCAAATAGTGATTTCGATACTCGAGGTCCACTGCATGGAGATGAGTAAAAACCTCCTCCAAGACAGCCTCCGTCAGTACGAGCTTTGCGCCAACCTCAACGCAAGCCTTTAGAAGAATCTCGACCTGTCTGCGCTCGGGCGGCAATTGATTTTCTGATATTGCCTTTACGAGCATGTCGGAACCAACAAGTAGGCGAAAATTGCCGCCCATTTGATTGAAGTACTCAACCATCTTTGGAGCTCGCTGAAGCGTCATATATAAGAGAGAGGTGCGGCTTAAATAGCCGAGATAGGTCCTCTCTAGCTCTGTCGGTGAATAGAACACGCCACGCAATACTTGTAGTGCGTCTTCAATCATTGCAGGGGATATACGAGCCTTGTCAGGCGATTTCTGCAGCACCCGTTCAACTTGCCGCTCGACTATCTGATCAGAGATCGTCAGCGTCTCAACCTTGTTGTCGAGATACGCCGCAAGAACAAGACCTTGCTCAACAAAATAATCGTGGACGGAATCAAAGATGAGCAGAGTACCCACCTGCGCGTCGTCAGGAGAAAGCGGCTGTTTCGTCTGCAATTCCAGCCGTGAACGAATACTTTGAATGAAATGATCTTGAAGTTTGGATTCTTCAAGCGCTCGTTCCGCAAGCTGCTTACGCATTTCGAACGGCAAGCAAAACATATCCTTTTGCTTGTGGTGCCTAATTCGTTCGCTATCCCCTTGGTATTTTCTTGCCAGGTCAGCGAGTCTATCGTTCAGCCTCGGTCTTAGAATTGAAGATGCAGTCGGAAATACAGAACTAATTGCTTCAGCAATCTCCTCACGACCGAGCAGCTTCCCAGCGTCTGGATCGGTATCCCGCAAAGCCCAGTAAATCAGCGAATCAACAACTCGGTCGGTGAGGTGGTCTGGAGCAAACCGCTCCCTCAGTTCGAAATCAAGAAATGCAAAAACTGTCGGATCCTTTACAAACTGATTGACTGACCCACGCAGGGTTTCAGTACTGTTTCTTATTGCGGCTATGTCGCCAGAAAAAAAGGCGAGGAATACACCATTGGACTTTTGCTCTGTATTGACTAGTTGTTTCAGCCTTTCAAAATCCCTTATCGTTAGCAAGACTTGGTAGTCATCAAATATTTCCTGACTAAGCAGGTCCTGCTTAGGAAGCAATTGATTGGTTGCGTATATCAAATTCTTTGGTTCTCGACCAACCTTCGTCAGCGCGTCTAATGTTTGTCGGACTTTCGTACGTGCTGCATCCTTTTCGGTGATGCTGAACTGGTAGAAAGTGCCGGGCTTCTTTCCTGGCAAGACTTTTCCTTCGAGGAATCCATCGGCTCCACCATCGTGCATTCCACCCAAAGGCACGAAATCACCGCCAAGCTCGGCTGCAAAGAGTGCTTTGGCCAAAGCTTCGAATCTATCGCCCGAAATATTTGAAATGAGATAGGCAAATAGCTTCTCGGAAATAGGATGAACACTCATTTGGAAAGTTCTCCGCTGGTGGGGCCCGACTTTCAAATCCGGGCCTTGGGAAATCTAATTATCATCCTGCTGCGAACAGCTTGTACACCCATTCCTTAAAAGCTATTGGGGTCA
Source organism: Sulfuritalea sp. (assembly GCA_030247575.1). Lineage (GTDB taxonomy): Bacteria > Pseudomonadota > Gammaproteobacteria > Burkholderiales > Rhodocyclaceae > Sulfuritalea. The sequence continues at coordinate 185,561 of JAOTRV010000007.1, forward strand.
GCATCACATTGATTTTGCATAGCCGCCCACCTTTCTCGCAAAAGTCGGCGCTGGTGACACGGCGATCAGGCTGGCCCGGGGCGGAGGAATGTGAAGCCCTGACGGAGCCACGGGCCTGCCGGTGACGGCCGGCGCGACGGCAGTCAGGCCGCTTCCAGGGCGCGCAGGACTGTCTTCGGTTCTTTCGCAATGATATTGAGTAGCACCAATGCCGTGCCCCGCGGCGTACGATCGCCGCGTTCCCAATGGCGCAGCGTGCCCAGACTGATCGCGAAGCGGGCGGCGAATTCCGCCTGGGTCAGACCGGTGCGGCGACGCACTTCCTTTACGTCGACCTGCGGTGGCACGTGGAGCTTGACGCCTGCCTGCCCGCCCTGCTGATGCGCGATGGCTTCCTGCAACCCCTGCTTGATGCTTGCGAATGCCTTGCTCATATCTCGTCTCCCGCCAGTTGCTTGAGCAGACCGACCAGTTCGGCCAGCTCGTTGCGTTCCGCCTTGCTCAGATTGTCCTTTTCGCCTTTGCCGAACATCGTCAGCAAATAGAGCGGGATGCGGTCGCTGTGAAAATAGTAGATCACCCGCACCCCACCGCTCTTGCCCTTGCCGCCGCGCGCCCAGCGCAGCTTGCGCACACCGCCGGTGCCTTGCATCAGGTCGCCGGCTTTCGGCTGCGCCGAGAGGTAATCGATTACGTCCTTGCGCTCGACTTCGGAAAGCAAGCGCTCGGCGCAACGAATGTATTCCGGCAGTTCGGCAACGGTGACCCGCATCGGGCAATACTAATCCATTGGATTAGTTGTGTCGACCCCGCTTTCACGACACACGGGCAGTACCTTGAAAGTCGGCGCCAGCGACACGGCAATCAAGCCGGCGTCAAAGCGCGGGCGGGGAACGGCGTTTCGCCCTGCCGCAAGCCGGCAGCGCCAGGTTCGACCAGGCAGAGGCGGACAGCAGCAGTTCCTTCAGCGACGGGCGAGCCGAACCGCGCAGCCGTTTCCAGTCCGCGATGGGAACCAGCACGGCCGTTTCCACGCCGCGCCGCGTGACGACCTGCGGACCCTCGCTGACGCAGGCATCCAGCAGTTCGACGAAACGGGCTTCGGCGTCTTGCACGCGCCAAGTATTCATGGTGTATCCCCGATGACCAGCCATCTGGCCAGGCTATTCCGACCCGAGCCGGAGTGCAAATCGTCTGCGACGACTGACGACTGGATCTTGAAAGTCGGCGCTGGCGGTACGGCGATCAGGTCGGTGACGGACGGCGGGACAGCGATCCGGTCACAGGCGTTCACTCCGCCGGACGGCTGAAGCTGGCAAACCCGATGCGCTTGGCATCGGCCAGCCACAGCCGGATGCCCACGCCCGTCAGCACCGCTTCGGCATCGCGGTTGCGGTAGGGCGACGGCAGGCAGGTATCGGTCGCGGCCGGGAGCGCCTGGCCATCCAGGGCGTCGGACTGCAACACCTTGCCCGAGGCCCAGCGCCGTTCGACTGTCACGAAACCGCGCGGGATGCGCACCGGAAACGCGAAGCCGTCCGCCGTCCAGGCCGGGACCAGGGGCACGGCTTGCGGCGTCGGCTCGGCCGGCGCCGAGGTCCAGTCGGAACGGTGCAGGCTGCCTGCCGCATCCCGCCAATACATGCGCCAGCGCGGGGTGGGGGCGGCGGCGAGGCGGAAGACGTGGAAATCCTCGCCGTCCCGGCACAGGATGCTGCCGGTGCTGTCGCCGGTTTGCAGGTACTGGCCGCCCAGTTCCCATTCGATGCGCTCGACCTTGACGCCGGGCGGCGCCTGCCACTGTTCGGCAAGCACCTCGCCGATGTCGGGCAGGAGAAAACGCTGGCGCTCCTGGATGCGGTGGGCGAGCGGCGCTTCCGCCGCCAGGCCGCGCTGCGCCTGCTGCGCACCCTGCCCCAGTTGATGCACCCAGGGCACCGCCATGCTGGCCAGCAGCGCCGGCAGAATCACCACCAGCAGGCCGCTGCCGCCGATCGCTGC